>CACXKV010000028.1:0-2183 GCA_902768365.1 uncultured Bacteroidia bacterium | reverse complement strand
CACCACCTTTTGCCTTCACAGAGCAAGGAGTTGCCATGCTCTCCGGAGTCCTGAAAAGTGATATTGCCGTCAACGACCTCTCAGAAGATGTCCGAAAGGACATAGACAACCTGTGCCAGGCCATCGGCGAACTCTCTTCCCGAATAGAGGAGAAGAAGCGGGAGCCTCGGCGAAAGATTGGTTTCCAGCAAAACATGGAGGATTGATCTGTCATTCTGAGCACTTTTCTGTCATTCTGAGCGTAGCGAAGAATCTATTCTTTCTTAAGCTCTTCCGCCGGGTTCGTCTTTGCGGCCTTGAGGGTTTGCCAGAGGACGGCGAGGAAGGAGATCAGGATGGCTATTACCGCTCCCACGACGAACACCCATCCGTAGCCCTCAATCCTGTACCAGAACTGGCGCAGGTACCTTTCGGCCAGGAAGATGGCAACGGGGATGCCGATGAGAACGGCTATTCCAACCAGCACCATATATTCTTTGACCGAACGTCCCGTCTCTGTGGCCACGCTGCCACCGAAGACTTTGCGGACGGCAATGTCGCGGGTCTGCATCCTGGCGTAGTAGGCGCTCATCGCAACCAGGCCCAGCAGGGAAATCAGGGTTGCGAGGGCCATGAAGATCTCTATCAGGCTGATGAAATTCCGGGTTTGCTCCATGCTTTTCTCAATTAATTCCGGGATAAGCCCGTATGTATTGGTATACTCCTCACTCCCTGTGAGCCGGATGCTTTCCGCCCTTCCAATCTCCTTCAGCTCCTCCATCACTTCGGAATCGAAGCGATTCAGTTTCAAGACAACAGAGGAATTGAGGCTTAAATCTTCTATCGATACCACCCCAATCTGGTTTCCCGCCACCTGGCTGGGCCCCTTGATGGCAAAATCCTTAATGATGCCTCCCACGTGAGCATCTCCCATAAATAACTTGAACGTCTCCGGGAGGACCGGATTATCTTCGTCAAGGGAAAAGATGCTGGCGGCCGATTCGGAAAGCCACATGGAGTTTTTTCTGGGGGTGCCGAAATCTTTCACAATGCCAAAACCAAACAACCCGAAGGCATCTTCATCGCATTGGAGAATGCCGATATTCATTTTTTGTCCTTCAACCGTAGTTTGCAATTGCATGTTGACACCACCTGGATAGGAGTTGCTTGTGCCCATCTTCTCAATATAAGGCTTGGCTGCCAGGACATCTTTGCCAACAGTTCCGCTGTCTACGAAATACAGTCCCTCCAAATCGGCCCCTATCGGCATATCGGCCAGATGCTTGTATTGGAGTTCCATCACCAGGGCCAGGGATATGAGGGCAACGGTGATAACGTTCTGGATAATGATGAACACCTTGGAGAAGAGCGTCTTGGTCTGACGGCGCTGTTCTCCCTTGATGACATCCACCGGATTGTAACGGGAAGTGATCCAGGCGGGAATCAGGCCGGAAAGCAGGCCGATGAGGATGGCTATCAGCGCATAAGCACCCAAATAAAGCGGTGAAACAGACACTTCCAGCCCCACCTCGCCTGCCATATACCGGTTAAACAGCGGCTCCAGCGCCTTGGCCAAGAGCCACGCCAGCGCCAGACATACCGCTACAAATAGGATGGATTCGGAGATATACCGCCACCGGATCCGGCCTCCGGATTCTCCCAAAGTGGAACGGATGGCCATCTCTTTGCTACGCTTTCCTGCCAGGGCAACGCTCAGGTTGATGTAATTGAAAAGGGCCGATGCCAGCAGAAGAATACCCACCGCAATGAGTACATAAACCAGCGTGGCATTACCGCTCTTGGTCACATTGTTACCCTTTTTGAAATACAGGTCCTTGAACGGGATGGTCATTGAACGCTCCGGCTTATTAACCGAATAATTTCGGGCGAATTCTTTGACAACAACGGTGTCAATGAGCGTTCTTACCGCCTGATGGTCGGCTCCTTCCCGCAGCCGGATAAACACCAGATCTACCGGAATGGTGTACGGCGAAGTGGAGGGCGCATCGGGCTCCTTGAAAGCACGATAGATGTCCCCCTCTTTAAGGATGGAATGTTCCGGGACCCTGATGATTCCCCCTATGACACAGGTGTCATTCCGGACAATAAGGGTTTTACCCACCGGATCCATGTCCGGAGACAGTTTCCGCGCGAAAGTTTCCCCGAGAATAACTTGGCTCCTGTCTTTCAGAACCTCTGCCGAT
>CACXKV010000027.1:0-3145 GCA_902768365.1 uncultured Bacteroidia bacterium | reverse complement strand
TTCCGCTCATTTGCACTAACTTTGCCCACATGAAAGACGAAGAACTTCAAGACAAGCGAATAGCGGTGCTGCTCTCGGGCGGCGTGGATAGTTCGGTGGTGGTCTATGAACTGGCCAGCCGCGGACTGCATCCCGACTGTTTCTATATCAAGATCGGACCTGAGGAAGAGGAGGAATGGGACTGCTCTTCTGAGGAGGATCTGGAGATGGCAACGGCTGTGGCTCATCGCTTTGGCTGCCGACTGCAGGTGGTGGATTGCCATAAGGAATACTGGAGTCAGGTGACACGGTACACGATGGACAAGGTGAGGGCGGGATTCACGCCTAATCCCGATGTGATGTGCAATAGGCTGATTAAGTTCGGAGCCTTCGACGAGAAGATGGGGCACGACTACGACCTCATTGCTACGGGCCATTATGCGCAGACGGAATGGATAGACGGGCAGAAATGGCTCACCACGAGTCCCGACCCCGTGAAGGATCAGACGGATTTTCTGGCGCAGATATACGACTGGCAGCTTCGCAAGGCTTTGTTTCCCATTGGTCATTACATGAAGGACGAGGTGCGACAGATTGCGGAGCGCGAACACTTGGTGAATGCCAAGCGCAAGGATTCGCAGGGCATCTGCTTCTTGGGCAAGATCAAGTATAATGATTATATAAAGAGGTATCTGGGCGAGAATCCCGGCGACGTGCTGGAATTGGAGACGGGCAAGAAGATTGGCGAGCACAAGGGCTTGTGGTTCCACACCATCGGCCAGCGCCACGGATTAGGCTTCGGCGGCGGCCCGTGGAATGTGGTGAAGAAGGATGTGGAGAAGAACGTGCTCTACGTGACCAAGGGCTACGAGCCGAAGAAGGCATGGAGCAAGGAATTCCGGTTCCATGATTTCCATCATCTCACTCCAGCCGAGTTGCCCACGGAGGTGACATTCAAGATCCGCCATACACCGGAGTTCCATCAGGCCCGTCTGGAAAAGACGGCCGAAGGTTGCTACACGGTCTTTTCGGATTATCTCATTCAGGGCGTTGCTCCCGGTCAGTTCTGCGTCATTTATGACAAGGAGCATCACCGCTGTTTCGGGTCGGGAGAGATTACTGTTTAGTTTAGAGTTTAGAGTGTAGAGTTTAGAGTTATGATTACTTTTTAATGTAGAATGTAGAGTGTAGAATGTAGACGAGTTGTTGAGCTTAAACGAAAAATTATGATTACTTTCGGAGGCAGATTCCTGCGTAGATTCCGGGCGTGCGCGGTTATCATAACTCTACATTCTACACTCTACATTCTCAATTAACAAGTCCCATTTTTCGCAGAGTTCGGGCATGCCGCTCAACACGATGTCGGCACCGGCTTCCCATAGTGTTTTGTCGGGCAGGATGCCTGTGTTGATAGCGATGGTAAAAGCTTGGGCGGCATTTCCGGACTTAACGCCCAGCGGGGCATTCTCTACGACGATGGTTTCCCACGGCCGCACACCGCATTTCTCCATACCCATCAGGTAAGGGTCGGGTAGGGGCTTGCCGCGTTTCACGTCGTAGGCCGTCACTAGGCGTTCTTCGGTTACCCTCGGAAATTCCTTGAGCAGACGGTTGATAAGTGGGCGCTGGCCACTTCCCGTCACGATACAGATGATGAGTCCGTCGCGATGAATCTTCTCGTGCAGTTCCAAGGCTCCTTCCATTACCTGCGCCTTGGGCAACAGTCCGAACTGACGGGTTTTCTCATCGTACATTCGCTGGGCTTCTTCCAGCGTGATGATTTCTCCCTTTTGCGCTTTCACCAGATTGCGGATTGTGTCGATACCGCGTGCTCCCTCGGTGGCGTAGGCATCCGCTTCGGTCATCTTCAGACCGAAGGAAGCCATCGACCGCTGCCAGGCAATGGCATGGTTGGGCATGGAGTTCATCAGCACGCCATCCATATCAAAGAGAACGGCTTTGGGCGTGAAAGCCGCAAAGCCTGTTCTCTGAAGATATCGGAAAACGACCCCCTCCAACCTCCCCGAGGGGAGGCTTTCAGAACTCCCCTCCCTCGGGAGGGGTTGGGGGTGGGGTTGGTTTTTCACTTTTTTTACTTCTCTTTTGCCAGTCTTTCCTTGATGGCCTTTGAGTCAGCCTCATAGCCGGGCTTGTCGAGCAGGGCGAAACCGAGCACGTTGCCGCTGATGCCGCAGGCAATCTCGAAGAAATAGATGAGCTGTCCGATGTAGTAGGCGTTCAGTTCGGGAACGGAGATGCGGATGTTAGGCACGCCGCCATCCACGTGAGCCAGACGAGTTCCCAGTTCGGCCATCTTGTTCACTTCGTCCACGCGCTTTCCAGCCAGGAAGTTCAGTCCGTCGAGATTCTCCTCGTCGTTGGGGAAGAGTACCTTCTTGTTGGGCTGCTCAATGGAAATAACAGTCTCGAAGATGGTGCGCTCACCGTCCTGAATCCATTGTCCCATGGAGTGCAGGTCGGTAGTGAAATCTACGCTTGCGGGGAAGATACCCTTGTGGTCCTTACCCTCACTCTCGCCGTAGAGCTGTTTCCACCATTCGCTCATGAAGTGCAGCTTGGGCTGGTAGTTCACCATGATCTCAATCTTTTTGCCTGCCTGATAGAGACCGTTGCGCACGGCAGCATACTGGGCTGCGGGATTCTCCTCGAAGGCAACGTCCTGACCGCAGGCTTTCTCCATGTCCTGTGCACCGGCCACCAGTTGCTTGATGTCGAATCCGGCCACGGCGATGGGCAGCAGACCTACGGGAGTGAGCACAGAGAAGCGTCCGCCCACGTTGTCGGGAATGATGAAACTCTTGTAGCCTTCCTTATCGGCACAAGTGCGGGCTGCACCACGCTTGGCATCCGTCACGGCCACGATAACCTTCTTGGCGAATTCCTTGCCGCACTGGTCCTCGCACTGCTTCTTCAGCAGACGGAAAGTCAGGGCAGTCTCGGTGGTGGTTCCACTCTTTGAGATATTGATGACACCGAACTTCTTACCCTTCAGGTAGTCGGTCAGTTCGGCCAGATAGTCTTCACCGATGTTGTTTCCGGCAAACAGGATGGTGGGATTGCTCTTGTCGCCCACGAGCCACTGGAAAGAATTGCTCAGGGCCTCAATCACGGCCTTTGCACCAAGATAGCTGCCGCCGATACCGGC
>CACXKV010000026.1:0-2339 GCA_902768365.1 uncultured Bacteroidia bacterium | reverse complement strand
AAGGAAGCCTTCCGCAAGTTCATCCGCGAGAAAGTCTTGAAGAACAAGCTAGTTTGGATCCTGGCGGTGACCGACATATTCGTATATATAGTCCGTTTCGCCGTCCTGGACTGGGGGCCTAAGTTCCTGCAGATGGGCGAGAACCACCTTTCCCCGATGTGGGCGGGAGCTACCATCGGAATATTCGAACTCTTCGGCTGCCTGGGTATGCTTTCCGCAGGATGGATCACCGACCACCTGTTCGGCAGCAAAGCCCAGAGGGTATGTGCGATAGAAATGGCCCTCACGGCCTTGTGCCTTGTGGTCCTGCATCTGCTGCCGGCCGGCACCAGCCCTGTGCTGATGCTCTTCCTGCTGGCCTTCGCAGGTTTCTTCCTCTACGGACCCCAGGCCCTGCTCGGAGTAACGGCTTCCAACCAGGTCACCAAGAAAGGAGCCTCTTCCGCCGTCGGTATCATCGGCCTTATGAGTTATTTGAGCGTACTGTTCACCGGAATCGGTATAGGAGTCCTTTCCGACAGGTTCGGAGATTCATTCTGGAACAACCTTTACCTGATCATGGCCGGTATCGCTATCGTTGGAGGTTTGGTTGTAGCCACCCTCTGGAATATCAAAGACGATGGCTACATCCACGAAGAGTCTTGATGTAATAGTTCTACCGTACGACCACAGGAGGGTTTGAATACCCAAATTTGCGCTCCGGAGCTGCCGCGGCCTTGAGCGGCGGCTTTGCTGCTGCCGAAGCGGAAGCGCGGTTCACGGCGTCATATTCGAGGAACTTCTCGAAGGAAGCGGTCTCGCCGCTGAGCTCCATTATCCTCTTGTAGATCGCCCAGCGCGAAGGTGCGTTGAAACGCTCCAGATTCTTGTTCATCATACTGTTCTGGGACGGACGGTATACGCCGTTAGTGAAGGTGGCACCACCCTCGAAGATGCCGACTTCGTCCTTGTAGCGGTCATCGTTCAGGAATGCACTCCACTTGACATTAGCCGGATTGTTGATGAAGTCGACATTGGAATACCAGCCATAATCACGATAAAGCATATTGAATTCATCAATGACAGCCTGGCTTGGACTTCCGGTCTGGGTGCTGTATTCGTCAGATAGGAAGGCGAAGCCATGGCCGCCGGCTTCGTGGCGTACCAGGACTCCGAAAACATCACGAATGTTGCTTCCGGATGCGCAGTACGCTACTCCGGATTGCAACGACTTACTCATTGAAGTAATGCCCGTCATACCATCGGAATTGATTAGCACACATATCAGCAGGTTCTTCTTGTCATTGATGCCAGGCACCTTGAGGGCATATTCGTAACACTTGTCGGTCCCGGCGTCACTGATGGCAGTAGAGGTTCCTGTTGCTTGGGTTCCAAGGGCAGTAGAATAACCGGCTCCAGTCTTACCATTCTTGGAGACAACCCTTACTGCGTACACGTTGAACCTGTCCCTGAAAGTCTTGTAAGGCTCAATGCTGAAGAATTCTTCATTAGCCTGCCACATCAGACTCTCATACAGTTCATTCATATCCCTGTCGGTGTAGGCGTCACCCATAAACACGATGTTGATTCCCTTGCCGACAGAGGCTTTCTGAAGAGTTACAACTGTTCCGTCCAAGGAGTAATCAGTAGAAGAGTACGCTTCCTCGTCCTCAAGAGGGCCGAAGATATCCTCCAGGAATGGAATAAGGCTGTTGAAAGCGACGTGTCCGAACCTGCCGCGGGAAGGATCGCTGACATTCGGAGTGCAACTGAAAATGACATTACCCTTGTTGTCAATCACAGTGGCGAAAGGTGTTCCATAAGCTCCAAGCGCGCCTCCCTCTGACAGAGAGATATCATTGGAAGAGAAATTATACCAGATATCGTAACCGTGTTCCAATATATAATTCTTAAGGATTCTCTCCCCCTCATCGTCGCCCCAAGCCGGTCGTAGTATCACCTCAAGACCATCTTTGTGATACTTCTCGTGCATCTTTTTAAGCCGCGGTAACAGAGCAGCCGAATAAGTGCACCAAGAAGCCCACTTGAACACAACCGTAGCCTTGTTGCCGGCAATGATATCATCATATGGAATCGGCTTCCCAGTAATTACATCTTTGATATCTCTCTTGGGCCAATATCCAGGTATGTCGCGGTCCTGGATAGAAAAAGGATCGGTTTTTCTATATTCTTCATCAGTTTGCCCGAGATTGATGTACATATTGATCCAATAGCCAGGATCCTTCGCGGTATAGAAATAGTCCGGAATCTGCCCGGAGAATTTATGATTGTAAATATTCAATTTTAAGCCCAGACGAAGCCAGGATTCAGGGATTGTCCCCGTAAAGCCATTTTGACTC
>CACXKV010000025.1:0-2624 GCA_902768365.1 uncultured Bacteroidia bacterium | reverse complement strand
ATTTTTACAAATATAGAGGATAACACTATATTTTCAAAGATTCTTGCAGGAAATCTCCACCACGCATAACTTTGCAAGCAGAAAACAACAAAACGAAATACAATGGCTACCACTCCGCTTCACTTCGAAACCCTTCAGCTCCACGTAGGTCAGGAGCACGCAGACCCCGCATCCGATGCCCGTGCCGTCCCCATTTACCAGACCTCCTCTTATGTGTTCCATAACAGCGAACACGCTGCCGCCCGCTTCGGCCTGGCCGATCCCGGCAACATCTACAGCCGCCTCACCAACACCACCCAGGATGTCCTGGAGCAGAGAATCGCCGCCCTGGAAGGGGGCGTTGGTGCTCTGGCCGTAGCCTCCGGTGCTGCCGCCATCACTTACTCCATCCTCAACATCACCCGCGCGGGAGACCACGTGGTTGCTGCCAAGACCATCTACGGAGGCACCTACGATCTGCTGCAGCACACGCTGGTGCCCTATGGCATTTCCACCACCTTTGTAGACCCTTCAGACCTTTCCAACTTCGAAAAGGCCATCCGCCCGGAGACCAAACTCCTTTTCATCGAAACTTTCGGCAACCCCAACGGTAATGTGACAGACATTGAGAAAGTGGCGCAGATTGCCCATCGGCACCAGATTCCCCTGGTGGTGGACAATACCTTTGCCACGCCTTTCCTCCTTCGTCCCATCGAGCACGGGGCCGATATTGTGGTGCACTCTGCCACCAAGTTCATCGGCGGCCACGGCACCACCATCGGCGGGGTCATCGTAGACTCCGGGAAATTCGACTGGAAGGCGTCCGGCAAGTTCCCGCAGTTTACCCGGCCGGAGAACAGCTATCACGGGATTGTGTTTGCCGATGCCGTGGGGCCCGCCGCCTACATCACCCGCGCCCGCGCCATCCTGCTTCGCGATACCGGCGCCACGCTCTCCCCCGTCAGCTGCTTTATCTTCCTGCAGGGCCTGGAGACGCTCTCACTCAGGGTTGAAAGACACGTGTCCAATGCGCTGAAGGTGGTAGAATTCCTGTCCAGGCATCCCAAGGTGGCCAAGGTGAACCATCCTTCCCTGCCGGATCATCCGGATCACGCTACTTATAAAAGGTACTTCCCTAACGGAGGCGGATCCATCTTCACCTTTGAAATCAAGGGCGGCCGAAAGGAGGCTTTCCGCTTCATCGACTCGCTGAAGATCTTCTCCCTCCTGGCCAACGTGGCCGATGTCAAGTCCCTGGTGATCCATCCCGCCACCACTACGCACTCCCAGCTTACGGAGGAGGAGCTTACCGATCAGGGCATCTTCCAGAGCACCGTGCGCCTTTCTATCGGCACAGAGCACATAGACGACCTTCTGGCCGATATCTCCCAGGCGCTGGCACTCATCTAGAATAGAATTTGTAGTTATCAATCGAGTAGGAGGAAAACAAAAGTAGTGAGTTTTCCTCCTGCTTTTGTTTTCCGACCTCTCACACCACCGTACGTGCCGTTCGGCATACGGCGGTTCCTTACACTCTGTGCAATTGAGCATAGTAGTCCATTAGGCAAGGGTAGCCAGCACGGCAAAGTTTGTCGTTCCCTGCGGCGTGGTGCATTATGCCTCCCGCATTGGCCCAATATCCCTTGCTACTGTTCCCATAGATTCGCGCCCAGTACGGCTTGATGCCACACTTGATTAGGTTCTTAACCCGTGTCTGCGGGCGCTTCCACGCCTTCCAGATACACATTCGGATACGCCTACGGAGCCATTGGTCTATTACCTCAAGTGTGGATTTCATATCCGCCAGCTTGAAGTAGCCCACCCAGCCGCGTATCGTCTCGTGGAGTACCTGTTTGCGCCGCTCGTATCCCATTCCATTGCTTCGGCCTGTCAGCAGTTTCAACTTTGCTTTCAGCTTCGCAAGGCTTTTGGGGTGCGCCCGCAGCCTTCATCCTTCGCCTGTCTTGTAGAACGAGTACCCAAGGAACTTCATCTCGCGTGCATAGCCCACTTCCGTCTTCTCGCGATTCACCTTCAAATGAAGCTTCTTCTCGATGAACTTCGTGATGCCCTCACACACTCTCTCGGCTCCTCGCTTGCTCCTGCAAAAGATGAGACTGTCATCCGCATAGCGCACAAAAGGGTGTCCGCGCCGCTCCAGTTCCTTGTCCAGCTCGTTGAGTACGATGTTACTCAACAGCGGACTCAGCGGGCCGCCCTGCGGCGTCCCCTCCGGGGTCGGGTGGTACATTCCGTCTATCATCACTCCTGCATACAGGTATTTATGGATAAGGCTTATCACCCGTCCGTCCTTTACCGTATGTGACAGGAGTTCTATCAGATAGCTCTGATTGACCGTATCGAAGAACTTCTCAAGGTCGATACCCACGGCATATTCATAGCCATCGTTCAGTATCTCCTGCGCCCTTTTCAACGCATCGTGTGCGCTGCGTCCGGGACGGAAGCCGAAGCTTCCATCGCTGAACTGCGGCTCATACATCGGGCCAAGCACCTGCGCTATGGCCTGTTGGATTACGCGGTCGACCGCAGTCGGGATGCCCAACTTGCGCGTCTTTCCGTTGTCTTTGGGGATTTCGACCCTGCGTACGGGCGCAGGCTTGTATTTCCCCGTCAAGATGAGTCCC
>CACXKV010000024.1:0-3347 GCA_902768365.1 uncultured Bacteroidia bacterium | reverse complement strand
AAGTCCATGTGGGGCAAGCTGTACGGCCAATGGCTCGCTGAATCCGCCGTATTTGTATATGACTTTGACAGATTCCACGCTTCTGACATTCTTCCGATGTTTGCAAAATACCAGATCACTACGTTCTGCGCTCCGCCGACGATGCTCCGAATGCTAATCAAGGAAGACATATCAAAGTACGACTTCTCTTCTGTGGACCACATAATCCGCAATGCGCGCCTCAACGGGCTCAAGGTGGTGATGATATGGTTTGCCAGCTGGAAGAACGGAAACTCCACCTATGCCCCCAGCTATATAAAGCGTGATCCGGTCAATTATCCCTTGGTTCAGACTCAGGACGGCGGGTTCCTCAACGTGCTGTCCGCCTTCGGCCAAGAGTCCCTCAAAGCGGATAGGGATGCATATACTGCCCTGATGCAGCATATCAAGGAAGTGGATAAAGACTATACCGTGATAATGATGCAGGTGGAAAACGAGATGGGAATACTCGGTTCCGTCAGGGACTTCTCCCCTGCCGCCCAGAAGGCCTGGGAGGGGCAGGTCCCCTCTGACCTGATGCAGTATCTCTCAAGCCATAAAGGGCAGCTCTTCCCTGAACTTGAAAAGGTCTGGAGCGAGAATGGTTATAAGATGTCCGGAACCTGGGAGGAAGTATTTGGCAAGAGCCACACTAAGGCCGACGACCTTCTCACCGACTATCCCTACTACACGGAGGAAATCTTCCAGGCCTATCACTATGCCAAATATGTAAACGAAATCACGGCAGCAGGCAAGGCCGTTCACGACATTCCGATGTATGTCAACAACTGGCTCCGCCAGCCGGGTATGATAAATCCCGGACAGTTCCCTTCAGGAAGCCCTCTTCCGGAGGTGATAGATGTCTGGAGAGCCGCCGCACCTGCGGTGGATTTCACGGCGCCTGATATTTACATAAGCGAGTTTGAATGGGTGCTCAGCCAGTTCGCCCTGAGTAACAACCCGATATTCATCCCCGAATGCAGGGTGGATGTTTCCAAAGCCCTTTATGCCTATGGTGAATATGACGCTCTTGGGTTTGCACCGTTTGGGTTTGACGGTGCGCAGAATGCAACCGGTAATTACTCTGCCGACTTTGAGAATCTTGGCAAGTGCTACGCAATCCTGTCCGGAATGGACCAGATGATCATCCAGAACTACGGTTCCGACAAGCTTCGCGGCCTGAGGGTGACGGAGGAGAATGCAAGCCCTTCCGTCGAAATGGGAGACTATATCCTCACCGCACGCTCTTCCGTAAGGAACCAGCGCGCCTTCAACTATGGCCAGGGCGCGGCCCAGATGGCCAGGGAGAACGCACAACTGGCTGCCGCCTCACAACAGCAGGCCCAGTCCGGCGCCCTCATCTTACAGACTTCGCCGGATGAGTTCTATATCGTTGGAATCAATGTGTCATTCTCGTTCGCCTCGAAGAATGCTGGCACTCAAGCAAGGATCCTTACCGACGCGATTGAGGAAGGAACCTTTGTGGATGGCAAGTGGGTACCGGGAAGAAGGCTCAACGGCGATGAGAACAGGGTTGGTATAAATGGCGTAGGAGCGGTGAGGGTTGTGCTCTATCCATCTACTGTTACAGCCCAGGGGCGATAGACCTCACGCCGATAATTCATTCACCAAATAATAGCCATCCGACAAGACTTCGATACCAGGGACATACTGATTGCTGCCAGAAGGCTTGTAGCCGCCCCTTAAAATGTATCCTTCCTTAAAATATAAACATGCATACAACACTCTCTCTCATTCTAGCGCTGACCCTTGCATCCGCCCCGGGGTTCAAGAATCCTATCATCAATTCTGATTATTCCGATCCTGATGCAATATGTGTCAACGGAGAATACTGGATGACCGCATCTTCTTTCGGCTGTGCCCCTGGTCTTCAGATTCTCCATTCGACTGACCTTCTTAACTGGGAGATCGTCGGAGCGGCTCTTCCTGAAGGTGTATCCACCTATGCCCGTGACCTCGCCGACGGTCCCGGCGCGAAAGCAAGCCCCGGTTTGGTTCCGCACGGTGACGGCGTCTTCGCCCCTTCTATCCGATATCGCGAGTCGACAAAGGAGTTCTTCATATTCTGGGGAGACCCCGACAGGGGCATATATCAGGTTCATACCCAAACCCCACAAGGAAAATGGAGCGAGCCCGTGCTTGTCAAGGAAGGAAAGGGTTACATTGACACCTGTCCTCTATTCGACGAAGACGGGCGGGTCTATCTCGTTCACGGATGGGCCGGCAGCCGGGCTGGTTTCAACAGCGTACTGAGTTTAGTCGAGCTCAATTCAGACGCCACTGAGTGCATAAGCGCCGAATCGATGATTTTCGACGGCAGAGCCACCCGCAACCCCACTGTCGAAGGACCGAAAATCTACAAGAAAGACGGATACTATTATATTTTCGCTCCTGCCGGAGGCGTGCAGGACGGATGGCAGCTTGTCCTGCGTTCCAAATCTCCATACGGTCCGTACGAATGGAGACGTGTGCTTGAGGCCGGAGGGAACGCCACCCACGGTCCTCACCAGGGCGCCTGGGTCCAGGATGCAAAGGGGGACGACTGGTTCATTCATTTCGAAGACAGATATGCCTGGGGAAGAGTAGTCCACCTTCAGCCGCTCAAGTGGGACAAGGAAGGCTGGTGCATCATAGGGGTTGACAATGACAGTGACGGCATTGGTGAACCGGTACTTGAAGGAAAGGCACCGGCCGCATTCCCGGCAAGGCCGCTCGGAGGGGTCGGGGCAGAAGAGACCTCTACATCATTCGAGGGGACCTCAATTCCCCTGAACTGGCAGTGGGCAAGTGCTCCTGAATACTCCTGGTATATGACCAGTCCGGCTGAGAAGGCTTTGAGGCTTAACTGCAGGAAGCAGGCAGAAGGTTTCAGAAACCTCTGGGACTGCCCACAGATGCTGTTGGAAAAGTTAGTAGGCCCGAGCACGGAACTCAACGCCAGTCTTGAATTCCAGCCATCCTACAAAGGAGACAGGGCCGGCATGATCGTGATGGGTGCGCAGTACTGCACCATAGAACTATATTATGATGGCACGGACGTCTATCTCCAAAGAAGAATCTGCCTTTTTGCCGAAAGAGGAGGTAAAGAGACCATCGCTGAAAGCGTTAAACTCGACTCGAAGAAAGTCAATTTGAGAATACGTGTGCACGAAGAAGGTAAGAACTGGCCTCCTGTTGTGATGGCCGAATTCCTGTACGAGGATGCTGAAGGTCAGTTTAAGACCCTGGGAGAGCCGTTCAAGGCCGCTGCAGGCAAGTGGATCGGTGCCAAGGCCGGATTCTTTGCAACTGCTGAAATACACAGGAAC
>CACXKV010000023.1:0-3532 GCA_902768365.1 uncultured Bacteroidia bacterium | reverse complement strand
ATGTATTTCATCTACATCTTCTCCCTCGTGGTAGCTTCCATGGCAGATGTCCGCTCACTGGATTTCACCGGAGCGCTCTGGATCGTGGGATTCCTCTTCTTCATGGAGGTGGTTTCCCTCTCCCTGCAGCTACTTAGCGCCAAGTTCTTCAAGGTGGATGCCGACACCGCAGTCATCGCCTCCGTCACCTATATCAATTCCCCGCCCTTCGTGCCCATGATTGCCGCATCCATGCGTAACAGCCGCGTGCTCATGCCCGGCCTCAGCATAGGCATAGTCGGTTATGCCGTGGGCAACTACCTGGGAGTCCTTCTCTGCACATTGCTTAGCTGATGAAAGCGGTCTACGAAAATAACCGCGCCTACAATATCCTGGTGCGATACGTTAGGTGGTCATTCCGAAGGATGTTCCACAGCGTGAGCTATGTCGGTTTGGACAATGTCCCATCCGATGCCGCGGTCATTTTCTCTCCGAATCACGTGAACACACTCCTGGATGCGCTTGCTGTCTTGTCGGCACAAAAAACGCCCGTGGTATTCGCAGCCAGGGCAGACCTTTTCAAGAAGCCGGCACTGGCAAGGGCGCTCAATTTCCTTAAAATAATGCCCATATACCGCATCAGGGACGGAGCAGACAGCCTCTCCGGCAACGATGCCACCTTCCAGACAGCAGTCCAGACCCTGAAAACGGGCCTGCCTTTCTGCATCTTTCCGGAAGGGCGTCACAGCCAGGAACCCGGCCTCCTGCCCCTGCGCAAGGGGATTGCACGAATAGCGCTCAAAGCCGCGGAAGATGTCGACAAGCCTGTGGTAATTGTGCCCGTGGGGCTCGTATATGAGGATTATACCGATTTCAGGACAAACCTGAAAATCAACATCGGGGAGCCTATGCCGGTCTGGACGCCTGAAGACGATGAGCTTCAGGAGACAGATGAAGAAAGCGGAGAGCGTAAGCATTCCAGAAAACTCCTGCAGAGATTGACGGAAAAGATGCAGGCTTTGATTGCCAGGCACCCTAGGGACAAATTCGCCCGGGATACCACATTGGTAAAAATCCTGCGTCTGCCTATGGTTCCTTTTGCAGGCTTGCTGATGTTGCCGGGAATCGGGGTGTTCAATATCTTCAAGAACAAGATAGCAGACCGTGCGTTTCTGAATTCGATACGATATGTGGCTTGCTACCTGATCAACCCTATAATCTGGCTCCTGCTGGGCCTGATAGCATTGATTGTGATGCTTTGCGTTCCGGTAGGGTTGCCGTTGTGGCTCAGGATAGTCCTGCCCTTCGTTCCGCTTATCCTCTCCCCCTTCGCCCCCGAAATCTGGTACGGTGCCGTCCGCCAGAAACGTTGAGAACATTGGTAAGACAGTCATCCAGACGCAAAAAAGCCGGCAGATGCCGGCTTTGCGTCTGGATGACTGGACTTGAACCAGCGACCTCCTGGTCCCTAACCAGGTGCGCTACCAACTGCGCTACATCCAGAATTTGGGATTGCAAAGATAGCAATTTTTTTAATAGTTCAACAAGAATTATCCGGAATTTTGTATCTTTACATGATATGATTAAAAGAAGCACCCTTTGCATATTCCTCGCCGGAGCACTTATCCTGGCCTCAAACTCATGCCAAAAAGACAATAACGGCAACGAGAGTGGAACAGAAGAACTCGAAGATCTGGATGACGCCGCGATTCTGGAGCTCGTCAGCAAGACAACCATCAACACAGCCTACTATAAAGATATATTCCTTGACGGCGGATGCGAACTGAATCCCGGAATCAAGGAGAACGGAAAAGTAATAAACGGCCGACTCCCTTATGCCCTCAAAAAGGCCGGCATCAATAATGCGGAGTACTTCCTTGCCACGATAGACGATGTAGTCAACGGGTATACCGACTCCGACAAGGCCATACAGTCTTCGCTTATCACCGGCAACGCCGACGACCAGAACGGTGTGCTCCTCTACCCTGACGGAGAGCCCCGCTTCCGGCTGTTTTACTCTTTCGGCGGCCATTCCGGGCCTCACGGCAAAACCATGGGAGCATCCGGCAGGAAGAATGTGAATACCTTCTACACAAATGGCGGCTCCTACGTAGGTTCCTGCGCCGGGGCATACCTTGCCGGCAGATATGCAAGCGGAAGCTCTTCCAGTTACTATAACATATGGAAAGACGGCAACATGAAGGGCACCGGAGTCGGGAACTCCAGCATAGACATAGAAATGGTCTCCCCGACCTTCAATGCATATTACGGGCCTGTTGAGAATACGGTAGTTTCCGGAGCCAGGCATAACGGAGGCGGATACATGGATGTAAACATGGCTCCTCCCGGAACGGAGATAATTGGCCGCTACCTGAATCAGAAAGGCCAGAATTCCACATCCAGAGGTTTCTACGGCCAGCCGGCAGTCTGGGCATACAAGGAATCCGCAACTTCCGGCCGTCTGGTGGTTACCGGGTCCCATCCTGAAGATGCGCCCTCCGGCGACGTGCTGAACCTGACCGCATCCATGTTCGGCTATGCCTGGGACGGCAGCGGAATAGCCAAGGTCAAGGGTGTCCTTCGAAATGGAGACATGATTCCCATGACAAAGCGCACGGAAGACAACACACCCCAATACACTGCAATCGGCGACCTCCAGTGCCATCATTTCGTCGTCTATCTCACCAAGGACGTCCCGTCCCTTTCCATAGACCTGCAAGGCACCGGAGACTTCGATCTGGAGCTGTATCTTAAGAAAGACGATTTCGCTTTCCCCGAGAATGATCCGGAATTTTCTTCGAAGGCCGGAGGCAATCATCAGCAGATTAAGACCGGAAAGATAGAGAAGGGCCTTTGGTACGTAACCGTCCGCTGTGCCAGCCAGGTAACGGCCACCGAAGAGATTATCGACAAGGCCCGGAATCTGGGGCATTATTTCATTTATTCCGGCAATACAGCCGTCTTGAACGGCGTTCCATACAATATTGTTGCCAGCTGGTAAGGTATTTGTACTGTCGCATTCCCAGTTTATTATCACTTAAAGAATGAAAAAGTTAGTATTAAGCTTTTGTGCTGCCATTGTGGCCTGCAGCACCCTGTTTGCTGCAGAGAATGGTTTCCTTAAAGGCAAGATCCTGAAGATCGACCTTAAAGACATGGTATCCGAACGAGGAGGCGGGAGCTTCAACATCGGACTCTCAGGAATCATCATCAGTTCATCCATCTCCCTTCTGGGATTCGAAAGAGCTCTGGAAGAAGCCGCCGAAGATGATGGAATTGCCGCGATTTATTTGAACACGGACCATTTCAGCGCCAGTATGGCCGGGATGGAAGAAATACGTGAATACCTTAAGAACTTCAGCTCAAAGGGCAAGCCCGTCATCGCATACGGTGCGGGATTCAGCAATGCTTCTTACTACATTGCATCTGTTGCCGACCGCGTCTTCCTGTATCCTAAAGGAAGCGGGTCCATCAACGGTCTCTCCACCACCCAGTTCTTCCTAAAGGATGCGCTGGATGCAATTGAGGCTGTGCTTCCTGCAGGAACACTTTC
>CACXKV010000022.1:0-7984 GCA_902768365.1 uncultured Bacteroidia bacterium | reverse complement strand
GTTGGAATCCCCGCCACTCCCCTCTCTACACTGAATCCCTGGCTCTCCAGGAAGGATGCCCACTGCTCCGCGCTGCGGAATTCCTTGTATCCGGTCTCCGCAAAATTGAATATCTGCTTCTGGAGAGAGTCGTACAACTTGAAACTGGCATCCAGATACTTGATGCCAACGTCGGCCTTGCCCTTTTTGGCAGACATCTTTGCAGTCGGCGAATGGGCGGTCCCCTCCGCGTTGCTGCGCAACCCGTTCCGGGCAAATGCTCCAGGACCCGCATTCGCCGCCTGCAGGCTCAATGCCAGCAAACAGGTCAGTAATAGTATAATAAACCTTTTCATATTCATCCAAGTGTACAACAACTAGCCTTTCGCCCGCGCCATCCAGCCGCGGATACCCGCAAATAACAGAATGCCTATGCCCAGCAAGGCACACAGCCCGACGAAGAGCCAGCCAAATCCATAGACAAAAGCCAATGGCGAGAGCGACACAAGCGCAATCTCCACCGGCGCAATATACAGATAGGCAAAGGCATAGTCGTCCAGGCATCCGCTCTTGCTTTCGGGGTCGGTAATGCGCAGCAGGGCTATTCCCATGGCCATAGTGCCGGTGAACCATCCCCAGGTAAAGATCGACTTCTCGAAGGGATAGCTGCGATGTATCCTTGCGCCCACCCAGAACACGTAGAACAGAGTCAGCAGCAGCCCGACAGCCAGCAATATCAGCAGCGGCACGATGTAGTGCCCCACTATCTCCAGACGGATGGATGCCACGCCAAAGGCCACCAGATAGTCGGTGAAGGCCCCGCTGAGGTGCCCGATGATGGGCTTGGAGAGATGCTCCTCAACCTTCACTCGCCCCAGAAACCAGCGAACCAGAAGGCCTACGATGAAAGCGCAGCTGAACACTGGCAGCATCAGCGCCGGCCAGGCCCAGGAAATGAGTTTCGCCAGCCCATAGCCACCCAAAGCAATCAGCGCCACCATGGCGAAATTGAAGGTCATGGAGTCCAGGGAGATGGCAGAGAAGGATGCCAGCCCCATGCTGGTGCGCTTGTCCGGAGGCAGGATGCCAGTCCGGAGTTCAGGAGAGAGCGACTCGTATGCACAGATGAACTTGGTCTTTCCATGCTCCGCACCCCAGGTAATCAGCCACATGCCAATTACCACCGAAGCGATGATTCCGACGGTGGCGGCGGTCATCGCGAGAGACTGCATCTCCTCCACACCATAGTTGGCAAAGGATTCCCCTATGGCTGCGGCCGTGCCGTGTCCGCCGCAGAAACCTGCAGGCATCGAGAGGCCGAAAGCCCCGTTGACAGGCCATATCCTGCTCAGCACCCAAAGCCCCAAAGCACCTCCCAGAGCCCACTGCAGCAGCATTCCGGCCTGGGAATATGCCCACATACGCCCCACACGGGAGTTACCGTCCGATGTTTTCTTTCCGGCAGACGTGAGAGGAATGCAGCTGAACACCAGCGCAATGAGAATACCTGCATAGGTGCCGAGATTCCCTGAAAGAGGAAGCCAGCCAAGTAGTTCCGGGCCAAGCAAGAGGCCAAACAGACCCGCAATCAGGCTCGGAGGTATAAACAGCCTCTGGATCAGCCGAACCTTTGCACGGAGGAACTTCCCAAGCAGAAGCAGCAGGGAAATCAGTCCGACATCGATCAGCAGGGTCCAGGGCGTAAAAGTCATAATACAGAGTTTTTGAATTCTTCGAAACGGGCGGCAGCACCAGCATTATATTCAGCCACGGCAGAGGCATCGAATGCCACGCGAAGGCGCTTTTCCAGCCTGCGGCCAAGTTTCAGCTCACGGCGTTCCGCCTTGCGCACCGCTTTAAGCACACGACGCAAAGCTTTGACGTCCAGATATTTGGAATATCCAGGCCAGTCCAAAGTGCTAAGCGACTTACGTAAATCCGTTGCCAGACGGCTGGCAGGAGCATCTCCACAGACAGGCGAAGCTATCTCTTCTCCTGCGGAGAGCCAAACCGGGATGGCGTAGCTGCAAGGGGTATTCCCCACTGCGCACCACATCACACCGGCATCCGGGTGATCACCTGTCCCGATGCCCTCGATGACCACGGAAGAGGTAGTGGTGCTGCGAGGGATGAAATCGTGATCGTAAAGATATCCGCTGCGCTTGCAGCAGAGGGCATCTCCCCCGTTCAGCACATTCACGAACGAACGGCCGGTGCGCATGAAGAACGCGGGGGTGAAACTGCGGCGGGGCCTGAGGCCCTTTCCGGCACGGCGGGCCATCAGTTCTTCCAGGGTGGCATAGCGCGCAAAACCCTTTCCGCGGCCTTCATCGCCGGAAAGAGAATAGTTGGTGCGGAAAAGATATCCGCCCTTGGGCACGTCGTAGCGCACATAGGATGTATCCGAGGCCTCTATGTAGGCCGCTCCGCCGAAAGCATCTATCACTGCAAAATTGGCGCTGACTATTCTGGGAGCAGGTGTAGAATCCAGCAACACCAGAAAATCGTCCACCGTACGGCAGCAGCCAAGCGCCCGGGCCATCATCTCGCCGTTATTTGTGTCGAATCCGAGTGAATCCGGCCTCAGATTATAGGAAAGGTTGTTTGCAATGGCGAATCCCACCTCGTTGATTCCCGCGTACGCACGTTTGACGGCCTTCTGGGAAGGCAGCAGTGCGGTGTAGGCGTATTTCTCGCCCTGCAGGTGCGCAACCGTATTGAACGGAGCGTTCGCATCCCTCTGCTTCCAAATCATCGGCCTCCCGCTCGCACTCGCCTCCGCCGACACTATCGCCGTAGTGCAGGCTTCCGCCGGCACCGTTATGATCAGCAGCATCAAAACTGCGGAAACGCGCGCCAGAAGACTATTTACGAATCTTATAGCCATAATAGGCATAATACATGATAAGCAGATAGAACGGCAGGCAGATCCAGTAGGCAGGCTGAGGGCCGACCCAATCCTTCATCGCGCCGAAAAGCAGAGGAATCAGGGCGCCACCGCCGATGGAAGCCACCAGCAGAGAAGAACCCTTCTTCGTAAACTTGCCCAGATCCACTATGGCCAAAGGCCAGATAGCAGGATACATAAGCGAGCAGGCAAAACTCAGCAGCGCCACGCACCACACCGAAATCTGCGGCGGAGTGAGCACTATGGCCAGCGAATCCAGAACGGCGAGCCAGGTGCAGATGCGGAGAGCCTTCACCT
This sequence comes from uncultured Bacteroidia bacterium, assembly GCA_902768365.1. Lineage (GTDB taxonomy): Bacteria > Bacteroidota > Bacteroidia > Bacteroidales > UBA932 > Cryptobacteroides. The sequence goes on along the minus strand of CACXKV010000022.1, from coordinate 4,800 downwards.
GAGAAATCACCTTAGGGATGCACAGGATGCCCAGAATGTAACCTGCGGCCATTCCTATTCCAGGCCAGATGGTATAGCTTTCCGGGTTCGGAAGCCCCTGCTCCTGGGCATAGTCCAGGACCGTAAGCAGCGCCAGATTCTCCACTCCCACATACACGAACAGCGCCAGGGCGCCCAGCACCAGGTGCGGGAACTGCCAGATGCTCTTCTTGGAGGCAGCGTAAGGGCAATCCTCCTCGTTCTCCTCCCCTTCCGCCTTGATTTCCTCAAGCGGAGCAAAGAAGGTGATGATGCCAAGCAGAGCCACCACCCCGATGATTATCAGCAGCGGCTTGTCTAGATCTACCAGCCCCACGGCCTCGATGGGCTTGCGCGTGACGGCCGCGATAAACACCGACGGCAGTGCCAGCGCCAGCGAGTTGCATATCCCCATGATGGAGATACGCTGCGCTGCGGAATCTATGGGCCCGAGTATGGTCACATAGGGATTGATGGCCGCCTGCAGCACCGTATTGGCGGTTCCGCTGATGAAGCATGCCAGCAGATAGAGGGAGAAACTCTCCAGGCGGGCCGCCGGGATGAAGAGCGCGAATGCCAGCGCGAACATAAAGAACGCCAGCGACATGGTGCGCTTGTATCCTATCTTGTTTATGATGGATGATGCCGGGAAGCTGAACACCAGGAAGGCCAGGAAGGTGGCCGCGATCACCAGATAGCTCTGGGCCGATGTCAGGTTCAGGTTATTCTCCAGGAACGGCACGAAATAGCCGTTGATGCCCGTGGCGAAACCCACGGTGAAAAACATCATCCCTATGAATGCAAGGGGAATTATGTATTTGTTCTTTCCCATAGTCTAATGTTCCAGGTGATACTTGATGAGCCCTTCCATGGGAGCCTTGAGGATGGTTCCCATCTTCATTCCGAATTCCTCGACCACCGGCTGAAGGAGGGGCTTGAAGTAGTAAGCCACAGAACCCACGGCGTTGAAGGTATACTTCTTATAATCAGGATAATGCGTGACTATCAAAAGGAAGAACTGGCGGAAGGCATCCGTCACCAGGTTCGGGAAATACGGATCGAAGTCCAGATGCTCGTTGATGAATTTTGCATACTGGGCGCAAAAGCGGTTGGGGAAAGGTTTGGTATAGATAACGTCCAAGAGTTCGTCGTTGTTGCGGCCGAGTTCGCGGCCTACCAGCTCGTATACCTTTGCAGGCATGTTGCGGCGGATGTAATCAGTGATCATGCGCTTGCCGAGATTGCCGCCGGAGCCTTCGTCTCCGAGGATGAATCCGCAACTGTCCACATTCAAGCCCTCGTTGCAGCCATCGTACAGGCAGGAATTCGCTCCTGTGCCGAGGATTGCGGCAAAGCCTGGCTCCGCCTGCAGAAGCGCACGGCACGATGCCAGGGTATCCATCGCGATGAAAACCCTCCCCGCCTTGGTGAACACCTCGCGGAGGGTCTTCTCCATGAAAGGATACTGGAGTTCGGTCACTCCGGCTCCGTAGAAATAGATCTCCTCCACCAGCGAAGGGTCCAGCTCCGCCGGAAGATTGGCGCGGATGTCCGCAACTATCTGTGTCCCTGTAATATAATTGGGGTTATACCCCTGGCTGTAAAAGCCGATGCGGGTGCTGCCGTCACGCGACACGCACCCCCACTCGGTCTTCGTAGCCCCACTGTCTGCTATCAGTATCATAACACTGTCATTCTGTCATACTGTCATTCTGAGCGAAGCGAAAGAATCTACTTCAACTGGTTCAAATCCGGCAGTTCTCCGAGACCATAGCGGAAGAGCACGACGCCTTCGGCTTTGGTGGAGTCTGTGAACATGCGGCAGTCGGCAAGGATCTTCTCGGCATTCATGGGCACAACATGCTCTGTTTCAGTATCTTCGTAGGTGGTGAGACCGGCCCATACCTTGGCGGGAGCGCCCTTGGTTGCAAAGTGGTCGGCCACCATCTTGGCCCAGGGCCTGCCGCCCTTGCGGTAGGAGTCGCAATGGAAGTAGATCATGGGCATGAGGATGTCGATGTACTGCCCCATCTGGGCGGGATCCTGGCCATAGTAATACTCGCTGTCCGGCTCGGGCATCAGGGCTGCAGAGAGCACGATCTTGGGATTAACGGCCTTGGTGGCCTGGCTTATCTGCTTGCAGAACTCTGTCACGCAGCCGGTAGCGGTGATTTCCTCGGAAGGATTGTGCTTGTGGGCGGTGCCGCCGAAGCGGATATAATCCAGATGGATGCCATCTACACCGTACTTCACGTATTGGATGGCGCGCTCGATAATCTCGTCGAAGTATTCCTGCTTGTAGCGGTTGAGCGAATCATCTACGGGATTGATCCACTTTCCGTCCTTGTAGAAGGCCTGGAACCAGATATGCACTTTCATTCCCTTGCTCTGGGCATCGTGGATGAAAGCGAGGGTGGAGTCCACTCCGTGGCGCTCGAAGGCCACCTCGTGAAGGATGATGTTGTCGATTGCCTTGGCATGGAGATCATCGAGGCTGACCTCGTTCATAAACTTGGACCAGAGCCAGATGGCATTGGTGTTTTCTGCCTTCTTGCAAGAAACAAGGGCAGCGGCAAACAGGAGTGCGATAAATATCTTTTTCATATAGGATGTATTTTAGAAAGGAAGTTCCTTATAGCGTCCGTTGAATTTGTTCATTCCCTTCCAGGTAGGATGACCCATGGTGGCCGAGTTGTTGGAAGGATCGCATATCCACCAGCGGTGGCCGTCCCAGATCTCGGGAATCACATGGCCTATGACGCCGGATGAGTAATAGCACTGACCATGCAGGTAACGGGCAGGGATGCCAGCGGCGCGGCACATCGCAAGGGTGGCGTGGGTGAGGTCGCAGCAATTGCCGGCCTTGGCCTTGATGGTCTTTACTGCGCCCTTGGAAGTATTGGCGTAATCTTCCCATTCCCATTCATCACGTGCGTATTCGAAGAGGGCCTTAACCTTCTGGATCTGAGTTGCACCCTCGGGCAGCTTGGAGAGTGCGGCATCACGGGCAGCCAGCACCTCAGGGGCTTCTGTGTCGCAGTAGTTCACCTTGCGCAGATAATCCGAACCCCATGTGCATACCTTTTCGGGAAAGGCGGAATTGTGCTTGAAATAATGGAATGCGCGAAGGAGCGCAGCGCCGTAATCGGCCCAGATGATATTGCCTATGTATTTGACCCCATCCTTGAAAGGAGTGTCGTAGGTGTAGGTAAAGGTGCTGTCGGCTCCGCGGCTGGGAACGGTGATGGTGCCGAAGGAGACATAGCTGGGCAGGGCGCTATGACTCTCGCCATAGGCATAAGCCTTCTCGGCCACCCAAGTGAGAGCCTCCAGGGAGACACTGTCCTGCTCAAAGGTGTTGTTTGCAAGTGTGGAGTTGGAAGACATCCTCAGAGGCACTTCCACTTCTTCCTCTTCCCAGTGCTCGGGGTTCTCCTGAATACTTTTGAGCAGAAGGCAGGCTACAGCCAGGTACTGTCCACGACCGTAGGAGATGCCGTCCACATTGATGGACATGGGCAGGGCATCTTTCTCCACGAAAGTCTCGTAGGCACCTGCAAGGCCGTCTACGAAGAATCCATTGAACTGAGTGGCGGTAAACTCCTTCACCACATCTTCGGGTTCATCGGAATTGGTTTTATTGCATGCGCAAGCAGCCAGGAACAGGCTTCCTGCCAGAATGAAAAACAGGACTTTTCTCATAGCAGTTTTATTTATAGATGGGAACCGCGGGGGCGGTCAGGCCCCCACGGTCAGAAACGGGTCGAAACTACTTAACGGGTTGGACACCAAAAATTATAGCCCTCTTATTGGTATTTGCACCCTCATAAGTCTCCACTTTAACATCAACGTCGGCCGGCAAAGCCGCACCAAGATCCAGCGTATACTTATTCTCATCAGTTACAGTAATAGTATACGGAGCGTTTCCGGTTGCGCCGTCGTTAGCCTTGAGTTCGAAAGTGAATGCATTGCTTCCGGCAGTAGCTTTCAATGATGCAGGCTGATTCTTCCAGCCGACAGCATAAAAGTTTACAGCCTTGGTTCCGGCAGGCAGTGTAACAGTCACATCACCGAATTTGCTGGATGTTCCGAGCTTAAGAGTTGGAGTAAACGCATAACCGTTTACTGTTGCAAGGCCATCATCATAGCAGCTCGAACCTTTCTTGTAAGCAACGTTGGATGCGAATGGATTCTCATCACCGAAAAGCTCGGAACGGATGACCACGTCTGCAGTAATTTCATCAGCCTTTTCGAGCTTGTTGTCAAGCATATACTTGAAGAAGAATGCATAGGTGATCAGTGCACGCATCGAGCTGAAGCTGCCTGCATAGTTGGTAATGTTGTGATCTGCACGAGGATATGTACACATGTTGGAAATATTCTTGCCATGTGCATAGTTGAGTGCACGCATGACCTGGTTGTCCAGGATGGTGACATCTACCTGGGTTGCCGGAACCCTGTCCTGTAGCGATATCATATGAGCCAGTCTCATTGCAGGGAGCTTCGCCCCAGGAATATCCGTGAGTCTCAGGAACATCGGTCTCACTCATCTTCTTGGCACCGTCTGCGAGAGCAGGTATAGACTTATTGCCATACTTCTCGGTATTAAGTCCGTCGTAACCGCGGAGGAGGAGGTAGCTGCGGGCAGCAGTTTCGAACATGTCGGCAGTGTTGTAGGTCTTCTCACCAACCTTGATGGTGGTGCCTTCGGGAATGTAGTGAGCATTAGGTGTCGCATCCACGGAAGAATGCATCTTCACATCACCGACATTGGCTTGCCAT
>CACXKV010000021.1:0-11774 GCA_902768365.1 uncultured Bacteroidia bacterium | reverse complement strand
TATCCGCTCCTCGTCCTGCATCGAACTTGCAAGCGGTGTGCAGGAAACAGAACTCAGCCTTACCCTCACCAACGGATATAAGGAAAACATCTTCATCGTTACCGCAGACCTCAACAGGGACAGCATCTATGCCAGGGTGGCTCTTCCTTCCAATTTGAAGGAGAAACCTGCCGGCGAGTGGCCAAGGCGTACCCTGACCAGCATAGCCTATTCCACCGACCTGGACGGGGGCATAGTGCTCGCGATGATCAACGCGGATTTCTGGAACACCAGCAAATTCACTCCCAGAGGGCCGGTCCACAGCAATGGATACGTAATCAGTTCCACCTTCGATCCCATGAGTAACAAGCAGGGCATTTCCTTCGTAAGCTGTTCATCGGACGATAAGATGAGTATAGACCTGAGTTCATCCTACACCGAGGCATCCCTTGCCCTGCCGAATGTAACCGGTTCCGGGGTAATGCTTGCCTGGGACGGCAAGCAGGTGGATAATTCCTCCTGGCCGGCAGACGACCGTCATCCCCGCACGGCCATAGGCTACACTAACGACGGCCTGGTGTATTTTTTCTGCGTAGATGGCAGGGATGAGGGCGTTTCTGAGGGGATGACCTACGACGAGATGGGTTGCATTTTCGAAGCTCTCGGCTGCGAACGGGCGGTGAACCTGGACGGCGGCGGCTCTACGCAGCTGCTGACCCGGAATCTCGCCACAGACAAATTTGAAATCCGGAACAAGCCTTCCGACGGATCGGAACGCGGTGTCATAAACGCCTGGGCGATAATGCAGAAGTTATAGCATCCGCTTGCCGAACAGATAGTATTTCTGGTCGCCGAACCATAGGACTCCTTCTCCGCTGAGCGCAGTATAGCTGGTGTAGAAGGAGTTTCCTGTATCCCTTGGCGAGAAGATTCCGCCATCCGAGAACCACACCGGCTGGTGCGCACCCGGCACGAAGGTCCCGTCCAGACGGTACATGGGGCCCCGCATCTGATAAGAGGTCATCCCGTTGAAATCGAAGCTGTTATGCACCATCAGGAAGTATCTTCCGCTGCGCGCTTCCGGCCCTGAATAGTCGTAGATAGGGCAGGGGGAACGGGGTTGCAGGATAGCCTCGCCGCCATCGCGCATACGCAGGATTTCCGGGCGGCTCCAGTGGCGGCCGTTATCTTCGCTCACCGCCCACACCGGATGCCCCAGCGACGAGCGCATCACCGCGAACAGGCGCCCGTCCGGCAGGCCGACGATGCAGGCTTCTTCTATGGAATGCGGCTCCCTGGCCACGTAGGCCACGTCATTTTCCACCTTCCCGCCGTCGAAGGCTTCTTCTCCGGTGTTGAAGAAGGAAATCCGAATGTCCCTCACTTCCGGGTCCTCGTCTATATTCTCGTACTGCCAGAATTCCACCCGGCTGACGCTGGCGCGGTCGTAGCGTGAGCATCCGGCCAGATAGCGCCCGTCCTGCCCGAAGCGCAGGGGCCTCTGCCACATGCACCATACCGGGGGGATGGTGGGATCTTCCGGATCCTCCTTGAAGCGTATGGGGAAGGGGACGGTTTCGGGAGCGGACCAAGTCTCCCCGCAGTCATCGGAATATCTACCCTGCATTATGCCGCAGAGATGCTTTTTGAGGGTTGTTTCCTGATTCCAGAGGCAGTACAGGCGCCCGCTCTTGCTAAGCATAGGCTGCTGCCAGGCGGCCACGGGTTTGGGGGCTGCAAGGGTGGGGGAGCCGGCGATGATCTTCGGTTCCGTCCATGTGCGTCCGCCATCCGCACTGCGCGCAAATACCACATGCTCGTCGTTCGCCGTTTCGAAGGAGCCTTGCGTCCAGAAGGCATACAGCAGACCGCGGGCAGGGTCTTCCAGCACATGGAAATGGTCGTTGAAGCTGTCTCCGACCTTGCTGCCGTCCCGCCCGGATTCGGATTTCGGCTGCTTCGGCACGTAGACGGTGAAGTCGTGAGGGATGACGTCGATATCGGTCGAGGGATCCACATAGTGCCAGTAGAAGTGCTTCGGCCAGCGCTTGCGGAAGTCTCCCACGTCGCTGAAGTGCTTCTCCAGCGCCTCGTCGGCAGTGGCGTAGCGGTGGCAGGATTCGGGGGATTTGGTGAAAACCGTCCACTGGCTCTGGCTCGCTGCATCCTGGTTCGGGTATCCGACCCAGATGACCGTGCCCCGCTTTGGGGGGAAGGCCGGATTCATCGTAAAGATGGTGGTGAGGGCCGTGTTCTTGTTGCAGATAGGCTCCTGAGTTAGGAGCAGAGAGAGATGCCTGCGGTGGAACTTCTGCCTGGGTTTGCGGGAGAAGGAATCCAGGTCGGTGTTGCCGAAAAACGTGTTCTGCGCGAGCGTATGGCGCTTGATGTTATGGCTGTCGGTAAGAGTCCCTGGGTCTGCATAGGCCTTGCGGAAGCTGAAGGCTCCGTCGCGCCGGGGCTTATACCATCCGCGCTTGCGAGCGTACTTTATTATATCCTTGCTGCCCAAGAAGTTAGCCGTGTCTTTCAGATTGATTTCCCCTATGGTGTAGTAGTTGGGGATAGTGGCTATCTCGTCGTCCGGCACGCGCTGCGCCACCCAATGCCTGCCCTTTACCACGGCCACCACCCATCCTTCCTTCTGGTCGGCAACCAGATACGAGCGGCCGGAATCTGCATAGCCGAATCTCTCTACCAGCGAGCCTATTATGTGCACCGCCTCGCGTGCGCTGCGGGCTTTCTGGATGGCCGTGGTGCGCACTTCGTAGATTATGCTGCCCTGCGCCCGGTCTTCGCGGGATTTGCACTGGTCGGATGAGATGCAGACCCCGTATTCGTTGGCGTAGCTGTCGCCGGACGCCTGCCCCGGAAACTCGAACCAGAGGTACGCTGCGCGGTCTTTCGTGGCCGGCACGTTGTAGATATTGAGCATCTGCTCGCCCCACTGGTCTTCGTTGTGGCCAAGGTAGATGTATCCGTCGGTGGTCGCGTTCCGCCCGGCGATTATGCCGAAGCACAGTATGGATATCAGGAGGGTGTTCATGGTGGTTTCGCTGCTGGTTTTCCCAAAGATAATGATAATTTTTATATCCCTTCTTGTTTTCCTGGGTGCTGTTAACGTCCGGTTTTTACGGACGTCGACGTCAAATTTGTCCGTCCCGTCACAGAATGACGGACGGCCAGGGCCTTCTGGCCCAGCCGTCCTAAAAAATCAAATCTTGGGCGAAGCCCACGGTACGGCCGAAGGCCAACTCGTGATTCCTCTTCCTCCCGGGATTCCGCCCAGGACTCTCTCGATGAAGCCGTCATCAGCGTCATCAACCGCTCAGACAGCAATTCCGCGGGAGGTCATAAGAACTCAGTTTAAGGCTGATAGACGTAAGGGGAGCCGGCGACGCCGCCTGAGTTGCTGCCGATGTGCACGGAGCCACAGGAGCCGTGATAGCCTGGTCCTATGGCGTAGGCGGAACCGGAGTAAACTGTGACTTTGGTCACGCCGTCAGTTATTCTGATATCGCCGCAGTCACTCTCCATACTGCTGCCGATGCCGGCTGATTTGGTACCGCCGTTGGCCGTGACGGTGCCGCCTGTGATTGTGATATTGCCGCAGTTGCAGTTTTTGCCGCCGCCGATGCCGGCAGCAAATTCGCCGGCCCTGGCAGTGATGATGCCGCCTTCAATCGTGATGTTCCCGCAATAGGATCTATTGCCGTCGCTTACACCGATGCCGCCTATGCCCGAGCCGCCGCCTTGGCCGATGGAAGTGAGCGAACCGGTGCCCCGTATGGTCAGAGTGCTGCCCTTCGGCACATGGATACCGGGATAATAATAAGAGGATCCCTCCACGCTGTTCGTGCCTTCGAGGATGATGGTGGCATTGCCCTCGCAGGTGATGCCGGCCCACTGGTAGTCTGAATTGTCCGTGCCGCCAATGGTCATGTCCTTCAGCGTTACCGTTGCGCCGGCGGCGATGGAAATCTTGTAGTTGCCGGCCAGCGTACCGGTGAGCGTTTCTTTGTTCAAAGCGGTGTAGTTGCCATCGACGGTCGAAAGGTCGGTAATCACGGGGAAAGTGTAAGGGCTCTTGCTGATAGCACCCACGTTGCCGCCTATGGTCACCGTGCCGCAGGAGCCGTGATAGCCCACGCCGATGCTGTTGACAGCGTCAAAGCCCTTGGTGGCGGTGACGCTGGTCACGCCGTCAGTGATGGTGATTTTGCCGCAGGAGCCGTAACTGCCGGTGCCGATACCGGCAGCTTCATCTCCGCCTGTGGCAGTAACAGTTCCGCTGCTGATGGTGATGCTGCCGCAGGTGCCGTCACTGCCGGTGCCGATACCGGCAGCTTTTTTTCCGCCTGTGGCAGTAACAGTTCCGCCGCTGATGGTGATATTGCCGCAGTAGCCGTAACCGCAGCCGATGCCGGCAGCGGCAAGTCCGCCCGTCGCAGTGATGGTGCCACCCTCAATCACGATGTTTCCGCAGTATGCATCAGAGCGGCCACCGATGCCAGCGCCACAGCCGTTGCCGATGGCTGTAAGCGAGCCCGTACCCAGGATGGTGAGCGTTTTATTTTGTGGCACATGGATACCGGGATAGTCCGAAGAGCATCCCTTTACGTTGTTCGTGCCTTCGAGGATGATGGTGGCATCGCCCATGCAATTGATGCCGGCATAATTGCCGCTGCCGTCGATGGTCACATCCTTCAGCGTTACCGTGGCGCCGGCGGCGATGGAAATCTTGTAGTTGCCGGCCAGCGTGCCGTATAGCGTCTCACCGTCAGCCGCCGTGTAGTCAGATGAGAGTGTTGAGAGTCTGGTGGGTTCGGGGTAAAAATAAGGGCTCTCGCTGATGTTGCCCCTCACTACGCCGCCTATTGTTACCGTGCCGCAGGAACCGTCATCGCCTGCGCCGATGCAGTTGACAGAGTTTTCGCCCTTGATGGCGGTGACGCTGGTCACGCCGTCAGTGATGGTGATGTTGCCGCAGGAGCCGGACCATCCGCCGCCAATACCTACTCCAGATCCACCGCCCTTGGCCGTGATGGTGCCGCCGCAGATGGTAATGTTGCCGCAGGAATTTAGTTGGCCGCTGCCGATGCCGGGTGCGCCGAGGCCACCCTTTGCGGTGATGGTGCCGCCGCTGATGATGATGTCACCGCATCTTGCAGTGCCGCTGCCGATGCCTGCACCTCCGCTATTGCTGCTGACATCAAGTGAACCTGTTCCGCTGATGGTCAGCGTCGTGCCCGTGGGACCGGCCAGGATGCCCGGCCATCCAGCTCGCCATACTCTCACGATGTTCGTACCGCTGAGGAAAATGGTGGCATCGCCCAGGCAGGTGATGCCGGGCCAGTTGTTTTGAAGCTCGTTATTCGAGACAGAGATGTTCACATCCTTCAGCGTCACCGTGGCGCCCTTGGCGATGGAAATCTCGTAGCTGCCAGCCAGTGTTCCGGTGATCGTTTCACCGTTTGAAACCGTGTAATTGGCACTGATAGTGGAGAGGTCGGTGACGGGGGCCTCCGCCATCCTCAGTCCCAGCTGATAGAACTGTCCGGCCTCGTAGGTCTTGTCAGTCACGGACTTGTTGTAGTTCTTCGTGCCGTTGGTGGCGAAGTACCCAATGCCGGCATGGCTTGTGGGACGGATGGCTGCGTAAATGCGCCCGTCGGAATCCCGGCCAGAGATGGTGTATCCGTTGGTGCCGTCGTGGATGGTCATTCCCGTGATGGTGCCGGTGATATCGTTTGCGCCGGTCTCATCCTTCAGTGTGTAAGCGATGATGGCAAACTCGTTCTCCAGCTTTACAGAGGATGGAAGCTTATACCATCCATCCAGACTGCCTTCAAAGGTGGCGAGGTCGAGCGATGCGGCGATGCCTGCAAGTGTGCCCGTCTGATTCTTGAGCTTGGAATAGTCAACATCGTCCGTGCCGGCCATGGACGCGGGGTAGATGAATTTCACGCTTTCATAGGCCTTCGGGTTGGTCATGGTGACGGTAATCTTTGCCGACTTGCCTCCGCTAAAGAGGTCGCTTTCGGTAAGGGCCGCACTCTCCGCCTTAGCCAAATTGCCGCTTTTGTTATGATAGATGATGGCAATCTTATCGCCCACGGCAAAGGTCTTCGTGAGCGTCTTTGCATCGTAGTCAATGGCCAGCGCCCTGGTGGCATCATTCTCATCCCGATTGATGGTCGTGGTGACAGTTACGATGTTATCCGTAGTATCCAAATTGTTCCGGATTTCCGGTTCCTCCATTTCACTCTTGGAGCAGCCCGAAAGGATAGCGCCCGTTGCAACGAGGGCGGCCATGCAGAAAAATCGCATTATGTTATTCATTGCTTCCTTCGTTTTAAATGGGGCGTTACTCTTCTTCGTACTGGTTCCAGTTGTAGTCTTGAACGCGGCCGCTATTACAGATGACGCCTTCGGTTTTCACCTCGAAAACCATTACTTCAGGTGAGAGATACAGAGCTTTTTTAGTTTGATTCATAGCTATATAGCTGAACTATATTATTTGTTTACGCAGGCGCGAATAAAGGCGGGCAATTCCGTAGAGCTGTTGCTCTCTCATTTCGCAAGCCGCAAATTTACTTTTTTCCCGGAAAATTTGCAAAGACCAAGAATAGGATTTTTATCGAGAACCCTCCGAAGAAGGTCCTTGATTTTGTTATGAAGGTCTAGAAGAAAAGGAAGAAACTCGGAGGCACCTTCTTAAGAAAAAAGAACACACATTCAGCATTCAAATGTAATGACTCTTCTTCATATCCTTAATATTGAGGTCACAGGAGCCGCTGCTTGAACTCTTGAGAAAGGAGGTTCTGAATAATTTCGAAACCATTTCCAGTCAAAAGTAATCCCTCACTCACCGCAAAGCATATAATTTGGAGCGAAGCGACAAAAGCCCCTCTCCCGAAGAGAGGGGTTGGGGAGAGGGTAACGTGGATAGGGATTAGCCCGCACTGCGTGCGGCCTTTTCCCTCGAACACCGCGAGCAAAGCAAATGAGCGCTTCAGCGCGAACCGCCGGTCCCGGTCTGAGCAAAGCGAAGACGCGAGGGACATAAGGCGGCGGGGTACGTTAGGGGCAGAGCCCCTGACAAAACACCTGGCATCCGCCAGGATGCATCAGCGCGAACCGCCGGTCCCGGTCTGTATTAGCTAAGTTGCTGATATTTAATAAATTGCTGAAACAGGTCGGCGGATTTTAATGACCTGTTTTAGCAAAACGCTGATAATCAGGCGCTTGCGTACAACGCTGCTATAAGTGTAAAAGCGGCGCATCTTGTACCGCTGATTCTTTATGGGCTGTGGAATACAGGGCGTGTTGGGGATGGGAGGGATTTGCGCAGTCGCTGCGCTCCTTTGCACATCCCTCGGTCACCGGGAGCAAAGCAGATGAGCGCCCCAGCGCGAACGGCGAAGGCCGGTCCGAAGGACGAAGGCCGGGAGCCGCGGGGTACGTTAGGGGCAGAGCCCCTGACAAAAAAAAAGCGGCGCATGTGCGCCGCTAATCCCGAACGAACCGCGTTAGCGGTGAGAGAGGGATTCGAACCCCCGGTACGTTGCCGTACACCTGTTTTCGAGGCAGGCTCCTTCAACCACTCGGACATCTCACCTGGTGAAAGGGACTGCAAATATAGCAATTTATCTGCAATCCCAAATAATTACATCCTTTTCACCTTGTCGAGGAATGCACGGACGTGCTCGGTGTATTCCTCAGGGTGCTTGGCGTAGGAATTCGCATGGACGGCGCCCTTGCCGACCCACATCTCCTTGTAGCCGTGGGTTTTGGCATCGTAGTTCTTCTGCAGGTGGCTGAAGGGCACGAAGTCGTCGGCATCGCCGTGGATGAAAAGCATAGGGCGGTCGCACTTGGCGAGCTGCTTCACAGAAGATGCTTCCTTGAAGCCCCAGCCGTAGCGGTTCTTGCAGACTATGGAAGCAGAATTGAGCACGGGGAAGGTGGGAAGGTGGAAGGAATCCTTCAGGTTGTGGGCGAACTGGTCCCAAACCGAAGAATAACCGCAGTCTTCCACGAAAGCGCGGATATATGCAGGCAACTCGTCACCGCTCATCATCATGGTTGTGGCAGCGCCCATCGAAACTCCGTGAACTACCATGAAGTCGTTGTGCCACAACTCGTTGGCAAGAACGGCCCAGCGCTCCACATCGAGACGGTCGAGCCATCCCATGCCGGCGGCGCGCCCTTCGGAATAGCCATGATACTGAAGGTCCGGCACCATCACGTTGTAGTTGAATTCATCCCTGTACATCTTCACCAGATACATGAACACAAGGTGGTTGTCGGTATAGCCGTGCACCACGATCGCAGTGCCTTCCGCCTTGGCGGGATTCTTTGCGGGGGCATAGACAGCGTGAATCTTGAATCCGCCCTCACCAACAATGGTAGTGTCTTTGAAAACTCCGGCATTGTGCAGATTGTCGTACCAGGCGATGACGCCGGGGCAGAGAGAATCCGCCTTGTGCCGGGTGCGCTCGATGTCATCCACTCCGTGGGGTGTGGGCTTCAGCGCATAGTTGCACATAAACTTGCCGGCCAGGCATCCCGAAAGCAGGGGGGCTGCAAGCAAAATGGCCACCAGGGGCCTCAAAAAAGACTTTTTCATATTAGTTTTAGTGTTGTTATTGTGCTACAAATTGGTAAATGATATATCCTTGCTGACGGTCCGGGGCCGTGGAACTCATGCTGAACTTGCTCATCCTGGCGGCCCGCACTGCAAAAGAGCGCAGGCATCCGTCGGGAGAAGACGAACCCTCGTCCACCTTGGCGCCCACTACCGTGCCCTGCTTGTCTACTGTGATGTTTATCCTCACCTCGCCTGCGCCCATGCAGCGGTAAGCGGGGATCGGGAGTCTGCTGGCTTTGCGGCCTTCCAGCTCATATTCAAGCACGGAAGGCCCGCTGTACTTCTGCTCTTTGCGCACTTCTTCTTTCTTGGGAGTGGGAGCCGCCACGATTTCATGCTCTATCTGCACATCCTCCGCAGGGCGCTGAAGGTCCTGCTTGAGCTTTTCGGCATCTTCGTAGAGCTCCCTGGCATCTTCCTCGGAATGGCGGTCGTCCTTCAGGGCGGAACGGTCCACCGCGATATTGCGTATAGGTTCGTATCCGCCGGCAAGCATTTCGTTCAGGCGGTCATTGATGGCCTGCTTCAGCTCCAGCTCCTTCTGGAGCTTCTCCACCTGCTCCATCTTGGTGAAGTCCAGTACGAAAGAAGTCTCCCTTTTCAAAGTCGCACCGAGCTGAACTGCCATCAGCACGATCAGCACCAGAAGGTGCACGATCACTGTGATGTATAATCCGGCCCGGTCGTCTCTGGAGATACGCATAGCCTGCGTTTACACGTTTTTCTTTTCCTTGCGGAGAGCCTTCTCCACAGTGTTCATTATCATATTGATGGCAACCTTGTTGTGGCCGCCCTGGGGGATGATAATGTCGGCGTAACGCTTGCTGGGCTCGATGAACTGAAGATACATAGGCTTCACCGTGCGGCTATAGCGTTCGATCACCCATTCCACATTCTTCCCGCGCTCGCGGATATCGCGCGCCATGACGCGCATCAGACGGTCGTCGTCGTCCGCGTCCACGAAGAGCTTGATGTCCATCTGGTCCCGCAGTTTCTTGCAGGTGAAGATGAGGATGCCCTCGATGATTATCACGTCTGCCGGCTCCACCGTCACTGTCTCGGTCTTGGAGCGGGAGCAGCTGATGTAGGAATACACCGGCTGGTGCACGGTCTTACCCTCTTTCAGTTCGGAGAGCTGCTTGCAGAGGAGCTCCCAGTCGATGGCATCCGGATGGTCGAAGTTCTGATTTCGCTTCTGCTCGTCCGTGAGATTGCTGGAATCCTTGTAGTAGGCATCCTGGGGGATGACCACCACATCTTCCTTCAGGCGATCCTTGATCGCCTTCACTACAGTAGTTTTGCCGGAACCTGATCCGCCGGCTATGCCGATTACCAACATATTCTAGAATTCTGCGTTTTTCGGAGTTCTCGGGAACGGGATGACGTCGCGGATGTTCTGCATGCCAGTGATGAAGAGCAGCAGCCTCTCGAATCCTAGGCCGAAGCCCGAGTGCGGGCAGCTGCCGAAGCGGCGTGTATCCAGATACCATTCCAGAGTGCGGTGGCTCATTCCGAGCTCGTCGATGCGGGCGTTCAGCTTCTCGAAACTTGCCTCGCGCTCGCTTCCGCCGATAATTTCGCCTATCTTCGGGAAGAGCACGTCCATAGCGCGCACCGTCTTACCGTCCTCGTTCTGCTTCATGTAGAAGGCCTTGATGTCCTTCGGATAATCGGTGAGGATGACGGGGCGGCCGAAGTGCTGCTCCACCAGATAGCGTTCGTGCTCGCTCTGCAGATCCACTCCCCAGCTGACAGGATACTCGAATTTATGCCCTTCTGCAACCGCCTTTTCAAGAATCTCGATACCCTCGGTATAGGGGAGTATCTTGAACTCTGTGTTCACAACACCCTGCAGGCGCTCCAGAAGCTCGGCATCGTAACGGTCGTTGAGGAACTTGAGGTCGTCGTAGCAGTTGTCGAGGGCGTAGCGCACAAGGCTCTTGATGAAGTCCTCTGCCAGGGCCATGTTGTCCCCTATGTCGTAGAAGGCCATCTCCGGCTCAATCATCCAGAACTCGGCAAGGTGGCGTGGAGTGTTGGAGTTTTCTGCACGGAAGGTGGGCCCGAAGGTGTAGATCTCGCCTAGCGCTGTGGCTCCGAGTTCACCCTCGAGCTGCCCGCTCACGGTGAGTGATGTCCTGCGGCCGAAGAAATCCTTGCTGTAATCCACTCCTCCCTTCTTGTCGCGGGGGAGAGGGGCATTGAGGTCCAGGGTAGTGACCTGGAACATGTTGCCGGCTCCCTCGGCATCCGCAGCGGTGATGAGGGGAGTGTGCAGATATACGAATCCCTTGGAATGGAAATACTCGTGGATGGCGAAGGCCATCTGGCTGCGCAGGCGCAGCACGGCCCCGAAGGTGTTCGTGCGCGGGCGCATGTGCGCGACCGTACGCAGATATTCAAAGGAGGTGTCCTTCTTCTGCAGCGGATAGCGCACGGGGTCGCATTCTCCGTAGACTTCTATTTCCGAAGCCTGGATTTCCACCGCCTGGCCGCTGCCTATGGACTCCACAAGTTTGCCCTGCACGGCAATGCAGGCGCCGGTGGTCACCTTTGCAAGCAGCTCGGCATCTACGGCGGTCTTGTCGACCACGATCTGTATATTATTGATGGTAGAACCGTCGTTCAGCGCTATGAACGCGATTTCCTTATTACCTCGCTTTGTGCGCACCCAGCCTTTCGCGAGAACCTCTTCCCCGGGTGCCTTCTTGAGAAGGTCCTTGACCTTCGTCCTAAGTATTTCCTTTGACATTCCTTTTATTGCATTTTAAAAAGCAGCCCTCATAAAGGGGGCTGCTCTATAGAAGCGGGGCGGTTTTACTCGCCCTTTCTTGCTGAGTACATGATCTTAAGCGCGGAGCAGCGCCGCAGCTCCTGCTTAACATCGGTGATGATACCCATACGTACGTCCTGGTCTGCCCTGATGCAGATGGTCATGAAGGAACGGTCGGCCTCACTCTTGGAATCACGCTCTGCTGCAACGAAGTCGCGGATGTCGTCCACGGTCTTGAAAGAGTCGTTGAGCTGGATACGTGCATCGGTGCCGTACTGAGCCTGGAGGCTGCGGATAGGGGTTCCGATGTTGATGTAGGAAGAGAGGTCCTTGCGCTCGAGCTTCACGGATTCCGATGCCTGGGGGATC
>CACXKV010000020.1:0-16506 GCA_902768365.1 uncultured Bacteroidia bacterium | reverse complement strand
GCAGTGTGGACCCACCTCTATCCATTCCGAACAGAGAAGTTAAACGCACTTACGCCGATGGTACTGACCGACCAGTTGGGAGAGTAGGTAGCCGCCGTTTTTTGAACAGCCTCAGGACGAAAGTCCCGAGGCTGTTTTTTTTTCAAAAAACGGCGCCTACCGGCTGTTGTTTAGGGGCGCTGCCCCTAAAGTACCCCGCCGGCGTCGTACGCCGGGAGTCGCTTTGCTCCGAACACCGGCCAAATACCGAAGAACGGCAGCTACCGCCTTACGTTACCCCATCCCCCGGCCCCTTCCCTCGGGGAAGGGGAGCCAGTCGCTTCGCTCCGAATGTTGTAAACGGCGCCTACCCTTTTCGGTCACCCCCACCCTCGACTTCCATCCACAGAATCGGCCTTTCTGGTGTCTGCCCGGGCGAAAACCGTCTCCCAGACACGAAACCGCCCCTCCTGGTGTCTGCCCGGGCGAAAACCGTCTCCCAGACACGAAACCGCCCCTCCTTGTGTCTGCCCGGGCGAAAACCGTCTTCCAGACACGAAACTGCCCCTCCTGGTGTCTGCCCGGGCGAAAACCGTCTTGCAGACACGAAACTGCCCCTCCTGGTGTCTGCCCGGGCGAAAACCCTCTTCCAGACACGAAACTGCCCCTCCTGGTGTCTGCCCGGGCGAAAGCTCTACGGGTGGGGGCTAAAATGCCTGACCCGTCGAAGAAACAGGCCAAAAGCTCTACAGGTGGGGGTAAAAATGCCTGACCTGTCGAGAAAACAGGCCAAAAGCTCTACAGGTAGCCCTTAAAATGCCTAACCCGTAGAGGAAACCGGGCAAAAGCTCTACGGGTGGGGGCTAAAGGTCAGCGCGAAGGGCTGCGCGAAGGGCGTCGCAGGAGGTGAAGCGGATGCCGCGGATGCCGACGGCAGCAGCGCCGGCGGCATTGGCGGGGTTGTCGTCGATGAACACGCAATCGGAGGCACGGAGAGAATAGCGATCCAAAAGCAGCCGGTAAATCTCCGGCTGTGGCTTGGTCACCCCTTCATAGCCCGAAACCACCATCCCCTCCAGAAGCTTCAGGGACGGGAATGCATCCCGCACCAGCGGGAAAGTCTCCGTCGACCAGTTGCTCAGGCCGAACAGCCGGTGCCCCGCGGCCTTGTACTCGCAAAGCAGCTCATACATCCCCGGCACCGGCCCTCCTATCATCTTGATCCACTCATGATAGAACATCCCGATCTCGTGGCTCCACTCCGGAAAACGCTCCGAGAGCTCTGCCACGCCGACCGCGAAAGGCTTGCCCCCATCCATCTGGAGGTTCCAGTCCATGGTGCAGATGTTCTGCAGGAACCAGTCTGTCCTGGCCCTGTCTCCGAAATACGGGTCATAAAGATGATGCGGGTCCCAATCGATCAGGACTCCGCCGAAGTCGAATATCAGGTTCACGCTGCGAATCCTGCAAAGTAGCTGGCAAAGAAGACGTTGCAGATAAGATAGCCCACGACCGTCGCCACAATCGTGCTGATCAGCCCCGGCATCATGAATGAGTGGTTCAGCAGGTACTTGCCTATCACGGTGGTGCCGGAACGGTCGAAGTTAACTGTGGCAATATCGGAAGGGTAATTCGGAATAAAGAAATATCCGTACACGCTCGGCATTACTCCGAGCAGCACCGGGCCGGCAATTCCAAGGGAATATGCAAGCGGCAGCATTGCCACCACCACTGCGCCCTGGGAGTTGATCAGCACCGAAACCAGGAAGAATACGAACGCGATCGCCCATGGGGCGCTTTCCACTATGCCTCCCAGCATGGCCTTCATCTCTTCCATGTAATTTGCGAAGTAAGTGTCTGCCAGCCAGGCGATTCCGTAGATGGCGACGACGGCCACCATGCCGCTCTGCCATACCGCGCCGGCCACGGCCTTCTTGGGCTGCGCCTTGCAGAACATGATGTTGCAGGCGGCGGCCATCAGCATTATTATCTGAATCACCAGATTCATCTTGGGGATGTTCAGGTGCTGGGCCAGGGTCTCCTCTCCCACGTGTATCATCTGCATGAATGCGAAGCACACGATGATGAGCAGGGCGCCCAGGAAGATGAACACGGAGGCCTTGGCTTCGCGGGTGATGGTCTTGTCGAGGGTGGTGGCGGAGTTGCCGTACATGTAATTATAGGTCTCGGGGTCCTTCAGGCGTGCCTGGAAGGCGGGATCCTTGTCCAGATCCTTGCCGCGCCTGTAGGAGGCGGCCGCCGCGCACAGAAGCCCGATCAGGCAGGCGGGGATGGTGACCATCAGCACCTGCGGAATCGAAACCATGTATCCGTTGGCATTCGAAATCGTAACAAAAGCCACCACTGCCGCTGCGATGGGCGAGCAGGTGATACCCACCTGGGATGCTACGGAAGCGACTCCACAGGGGCGTTCGGGGCGTATCCCCTTCTTGAGGGCGATGTCGCAGATGATGGGCATTATGGTGTAGACCACGTGTCCGGTGCCCACGAGGACGGTTAGGAAGAAGGTGGTCAGAGGTGCGAGGAAGGTGATATGATCGGGGTGCTTCCGGAGCATGCGTTCTGCCACCTGGATCATCCAGTCCATGCCTCCCGATGCCTGCAGGGTGCCTGCGCAGGTGACTGCGGCGATGATGATGTAGATGACATCCGTGGGAGGCGTGCCCGGTTTGAGCCCGAAGCCGAATACCAGGATAGCCAGGCCGATGCCGGAGATGGCGCCAAGTGCGAGACTGCCGTAGCGGGAGCCTACGTAGAGGGCCGCCAGCACAATCAGCAGTTCGATAATCATAGTGAAAGTCATAGTGTTACTGATTTAGACCTTAAAGATAGCAAATTCTGAGTTTATTTTCATAACTTTACGCCTGATGAATCGTTTGTTGCTCGTCCTTTCGGCACTCGGATTGGCCGCTTGCGCCCCTTCCTCCTTCGAAAACAAGGAGGAATATCCGCCTATCCGCCCCGACTATGTGGGCGTCACCGTGCCGGAGGGGATGGCTCCGCTGCGCTTCGAGATGCAGGACGGGCGAAAGTTCAAGGAAAGCCGCCGGCGCATAGGCGACACCGTTTTTGTTACCGTTTCTGCTTGGGCCAAGGGAGCCCGCTGGGGGAGCCGCTACAAGCCTTTCCCCATATATGTGTCTTCCGACCCTATCGACCCCTACATAGCCTACCGCCTTATTGAGCCCAACTACGAGAGCTGGAAAGATATAGGCCTCTACTGCCGCGAGCTGTCGAGCTGGCGCGAGAAGCCCATGGTCACCAACGACGCATCCGGCGGAGGCTGCCTCAACTGTCATCATTTCCCTTCTGGGGATCCTTCCCGCATGATATTCCATGCCAGGGGCAGGGGCGGCGGAACCGTCTTCGCCGAGAACGGGAGCGCCCGCATCGTGAACCTTTCCCAGATAGGCCCGCACAGGCAGGGCACCTATCCCGCCTGGCACCCTTCGGGGGATTACATTGCCTTCTCCTCCAACTCCACCCGCCAGTCCTTCCCTGTGCGAGGGAGCCAGCCCATCGAGGTCTACGACCTGGAATCAGACCTTATATATATGGATGTGCGGACGGATTCGGTGGCCATGATCCCGCAGGCAGGCGGCCCGGGGCAGCTCGAGACCTTCCCCGCCTGGAGCCCGGACGGCAGCACCCTTTACTACTGCCGTGCCGACGGAGTGCCGGACATGATGGCAGACAGGGCCGGTGTGCATTATTCGCTGATGGCCCTGGACTTCGCCGACGGCCGTTTCGCACAGGCCCCCAGGGAGATATGGCGCGATGCCGCCCAGTCCGCATCCTTCCCCCGCGTGGCAGGCAGGTGGATGCTCTTCACCAGCTCCGCCTATGGCACCTTCCCCATCTGGCACAAGGAAGCTGACCTGATGCTGATGAACCTTGAGGACGGCAGTTGCCGGAGGGTGGACGAACTGAACAGCGACGATACCGAGAGCTACCACAGCTGGTCTTCCAACGGCCGCTGGGTGGTCTTCAGCAGCAGGCGGATAGATGGCAGATACACGCGCCTGTACATCGCGCATTTCGATGGCGAGGGGCACTTCGGCAAGCCCTTCCTGCTTCCGCAGAAGACGGTGAGTCACAACGACTTGCGCCTGAAATCCTATAACATCCCCGAGTTCATCAAAGGAGATCCCGGCAGTGTTCAGGAACAAACCGCAAAACTCTTCGCCAAATGAAAAAGATTCTGCCGCCTGCCTTGATACTGCTTTGCGTGTTCGCAGTGAGCATGCTCGCGCAGCGCTATTCGCTGCTTCTGCAGGAAAGCGACGGGCTCTTCCTGCTGGCGCCGGACTACTTCCGCTGGGCATTCGTGCAGAGTTTCCCGGTCTCGCAGATAGTGAGCGACTTCCTGGTGCAGTTCTATCGCCTTTCGCTGTATGCCCCCTGGACAGTGGCCGGAATAGTCTGCATCGTTTTCCTGCTGGCGCAGGGTATACTGCGGGTAACCCCGCTGCGTTCGTCGCTTCTGCCGGCCGCGGCAGCAATGGCGGTTTGGTATTTTATGGCAGTGAACAATTCCGCCAAGCCCGGGGTGGCCGTGACGCTATGCCTCCTGCCTGTTTGGCTCCTGACCCTCTTCTTCCGCCGCAGGGAGGGCATTATCCCCGCCTGGGCCGATGCCGTCGCATCATCCTTGCTGCTGCTGGTTACGGCCTTGCTGATCAGTTTCAATCCCGGAGTGCGCCATGCGGAAACATGGGCCAAGGTCAAGCTGCTTGCCATCAACGGCAGATGGGAAGAAGTCAATAAGGTGGCAACTCCGCAGAAAGCAGCGGAAGACAAGGAGCTGACCCCCTTCGCTCTGCTTGCCCTGGACGCTCAGCACAAGCTCGGGAGCTATATGTTCCGATACGATGTAGCCTGGGAGAACGATCTCGACATGTGTCTCGAGAGCGACTATCCCAACAGCCTGCTGTTCAAGGCTTTGCTCTATTCAAACTTGGAGTGCCACAACGAGGCCGTGCATAATTATTCCCAGCTTTCAACCAGCATGAGGCACGGCACGTCCTTCATGGTGCTGCGAAAGCTGGTATCCGAGAATTTCCTGGCCGGGAATTACAGTCTTGTGGAAAAGTACTGCTCCATCCTGGACCGCAGCCAGACGCACGGCAGGTTCACCTCCACCTACAGGGACGCAATGAAGAACGGCACCCCGCATCCTGCCGACAACCTGAACTTCCGCACATCGGTGCCCGTCATCACCCACAGCCCTGCGTATAACCTCAAGCTCCTCCTGGACAACGGTTTTCCGCCGGTGCTCATCCTGGACCGCCTCCTCTGCACCTATCTGCTTCAAAGGGACCTGGAAAGTTTCCGCGCGGCCCTGCAGTCGTATCAGGGGCCGGTCTCGGAGCTTCCCGTGCATTACCAGGAGGCCCTGACCCCTGCCGATCCACCGGGCACCCAGGGCACATATTGGTATTACTATTACTCCATGTAGAAAAAAAATAAGACTGACCATGCGGCCAGCCTTATTTTTCTTTGTGAAGCAAGTGCTCATTTCAGCTTCTTGTAACCGTACTGGGCGGTGTCGCCAAGCTCCATCTCGATCTTCATGAGGCGGTTGTACTTGCAGATGCGGTCGGTGCGGCTGAGAGAGCCGGTCTTGATCTGGCCGCTGTTGGTAGCAACTGCGATGTCGGCGATGGTGGTGTCTTCGGTCTCACCGGAACGGTGGGAGGTGACGGTGGTGTAGCCGTTGCGGTGTGCCATCTCGATGGCGTCGAGGGTCTCGGTAAGGGAACCGATCTGGTTCACCTTGATGAGGATGGAGTTGCCTGCACCCATCTTGATACCCTTCTCGAGGTACTTCACGTTGGTCACGAAGAGGTCGTCACCCACAAGCTGGCAGCGGTCGCCGATGGCCTTGGTGAGCTTCACCCAGCCTTCCCAGTCTTCCTCGGAAAGACCATCCTCGATGCTGTCGATAGGATACTTGGTGATGAGCTTCTCGAGGTACTTGATCTGCTGCTCGCTGGAGAGTTTCTTTCCGCGAGGATCCTTCTTCTTGCCGTCCTTGAGCTGCTTGTAGTCGTAGAAGAACTTGCCGTCCTCCTTGAAGCAGAACTCGGAAGCTGCGCAGTCCATTGCGATGGTGATGTCCTTGCCGGGCTCCAGACCTGCGGCCTTGATGGCCTCGATGATGCAGTCGAGAGCATCGTCGATGCCCTTCAGTGCGGGAGCGAAACCGCCCTCGTCACCTACTGCGGTGGAGCATCCGCGGCCCTTCAGAACCTTCTGCAGAGCGTGGAAGACCTCTGCGCCCATGCGCACGGCCTCAGCCTCGTTGCTGGCGCCGACGGGACGGATCATGAACTCCTGGAATGCGATAGGGGCATCGGAGTGTGCACCGCCGTTGATGATGTTCATCATAGGAACGGGAAGCACATAGGTGTTGGTGCCGCCGATATACCTGTAAAGAGGAATGTCGAGATAGTTGGCTGCTGCGTGGGCAACTGCGAGGCTGACGCCGAGGATGGCGTTTGCACCGAGCTTGCTCTTGGTAGGGGTGCCGTCGAGCTCGATCATGGTCTTGTCGATAGCCCTCTGCTCGAGAGCGGACATGCCGATGATAGCGGGAGCGATGATGTCGTTCACATTGGCAACTGCCTTGAGAACGCCCTTGCCGCCGTAACGCTTCTTGTCGCCATCGCGGAGCTCCAGAGCTTCGTTCTCACCGGTGGATGCACCTGAAGGAACAGCTGCTACACCCTTGATACCAGATTCGAGGATAACCTCTACTTCGACTGTCGGATTTCCACGTGAATCGAGGATTTCGCGACCTGTAACTTGAATAATTCTCATAATTTTATACGAAATAGTTGATAATTTGCTTTAAATGCGCGGCAAATTTACTAAAATCCTATGGATTATTCAATTTTTCCGCAAAAATCGTATATTTACGGAAGAATGAAAGCATCGATTCGACTTTATGCCCTTTCAATGCTGCTGCTGATATCTGCTGTGCAGGCATCTGCGGAAAGGCTGCGTTTCCACGTTTTCCAGGACGCTTCTTACAATGGAGGCATCCACAGTATAGCAAAAGACAGTGTCGGCCGCATATGGTTCAGCGGGGCGGACGCTGTTTTTATGTACGATGGCAACCGCTTCGTGAAGCAAAACGAATTGATGACCAGCCAGAATCCTGCATCGTACTGGAATTACGGACATCTGGCAATAAACGGAAAAGGCCATCTTTTCGTTGCCACTAACCGGGGTCTTCAGAAATTCGATTATCGCACCCAGACCTTCAGCCCTGCTATGACTGGCAATATCGGGCCCATCGAAGCTACTGCAGACGGAGTGCTGTGGCTGATTCGCAACGGCTCTGTATACTCTCTGGACACGGATGGCGAAAACCATATATATCCTCTTCCAGCCAGTGTGAATCCTGATCCTAACCATCTCACAGTCATGTGCTTCGGGGACTCTGTATGGGTGGCCGCCTCGCATGAGCTGTTCATGCTGGACCGGGAATCGGGTATATACACTTTCTTCGCGGAGCTCCCCGACGATGTGGTGGATGTGGTGCAGATGAAAGATGATGTGTTCGTGCTGACCCAGTTCCAGGGGCTCTTACAGTTTGATTCCACCGGCAACAGAATCTGCACTTATCGCATTTCGGGTGAACATGGTGCGACATCCAATGCAAAGCAGCTATTCGCGGACGGAAACGGGAATATATGGATGGCCACTCAGCAGGGGCTTATGATAGTAACTCCTGCAACCGGATCCATATCGCAGATTCAGGCCAATCCGGTGCGCTCCTGGTCGCTCCCGAACAATTCCATCTGGTCTATCTACCGCGACCCGGATGGGGAGATATGGATAGGCACCTACGGCGGCAAACTCGCACTCGCAACCACTACGGACACTGATGCTGATTACTTCAAAGCGATGCCGGGAGGCCTTCCACACTCCATTGTCAGTTGTTTTGAGGAGGATGCGGACGGCAATCTGTGGATAGGAACGGAGGGTGGTGGAATCGCTTTCTGGGACCGTAAGACAGACAGGTTCTCTTACTATACGCAGCAAGGGCCGGAGGGGCTCAACTCCAATCTTATCAAGAATCTCCGCTGGAAAGACGGCAGGCTTGCAGTGTCTATGTTCAACGGCGGTGTGCAGGAATTCGACCCGCGCAGCCGGAGATTCAGAAGCATACCCATTGCAGGCAACTCTTCCCGCAATGTTTACACATACGAAAAAGAGGGAGATAACGGCATCTGGCTGGCGGATCCCGATGCCAGTATGGTTTATGGCAACCTGTCTACCGGGGCTGTTTCCGTAGCGGAATTCCTGGATTCTGACGGACGCAAGATCCGCCTTCGCTGTGAGGATCTTTTCCACGACGAAGACGGAGCTCTTTGGGTGGTATCCCGACGCGGATTGTACAAGACGGATCCAATGTCGAGACGCATACTCCACCATTATTATTCTACCGATGCCCCCTATGCATACAACAATCTGAGCTGCTATTGGAGAAGCCCGGATGGAGGGGTATGGACTGGCACCAGAGGCGGAGGGCTGAACCATCTTTCGCCAGGCGGGGAGTGGACTCATATACTTAAGTGCAGTGGTATCAGCCTCGAATCACGCAATATCCTCTGCATGAAGGCAGACAAGGAGGTGTTGTGGATGAGTACGGACGATGGGCTCTACTGCTATGATATGGCAGCGGATTCTCTTTGGAAGTCGCCGGTGAACGATCCGAGCCGCTGCGGTGCCTTTTACGTGCGTTCAGGCTTCCGTACATCGAAGGGAGAACTACTTTTCGGCGGCACGGATGGCTTTATACTCTTCCGGCCGGAAGATCTACACTACGATTCCCACAAGCCCAGGGTGTTTTTCGTAGACCTTCAGATAAACGACCACAGCTGTCCGCCCGCCGACCTGTTTTCGGCACAGGAGAAGCCGGTAAAACTCTCGCACAAACAGTCGAACATCGGTATACGCTTCGCGGCGGACAGCTATCATAATAGCGAGAACAATCACTTTGCCTACAGGATGATCGGCATCTCTGATGCATGGTCGGATATACCACCTCGCCAGACTGAAATCCATTTCTTCGACCTGACTCCGGGGCGCTATCGTTTTGAGGTCAAAGCCGCGAACAGCGATGGCGTGTGGGGAGACGATGTCTCTGCCTTGGAGTTTGCCATATCGCCGTCGCCCTTCCTGACATGGTGGGCAAAACTGCTCTATGTGCTGCTGATTGCAGGGATAGTATATATGGTGATTCGCTATTCCATCGACCGCAAGCTTTTCGACAATCAGCAGAAACTCACAAAGGCGAGGATCAATTTCTTCACAAATATCTCCCACGACCTCAAGACACCACTGTCCCTTGTGGTGGATCCTCTTAAACAGTTGCGGAAGCAGGTAATGGCGGGGTCCGAGGCCGAGACCTATGCCTCTATGATAGAACAGAACGTCAGCCGCATCCAGCGTATGATCAGCCAGCTGCTGATGTTCCGTCAGATCGAGAGCCAGAAGATAGCTCCCGACTCAAAGCCTGGTGAACTGGTGTCCTTCCTGAAGAACCTGTTTGAACTGTTCCGTCCATATGCGGAACGCAAGGATTTCAAGATGCATTTTGCTGCTGAACCGGAAGTATGGCATACGCAGTTCGACCACGATATGGTTGAGAAGATTTTCACCAACCTCCTGTCGAATGCGGTCAAGTACACTCCGGATGGTGGTGAGATATGGATGGATTTCCGGGGGGACGGGGCAAACGTGAATGTGTCCGTCATCAACACCGGGGACGATTTGAATCCGGATATCAGTTCACGGATATTCGAGGCTTTCGAGCACGGCAGCGGCCGTGGTTCTGATTTCGAATCCAGCACGGGACTCGGTCTGGCGATAGTAAAAGAGCTTGTGGAAGCTCTGGACGGATCCATAAAAGTCGACTCTGCCGGAGGTACGGTTGATTTTTCCGTGCAGTTGCCAATGAAGCCGGGCAAGGCAGAAGACGCTACTGTTGAACCCCAGTTCAAATTCACTGCCGGAGAAATCAAGGATCTCTTGTCGGACCTGAAAGACAAGGATGAACCGCAGGGCAGGAAGGCAAGGAAATCCCATTCCGTGGTGATAATCGACGATAACGACGATTTGCGCCGTTATCTGGAAATGCACCTGAGCCGGAAATACAATGTATATAGCGCGGATGACGGAGTCTCAGGGGTCCAGAAGGTAAGGAAGAATATGCCCCAGGTAGTGATTACCGACCTCAAGATGAGCCAGATGGACGGGTACCAGGTGTGTCGCATCCTTCGCTCGGACGAGAAGACGGCACACGTGCCCATTATAGCACTCTCCGGAAGTACTCAGGAGAAAGCATCAGCCCTTGATGCCGGAGCAAACCTGTTTATGGAGAAACCTTTCGACATGTCTCACCTCCTCAGCCAGGTGGATGTGCTTATCCGTACGGAAGATGAATACCGCCGCCACTATAGCAAGCAGTTTATAGTCGATCCCGGCAAGGAGGAAGTGCCCGACGCCGATACGGAACTCCTCGCGCGTGCCATGTCATATATAGAGGAGAATATGGACAACACAGACTATGACGTAGATGAATTCGTGTCCGATATGGGCATTGGCCGCACGGTCCTGTACCAGAAGATAAAGAACGTGACCGGGATGCCCGTCAAGGAGTTCATGCTGGACATACGCCTTCGCCGTGCCGCCCAACTTCTCAAAGACTCAGACCTTACCATTTCCGAGATAGCATACCGAACCGGATTCTCGAACCCCAAGTATTTCAGCGTCTGCTTCAAACGTCGCTTCGACAAGACACCTTCCGAGCATAGGGGTTAATTTTTGTCCGTCCGTACAAAATGAAACCATTTCCGTATAACAGGCGGAAGTGGAAGTGGTTTGTTTTCTCCACCTTTGCAAATAGAAAAACCACGCAATAGCACGGAAATGACCACAATACGTACGATAGCCCTCCTTCTTGCTGCCACTCTGCTGGCAGCATGTGGCAAAGAGCCAGGCCCCGGTTCGGGAGATGAAAGCAGTGTAGAGAACGTGACGGTGAAGATAGTGCCGGACCGCACATCGTTCATCAACAACCCGCTCAACGGCTGGGTGATGTATCTGGGCCGCAGCTGGGACGAGAACTTCTGGACATCCCAGGGTTACGATACCATCAAGACATCCGAAGGCAATACCGTCAAGGTCTCCGATTATGCGGGAACCGCCTATCTTCGCACCAACTGGGCGATGCTTGAACCCAGCGAGGGTAACTATGCATGGCGCGATCCCGAATCAAGGATTTACAAACTGTTAAAGAGCTGCACGGACCGTGGGATGCGCCTGGCTTTCCGCATTGTCATAGACGGCAGGGACCAGGGACAGAACACTCCCATGTATGTCATTAACGCCGGAGCCAAGTATTACACCGAGGGCGGCGGTACCCACAAAACGCCCTATCCCGAAGATCCGGTTTTCCAGGCAAAGTTCACCAAGTTCATACAGGAATTCGCCAAAGATTTCAACGATCCTGCGAAGGTCGATTTCATCGACGGCTTTTCCCTCGGCAAGTGGGGGGAAGCTCATGCTCTTATCTTCCAGGACAACAGCCATAAGCGCGCAGTATTCGAGTGGTTCACGTCCCTCTACGCCGACAACTTCACCAACATCCCCCTGTTTGTCAACTACCACCGCCTCGTGGGAGACCCTAACCAGAACAGCTGGACGGACACCGTCCCCTCCGATACCGAACCTATGCTTGAGAGCGCCATCGCCAAGGGCTACAGCCTCCGCCACGACGCATTCGGAATGACTGGTTACTATAAGAGCTGGGAGAAAGCTTTCGTGAAGGCCTGGAACTTCAAGCGCCCCGTCGCCATGGAAGGCGGATGGATCACCGGAGGCACTCACCGCTACTGGATCGATCCCTCCAACGCGTACCGCGAAGGCCATCCCGAAGACGTTCGTCAGGGAGAGTTCGATGCTTCCGCGGAGGCGCGCGTGAACCTTATGGATTTACGCGTGGGTGATGAGACCGCATCCTGGTTCGGGAAATGTTTCAACCTGATGAAAGAATTTATCGAAAAGGGAGGCTACCGCCTCTATCCCGACCAGGTATCCGTCCCTGAAAGCGCAAAGACCGGCGACATTATTACCATTTCTCACCGATGGGTCAATCTTGGATGGGGATACTGCCCCACCAATATTCCCCAGTGGAATCAACGCTACAAGGTTGCTTTTGCACTTCTCAGTGCCACTGATCGCCCCGTGAAGATATTCGTTGCGGAGGATACCGACCTTTCTACCTGGCTTAATGACAAGCCGACTACCTATAAAACACAAATGCAGATGGCGGGGGTGCCCGCCGGAGAGTACAAGTGGGCGGTTGGCCTGGTGGACACCACACGTGGGAATGAGCCCGGCCTGCAGATGGCGGTCGAACGCAACAGATTAACCAAAGAGGGTTGGGCCCGTCTGAACCCTGTCACCATAAAATGATGTTACGCAGAACCATAATGATCATACTGGTGTCATCCCTTTTCGCAGGGGTGGCATCCGCGCAGCGGGAAGTCCGCTTCGAACCGGACACCGTCAGCGTATACCGCAACCCCCTCACCGGATGGGTGATGTACCTCGGCCGCAGCTGGGACGACGATTTCTGGACAAAGCAGAACTACGATGCGATGCCCACGTCCGAAGGCACGACCGTCAGGGTGTCCGACTACGCCGGAACCGCTTACATCCGCACGAGCTGGTCTTCCTTCGAACCTGAGGAAGGCAAGTACCTCTGGAGGGATCCCTCCAGCCGCATCTACCGCCTTCTGAAGACCGTCACCGACCGCGGAATGCGCCTTGCATTCCGTATCGTGGTGGACGGCCGCGACCAGGGCCAGAACACTCCGCTATATGTGATCGATGCAGGTGCCGAGTACTTCACTTCCGAGAACGGCAGGCACAAGACCCCCTTCTCGGACGACCCCGTCTTCCAGGCTAAGTACACCAAGTTCCTGGAGGCTCTCGCCGAGGATTTCAACGATCCCGACAGGGTAGAGTTCATCGATGCCTTCGGCCTCGGTAAATGGGGAGAATCCCATGCCACGGCTTACAGGGATCCTGCCAATAAGGTAAAGGTATTCGACTGGATCACAGCGCTTTACTCCCGTACCTTCAGCCGCGTGCCTCTGTTCATCCACTATCACCGCCAGGTGGGCGATCCCAACAAGACCAGTTGGGGAGAAGTGGCTCCCGAAACGGAAATGATGCTGGATCTTGCTATCGCCCGCGGATACAGCCTGAGGCACGATGCATTCGGCATGTCCGGCTACTACACCGAGTGGGAAACAGCCTATGCCGGGCGCTGGCGCTACAAGCTCCCCATCATCATGGAGGGCGGATGGATCACCGCCGCGCATCACCGCTATTGGAACGATCCTTCCGGACGCTACCGAGAAGGGCATTCGGAAGATGTGCGCAGGGGTGAATTCGATCACGCCCGCGCAACCCATGTGAACATGATGGACTTCCGCATCAACGATGAAGTCCGTTCGTGGTTCGGAACATCCTTCGACCTAGTGAAACGTTTTGTCGCCGAAGGCGGATACAGGCTCTATCCGGATCTTGTATCCGCCCCCATCAAGGCCCGCCTCGGCGAGTCTGTGGCCGTGCGCTCGCGTTGGAACAATATAGGATGGGGATACTGCCCCACTAACATCCCCCAGTGGAACCAGAAATACAAGCTCGCGGTTGCTCTGCTCGACGCTGCCGGCAATCCTGCCTGCACCGTGGTCGATACTCACAGCGACCTTTCCGTGTGGTTGAAGGGAGCACCCGAAACCTATCTCACGGAAGTGAAACTCGATGGCCTGAAGCCCGGCAGGTACACCTGGGCGCTCGGCCTCGTGGATGTTACCGCCGACAATACCCCCGCCCTTGAAATCGCCGTAGACGGCAGATTCAAGAAGAACGGCTGGCTTACGATAACAACGATAACTATAAAATAACAATTCAACCCTATGCAACACCAGAATTCATTTATGGGAATCATTTCCCGGATGGCCGCAAGTCTTGTTGTGGCCGTCGCGGTCTGCAGCACGGCATTCGCCCAGCAGACTTCAAAGGTGACAGGTGTCGTTACCGACGAGAACGGTGAGCCCCTTATGGGAGCAGCCGTCCTGCTCAAGGGAACCACCACGGGAACAACGACCGGACTGGATGGCGATTTCTCGCTCAGCGTGCCCCAGGGCGCAGTCCTCACCGTTTCCTTCATCGGTTATCTTGACGAGGAGGTAACTCCCGGAACCAGGAGCCACATCGAGGTCTCCCTGGCTCCCGACACCAAGCTTCTCGACGAAGTGGTCGTCATCGGTTATGGTACCGTTAAGCGCAAGGACCTCACCGGTTCTGTCGCTTCCGTACGCGGCGAGGACATCGAGGCCAAGAAGACCACGACCCTCTCCACCGCTCTCCAGGGCGCCCTTTCCGGCGTTATGGTCACCCGCGACAACTCTGCTCCGGGTGCATCCGCAGGTAGCATCCGCGTCCGCGGTATCACCACCATCGGCACCTCCGACCCTCTTATCATCGTGGACGGAGTGCAGGTGAGCAGTATGGACTACGTGAATCCTTCCGACGTGCAGAGCATCTCCGTGCTGAAGGATGCGGCTGCGGCTTCCATATACGGATCCAAGGCGGCGGCAGGCGTTGTCCTCATCACCACCAAGCGCGGCGACCGATCCGACCTGAGTATGACCTACACCGGTGAATTCGGTCTCGAGATCCCTACCGCAGAGCCCGATATGGTGGGTGTGACCCGCTTCCTCGAGATGTCGAACGAGCTTCTCTACAACGACAACAACACCGCAGGATTCTTCCAGCTCTACACCGCCGACCAGATCAAGAACTGGGTGAAGTACAACAAGACGGATCCCAACCACTATCCTATCACGGACTGGCGCGGCCTCATGATGAAGGATTATGCACCCCGTCAGACCCATCAGATATCCGTTTCCGGCGGCAATGAATTGGTGCGCACCAAGGTGTCCCTTTCCTACGACGACGTGGAAGGTCTCTATGACGGCCGCGGATTCCAGCGCTATATGCTCCGCACCAACAACGACTTCACCATCATAAAGGACAAGCTGAATGCCAGCCTCGACATCAACATCCGCCGTGGCAAGAGCCGCAGCACCGTTTATGGTCCCTTCAGCGATATGCGCAAGACCCCTGCCGTCTATGCCGCAATGTGGGAAGACGGACGCATCGCCGAGGGTAAGTCCGGAGCCAACCCTTACGGACTCCTCCTCAACGGCGGAAACTCCACTTCCTGGAGCACCCAGATCGGTGGTAAAGGTACCATCGAGTACAAGCCCGTCAAGGAACTCAGCATCCAGGGCGTCATCTCCCCGTTCATCAACTACACCAAGCAGAAACAGTTCAAGCTTGCCACATACTACACCTTGATGGACGATCCCGATGCATTCGGTGGATGGCTCGAGGGCGGTGGCACTTCCTACGCCACCAACAAGCTCTCCGAGACCCGTAACGACAACTACAACGTTACCGCACAGGTCCTGGTCAACTACCATCACACCTTTGGCAAGTACCACAACTTCAGCGCGATGGCCGGTTTCGAGAACTATGTTGCCAAGAGCGAGAACCTGACCGCAGCCCGCGACCAGTACGAGCTCACCCAGTATCCTTACCTCAACATCGGTCCCGAGGACTTCCAGGAGAACTCCGGCAGCGCCAGCGAGTACACCTCCAACTCCTTCTTCGGCCGTGTGATGTACGACTACGACGGACGCTATCTCTTCCAGGCCAATGTCCGCCGTGACGGATCTTCCCGCTTCGCCAGCAAGTACCGCTGGGGAACCTTCCCCTCCGCATCCGCGGGCTGGGTGATCAGCCAGGAATCCTTTATGGACGGCCTCAAGCCCGTTCTCTCCTTCCTGAAACTCCGCGCCAGCTGGGGTATGCTTGGTAACGAGCGCATCGGAAGCAACTACTTCCCTTACCTCGCCCTCATCAATTTCGGCGACGCCCTCTTCTACAAGGACGGCGAAGTGACCTCCAACAAGACCGCTTCCCAGCGCGCACTTGCAGTCGAGGATATCACTTGGGAGACTACCACTTCCTCCGACCTCGGCCTCGATGCCACTCTCTTCGACAGCAAGCTATCCGTGGGCTTCGACTACTACTGGAAGAAGACCGACGGCATGCTTCTCTCCATCGAGATTCCCTGGGCTATGGGTTACAACAACCCCAGCACCAATGCTGGTAAGATGTCCACCAAGGGATGGGACCTCGAACTCGGATGGCACGACCGCAAGGGCGACCTTGTCTACAGCATCAGCGCCAACGTGTCCGACTTTCTCTCCAGGATCGACTACCTGAACGATGCCGACATCATCGGCGGCAGCACCATCCAGCGTGCGGGTGAGTACTACAACGCCTACTACGGATACGTTTCCGAGGGTCTCTTCCTCACCCAGGAAGATGTGGACAACTCCGCCA
>CACXKV010000019.1:0-53206 GCA_902768365.1 uncultured Bacteroidia bacterium | reverse complement strand
TCACCAACCTTGATGGTGGTGCCTTCGGGAATGTAGTGAGCATTAGGTGTCGCATCCACGGAAGAATGCATCTTCACATCACCGACATTGGCTTGCCATACGTCGAGAATCTTCACGAACTCGGTTGCGAAGTCCTTGATGGTGGGCTTTGCAGGCTCGACATAGCCTTCGTCGCCGAAGAGTTCGGAACGGATGACCACATCTGCGCCAAGGCCGTCAGCCTTGTCGAGCTTATTGTCGAGCATATACTTGAAGAAGAATCCGTAGGTGATGAGAGCACGCATCGAGCTGAATGCGCCATAGTAGTTGTTGAAAGGATCGCGGGGATAGCCGCAGAGGTTGCTGATATCGCCATCACCCTTGTTGGGATCGAGAGGCCAGTTAAGTGCGCGCATTGCCCAGTTGTCGAGCAGCAGAGGATCTACTACGCAGTGGACCTCCTTGCCGTCGACCCACTTGAACAGGTGTCCGCCGTTGCCGGAAGATGCACCGGTTGAAGGATTGTAGGTACCGGTCTCATTGTAAGGCATCGAACCCCATTTGTACGCGTGGGTAATAGGAACGACGGTCTCGCTCATTGCCTTTGCGCCGTCGGCGAGGGCAGGAATAGTACCGGCTCCGATATGAGCCTTGTTGTCATCCAGACCGTCATAACCGCGGACGAGCAGATAGCTGCGGAGAGCAAGCTCGAGCATGTCGGCAGTGGTGTAGGTCTTGTTGCCGAGATTGACGGTGGTTGCCATAGGAATGTAGTGAGCATTCTCTACGATGTTGCTTCCGCCTTCATAGTTCTCGCCCTTCATCTGGTCGATGCTACCAGTGGTATTCTGCCAGATGTCGAGGAGTTTTACGTATTCCTCTGCAAACTCCTTGATGGTAGCAGTGTTGGCGGCGGTGTATTCAGCCTGCTTGACTGCAATCTCGAGGCCTTCGGTGACGTTGCCACCCTTGATGACAACTGCACCTTCACGGGCTTCGCCCTTGTTTTCGGCAACCTTGACGCTGATGGTAATCGCACCTGCATCACCGGAAGCGGGTTCTACGGTAATCCAGTCTGCAGAAGGAGTAGCAGTCCATGCAGCCTTTGACTGGAAGTTGGCTTCCTTGGCGCCTTCGCCACAGTCGAATTCAAGACCTTCGGTCTTGAGCTGGATGTCCTTGTCGTTGTTGGCGGTGTCGATTCCGAAGAGTTCAGAACGGATAACGATGCTTGCATCCATCTTGTCGATATCCTTGTCGATGTTGTTGTCGAGCAGATACTTGAAGAAGAATGCATAGGTAAGGAGTGCACGGCCGGAGCTGAAGCAGCCCTTGTAGTTGGTGATAGGATCACGGGGATAGCCGCAGAAGTTGGTCCACTTCATGTCGTTGTTGAAGGAGAAGTTGACCGAACGCATTGCCCAGTTGTCGAGGATAACCACGTCGACCTGGCCATAGGTATCCATATCGTTGACGATCTTGTAGAGGTAGCCGCCGTTGCTGGTCTCGATGAGAGGCATGTTCCATCCATACTCATGGGTGTCAGGAACAACCGCGTTCATGTTTGCAGGAGCGACTGTCGGGAAGCTGCCGAAGCCGATGGCGTCGATATCCTTACCATCGTAACCACGGAGGAGCAGGTAACTGCGGACTGCAGTCTCGAGCATGTCTGCGGTGGTGTAGATCTTGTCATTGAAGTTGATCACGTAATCATTGGGAACGTAGTGAGCATCCTCTACAACGTCTGCATCACCTTCCTGGGCAAGCTCCCAGTTGGAGAGACGGTTCAGTTTGCCGACATTCTTTTCCCAAACGTCGATGATCTTAACATACTCCTTGGCGAAAGCCTTGATGGAGCTGCCTGCGCCCTTGAAGCTGACAGAAACTTCAGCATCGAGTTTGCCGTTCTTCTTGTAGTTGGCGAGCTCACGGGAGATGACGGTGGTCGCACGCTCGGTAGAGAATGCGATTGCACTGCCTCCACGGGTGAAGTTTGTCTGGTTAGGAACGCGGAGGTCGCTCTCCATGCGGGCGAGCATCCTGGTCGCAACATTCACAAGGTCCTCGGTGTCTTCTCCGTTCTTGGGGCCGTTTACGACAGCGATGGTCTCTTTGTCGTAACTGTCCCTGTCGGGATGGTCGGCGGGCTTGAAGGACTGGACGGTGATGTCGTCCTTCTTGCCGGCGCTGATGTTAACCAGAGCCTTGCAGATCGCATACTGATACTCAGGAGTGTTGAGGTCCTTGTCGCCGACCTTGATGGTCTCGGCAAAAGATTCCTTTTCTTCCCAAGTCTGGTAGGCGGCAGCTGCTGCATCTACGATCTCAGTCAGCTTGAAAGTGCCTACTCCGCTAGGCTCCTCAGGCTCATTCTTCTCCTTACATCCGGGAAGAAGGAACATCAGAGCTGCAGCGGACATCAGAAAAAAACGAAATTTTCTCATAATGCTTTAGTTTTGAATTGGTTAAAAAGTTAATAATATTGGTTTAAGTTTTACCTCTTATAAATGTCGTTGATGTCCGGGAAGGTGCCGAGCTGATAACGGAAAAGCACGATGCCTTCGGCACGTGTTTCGGTCATCAGGTCAATGTCCCTGCGGAGCTCCTCGGCTGTCATTCCCTTGTTGGCGGCATTGTAAGTCTGGATTCCGGACCATGATACGCCTTCTTTCTTGGCAGCCTGGTCGGCAAAGTAGTTGGACCTGTCCTTGAAACCTGCATCGCTGAAATTGTAGGACCCATAGCGATAGATCATAGGCATCAGGATGTGAATGTACTGGGACATCTGGTAAGGAATCTGGCCGTAGTAGTGCTGGGAATTCACCTCAGGCATGAGTGCGGCGGAAGTCACAAGGCCTTCGTCGAAACTGTCGGTAATCTCACGTATCTCGCGGCAGCAGCGATTCACGGCGCCCACGGAGTTAACCTGATTGGTGTGATCGTGCTTGGAGGCTGTTCCTGCGAAACGGATGTAATCCAGATGCACACCCTTCACTCCCCAGGTCTCGATGTAGTCCCGGCACTGGGTGCGTATGCGCTCGTAGACCTCCTCTTTGTATTCCTTCTTTTCGTCGTCGATAGGGCTTTCCCAGTCTCCATTGTAGAAGCACTGCATCCACACATGGACGGAAAGGCCAATCTCGTCGCAGATGGCTATCATCTTCTTGGCAAGCTTGCGGTAAGAGCTGGAACCGAATGCCGCGAAGTTCAGAAGGATGTGGTCGTAACCCTTTTCCTTGAGGTTCCTGAGGCTCTTGGCGTCGTTTTCGAGAAGCTCGGCCATATGCGCTCCCCAAGTCCACACTGCGGTGGGCCTGGTTTTGGAAATATCGAAAATGGTATTCTCCTTCCCCTTGCTGGAATAGGTGAGCTTGCGCCATTCCCCGGTCATGTCCGGCATGCGCTGCCAGCTGGCAAAGTTGCCGAGCGAAGGATCGGATGCCGCATGCTCGAACTTGTCTACCGGAGAGCTGTTCGAACTGCCCAGCACCAGGGTGAATTCGCCATCGGAGGCGAATCCGGTGCGGAGCCCGCCGTCGCCGGTGGAGATGACCTTGCGCTCGCCGGGAGCCATGCTTCCGGAAAGTTCGGCGATATTCTGTGCCTTGAAATAGCTGTCGCTAATGAACAGCGAAAGGCCCTCCAGGGAGATAGCCTCATCGCTCGTGTTCACAATTTCAACCCAGGTGTCTATGTCTTCCGCATCGTCGTGGGCGGCGATTTCGTTAAGAAGTATACCCTTGTAGGGAGACTCCTTCTCCTTCTTCTCGCAGGAAGATGCGAGCAGCACGAATGCGGAGAGCAGGACGATAGCTTTACTGATTTTCATCATTTGAGGATTCCTTCTTTCTTGAGATACTCTTCGGCCTTCTTGAGGCCTCCGGTTTTCTTGATCACCTCTTCGCAGTACTCATAGCTGAGCTGGGGATTGCGCTCCACCATGGTGCGGGTGAGGCGGTCGATGACCTTGTTGTTGATGAGGTTGGCGCAAACCATACGGTTGCCCTCCACGCGGCCAAGGCGCACCATGAGGGTGGTGCTGATCATGTCGCAGAGGAGCTTCTGGCTGGTGCCGGACTTCATGCGGGTGCTGCCCGTAATGAATTCGGGGCCCATTACAACCTCGATGGGATAATCCACATAATCCGAGATGGGCGATCCAGGGTTGTTGCAAATGCTTCCGCAGGGGATGCCATGCTCCTTGCAGGCCTTCATGGCCGCAAGCACATATGGGGTGTTTCCGCTGGCGGAAATACCGACTACTATATCTTTGGGAGTGACGTGATGCTTTTCGCTGAGGGTCCTCCAGCCTTCTTCGGTGTCGTCTTCGGCTTCTTCAAGGTCCAGAACGAGGTTCTCGTTGCCACCGGCAAGCACAGCCTGCCAGATTTCAGGGGAGACGCCGTAGGTATTGGGCACTTCAAGGACGTCCAGAACGGCAAGTTTGCCGCCGGTGCCGGCACCCAGCCAGAAGAAGCGGCCGCCTGCACGGATCTGCGCCTCGATGGCATTAACAAGTTTTTCAATGTCCGGAAGCACCGCCTCGATGGCGAGGGGAACTTTCTTGTCTTCGGTGTTGATGTCGCGCAGCAATTCAGCTACGGACTTCTTTTCCAGATGGTCGGAGAGCGAAGGTTGCTCTGTTAGTCTAATTGCCATATGTTTCCAAATATAGTTAAAATATTTTATATTTTACTTCTCCAAGTGCTTTTCCGTTTCGTACAGCCACCGCAGAAACCTTCTGCTGGGGGTTGATTACGAAAGGCCCCGTATAGACAGGCGAATCCGCCGTGGGGGTGCTTCCATCCAAAGTATAGTGGATTTCCGCATCGGGAGCGTCCACGCTGATAGTAGCTATCTTGCTGAACTGCGTATCTTTATGAAGTTCGATGAAGGGGTTGTAGAAAGCCTTGCAATAACCCACTCCAAGCAGGTCCAGCCTGCCGAGATGCTTTTCGAGCCTGCGGGTAAAGGCATCCCAGTCCTTGGGGGCCCTGGTCCATCCCGCATCTGCGATTGCGCACATGCGCGGCCAGGCCATATATTCCACACGGGCGGGGGTGGGCATGTACTCTGTCCACACGCACCCCTCGACACCGATAATATACTTTCTCTCCTCCGGTGTAAGCACCTCAGGCACAGGGTTATACTCATACATGGTGCGAAGCGTGGTAGGCCCTCCCATGGCCAGCGGTTCGCTCTCGGGATCCGCCTGCCAGTAGTCAAGATAGTATTTGGGATAGGGCGCCATCACCACCTCATGATGCTGCTGGGCAGCCTTGATCCCGCCTTCCTCCCCCAGCCAGGACATAACCTTTGCATTGGGCGCCAGGCCACCCTGGAGTATCTCGTCCCAACCGATGATCTGGTGGCCTTTGGAGTTGATGTACTTCTCCATACGCTGGATGAACCAGCTCTGGAGTTCGAACTCGTCCTTGAGCCCAAGTTTCTTTATAAGTGCCTGGCAGTGAGGGCATTTCTTCCAGCTCGCCTTGGGGCACTCATCGCCTCCGATATGCACGAGTTCCGTGGGGAAGAGCTCGAACACCTCGTCGAACACGTCTTCCAGGAACTTGAAAGTCTCTTCCTTAGGGCAGTAGACCTGACGGAAGATACCCCAGCGGGTGGCGGTTTCGTAATGGTCTTCCAGCCCGCAGCTGAGTTCCGGATAGCAGGCGATGGCCGCCAGCGCATGTCCGGGGAGTTCGATCTCCGGAATGATGGTCACATAGCGTTCTGCGGCATATTTCACCAGTTCCTTCACCTCTTCCTGGGTGTAATATCCGCCGTAGGGCGTGCCGTCGTAGAAGCCGGACGCGAGCGAGCCTATTACGGTTTCCTTGCGCCACTGGCCCTTCTCGGTCAGCAGCGGATATTTCTTGATTTCCAGACGCCAGCCCTGATCTTCGGTGAGATGCCAGTGGAAACGGTTTACCTTGTGCATGGCCATCACATCGATGTATTTCTTCAGGAAATCTACGCTGAAAAAGTGCAGGCAGCAGTCCAGATGCATTCCGCGGTAAGGGAAACGGGGGCTGTCTTCGATGCTGCAGCACGGGACTTCCCACTTCACTCCCCTCTGGCGGGTTTCCGCAAAAATCTGCTCAGGAAGCAGCTGCAGAAGGGTTTGCACTGCATAGAAAATGCCTGCGCCGTCGCCATATTCTATGAGCAGACGGTTGGGCTTGATTGCCAGATTATAGGCCTCTTTGTTAAGGCCGGCATCAAGCACAAAAACGGCCTTCTCCTGCCCATGGCGGAGAGGATCGTCATCGATAATCTCGAGCTTGAAGCCGGCGGCTTTCTCGAGCCTGTCATTCAGGAAAGCAAGAGTGCGGAGGGTGGCTGAATCGGCCACATCCACATAGATGGGAGTCTTGCGGTCCAGGGTGAAGACACCCTCTTCCTGCTGGAAGAATTTAGGCTGGGGAATGATGGAAACAGGGCCGGAAGATTGCTTTTCTACGGTGCAGGAGAAAAGCAGCAAAGCGGCTGACAGTAAGCAGATTATCTTATTCGTCATTTTGCAAATTCTTTGGTTGTGACCTTGCCTATGGCTTTACCCTTGCGGAAACCGCGGGCCTTGATTACGCTGCCTTTGTCTACCATGAAAGGGGTGCCGTCGTAGCGGGGCGATTTCATTGTCGGAGTGCTTCCGTCCAGGGTGTAATGCACCTCGGCGGAAGGGTCGTCAAGCATCAGGTTCATGGGCTTTGGGAAGCCTATATTGCGGTCGTAATCGAATATCACATCATAGTATACCGGGCAATACTGAATTCCCTTCCAACTGAGGGTAGCAAGTACCTTGGGCATGCGCCTGCGGAAGGATTCCCAGTCCTTGTTTTCGCGGGAAGTCCAGCCCACTTCCGCTGCGGCCACATTGCGCGGGAAGGCCTGATACTCGGCAGTCTCGTTATCCGGGATATACTCTGTCCACAGACAGGTTTCGTATCCCACTATGTATTTGGCGCTCAAATCTTTAAGAGAGTCAACAGAAGGATAGTAATTGTATACTTTCTTGAGCGGCATGAACACGTTCTGATCCACGGCGTCCGACTGGTCTTCCTGCCTGTTGTCGAGGTAGCACCAGCGGTTGGGGGTGAGGATTACGCGAATCCCGCGCTTGATGCCCTTGGCCGCAGGAGCGTGACCACGGTAAGACATGGCGATAGGATCCTCCAGCGCTCCCCCGTCCAGGATCTCGTCCCAGCCGATCACGGTCTTTCCGTGCCTGCGAAGGAAATCCCCCATCCTCTTCACGAAGAAGGTCTGGAGTTCCTCCACGTTTTCAAGACCCAGGACGGTCATAAGATCCTGGCAATAAGCGCTTTCGCGGTACACATCCTTGGGAGCCTCATCCCCTCCTATATGATAGATAGGCGAAGGGAAGAGCTCGAAAAGTTCGGTGAAGACATCTTCCAGAAAACGGAATGTGGTGGCCGTGGGAGCATAGAGATTCTTGTGTATACCCCACTTGGTTTCAACCTCGTAATGGCGGTCCGGGAAGCAGCTGAGTTCGGGATAGGCAGCGATGGCCGCCGTGCTGTGCCCGGGGATTTCTACCTCTGGAATCACAGTCACACAGCGCCTGCGGGCATATTCCACCACTTCGCGGATGTCGTCCTTGGTGTAGAATCCGCCATGCGGGATGCCATTCCCTATGCCGCTGTGCCAGGCAGTTTCCTTGCGCCAGGCGCCCACCTCTGTGAGCCTGGGATATTTGTCGATCTGGATGCGCCAGCCCTGGTCTTCGGTGAGGTGCCAGTGGAACATATTCTGCTTGTAGATGGCCATCACGTCGATGAACTTCATTATCTCCTCCTTAGGGAAGAAGAAGCGGCCGCAGTCGAAAAGGAAACCGCGGTACCAGAATTCCGGTTCATCTTCTATGGTGCAGCATGGCGCCAGGAACTTCACCGTTTTCTTGAGCGCCTGCGCCTGCGCATAGATGGCAACTGGCAGAAGCTGCTTGAAAGTCTGCAGGGCATAGAACGCGCCGTTCACTTCGGATGCCTCGACCAGCACCTCGGAAGGGGTGACGGTGAGCCTGTAGGCCTCTTTGCCAAAACCGGGTACGCGCCTCAGCACTATCCTGGTCTTGCTGCCATTCAGGGCGGAGGCATGCTTCACCTGCGCCTTGAAATCCGCCGCGATCTCTTCGAAAGCGGCATCTTCCACCACCAGGGCGGTATTCTTGTCGAGACGGAAGAAGCCTTCTGCCTCAGTCAGATGCTTTGGAGTAGGGACAATGTTGTAGCGGGGCGCCGCAAAAGCGTACGTCCAGGCAAGCAGGCACAAGGCAAGCAGTATGAATCTTCTCATTTACTCTTCTGCGATAGTATCGCTAATGGTCTTGATAACGCCTTCACGATAGACCGAAGGCATCTTTTCGGAGAGCGGATACGGCGCCTTTATGTAGACGTGCATCTGTTCAACCTCATATTCGTAACCCTTGCGCACCTGGTAGGCACGCTCGGAGGGCAGGTAAGAATTCTGTCCGTTGGTATATCCTGCAAAGAAGATGGTCCTGTCGGGGAATGCGGCGCGGGCCTCCATCTGGTATTCGCAGAAAGGCTCCCCGTCGCTGAAGAAGAAGATAACCCCGTCCAGGTCCACTCCGTGAAGATGATAGCGGAGTTTGGATGGCACAGGCCCTTCTTCGAAGCGCTCCAGGATCTCTTCCTTCCAGCCCATGACATCGTCCGCGAAGCGCGGGAAAACGGTGCGGGCACTGGCTGCGAGCGAATCAGCATGGGCTATAACCGCCTCGGGGGTGATCACATCAATCTGATAAGGCAGGTCCACGGTTTCGTTCACCAGGCGCAGGAGTCCTTTTGAGGGGACCCGGCTGAACTTGATGTTCACCAGCGAATCCGCAAGGCTCTTGCCGCACTCTTCGGCATACTCCACCATCTTGGGGCCGAGCGCCGGATCCATATTGCCGGCGGCACCGGTCAGTTGAAACACTTCCCCGCCCCAGGCTTCGGAAA
Source organism: uncultured Bacteroidia bacterium (assembly GCA_902768365.1). GTDB lineage: Bacteria > Bacteroidota > Bacteroidia > Bacteroidales > UBA932 > Cryptobacteroides. Next base: position 44,237 of record CACXKV010000019.1, on the reverse strand, counting down.
GATACTTTCCGCAGATGCCGGGATAGTCCGAACTCAGCAGCAGGCTCCCTGCACCCATGCACACCGGATGGCATGCCAGATTCACGACAGAGACCACCGGCTTGCCCTTCTGCAGGAAACGCGCCACGTACACGTCATGGTCCACGGGGCCGCCCTTCTCGCAGCGGTTGCCATTGATGGAGGTGCAGCCCTTGCCGATTTCCAGCTTGAAAGGCTTGCCTTCGGCGGCAATGTTCTTTACGGCGTTGTCCACAACCGTCTCCACCATCCTGTCTTTCCAGGCACGATTCGGGCCGCCGGGCACGTTGCACCAGCCTCCTGAACGGGGCGCGGAATGAGTGTGGATGTTGTGCATCAGGATGTTATCCACGGCAAGGCCGGATTTCTCCGCAATCATGGCACGCATGGTGTCGGCCAGGGCCGGGGAGATTTCCATGAGGTCGTTGCTGATGATGCATACCTTCTGTGTGCCGTCGCCCAGCACAATGCAATGGGTGAAAAGATGCTGGTGTATGCCGTCGTGGAGTTTGCTTCGGGCAGCGAAGCCCGCGAGCATGGTATGCTCGTCTTCCGTCGTGGAAATATCGGCGGAGCTATAGCTCATAGTCAGCCCTTTCGAGCATGAAAGGGCTGACATGATGAGCAATATATAAATAAATACCTTTTTCATTTACTTGGTATAACCCGGATTCTGCATTATCCTCTTCTGTGTCTTGTCGATTTCAGGCTGAGGAATAGGCATCAGGTAGTTAGGATAGTTGGCCGGATCCTCCACGCCGGGAGTATTGCTGCAGGTGAGCTCTCCGGACTTGGGACGTATGCTGTATCCGGAATCCGGGAACCACTTCTGAGTAGGCGAAATTGTGAGGATAGCCTCGCCATAGTCTACGGTGTAGGTCTTTCCAAGCCACTTGTAGTTGACGATGAAGCAGACGTCGTTGCCGTTGTTCTTGGCAATGTAGCCGTCCCTCTCTTCCGTGTTGGCCCAGTAGTAGTTGCGCTCTTTGTTCACAAGGGGTGCAGGCTGGACGCAGCGGTAGATGGTATCGCTCTTGGAACTGGCCGAATTGAAGGTCTTGTCCTTAGTGATAACCAGGGTCCTGGTGCCGGCGAAAGGCACGTTCTCCCACATGGTCGCAATCTTGAGACGGCGGGTGTCGAAGTAACGGAATGCCTCGTATGCGAGCTCGATACGGCGCTCATTCACCACACGGTCCCAGAGGTTGGTGCCCGTATCCTCGACATCGGGCATGCCTACGCGTGCGCGCACCTTGTTCAGATACTTGCGGCAGTTCTCCTCGTCGTGGCAGTAGTATGCAGCTTCAGCAGCGTTCAGGTACATCTCTCCGAGACGGAACCAGGGCCATACCACATTTCCGATCATGGATTCGGAGATGTACTTGTCCGGCAGATACCATTTCAGCAGGCCGCTGCCGCCGGTATTGGTGAGGTCGATGAGGTCTTTGGACTTCTTGGAAGTCACGAGCTCGGGCTTGCCTTTGTCGAAGTCGGAGAGCTGGGCATTCTCGTAAACCCAGTAGAGATCCAGAGGAGTCTCGTTCATGCCTCCGTCCTTGTCGGTCCACTTGTAGATCTTGGTAGGATACACCACGCATGCGTCGAAACGGGGATCGCGGCCCTTGAAGGGGTGCTTGGGATCATATCCTGAACCTTCTTCGAAGATCTTCTTGCCGTTCTTCATCTCGTAGTCCAGCCACATGGCCTGGGTGGGATTGAAGCTCTCCCAGCCGCCGCCGCCGAAGTTCATCATCGCATAGAACAGCTGGGCCTTGTGAGGCTGGTTACTGCTCTGTACAAAGAACTTACCCCAGATGATTTCGGGAGAATTGATGTCTTCCCAGTAGCCATCGTAGGTGTCGTCGAGTTCATAGGCGCCGTCTTCATCGGCTCTGTCGCAGATAGCCTTTGCAGCCTTGAAAGCCTCGGTGTACTTATCAGTGGAATATGTTCCGCGGGTGATTCCGCCAGTGGGGAAATTGGGATCGTTGAACAGAGGAGATGCCACTATGAGGGTCAGGCGGCAGCGGAGTGCGAGCACGCAATCCTTGTGCACGCGACCGAGAGCGGTGGCAGACTTGTCGGGCAGAAGCTCATATGCCTTGTCCAGGTCCTTCTTGATGAATTCCACACAATCATCGAAGTTGGCGCGCTCCTCAACGAAGTCGGCTCCAAGGTCGTCAAAAGGTTTGTCCACAAGCACGACACCGCCATAGCGCTCGATGAGGTTGGTGTAGGCCCATGCGCGGAGGAAGTATCCTTCACCTGTGAGCCTTGTCCTGCCTGCATCAGTCATGGCAGAGCCCTTCTCTTCCACATAGCGGAGGAAATAATTGAGGCGGTAGATGTACTCGTATGCCCTGTTCCAGATGTTCAGGTAGGTGGTACGGGTGTTATGGGCCGGGCCGCCGTCATCCTGAGGGATAATGGTACTAGGGGTCATGGAGCCGTCTGCGATGTAACGGGTGGAAGTTCCTCCGTAACGGAAGAAGCCTTCATCCGAGATGCACCCGATATTACCCTCGGTGAAGGGGTCGGGAAGAACGGTATAGATAGCGTTCATGAACGATTCAGCGAGAGCGTCGCTATTGAAAACGGCCTCTTCGGAGAGTTTGTCGAGGGGTTTCTTGTCCAGGAAATCGCTGTTGCAGGCAGCAAGCAGCGCCACAGATGCAAGTATGTAAAGTATCTTTTTCATATCTGGTTCCGATTAGAAGGTTACTTTGACACCGACGTTGAAGATCTTGACCTGAGGATAGGTCTGGTAGCCTTCGTCACTGGTCTCAGGGTCGATAGTCTTGAGCTCGGAGAAGGTGAGGAGGTTGTAGCCTGCGCCGTAGACGCGGATATTCTTGATACCCACCTGATGGCCGAACACGCGGCCGGGGATGGAGTAACCGATTTCCAGGTTCTTCAGACGGAGGAACGCAGCATTGCGATAGTAGTAGGAGGAACGGTACACACCGCCGTTACCGATGTTGGAAGCGATACGGGGATGGTTGGTTCCGGGATTGCCTTCAACTACAATACTGTTGCCATTGGCATCCTTCTCTATGGTGCAGTACCATGCATTCACTGCCGCATCGTACTCGATGTTACCGGAGACCGGGTCGGTCAGAGGAGCATAGTAGTAGCGTGCGCGGGCCTGGCCCTGGAGGAGCAGGGAGAGATCCCAGTTCTTCCACTGCAGGTCTCCGTTTACACCGAAGACTATCTGGGGAACTGCGGTAAGGTCGCAGCGGAGACGGTCCTGAGAGTCGATGACACCGTTGCCGTCAAGATCCTTGAAGTAGAAGTCTCCGAGGCCGGCACCAGCCATCTGGGTGTGGTTGGCAATGTCGTCGAAACTCCTGTTGATGCCTTCAACCTGATAGATCAGCGAAGCGCCCATGGGGTGACCGGTGCGGTTCATGTACTGGTGAGCCTCATCGTAAGGGGTCTCATCCATATACTCGATGGTGTTCTTTGCGAACATGAAGTTGCTGGTCACATGGTAGCGGAGCTGCCCAACCTTGTTCTCGTGGTTGATCTGGATCTCGAAACCCTTGTTGGAAACGATACCGATGTTCTCGTCCGGGAGGTTGGTGGTCAGACCGGTATAATAAGGAATGGAGGCGTTACGGGTGCAGAGGATGTTGGAACGGCGGGTCTTGAAGACCTCGAATTCCCATCCGAGCAGGCCGTTCCAGAGCGAACCGTCCAGACCGAGGTTCCATGTCCTCGCCACCTCCCAGGTGATGTTCGGGTTGGGAACACCGTCGGGAACGATGTAGTTGACTTCCTTGCTGCCATAGAGGGCGCGGTAGGATGTGCTGGTGGTGTACTCGTAGGTGGACAGATACTGGAATGCGGACACCTGGTCGTTACCCTGCTCACCGTAGGATGCACGGATCTTGAGGTTGGTTATCCAGGGATAGTTGTCCTTGATGAAAGGCTCCTCGGAAAGGCGCCAGCCCACGGATGCTCCGGGGAATACGCCCCAGCGATGCTCCTTCGGGAAGTTCTCGGAACCATCCCAGCGAACGAGGGCCTGGAAGAGGTATTTGCTCTTATAGTCGTAACCGATACGGCCGAAGAACGAACGCCTAGCGGTTTCGGAAGCATAACCGTTGATCTTGTAGTAAGACTTGTCGGCGTTGCCGGCAAAGAACTCGTCCAGGATATCGGAGTCATACTTTTCGATAGCGCCGCTGAAATAGTCCCTGCGGTAGTTGCTCTGCTCGATACCGGCGAGAGCGGTCACATGGTGGCCTCCATCGAACTCACGGTCGTAGTTGATATTGGCGTTCAGGGTGACGGTGTGGTAGTTGTTCTGGCTCTCGTTGAGGGTAGGAGTCGTGAACACGCCGGAGTCCCTTTCCTGATAGATCTCGGTGATCTCGTCGTAGGAGTAGCAGGGCCAGTTCTTGGACCAGTTCTTATGGAAGTTGTTGTGCACGTCGTATGCAAACACGGCATTCACGGACAGGCCCTTGGTGATGGCATGCAGATCGTAGTTGCCGCGGAAAGTGGTGCTGATGGTATTGTAGGTAGTTTTGTCGTAACCTGTCAGATCCTGCACCAGAGCAGCCGGGTTGGATCCGCTGCGCAGATATCCGTTGGGATAATAAGGAGCGCTGGATGCATAACGGCGGGTGGTGATGTAGAAGATACCGTAGCTGTCCGAAGGGTAAGCCGAGTAGTTCTTATGCTGCTGACGGACATTGAGGTCCAGGCCGAGCTTGAAGTCGTCGGTAACCTGGATGTCGATGTTGGAGCGGACGTTGTACTGGTTGTAGTTGGTTGCGGACTTCACGTAGATACCATCCTGATACTGGCCGTTGAACTGCAGGAAGTAACTCACCCTGCCGGCACCGCCCTGGAGGCTCACGCCGTATTTGTGCTGGGAGGAGTAATCCTTGATGATGGCCTTGAACCAGTCCGTGTTAGGATACATGATAAGGTCGTCTCCGTCCTTGTAGTGCTGAATCTGCTCCTGGGTGTAGATTGCAGATGCACCGGTGATTGCACGGGCACGGTTGTATGCCTCTGCAAAGGTCACGGCGTCCGCCATCTTCAGCAGGCGGGTAGGAGTCTGCCAGCCACGGTCGTAGGTGAAGGTCACGGTAGGCCTTCCGTCGGTGCGGCCGCGCTTGGTGGTAACGAGAATGACACCGTTAGCCGAACGGGCACCGTAGATGGCTGCGGAGGCATCCTTCAGCACGTTCACGCTCTCGATTTCCTCACCCGTGAGACGGGAGAACTCATCTCCACGGCCGGGAACGCCGTCGATGATGATGAGAGGGCTGTTGTTGCCGAGGGTGGAACGCCCGCGGATGTACATGACGGCATCGTCGCGGCCGGGCTCACCGGAACGGTTGTTCACGATAACGCCGGACACACGGCCTGCCAGACCCTGGGAAAGATTCACTGAAGAGTTCTTTACGAGGGCGTCGCCGGAGGTAGTGGTCACGGAGCCGGTCAGCGTCACCTTGCGCTGGCTGCCGTATCCGATTGCGACCGCTTCTTCCAGCACCATCGCATCTTCTTTGAGCACGAAGTCGATGGCAGTGCGGCCATCAACCTTGGTGGTCTGTTCTTCGTAGCCCATGAGGCTGGCCACCAGGGTGGCATTAGGCTGCACGCCGGAGATGGTGTAGCGGCCCGAGGCATCGGTCATGGCACCGTTGGAAGTGCCTTGCACATAGACCATTGCCCCGATGAGCGTCTCTCCCTTGGCATCGGAGACGACACCCTGCACCTTGAGCGTGCGGTTCTGGGCGAATGCAGCAGCCGCGCCTAAGAACAGCAGGGCCGCTGCAACAATCATCTTGAAAGTTTTACTTCGCATATTAAAAAAATTGGTTACTATTTTATGGCTCAAATATAATTAAATAATTCCGCTCTGCAAACATTTTGCGCAAGTTTTTGTTTCGTTTTGTTTCGTTTTCTCTACAAAATTTTGCGCAAACGAAATTAATCGTTATATTAGAGTCGCTAAAACTGAATAACTATGACCAGCATTGCAGAACGCCGTAAATTCATACTCGACAACATTTTCCAGAACGGATTCGTGCGGGTGGCCGACCTGGCAGACGCCCTGCAGGTGACGCAGACGACCATTCGCAAGGACCTCACCTACCTCGAGGGCCAGGGGCTGCTCTACCGTGCATACGGCAGCGCACTGCCCACCACCGCGCAGGTCATGGACATCAGTCTCAACACCAAGAAGCTCATCAATTTCAAGAAAAAGCAGAAAATCGCCGCGAAGGCCATTTCGATGCTCCAGGAGAACGACTCCATCATAATGGGGGCCGGTTCCACCCTCGAGGTTATGGCGGAACTGCTCAAGCCCAAGGGGCGCCTGAACGTGGTGACTCCGGCCGTGAATGTTTCCATGGCCCTGGGCGACATGTCCGGCGTTTCGGTGATGCAGCTCGGAGGCATACTCTACGGCAATTCCCTGTGCGTGATAGGTTCCGAAACCAAGAACCAGCTTAAGAACCTGCACTGCAGCAAGATGTTCTTCGGCGTTGACGGGATAGACCCTGAATTCGGCGTCACCTGCGCCACCATGGAAGAGGCGGAACTGCTGAATCAGATGACGAAGATATCGAGCACGGTAATCGTGCTGGCGGATTCATCCAAGATTGGATACAAAGGCTTCGGACGCATCTGCGGCTGCGAAGACCTGAACATACTGATAACAGACTCCGGCATTTCCGATGAAGCCCGCAAGGCCATCGAGAAGACCGGAGTCCGTGTAGTCGTTGCGTAGAAGTATCTTACTCCTCGGAAATTGCTCCCATGGGGCAAGCTCCGGCGCAAGTGCCGCAGCTGATGCACACATCGGGATCGATGGAGTATACATCTCCTTCGTGGATAGCGCCGGTAGGGCATTCGCCCATGCAGGTTCCACAAGCAACGCAACTGTCAGGTGAAATTTTGTAAGCCATATCTTTTGTTTTAGTTTTGTATCTCGGTCGCAAAGGTAAGGTTTTTGTATTACATTTGCAATATGAAAATTTTATTGATTCTCTTAAGTGTCCTCATAGGCGGACGGGCGGAGTTCGACCGCACCGTGCACGACTTCGGCACCATCTCCCAATCCGACGGCGCGCAGCACTGCGTGTTTACCGTCACCAATACCGGAGACGAGCCCCTCACGATACTTTCCGCAATCACTTCCTGCGGATGCACGAACGTAAAATGGACCCGCTCCAGCCTTGAAAAAGGGCAGAAAGGCACCATCGAGGTCACCTATGCAAACGAGGACGGCCCCTTCCCCTTCGACAAGACTGTGACCGTGTATCTTTCGGATATCAGAAAACCTGTGATTTTGCACCTCCGGGGCGTTGTGAAATAGGGTTTTTCTTGTTATCTTTGTAGGTTATGACTGCGAACACGACAAACTACACAGACGACAACATACGCACCCTGGAAGGCGTTCAGCACGTCCGGATGCGCCCTGGCATGTATATCGGGCGCCTCGGCAACGGCAATAACCCCGGGGACGGCATCTATGTGCTCCTGAAGGAAATCATCGACAACTCGGTGGACGAGTATGCGATGGGCTTCGGAAAACAGATACAGGTAGACATTTCCGAAGACAACCGCGTTACCGTGCGCGACTTCGGCCGCGGCATCCCGCTGGATTCCGTGGTGAAGGCCGTGAGCATCCTAAACACGGGCGGCAAGTTCGACGACAAGGTCTTCAAGAAAAGCGTGGGCCTCAACGGCGTGGGCACCAAGGCGGTGAACGCCCTCTCGGAGTCATTCTACGTATGCTCATACCGCGACGGCGAGTCCTCCTGGGCCCGTTTCGAACGCGGTGAACTCAAGGACAGCGGCAAGGCCGAATCTCCCAAGGAAAAGAACGGCACGCTGGTGACTTTCTTCCCGGACCCCATGATGTTCGGCAAGTTCGCATACAACCTGGATTACGTGGAGACGATGGTGAAGAACTACTCCTACCTCAAGAAGGGGCTCACCCTCGTGCTCAACGGCACACCGTACAAGAGCGAAAACGGCCTGCTGGACCTCGTGAACGAGAACCTTTCCGAGGAGCCCCTCTACCCTCCCATCCACCTGGAAGGAGAGGATATCGAGATAGTGCTCAGCCACGGGCGGGATTACGGCGAGAACATCTCTTCCTTCGTGAACGGGCAGAACACCCGCGACGGAGGCACCCATCTCGCGGCCTACCGCGAGGCCATAGCCAAGACCCTGAAGGACTTCTTCAAGAAGAATTATGCCCCGGAAGACTGCCGTCAGGGAGTCGTGGGAGCCATTTCCATACAGATCCAGGAGCCGAACTTTGAAGGCCAGACCAAGACCAAACTCGGGTCCAACTACATGTGGGAGAAGCAGACCCATGACGAGCACGGCGTGCTCAAGCTGGACACCGGCCCCACCATCCGCAGCTACGTGAACTCCTTCGTGGCCACCGAGTTGGACAATTACCTCCGCATCCACAAGGAGATCGTTCCCGTAATAGAGGACAAGATTAAGGATTCGCAGCGCGAGCGCGAAGAGATTTCCGGCATCCAGAAAAAGACCCGCGAGCGCAACAAGAAAGCCAACGTCTACAACAAGAAACTGCGCGACTGCCGCTTCCACTACAACGACAAAGTCACCGAAAAGACCCAGGAAGACATAGAGCGCAGCAGCATCTTCATCACCGAGGGAGACTCCGCAAGCGGAACCATCACCAAGGCCCGCAATGCAAACTACCAGGCGGTGTTCAGCCTTCGCGGAAAGCCCATCAACTCCTTCAAGGAAAGCCGCAAGAAGGTGGCCGAGAACGAGGAGCTCAACCTCCTGATTTCCGCCCTCGGCGTGGAGGACGACCTTGAGAATCTCCGCTATAACAATATCATAGTGGCAACCGATGCCGATAACGACGGCATGCACATACGCATGCTGGTGTGCACCTTCTTCATGAAGTACTACCCGGACCTCATCCGCCGCGGGCATGTGCACATCCTTCAGACTCCCCTCTTCCGAGTCCGCAACAAGACGGCCAACCGCTACTGCTACTCGATCGAAGAGAAAGAGCAGGCCATAGCTGAGCTCAAGACCAAAGTGGAGATCACCCGCTTCAAGGGCCTCGGAGAGATTTCTTCCGACGAATTCGCGGATTTCATCGGCGAAGACATGCACCTCGACCCTGTGCGCCTGGCCGATGAGGAATCCATCGCAGAAATCATGGAGTTCTACATGGGCGACAATACCATAGAGCGCCAGAACTGGCTCCGCCAGAATCTGAAGAGCGAGAAGGAACTCGAAGACGTAGACATCTCATAATGAAGAACAAAACCTCATACAGCAAAGGATGGGCCCGCTTCTGCGGATGGCTCCTTCGCCGTATGGGATGGACTGCCGTGGGCGGCCCCATGCCCGAAAAGAAGGTTATTGTACTGGGGGCGCCCCACACATCCTTCTGGGATTTTGTGGTTTCTTACCTCTTCTACACTTCCTTCGGCGAGGTGGCCCACGTGATGATAAAAAAAGAACTTTTCTTCTGGCCCCTGGGGCCTATACTTCGCGCCTGCGGATGCATCCCGGTGGACCGCAGCAACGCCGGCAACCTGGTACGCAGCCTCATCGAACACATGGACAAGGATGAAGTGTTCAAGCTAGCCATAGCCCCCGAAGGCACACGCAAGCCGGTGAAACGCTGGAAAACAGGCGCCCTCAGAATTGCATATGCCACCGGAGTTCCAGTCTATGCCGGATTCTTCGACTGGGGCACCAGGCGCATCGGCTGCGGCGAGAAACTCACCTTGAGCGGCGACACCGCCGCGGACCTCGAAATGGTGCAGAAGCATTACGAAAGCCTGCATCTCACAGGAAAGCATAAAGAAAAATACACCACCGGCCAAGAACTATGAAAAAGCACAAACACCCTTACAGGATACGCAACACCTTCGTTCGCCTGAATCCGAAAAGGCTCTTCAGGGCCTACCGGGACCATTATCCCCAGACACTTCGCGAACTGTTCGAGAATTCCACCGAGCATTACTCGAAGCGCACCCTGAGCCAATATGTGGAAGGCGGCGACCGCTATACTTATTCCCGTTTCCGCGATGTCTGCGACCGCGAATCCCAGAGGCTGTCGCGCTTCGGCATCAGCGCAGGCGACAAAGTGGCCATCCTCTCGCAGAACATGCCCAACTGGACGGTCGCATTCTTCACAGCCACCGCATTCGGGCGCGTGGCCATCCCCATCCTGCCGGACAGCTCCGAGAACGAAATCACCAACATACTCACCCACTCCGAAACAAAGGTAGTGTATGTGTCCCAGAGGCTGCTCCCCAAGCTCAGCCAGGATATCATAGACAAGATGACCCTGGTTATCGACATCGAGAGCTTCGAGATCATCAAGAAAGACAAGGAGGCCTTCCAGTGCGACGGATGGGTGCGAACCCCTTCCGCCGATGAGCTGGCCACCATAATCTATACTTCCGGCACCACCGGCAAAGCCAAGGGGGTCATGCTCAGCCACCGGAATCTCTGCCAGAACATCATGGCATCCCACAAGGCTGAGCGCTGCGACAAGAAAGACCGTTTCATGTCCATCCTGCCCATGGCCCATGCTTACGAGATGGTCATCGGCTGCCTCTACCCTATTTATGCAGGCGCATGCGTATACTATCTCAGCAAGCCCGCATCTCCCAGCGTGCTGATGCCCGCAATGAAAAAGGTGCGGCCCACGGTCATGTGCGCAGTGCCCCTGATTATAGAGAAAGTCTACCGCAAGAGCATACTTCCCACCGTGCAGAAAAGCCGCACGCTGCGCTGGATGCAGAAATCCCTCCCCTGGCTGTTCTACCGGCTGGTCGGAGGCAGGCTCTACAAGAGCTTCGGAGGAAAACTGCACTTCTTCGGAGTCGGAGGCAGCAAGCTCGATCCCACCGTGGAGGCTTTCCTCAAGAAGTGCCATTTCCCCTATGCCATAGGCTACGGCCTCACCGAATGCGCACCCCTGGTGTGCAATGCAATGGTTGGCCGTACCGCAGTGGGCTCCATCGGCATTCCTTCGTATAAAGTAGAAGTCAAGCTGGACAACGTGAATCCCGAGACCGGAGAAGGTGAAATCGTGTGCCGCGGAGATAACGTGATGTTGGGATATTACAAGGATCCCGAGCGCACCCTGCAGGTTATAGACGACCATGGCTGGTTCCACACCAATGATGTGGCCACCACCGACAAATACGGCAACTACTACATCAAGGGCCGTCTGAACAATACCATCCTGGGGCCCTCTGGCGAGAACATCTACCCCGAAGAGATCGAACTGGTCATCAACAACGAGGAGGGTGTTTCGGAGAGTCTGGTCGTGGAGCGCGACGGAAAGCTAGTCGCCCTCGTGAAGTTCGAAGACAATGTTCTGGACTGGAACCTGGAGGGTGAAGAGAGGTTCTATGAAGAGCTGAAATCCCGCCAGAAGGCGCTCATGGAGCGCATCAACAAGTTGCTTGGAAAGAATTCCCAGGTGAGTGAGGTGGATGCGATGAAGGAGCCTTTCGAGAAGAATGCCACCCAGAAGATCAGGCGCTTCCTCTACAAGAATAAGAAATAAAAAATCCGGCCGGATGGCCGGATTTTTTTGTTCTGTCAATTTGTTTACTCTGCGCTTTCGGCAACAACTTCTACGTTGATGTCTGCAACGACCTTCTTGTAAACCTTGACTTTGCCTTCGAATGTGCCGACTTCCTTGATTTCAGGAATGGTGACATCCTTCTTGTCGACCTCGACACCGGCTGCGGTGATGGCCTCAGCCACCATAGCGGCGGTAACTGCTCCGTAGAGCTTACCGCTCTCGGCAACCTTGACGGTGATCTTAACAGGGGTGGCTGCGATCTTGGCGGCCTTGGCCTCTGCATCTGCGACAAGCTTGGCTTCCTTGTGGGCGCGCTGGCGCTGGGTCTCCTCGTACTGCTTGATGGCAGACTTGGTTCCGAGCACTGCGAATCCCTGAGGGATCAAATAGTTGAGAGCGTATCCGCTCTTCACTTCCACGAGTTCTCCGGCCTCTCCGAGACCTACGACTTCTTTCTTGAGGATGATCTTCATAGGGCAGGATTATTTAAGGAGGTCAGTAACATAAGGAAGCAGGGCGAGGCTGCGGGCGCGCTTGACGGCCTGGGCAACCTTGCGCTGGAACTTGAGGGAAGTACCGGTGATGCGGCGGGGAAGAATCTTACCCTGCTCATTGAGGAACTTCTTCAGGAACTCAGGATCCTTGTAATCAACATACTTGATACCAGCCTTTTTGAAACGGCAGTATTTCTTCTTGCGAACCTCTACGGTAGGAGGGTTCAGATAGCGGACATTATCGTTCTGTGCCATGGTTTATTCCTCCTTGGAATCTACGGGTTCAACATCGTACTCGGTGACTTCTTCCACCTCTGCCACGGGAGTTTCCTCGACGGGAGCCTCTGCAGGGGCGTTCTTCTTAGCTGCCTTCATCTCGCGGCGGTGCTCGGCGTATGCAACTGCATCTTTGTCGAGAGCCACGGTGAGGAAGCGAAGGATACGCTCGTCACGCTTGTACTGGATTTCAAGATTTGCGACGAATTCAGGATCAGCCTTGAACTCGATCAGATAGTAGAAGCCGGAGGTCTTGTGCTGGATAGGATATGCCAGCTGCTTGAGGCCCCAGTCTTCTTCGTACACGATTTCTCCACCATTGCTTGTGATGAAGCCGGTGTACTTGGCAACCGCTTCCTTCATCTGGGCGTCAGACAAAACGGGAGTTGCAATGAAAACGGTTTCGTACTGTTTTAACATTTTGATAATTAATTAGTTATAAATAAAGCCCTTATGGAACTTTCCAAAAGGGCTGCAAATATAGAAAGAATTTCTATAAAATCCTAAAAATTCTCACCCATATCTTTGAGGAAAACGCTCATTTTGAATTTATCTCCGCCTTGCTCAACGGCATCGACTATCAAATTGAGCCCGCCGCTCACTTCGGTGATCTTGCAGGTTCCGCTCTTGATAACAGGGTCGATGGAAGGGCCCTGCTGGGGATTGAAAGAAAGGAAGAAATCGCCTTTCAGGTCGGTAGTCTTTCCAATCATGCTGGATTCGAATCCGCCATAGCCGTGAAGGACACCACCTTCAGTATCGACATCAACATGGCAGAAACCCTGCATATTGGCGCAGATAGCATGAACAATCTTGTAAGTCTGCCCCCTGACGGTCATGGTGTTGGAAACTTCATCCTCTTCTTTCTTGCAGGAAGAGAAGGCGGCCACAAATGCAAGAGCGACGGCCAGAATGCTGAAAAATTTTCTCATCTGTTTAATTGTTAGAGTGTTAACTCCGCAAATATAGCAATTATTTTCATATTGCTACCTGACTCCATTGCGCTGTGCCTTTTTCCAGTCCATAACCTTCTTCAGCGTACAAGGTAGGTGGAACTCCATGGCCGGGACCATGTACAAAAACCATAGCTGGAACAACAAAATGCGTACAAGGTCCCCCACATCTGGTTCCACCTTGTACATTTTTCTTGGAAATAGACCAATTTCTGACTATCTTGCAAGCAAAATAATTGCATTGCTGCCGGCAATCATGCATAGCAACCTCTGCAGACCACTCTGGTCGGGTATCTGAAACCCTTCACGGCATATTTGCAACCTCGTTTGGCCATTTTTATTAACCATGCATAGCATCCCTTCCGGGGTGTGATGTAACTAAAATTTACATATCATGAATCAATTATTGGAAGTTATCCTGAACGATGACAACACACTCGCAATCAAATGTTGCGATGAAAAAACAATCAAACGAAGGTTGAATCTAAAGAATCCCAAAAGATTCGATTCATTCCTGAAAGAACTGACATCCACAATTATCAAGAAGATTTGGGGAGAGAAAAACCATAACTTGAGCAAGATTATCCGTGTGCTGAGTATGGCAGAGGTATCTGCCTGTGCAGAACCCTATGCGCAGGCAGAAGAATTCTGGTCCACCATGATGTTTGATTACATCCCGCAAACAGAGAAGTTCTACAACTCCTTAAAAAAACAATATGATGATTATCACGGAGCAAAACAGAGGCCGATCACATTTGGCGACACATCAATGTTCAAATTGTTCGGGCCCAAAACCATTAAATGATGGCCTTTGTTCGACCGGTTTCAAGAAAAATGCCCAAAGGGAACATCTGCATGGTGTTCCCTTATCACGTCAGTTTTGAGGGGCTGGAGAAAAACATTATATGCAGGGATGAGGAAGACTGTGACATTTTGGTCAAAACACTGGCCGTATGTGCCCGAAGAAAGAATGTTATCATTATCATTTACGCCGTAGTATCGAATCATGCTCATGTTGCAGTGTTGGCAAAAATTTATGAAGATGCCGATGCATTTGCGAAAGAGGTGAAAAGAACATATTCTATGTTGTTTCGTAAAAAATACGGTGAAGCTAAATCTCTTAAAGATACTACGGTAAATGTCCAGATTCTGGACACCGAATGGTATCTTCGGAATGCGCTTGCTTATGTCCCGCGAAATGCATATGATAATGGTGCTGACAGTCTGTTTGACTACAAATGGACTGGTTTCAGAGCCTGCTTTAGAAAAGGAAGTCCGAGTAATGCCAGGCACAAGGTATCTGAAATGACTTTTAGAGAGTGGAGGGCAATCATGCACACTGGAGACGACCTGTCAGACACTACCTGGGAGCTCAATTCCGACAACGAGTTAGAGCCCGATAGTTTCTGTGATTCCAAATATCTGGAAGACTCTTTTAATGGGGATCAGTCTTTTTTCTATAAATGCATTGGGATTGTAAACATATCGGAAATGAATCAAAAGCTTGTTGTTTCCCCAAGAAAGATGAAAACAGATTCTGAATTCCTGAAAGAATTGAACGACTTATCGGAAAGATGGTATTCTTCCAATGCCAGGGATCTTCCAGAATCGAAAAAAGCCCGGCTACTCCCCTATGTTTTCCGAACAATGAAAACAAGTATTCCGCAAGTAGCCAGGGCGATGGGGTAGGTGGAACTCCATGGCCGGGACCATGTACAAAAACCATAGCTGGAACAACAAAATGCGTACAAGGTCCCCCACATCTGGTTCCACCTTGTACATTTTTGACTTTTTGGAGCAACTAATGGGTGGTTCGAGAATCAAAAAGTGGCAGCGAGAGGCGTCAGGCCAGAGGATCAATCCCCTTATGCCAGAATCTGTACGTAATGTCTTCGGCGGAAGCAGGGATGCCGGGCGAAGGTTCGCGGACAGGCAACGCACGGACGTGATACAGCCGCTGGTTGGTAGTGCGTTCGTTCAGCGGACCGCACTCCGGGCGGTATGGGCCCAGCTTCACGTAATCGAAGGCATCCCAGAATTCCGGCTCGACCTCTTCGCGGCCGGAATACAGGGCAATTTCCATTGCCGGATGCTCCGCACGGATGTGGGCGGCCAGGGCCAGAAGAGCCTCCGGATCACGCCCCTCCCCCAGAAAAAGGAAGCAGTTCACTCCAAAGTTGTCCGCAATCAGATGGTCGACGATTGCAGGGGTAAGATCCTCACCAATATCCAATTTCAGGAATGGAGAATGGCATCCTACGCAATTTCCCCGGCAGTTGCTGATATCGACTGCCAGGGAAACACGGTCCGGAATCTCCTCCAGGACCACGGATGTCATCTGAGGAACGTATTTGATCACTTCTCGTTATAGAACCTGTGGTATGCCTCCTCCTGACGCATCTCACTGAAGGAAGATATCCTCTTCAGATAACCGATGACGCGGGTCAGGTAGTCCAGATTCTTGCTGCCGCACTTGGGGCACACGGTAAGGGTGTCCTTGCTGATGTAACCGCAGTCGTTGCAGACTGTATTGCGGCAGTTGAAGGTGAAGTAGTTGGTGCCGTAGTGGGCGGCTGTGTTAAGCAGCTGCCTGTACTGATCCTTGCTGAGGTGCTCGGCAATGTTCATGTGGAGGGCGCTGCCGCCATCCAGATACTTCACATATTCCTCGCCATGGAGCTTGAACTTGTCTATCATGCTCAGTTTGTCATCCTCAGGATTGTAGAAATAGGAGGAATACATGTTGTGCTTGGGAGAGACAAAATAGCCGTCCTTGCGGTCCCAGTTGTAGTTTTTGCCGGAAAGGTTCTCGCCGGGCACGAACTCGGTGTTGAACATCGCATCCTTGGTCCTGTCCTTGCGGTTGGCCTTGTTGATGGTCTCCAGGAGATTGTTCACGAAGTCCTTGTACTCATCGTTCGGGGAGATCTCCAGCCCGAGAAACTCTGCGGCGTCGGTGAGGCCGTTCACACCCACGGTGAGGTACTGCTTGCGCATGTCGATGAAGCCGGCCTTGTAGACGTCGAGCATATCGGCCTTCAGGAAGTCCTTAATAATCTCGTTGAAAGCGATCTGGTACTTGTGAACGCGCTCGGTTTCCTCGGTAATCGCATCGCTGATGTACTTGTAGAGGGCTTTCTTGTCGTAGTTGCCCTGCTCGAGCGGCTTGCCGGGCTCGAGGTCGACACGCTTCTCCCTCTTGAAGTAATCGCGCGCGGCATCCTGGATAAGACGGTTCAGGTTGATGGTCATGACCGACTTGCTGCCGGTAGCCACGGAAGCGGTGCCCATGGAGTACTGGTGGGTGGTGTGGTTGTGCGCGTCGTCATCCTTCTGGATTTCGTTACGCAGACGGCAGCAGCTGGAAAGGCTGTCCGGACTGTTGGAAATGTAGCAGAAGAAGCTGTGCCCCTTTGCCCACATCTCCGCGGTAAAATCCGCATATTCCTTGTCGGCATAGTCGTCGCCACCGTCGGTGAGCAGGGCCATGGTCTCGACCGGGAAGGTCAGGATGTAATGATTGCGCTCCTCGTTGAACCAGTTCATGAAATGCTTCTGAAGCCAGTTGAGAGTCTCCCACTTCGGGGCTGTGCCGTCCGGGAAGCGGAAATCGCCGAACACGCCTTCGAAATAAGGCTTGTCGAAGTATCCTATATTCCAGAACACGGTCTGGTAGCCGCGGTTGCCTGCGGGCATGTTCATGGAGTGGACTACCTGCTGGAAGCAGTTATCGATAACCTTGGTGAGGGTGCGCTGCTTGGCGTTGTTCTCCACCACCTCATCCAGCCTCTCAAGATAATTGTCGCCATAATCCTTGCGGATGAAATAGTCCAGATACATGAGGAATTCGGGGGTAGCCACCGCGCCCATGAACTGTGAGGAGATGGAGTAGACGAGATTGATGAACTCTCCGCAGAAGCTCTTCAGGTCGGTAGGTGCGATAGACACGCCGCCCAGCTCACGCAGGCCGCTAACAAGGAAGGGGTACATGGTGATAGCCACGCAGTAAGGATAACCGGGAGTGCCGCTCTCATCGTGCTTGTAGAGCACGTGGGACTCCAGGTCCTTGATGTACTGATCCGCCAGTTCAGGCCCATACAGGTTCTTGATCTTGTCCTGCATGATGTAGCGGTTCTGCTTGATATTATTCTCCTTGTAGAGCTCGGTTCCCAGCGTCACGATGTTCTTGCGGGTAACATTGGCGTTGGCATCGAACTTGGAGCCCGTTGCAGCATTGGAGGCCTTGATATAGTCCTTGATGAAGTCGCGCTTCTTACGGAGGTCCTTGCCGTCATCGAACTTCTGGATATACTCCAGAGCGGCTTTCTTATTGATTGACATCAGGGAGTCGACCACCTGGCGGCGGATCTCCTGACTGGTCATGTTGTTATAAATATAAAGGTTGTCGGTAATGGACACCACCACCTCCTCCGGGCAACGCTGGCCGGTGGACTTGTATGTTTGGCGAATACCTTTCTTCAGCTTCTCAAGATCGAACTCTTCGATGGTTCCATTTGTTTTCCTAACGTCCATAGAATCAATAGGTTACAAGGTTTTATTATATGGGGTCAATCACGTCGGGGGCTAAAAATGCCGAGTTGCAACAACAACCCGAACCTCATTTTTTGCCTTTTTCCGGTAACAAAGTTACTAAAAGAGGAGACACTTCGGGTGCCTCCTCTTGAAAAGTTATCAACACTTAACTAACAATCCAGTTTCAGTGTCTATGCATTGCTATTTTTCCGGGATGTCTTTCAAAACCTCGACGAGGAAGTCCCAAGCCTTCTGCACGGAAGGAATGTAGCAGCGTTCATCCGGGGAATGGGGGCTCTTGAGGGTAGGCCCGCAGGAAATCATGTCGAGGCCGGGATAGATGCCGCCTATGATTCCGCATTCCAGGCCGGCGTGAATGGCCATCACTTCCGGCTCCTTGCCGTAAAGCTTCTTGTAGGACTGCTTCATCACATGCAGGATCACGCTCTTGTCGTCCGGAGCCCATCCGGAATAGCCGCCAACGAAGCGCGTCTTTATGCCGGCATTGCCCAGCACGGCTGAAATCTTGCGGGAAAGGGCCAGCTTGGCGCTGTCGATGAAGCTGCGCATCAGGGTTACTATGGAAACCTTTCCGCCGGCTATCTTCACGATTGCCAGGTTGTTGGATGTCTCCACGGTGCCTGGCATGGTCTGCGACATACGCTCCACTCCGTCCGGGCAGGCCAGAACCGCTCCCACCAGCTTGCAGGCCTCATCTTCCTTAACATATCCCTTGTTGAAAACGGAAGGTATGAGGGAGATGCTCATGTCGGGATCGGTGTGCCCGAACTCATCGAATATCTCGCGTGCAGTCTTGCGCACGAGACGTGCCACCTGCATGGGATTCTTGACATAGAGCAGCACTTCCGCCTCGCGGGGGATGGCGTTGCGCATGTTGCCGCCGGTGAACTCCACCAGCTTGGTGTCGGTCTTTGCGAGGATGAGGTCGGTCAGGCGCGCGGCGATGCGGTTTGCGTTGGCGCGGCAGAGGATGATATCCATTCCGGAATGACCTCCCTGGCAACCCTTAACCTGCAGTGAATAAGCCTCATAGCCCTTGGGACGGCGAATCTTGGTGTAGCGCCCGCTGCCTTCGGTGTCCATTCCTCCGGCGCAGCCCACATAGAGCTCGCCCTCGGTTTCGGAGTCGAGGTTGATGAGGATATCTCCCTTAAGCACACCGGGCTCCAGCTTGTTGGCACCGGTCATTCCGGTTTCCTCATCGTATGTGATGAGGATTTCGATGGGGCCGTGCTTGAGGTCTTTGCTTTCCGCCACGGCCATCGCCATAGCTACACCCATGCCGTCGTCGGCACCCAGGGTTGTGCCCTTGGCCTTGACCCACTCACCGTCGATCCAGGTTTCGATGGGATCGGTGAGGAAATCGTGCTTCACGTCGTTGTTCTTCTGGGGAACCATGTCCATGTGGCCCTGGAGGATAACGGTCTTGCGATTCTCATAGCCGGGAGTGGCGGGGACTTTCATTATTACGTTTCCGGTGGCGTCCGCGAATGTTTCCACCCCATGTTCCTTACCCCATTTGAGGAGGAAGGCACGCACCTTCTCTTCATGCTTGGAAGGACGGGGATAGCGGGTCAGCTGGTAGAAATTATTCCAGACGAGTGCGGGTTTAAGATCTTTGATGGTTGACATAGTGTGTTATGCTTATTTGGTTTTGTATATCGGGTAACTGGCCACGATGCCCAGCTGATAGACGGGCACGCGGGTCTGCAGGAGGGTCGACATCCCGTCCGAAAGGCGGCAGCCGCAGACTGCAGGGATACGGTACTTGATTTCCTGGACAGGCTTGGCCTTGTTGTCCACTACGGGAGCCGGAGAGACCTCCTCGACATTAAGCTGAAGGAAAAAAGGTTTTCCGGACACGTTGTCCGCAGGCACCAGGCCTTCCTCGTCGGACAGGCGGAATGCTATGTATGTCTGGTTCTTGCGGGCCACAGGTATCACCTCGAAACTTGCTGTCTGGGAGCCGTACTCGCTATATCCCATAAACAGGGTAAGATAATCCTGTTCCAGCTTGCTCAAAGCGTCTATAGTGGCCTTCATGGCTTCGCCGCTGTACGTGGCATCGGTCTGGCCTACGAGTATCTTGTACTTGTTCTCACGGATCTCGAATATCTTGTCGGCCACTTCCTTAGCCTTCACTTCCGTGGTCTTCTCCACGATAACACGCTGGCGCACAGCGTGATTGTCGGCCTCGTAGAGGGTGTTGGTGCGCTCGGTGAGATTGGCGGGGATGCCTTTGTCCGAGAATCCCGTCCCCTTCCCCACAGGGTACTTCCAGCCCTTGTCGGAGGTATAGGCTCCTGCCGGCCCGGACACCAGGCCCTGGCTGGTAAGCTGGAGGAAGAGCGGATGGCTCTGCGAATTCATGACAAAAGAAAAGCGCTGGCTCTGGTCCGCCTCGACTGCAGGCACCATCTTAACGGATGTTACGGTGTAGGAAACACGATCGTGCAGCTCTGCCTTCACCCCCAGGTACTTCTGCGCGTACTGGGCATAGGGCCCGGCGTAGAACTGCTCCCTCTGAGCCTCCACATTGAAGACCAGCACGGTCTGCGGCATCGAATACGACACATTGCCCTGGGCCCGGCCCAGAAGCGATGAAAGCATTGCGAATGCTATAAGAATCGTCTTTTTCATATCATTTCCAGCGTTTGTGAGTCCAGAGATAGTTCCAGGGCTGCGCCTGGATGTCTTTCTCCAGCTCTGCGTAATACATTTCCATTATCTTTTCCGGCGTGTAGTCCGCCGCGTTGGCGCAAAGAGGAACGAACTCCACGGTGTAACGCCCCGGGCCCTCGTCTATCCAGCGGAGATAGTTCACGCTCATGCCGAACTTGCATGCAAGGGCCGCGCCGCCGGTCATGGCCATCGTTTCCTGATTGAGGAACTTGCCCACATTGTGCTTGGTGGCGATGTGGTAGGGATACTGGTCCGTGGGGAAGATGTAGATGAATTTCTGCCTGCGGTGCGCTATGGCAAAGCGGAAAACCTCCAGCGACTCCAGATATCCGTCGAAACCGGTATCCTTTATGGGATTGCAGCGGTTGTCGGCCATCACGCGGTCCCAGAGCTTGCTCTTGAGCCGGCGATACACGACTCCTATCTCCTCCGGACCGGAGCTGAGAGGCACATCAGGATTGTGGTTGTAGCTGAACCATCCGCCCAGAAGCTCCCAGTTGCCTGCATGGCTGGAGAGAACCATCACATTTGTGCTCTTTTCGTACACTTCGTTGAACACTTCCGGGTTGCCTATATGCACGATACGGGACTCGTTAAGGCGCTCCCTTCCCCGGGCATTCTTGCATCCGCCGAACCACAGAGCTTCGGCAATGATGTTTCCCAGATGGCCGTAGCATTTCTTTGCCAGTTCCTGTATCTCTCCATATTTCAATTCCGGAAAACTGCGGGACAGGTTGGTGATTACCACATCCCTGCGATAGCGGAAAACCGCACGCAGCAGCCAGCTGACGAATCTGCCGAAGGCAAGGTGGAAGCTGAGAGGCAGCCTGGCGAACAGGCCCATCAGCCCTTCCACCAGAACGACTCCTATGGAACGTTTCTCTTGTTGCATAGTTCACAAATATAGCCAAAATCGGGAAAAAGCGCTGCGCAAATCCCCATTATTTATTATATTTGTAAGAATTTGAATTCATTTTAAAGCTTAAGATATGTTCAAAGGACAACCTAAAGGCCTGTTCGCCCTCGCCCTCGCCAACACCGGCGAGCGCTTCGGCTACTACACCATGCTGGCCATCTTCCTGCTCTTCCTGCAGGCCAAGTTCGGCTTCTCCGCCGCAGCCGCGGGCCAGTTCTATGCCATTTTCCTCGCAGCGGTTTATTTCATGCCCGTAATCGGAGGCTGGCTGGCCGACAAGATCGGTTTCGGCAAGTGCGTCATCACCGGAGTCTGCGTCATGTTCACGGGATACCTCTGCCTCGCCATCCCCACCGATGCCTTCGCCGCCAAGGGCTTCGCCCTCGCCCTCATGATAGGCGCCCTGCTGCTGATCGCCGTGGGTACCGGCCTGTTCAAAGGCAACCTGCAGGTGCTGGTGGGCAATCTCTACGACGATCCCAAGTATTCCGCAAAGCGGGATTCCGCATTCAGCCTCTTCTACATGGCCATCAACATCGGTGCCATGTTCGCTCCTACCGCCGCCACCGCCCTCACCAACAGGCATCTTGCCAGTGCAGGCCTCATCTACAAGGCCGACATCCCCGCCCTGGCTCACCAATATCTGGGCGGCACCCTGGCCGATCCCTCCATCCTGGAAGGCCTGAAGGCCGCCATGCCCGGCTCCAACGTTGCAGGCATGGACCTCGGCGCATTCAGCCAGTACTACATCAATAACCTTTCCACCGCCTACAACCTCGGCTTCGCAGTCGCCTGCATATCGCTGATCGTTTCCATAGCCATCTATCTGGGATGCCGCAGCTGGTTCAAGCATGCGGATGTGAACGCCAAGCAGGCCAAGGCCGGTGAAGGTGCTCCCGTGCAGGAACTCACCCCCAAGCAGACCAAAGACCGCATCGTCGCCCTCATCTGGGTGTTCGCAGTGGTTATCTTCTTCTGGATGGCATTCCATCAGAACGGATCTTCGCTCACCTATTTCGCACGCGACTACACCCAGACCTCTGTCGAAGGCCCCCTCAAGATAGGGTTCAACATCTGGGCTCTCGCCCTGATTGCTGTTTCTGTCTACACGCTCTTCTCCACCTTCCAGTCGGAGACCACCCGCGGCAAGACCATCAGCGGAATCGTCACCCTGGCACTCTGGGCCGGCGCATGGACCCTCTACAAGGGCATGGCCCCCGAAATCCATATCCTGCCTCAGCAGTTCCAGCAGTTCAATCCCTTCTTCGTGGTCGCCCTCACGCCTATTTCCATGGCCATTTTCGGCGCCCTGGCCTCTAAGGGCAAGGAGCCTTCCGCACCCAAGAAGATAGGTCTGGGAATGTTCGTAGCCGCACTGGGCTACCTTATCATGCTGGCAGCATCAAAGGGCCAGCCCGCACCTTCGGAACTCGTTTCCGTGGGCGGCGTCTCCCCCGATCCCGTGGTGCCCACCTATCTGATTTCCACATATCTGGTTCTCACCTTCGCCGAGCTGCTGCTCTCCCCCATGGGCATCTCCTTCGTGAGCAAGGTAGCTCCTCCCAAGTACAAGGGCCTGATGATGGGTCTGTGGTTCGCAGCCACCGCCGTGGGCAATTACCTCAGTTCCATCCCCTCCATGCTCTGGAACAACGTGCCCCTCTGGGTCAACTGGAGCGTGCTGATGGCACTCTGCGTTATTTCCGGGCTCGTTATGTTCTCGATGCTCCGTAAACTCGAAGCCGCTACTGCATAATGGACCAGGCTGTTGCCGATAAACTTCTGCTCTGGGCGGAACGCTATAACAATCCCAAGTATTTCGAAGAGGATCCCATAGCGTTCCCCCGGCGTTTCCACAGCATGATGACCACCATCCAGCCTGTGCTGGGCTTCGATGGCGGAGAATGGCGCCCGTGCCTTCAGGACGTTGAAATCGCGGCCGTTTTCGCGGCGCATTTCGCCTGGGGGCGGAGGGCCATGATCGTGCGGGACTGCAGCCGCCTCTTCGACGAGATGATGTGGCGGCCCTTCGATTATGTGATGGCCGGAGACTGGCGGAGCGATTCCTCCTCCATACACCGCACGGTGAAATGGAGCGAGGTCGCTGCCATATGCAAACGCCTGAAAGCCTTCTATTCATCCGCCGAGTCCATGGAAACGCTTTCCGCAGATGAAATGCGCATAAAAATCTACGGGCAGAAAGCCGACCCCAAGGCTGCCAACAAAAAGATATGGATGCTGCGCCGCTGGATGATACGCGATGACGGCCGCGTGGATCTCGGCCTCTGGAAGAATTCCGACAAGCGGGAGCTGGTCATCCCCTTGGACGTGCATGTGTATCGCCAGGCCACCGAGCTGGGGCTGACTAAACGCCGCTCAAAGGACATAGTCACCGCCCGCGACATAACCGATTCCTTCCGGGAGCTTTTCCCGGACGATCCCGCAAAGGGCGATTTCGCTCTCTTCGGCTACGGAGTGAACACGAATGCCTAAAATGTATATCATCTCCGGATGCAACGGCTCCGGAAAAACCACCGCTTCCTACACGCTCCTGCCAGAAATGCTGGAGTGCAGCCAGTTTGTGAATTCAGACGAATTCGCCAAGAGCCTCTCGCCCTTCAACCCTTCCGAAGCATCGGTCTCCGCCAGCCGTTACATGCTGCAGAAGATATATTATCTGCTGGAGAACCATCTGGACTTCTGCGTGGAAACCACACTGGCAACGCGCTCGCTTCTGGGAATCATCAACGAGGCCAAGTCCAGGGGCTACACCATCAACATACTGTATTTCTGGCTCAAATCCCCGGAGATGGCTATACAGCGCGTAAAGAACCGCGTGGCCGCCGGCGGGCACAATATCCCTGAGCATGTGATACGGCGCCGCTACTACATGGGTCTCAACTACTTTTTTGAGACCTATGCCCCCATCTGCGAACACTGGCTCCTGATAGATAATTCCACCGACCCTTTCACCATAGTGGCCGAGGGCAATCCGGAATGTGCCAACATAAAGGATAAAGAGAAATTCGACATTATTCACTCCCTGGCTTATCCCGATGAAAACGAGCAACAGTGATTACCTGAACACCTTCGGCGTGACTCCGGAACAGTTGCAGGCCCTCATCGCTGAGGGGCTGCGCGGTGGCGGGGACTGGTGCGACCTGTTTTTCGAAGACAGTTCCTATACCGAACTAATGCTTCGCGACGGAGAGGTCAGCGCCGGGGGTTCCCACATAGACTACGGATGCGGCATCCGTGTGCTTTGCGGCGAGAAAACCGGTTACGGCTATGCAGAAAGCACAGATTATTCAGCTCTGCTGTCCGCCGCACGCAGCGCCTCGGCAATCTCTCAGACAGGAGCAGAAAGGGCTGTGGCGCGTAAACAATTGAAATACAGCCAATTACCAGAGGCGCCTCTGACGCCGCAAGGTCAGAGGCATTTCCAGCAATCAGCTGACAATCAAACATTTACGCGCCATCACATATATTATGACCAGCAGCAGGACTGGCGCGCCAGCACTGCCTCCACATTCGTCCCCGTGCTTCGGAAACTCGAAAACCTAATCCGCGCCAAAGACAGCAGCGTGCACAAAGTTATAGCCATGCTTGCCTGGCAGGTTAGCGACATCCTGATGTACAACTCCCTTGGAGAAATCACCACCGACACCCGTCCGGTTGGCAGCATCACCGCCACCGTCATATTCGTCCGCGGCAGCCAGACCGAGATGAACAACGCTTCGCGGAGCTTTCGCATGGGCGTGGAGATGATTACGGATTCCCTGCTGGAAGAACTCGCTACCCAGGTCACAGCCGGCATGGACGAGCGCTTCGAGGCGCGCCGTCCGAAGGGTGGAAAGATGCCCGTGGTGATGGCCGCGGGGGCATCCGGCATCCTGCTTCACGAGGCGATGGGCCATGCTTTCGAGGCTGATTTCAACCGCAAGGGGCAGAGCATCTTCGCAGACAAGATGGGCAAGCGGGTGGCTTCCAAGGGAATCAACATCCTGGACGATGCCACCATCCCCGGCAATCGCGGCGCCGTACACATACACGACCGCATCAGCGCAGCATTCTACGGCGTGGCTCCCACCGGAAACGGCCGGAGGGAATCCTTCCGCTACAATCCCATCCCCCGCATGCGCTGCACCTACATGGAAAGCGGGCGGGACGGAAGCTGCGAAGACCTGATAGCCAGCGTGAAGAAGGGCATCTTCGTGGACCAGTTCTCCAACGGTGAGGTCAAGATCGGCGAGGGGGATTTCACCTTCTATGTCAAGAGCGGACGCCTGATCGAAAACGGATGCCTGACCATGCCGGTGAAGGATATAAACATAGTAGGAAACGGCCCCCGGGCGTTGGCGGACATAGTTGCAGTGGCGGGGGATCTGAAGATAGACGACAGCACCTGGACCTGCGGCAAGGAGCAGAGCGCCCTTGTGAGCTGCGGCATCCCCAGCGTGCTGGTGAAGAGCCTTACAGTTGGAGGAGAATGATATGCTGGAGACTGAAGAAAAGATACTGACCCGCGAGTGTTTGCAGATGGCATTGCATGCCGGTGCTTCCAAAGCCAGGGCAAGCCTCAGCAAGAATGTCATGAACATCGTTTCCACTCTGGACGGCGAGGTCGACAAGATTACCAGTTGCCTGGACCGCAGCATTACCCTGAATCTGTTCGTTGATGGGCGTTACGGCACTTTTTCTACGAATAAACTCGGCCGTGATTCGCTTCGGGAGTTCATCCTTAAGGCTGTAGGGACCACCCGGATGCTTGCAGAGGATGCCTTCCGGGACCTTCCTTCTCCGGAGCGTACGGCAAAGGATGCTGCTGGCGGCAACGAGTTGGGGATTTGCGACCCGGAATGGAATTCGGTCACCCCGGAACAGCGTATAGCGTTTGCTCTTGAAAACAGCGTGCGTAGGGCCGCCGGGAGTTGTTGTTCCGTCTCGCTACCGCCACGCGCAAGGCTCACTCAAAAAACTTCGACGGAGCAACACGTCCCGTCGGCCACCGGACAAATTGTTCAGGAGAAAGGCTGGGAATTGGTGTCGGAGGAGGGAGAGTATTCGGATTCGGAGTACTGGAACTACGTGGTGGACACCCAGGGCACAGAAGTACTTCACGCCGAAACATCCTTCGAATTCTTCACCGAACTCACGATTCAGGATTCCCGCGGCCGCAAATACAGCGGCGGATGGTGGGAAGCCGCTCCCCTGCTGAAGGATTTCCATCCCGAAAAAGTGGCTCCTGCTGCCTTGGAAGAGGCAGTCATGCAGATAGGCCCTCGCCGCTGCCGCAGCGGAAAGTACCGTGCGGTGATCGACAGCGAGGTCTCCCAGAAGGTGCTGAATCCCATACTGAACGCCCTCAACGCATTCAATATCCAGCAGAAAAATTCCTTCCTGACAGATGCCCTCGGTAAGCAGGTTTTCCCTGCCGGGCTGGACATAATGGACATGCCGCGCATTCCCGGGGAGGCCTGCGGCAGGATGTTCGATTCGGAAGGTGTGGCAACATCCAACCACTACATTGTGAAGGATGGCGTGGTGCAGGAGTATTTCGTTAATACCTACATGGCGAATAAACTCGGCATCGCCCCCACCATCGAGGATGCCACGAGGCCGGTTATATTGCCGTTTTTGGCCGGCAGTGCCACCCCGAACCGGTGCCGGCAGAGCCGGCATCCCTCCCAACCTGCCGGTTGGGCCCCTCCCTCTAACGGTGCCGAGGGTGGCACGCCTCCCGGGATGGCACTGCCGGCCAACAAGAATGACATTATGGCATACTTCGGCGAAGGCATTTACATAACGGATTTCTGCGGCGGGAACAGCAATCCTGCGACCGGAGACTTTTCGTATGCAATCCAAGGATATAGGTTCAAGGACGGAAAGATAGTTCATCCGGTGCGCGAAATGCTGATTACCGGAAATATCGTAGATTTGTGGTCGCGTCTGCTCGCGGCCGGCTCGGACGCCCGCCGCTGCCGCGCCAAACTCACGCCCACCCTGGCCTTCGACGCCGTCGATTTCAGCGGATAGGGCCGCCCAAGATGAAAACAAAATTACAAAGGATATGATAATTGAACAGAACAAAGTTGTGGCAGTAGCATACTGCCTGACAGTGGAAGGAAAAGTGATTGACCAGAGCCCCGAGGGGCAGCCTCTGGAATACATCCACGGCACCCATATGATGATCGCCGGCTTCGAGAAAGGCCTTGAAGGCCATGAGCCCGGGGACAAATTCGGCATAGAGGTCAGCCCCGAGGAGGGATACGGCATCGTGAATCCCCAGCTTCGCTTCGACATCCCCAAATCGTCATTCATGGTAGGCGGCGTACTGCGCGAGGACCTTCTCAAGATAGGAACCATCGTTCCCATGTTCAACAGCACCGGACATGTGGTGCAGGGAACCGTTGCAGAAGTTAAGGAAGAGACCGTCACCATGGACTTCAACCACCAGCTCGCCGGAAAGCATCTGCACTTCGACGTGGAGGTGGTCTCTGTGCGCGATGCTACCCAGAAGGAATTGGACGAGGGCCTTCACGGAGAGTATCTCCCGCTGGAGGAGGAAGAAAAGCATCACTGCTGCCACGGAAAGGGCGGCTGCCACAAGCATGATGGCGACGGCGAATGCTGCCATAAAGAAGACGGCGAATGCTGCCACGAAGGCGAAGGCGAGCACGATTGTTGCTGCAAAGACAAGAACTAGAAATGAAAACCGCCGTAGTCGTACTTAACTGGAATACAAAGGATTACCTCAGGGCATTCATCCCCGGGCTGCTGCATTCATGCAAGCAGGCCGGCGCCGATCTGGTCGTTGCCGACAGCGGCTCCACCGATGGAAGCCGGGAGGTTCTGGAGCAGGATTTCCCTGAAGTGCAGACTATCTTCCTGAACGAAAACAAAGGTTTTACCGGAGGATACAATCTGGCTCTGGAGGCCCTCTCCGACAAGGGTTACGACTACTACGTACTCATCAATTCCGATATCGAGGTCGGGGACGGATGGCTGGAGCCTCTCCTTAACTGGATGGAGGCCCATCCGGAATGCGGCATCTGCGGGCCCAAACTCCACGGTCTGCTCCGCAATCCGGCCCCCGAAGCAGATAAGCCCTACATCCGAAGCAGCCGTTTCGAGTATGCCGGGGCCGCTGGCGGCCTGCTGGACGCTTTCGGATTCCCCTACTGCCGCGGCCGGGTGCATCATAAGGTGGAAGAAGATCACGGACAATACGATAACGCCCATCCGGATGTGCTCTGGGTTACCGGGGCATGCCTGCTCATCCGTGCAAGCCTGTGGAAGCAACTAGGCGGTCTGGACGACCGTTTCTTTGCCCATATGGAGGAGATTGACCTCTGCTGGAGGGCGCAGCTGGCCGGCTGGAAGGTTAACGTGGTGCCGCAGTCGGTGGTCTGGCATCTGGGTGGAGGCACCCTGCCCCCGACTTCTCCTTTCAAGCTCAAGCTGAATTTCCGGAACAATCTCCTCACCCTGGAGAAGAATCTTCCCGGCACATACATCACACAGGGCTGCAGCCAGGAAAAAGCCGCGCGCAGGGCCGCGCGCTTCCTGCGTATGCGCGTATTTTTGGATAATTGTGCAAGAATTGCTTATTTTTGCATCGGCAAGCCCGAACTCGCCAAGGCAGTGCGGGATGCCCATATGGAATGGAAGGAACTGCGCACGCGGAGCTATGCAAAGCCAACTCCGGCAGAAGGCGCCAAAGTCGCAGGCCTGACACGGAAACTGATTATAATTTAGCACGGCCATGAGAATAGTTATTCAAGGAGCAGGCAAGGTGGGCTCGCATCTGGCAAAGATGCTGAGAGACGAAGGCAACGACATCACCATAATCGACGACAACGAAACCCGCCTGGCCAAGCTCGGGGCTTCTGTCGATGTGCGCATAGTCCAGGGCAATCCGTCTTCCACTCAAATACTTAAGAAGGCCGGAGTCGACAAGTGCAATCTCTACATTGCAGTATATCCGTCTTCCCTTCAGGAGACCAACATCGTGGGTGCCCTCCTCGCAAAGCATATAGGGGCCCAAAAGGCTATAGCCAGGGTGAATGACGAGGAATATCTCTCCGAAGAGAACTGCCGCATGTTCAACGAACTGGGCATAGAACTCCTGTTCTATCCCGAAAAAATCGCTTCCGACGAAATAGTGGCCCAGCTCAAGAGGGATAATCTTGCCCAGGCCATAGATTTCGCAAACGGACAGCTTCAGATCTCCACATTCAGGCTGGACGAGAACTCTCCCATGCTGGACCTGAGGCTCTCCGAGTTCGTTCAGCAGCTTAGCCGGAACGAATTGGAACAGTTCCGCATCATAGCCATCTCCAGAGGTAACAATACCCTCATCCCCGGGCCGGACACCATATTCCAGTACAACGACATGCTCTACATCTTTTCCAGTAAGGAGGGCGTGAGCCTGCTCACCAAGTACTTCGGCCAGCGCACCACCCACGTGCAGAAGGTGATGATTGCCGGAGGAAACGAAGTCGCAGCTCTTCTGGCAGCCGACCTGCACACTCTTGGCATAGATGTTAAACTCATAGAACTCAACCATGAGAGATGCCTGGAACTCACCGAGAAACTCGACGACGACATCGAAGTGGTGAATGGGGACGGGCGCAATTCCGACCTGCTGCTTGAAGAGGGCATAAGCGAGTGCGATGCCTTCGTAGCCCTCACCGGGCAAGACGAGACAAATGTGCTGACCTGTGTCGTCGCCAAGAAGATGGGCGTTCCACGCACGGTGGCAGAGGTTGAGAACACCGAATATGTCCGGCTCGCCGAAGAAATGGGCGTAGACAGTGTCATAAACAAGAAATTCATTACCGCTGCCAGCATTTTCCGTTTCACCGTGGGTGGAAACGCCCGCTTTGTGAAATACCTCCGCGGCACCAATGCCGAAGTTGTGGAATACACCGCCGCAGAGGGCACTCCCATAACCAGAAAAATCCTGAGAGACATTTCCTTCCCTACCGGTGCTATTGCCGGAGGCGTGATCCGTGGCGAGGAGGCTTTCGTGGCCGTGGGCAGCACCCAGATTCTTCCAGGCGACAAGGTTGCAATTTTTGCCGTGCCCGAGAGCCTGAAGGCAATCGACAAACTCTTCCGTTAAAGCACTGTATCTATGAATATCAAAGATTGGATAGGATCCTATGTGCGGGACACCGCAAACCTCAGCGGCCAGCTGGACGTTGAGAAGGCGGCAGCTAACATCCGCAGCAATATCTATTTCCGCGGCCCCAACGTCTGGATTCTCGCATTCTCCATCATCATAGCCTCTGTCGGCCTCAACGTCAACTCTACGGCTGTGATAATCGGCGCCATGCTCATCTCCCCGGTGATGGGTCCTATCATAGGAATGGGGCTCGGGCTCGGCGTGAACGACACGCGCCTGCTTGGCGACAGCCTTCGCAACCTGCTGATAATGGTGATTATAAGCCTTATAGCATCTTCGCTGTTCTTCCTGCTCTCCCCCCTCAATCTTGCCAATCCTACCGAGCTTGAAGCGCGCACATCGCCGTCCATCTACGATGTGCTGATCGCGCTCTTCGGCGGCTTCGCAGGCATTCTGGAGCAGGCCCGCAAGGAGAAGGGCACAGTGATGTCCGGCGTAGCCATCGCCACAGCGCTCATGCCTCCGCTCTGCACCGCAGGTTTCGGCCTAGCCAAATGGAACCTTCACTTCTTCTTCGGGGCGATGTACCTCTTCACCATCAACGCCATCTTCATCATGTTCGCCACCTACCTGGCCTGCAAATACCTTCACTTCCACCAGAAGAGCTTTGCAGATGAGAGGACGGCCCGCCGCACCAGGAGCGTGATTACCGCCGTGGTGCTGCTGGTGACGGTGCCCAGCATCTGGTCGGCATTCATAATGATCCGGAACAACAACTTCACCACCAACGCCCAGAACTTCGTGAGCGAGAACAGGATGTATGCACGCAGCTACATCTACGACTATAAGATAAACAAGGGGAATAACCGCGCTGTTACCCTCTACCTTTCCGGTGAGGCCCTTAGCGATCAGGAGAAACTGGACCTCGTGGAGCTCGCCGGCAAGTACGGCATCAAGGCCAACGAACTGAAAATCAAAGAGAACGCCATAGATTCCGACGACCAGTCCAAGAAACTCATTACTGCCGAAACCATCGCGCAGTACCCCTCCGTCACCGGCCGGCACCTCTCCCGCGGGGCAACCGTAGGAGCCGACAGCACCCGGGTGGATGGCATCCTCGCCATTGTCTATTGCGACAATGAGCTGTCGCCGGAGAATAAGGTCCGGCTGGAGAACTGGCTCCGCGTGCGCCTCGGCGGCGACGTTTCGTTGAACTTGCTGACTATCAACAACTAACCCATAATCGTCTGGTGCATTTTCACCAGACGTTTTTTATTAATATGCTGAAAATCAGGACTATTGCGGCTGCGGCTGCTTTTGTGCTCCTGGCTGCGTGCAGCCAGGATGACAGCGTTATCAAGACCCGTATTCCCATCCGATTCACGCCCCTAAACGTAGGGCAGGTCAAGCCCGAAGGATGGCTGCGAGATTGGGCGGAGGATGCCGCAAACGGTATCTCCGGGCATCTGGATGAATATGAAAACGTTTTCGCATACGGATGGCTGGGGCGTGATATCAGCGCCCGCCAGAGCGACGGCGACGGAAAAGTGAGCAGCACTGGGTGGCTCCTGGAGCAGTGTGCCTATTGGCTGGACGGAGCCCTCAAACTGGGCTATCAGCTGGGCGACACCACCCTCATACGCAAAACCACCGAAAGGCTGGACGGAGTAGTGGACGGAGTGCTTTCCAGCCCCAACCACACCTTCATCCACTGGAAGCCCGATTCCATCGTGGTAGTGGAGAACGGCAATTACAGCAAGGGCGGCTTCAACAACTGGGCCCACGGCCTTATGGGACGCTGTCTGGTATCCTACTATCAGGCAAGCGGCGACGAACGCATACTCAAGGCTTTGGAGAAGGTCTATTCCTCCGGGTATTACCTTAAGCCCCCGCAGGACGACATCTACGGCCCCGAAGCCGGACTCACCCAGGGCCTGGTGCGCGGGGCCGTCAATCTGGACGCGATGAGCGAGACTTATCTGCTCACGGGCAACGAGGCCATACTTCAGACAATGCTGGACTATGCCGCCCAGCCCAACCAGATCTATGAAGAGCAGCGCCTGCGCAACAAGAAGGAGAGATGGGACCGCAACTGGGAAGATGCCACCATACACGGGGTTAGTTTCAACGAGATTTCCCGCGTGCCTGCCCTGCTATCGCTCTGGACAGGCGACAAAGAGGAAATGGAAACCACCATACACCTGATTGAATGGGGAGACAAGTATAACCTGCTCCCCTACGGAGTGGTTTCCGCAGAGGAATATCTTTCCGGCATCGGCCCTTACCGCTTCACCGAAACCTGCGATATCCCCGCCGCGATGTGGACCAAGACCTGGCTGCTGCGCATCACAGGCGACTCCCGCTGGGCAGACCAGATCGAGCGCGCCTTCCTCAACGCCGGCCCAGTACCCGTGAGCCGGGATTTCAAGACGATGAGCTACTACCAGAGCCCCAACCGCATCGACGAGGACACGCCCCAGGCACCACCTGTTCCCGGTCCCGGCCGGCAGATCATCTACTCCCCCACCGGCAACAAGACCCTCTGCTGCGTCGGCAGCAGCAACTGGATAATCCCCAACTACGTGCAGAATATGTGGATGAGGGTGGCCGGCGGAGGGCTTGCCTTCACCCTCTACGGGCCATGCAAGGCATCTGCCGAAGGCTTGGAACTGAGCTGCGAAACCGCATTCCCTTTCGGAGAAGAAATCCGCATCTCCGTAAAGGCCAGCCAGGCAAAGAGGATGCCCCTGTATTTCAGGGTTCCCGGATGGTGCGATGGCATGACTGTCCAAGTGAACGGAAAGGAAACAAAAGGTGCTTACTACAAACATTTCCTCCGCATTATGCGCAAGTGGGAAGATGGCGATCAGGTCGTCATCAGCCTGCCCATGAAACCCACCATTAGCGAATGGGAGGATAACTGCTATCCGCAGACGGACTACTTCATCAAGCCGCACTGGGGGCGCATGCACAGCTACGCCCTGGATACCCTGGCAGGCAGGAAATACGAATGCGTGAGTTACGGCCCGCTGCTTTACGCACTCCCTCTCTACGATATAGACGAGAACACCGTCGTGCCCGGGCAGAAGAGCGACTACACACTCAGTATTCAGGATGCTTCGCAAATAGAAGTGGTACGTGCCGGGGAGATGCCTGCCCGCTGGGGCTGGCGCATCGATGACGCTCCCGTCACCCTGCGTGCACCAGCCATCGACACTCAGACCGACGCGTCCGCCACCATCACCCTGGTGCCCTATAACTGCACCAAGTTCAGGGTTTCGATGTTCGGCGAATCTTCCTGAACACTATTCTTTTCAGTTCGAACTGATCGGGTGCATCTTCGATGTGCCTCAGTTCGCTATAATCCAACGTACAGTTCTTGATGCGCACGTCCGATGCGTAAGACTTTGGGATGTCTTTACGGCCCTTGAGATCGAAGAACTGGGTCCAGGGCTTTACGAAAATGGCATATTTCACCCTGCCGTTTACATTCTTCACCGTAATGTGGCTGTAGCGCTGAGGGGTGTCCGGGCGCATTTTCAGCCATACCAGACGGTCCGTGCCGTCCACCGTGCTGTTGCGCAGCACTATGTTTTCCGCCCTCACGCACTCGCTGCCGAAGACCAGCACTCCGGGGCCATGCCCGAAGTGGCAGTCCTCCACCAGCACGTTGCGCACCGGCCCGTTGTCCGGATCGGTATCAGCCCAGGGGCCCTTGCCGCCCTTCATGGCGATGAGGTCGTCGCAGGTGGCGAAACAGCAGCCCCTGATATGCACGTCCTCGCAGGCATCCAGATCTATTCCGTCCGACGAAGGCGCCCTCACGGGCCGCTCCGGGGCATAGATATCCACTCCGTAAACCTTCACTCCCCTGCACTTGTAGAGATGTATGTTCCAGAACGCGGAATTGCGCAGGTGTATCCCTTCAATGGTGATATCGGAGCTGTTGCTGATCCCTATCATCCTGGGGCGCCTGACCTCCAGGTTGGTGCAGGCCGGGTTTTCTTTCCTGCGCGCCCAAAAGGCCTTCCAATAAGGCAGCCCGTTTCCGTCAAGGGTGCCGCTGCCGCTGATGGTGAAGCCGTCACAGTGGTCGGCGTTGATAAGCGCAGACACGTATGGCTGCAGCACGCCCTCGATGTGCACGGGGATATCCGGAAAGTCCGCCACATCCGTGCTACCCTTCAGCACCGCCCCTTCTTCGAGAAGCAGATGAGTGCCAGGTTTGAAAAAAAGAGCTCCGGACAGCCATACCCCCTTGGGGATGACAACCGTCCCGCCCTCGGCGGCTGCTGCATCGACAGTCCTCTGGATGGCTTCCGTCTGCACCAGGGTGCTGTCATTCACCGCCCCGAAGGAGGTGATGACGAAACTAAGGATTATCAGCAATGGGCTCATAACAATCGTGTTTATTGACTATTGCCATTGGCGGCAGTATGTCTCTCGTCAAGTATGCCGTACTGGGCACCGTTGAAAGCATCGTGGATAAAGTGGAGTTCGTGCTGGCTGGTGGGCGGCACCCGCTCCGGCAGGGCCAGGCCGCCAGGAAGATTTTCCACCTTGCTGTTACCGTGCATTTCGTCGAAGAAGTTGGCACGGCCCTCTATGTCGTTATTATAGAAATGGTCGCTCCAGACCACCTTTTCGAAAGCGGCAGCCACATTGCAGAACACATTGTTTATCAGCGTATTGTGCTGAGGTTCGGCAGGATCTCCATTCAAGTACGGCTCCAGTTCGGGATAATGCCCGCGGAAAGCGGGGCTGTCGACATGCCGTATAGAATCTCTCATGATAGGCACTCGGTCCGCGCCCCAGGTCTTGAGGCGTCCGTCCACCTTGATGGCCGCGCATGGCAGGTCGATAAAGGTATTGTCGTGATAACGGATATAGCTGCCTCCGCCAATCTGCACAGGCGGCGAACTGATCCTCTGGAACACGTTCCCATAGACTTCCGCGGCGCCGGATCCATCATCGTGATATACCGCCCTCACATTGAAAGGAACTTCTATGTCGTGGAAATAATTCCACCGTATGACTCCTCCCCTGTGCGCGAAGCTCCGCCCATAATACAGGGCCCCATTATCCTCTATATCCATGCACACGTGATGCACGTTGCAGTATTCCACCGTCTGGTCGTTGCCGAGCATCAGGATTGCCATACTGGCAGAATCATAGAACTCGCAGGCAGTGATGCGGTTGCCGAGACCGCTCATCACCACACCCACCCGGTACTGGTTCTCTATGCGGTTGTAGTTGTGGATGCGGCAGCCCTCTACATAATTATCCCCGCGCACAACATTGCGCCTGTCTCCCCCGGCCAGTTCCACCCCACCGGCACCAAGGTCATACAGGTGGCATCCGGACAGGCCGCAGCGGCGGCTGGCGGAATCGATCTTTGCCGCAATGTGCCCCAGGCCGTGGATATCACAATCCTTCACCTGCACGTCACGGCCGGCTGTAATGACTATTCCATCCCCCCTGGAGCAGCAGAGTTCGAAGCCCTGAAGCGTCACCTTCTCGCAACCGTCAAGCACTATGAGAGGATCTTCCATCACGCTCATTTCCAGGCGCTTGCAGCCTTCCGGCAGCATCAGCACCGCGGTTTTGGAAGATGCATCCAGACTATACTCTCCTGGCAGAGTGACTTCTTCCGGGATGTTCAGCACCCTCCAGCGCTGGAAGCGGTCCCCCGGCTGGAAGCCGAAGCCGTAGTTGGTGAGGTCTCCGGCCGTGAAGGTCTTGCCGGGGCCCATCTCAGCGATTGGCACCATCTCGTTGGTCCAGCCGAAGCGGAAGCAGCCGGAAAGCCACCCCAGGGTAGGATCTTTCCACTCCAGGGGGCGATCGCTGCTGAAAGCAATTGTGCCGAAGCCATCCCCCGGCTGGTTCCTGATGCGACCCTGGCCACGGACGACCACCGAATCCAGCGGCAGCGGCCCTCCATCCGGCCACTCGCTGAGGCGCATGGGCCTGCCATCCGCAAAGAACTCCGACCATGAGGGGCCGGTCAGGTGCGGATCTCCCTTGGTCACCACGCCGGAAAGCGGATACCGTTTCAGATTCAGGCGCCTGGCCCCTTCCGCCATCCCGGAGGCTTTGCGAAGGCGCCATCTGCCTATGCGTACTCCCCCGCTGATTACGGCGCCATCCCCTATTATGGCAAGGTCCGTCTTACCCTCTATCCGAAGGCTCTCTTTCAAGCGATAAGTCCCCTTGCCGAGGACAATCGTATCCCCAGGAACGGCCCTTTCAATGGCTCGCCGGAGGCCTTTCACACTTCTCACCTTCACTTCCCGGGCATTCGCCGAAGTCAAGGCCAGAAACAGGATAAAGGATGCTATGATGATTCTTTTCATACTTCTTTTCCGTCAAGATAATCCTTCACATAACGCTTCAGAGGCTCCCCTTCGGCAATCTCTATCTCATTGAAGAGGCTGACCACGAAGCGGCCTGCACCCTGAAGGGCGTAAATATCCCCCTCGTATATCCAGTGGCCACTTTTGAACTTGACATCCTTTTCTGCCAGTGGATATTCTTCCACCAGCAGATTCTTCGCCCGCAGGCTGAGTATCAACCGGATGTGGATGGGATTGTCGCCGCTCATGCGGAATGCATCCATGGGCTGGGCCCTGTGAGAAGCCTCGGCCGTCCATTCCTCGGGAAGAATCTCCACTTCCCCGATGCGAGCTATCTTGAAACGCTTGTTAGCGCCGTCTTCCAGATCGAAGCACCAGGCATCCACATAGTTGGTAGTGAACTGGAAAGGCTCCACCAGACGGTCCCGCACCTGGCCGGAATGCGAAGATTCATAGTCTTTCAGCACCACCTTGCGATGCTCGCGGATCGCATCCGCAATCGCCTGGGTATTGGCCGCATTGGACTTGCTGCCTATATAATTGGCTATGGATGTGCTGTCGTAGACTGCAGCCAGCTTGCGTTTGAGGCCGATCTTGAGGGCGTTGGTATTGTCCAGCCCGTCGATCATGCCGTTCACTATCGACGCTTCTTCGTCGGAGAACATCACCACTTTCGAAAGGTCGAAATGCGTATCCTTCATAGAGACAAGCCTGTAGACATTACCATACACCTTTTCTACCGCGAAACCCGCGGATTTCAAGGTATCTATGTAGCGGTATATGCTGCGCCACGACGTATCCAGCCTGTCGGCCAGTTCATCCACGGTATAGGTCACGTTGCCGCTGAGCAGCCGCAACAGCCGGAGAAGACGCTCGATTTTCGGTTGGTCCATACTACAAATATAAGAATCATTTCCTCGTATTAATTGTTATATTTGGAAAATTTTCAGTCATATGAGAAAGGCATCAATCATTTCCATCAGCGTTACCGTTGTCGTGCTGGCCATCATGGCGGCCTGCTGCACCACCATCGACTCCGCTTCTGTGGGCATCCGCTTCAAGAAGTGGTCTTCCAATTCCGAACTACGCGGGGGTGTGGAAGGCACCTGCCATGGCTGGGTATGGTACAATCCCATCACCGAAAGCATATTCGAGTATCCTACCTTCATCCAGCGTGTCACTTACGAACCTTTCACGGTGAACCCCAAGGATGCCGCCATCTTCTCCATGACTCCTACCCTCGCCTACCAGATTGACGAGGCCAAGGCGGTGGACATCTTCGTCAAGTACCGCAAACCGGTGAAAGAGCTTGAAATGGGATATATAAATACCTGTATATTCGAGGCTTACCGCACATGCGCCAACAATTACACTTCCGACGAACTGATGGCAAACCGTGCCAAATTCGAGAATGAAGTGCGCGCCCGTCTGGACGAGAGCATGAACCAGGAAGGCTTCATCGTGCGCGAATTCACCACCAAGATCGACCCTCCGGCATCGCTTACCGAGGCCATCAATGCCAAGAACGAGGCCGTGCAGAACGCCCTGAAGGCCGAGAACAAGGTGAAGGAAGCCGAGGCTGAGGCCAAGATAGCCATTGCCAAGGCAAAGGGTGAGGCGGAGGCCATGAAGATCCAGGGTGACGGCGAGGCCTACTACAACCGCGTTGTGGCAGCATCGCTTAACAGCCTCCTCGTGCAGCAGTACGCCATCGAGAAATGGGACGGCAAGCTTCCCACCTACAACGGCGGCAACACCACCCCGTTTGTCAATCTGAAGTAAAGTTCAGAGAATCACTCACTTACATAGCCGTCGTCCTTGATATTCCAAAGGACGGCGACGAAAATGAATCCCACCACGGACACTCCGGCCATCAACAGATAGAGGCTGTCCCAGCCGAAATGGTCGGAGTACCATCCAAGGCCGGCCCCCGTGAATATCACCGACACATAGCTCATTATTCCTATGATGCCAAGGGCTGAGGATGCCGCCTTCTTGGTGGCCTGCTTCGACGCAGTGACGCCTATCAGCGCCTGGGGCCCGTACAGGAAGAAGCCCGATAGCGCCAGAAGAATCAATATTACCACCGGAGATGCAGTATTTCGCACCAGGTGAAGTGCAAGCAGACACGCTCCCGTGAGAAGCATCTCAACTGCAACCACACGGTGGGACTTGGACTTGAAGAACTTGTCGGACACCCATCCCGCCAGTAGCATCCCGACCAGACCGGCGATCTCGAATATGCCTATAGTCCATCCTGCCAGCGCCGGCGACAGTGGTTCTTCCCGCTGCTGGAGGAAGGTCGGGCCCCAGTCCAGAACTGCGAACCGCACTATATACACGAACAGGTCGGTGATTGCAAGCAACCAGATTATTGGATTCAGGAATACTTTCTTGCGGATGAACGCCCTGAACGCCGCCGGAGAATCGTCCCCGTCTATCTCCGTTTTTGTGTTAGGAAGATCCGGAAGCCCCACGGAAGAAGGAGTATCCCTCAGGGTCAGCACTATGAATACGACTCCTACGAATCCGATTGCTGCGGGTGCGAAGAAGCAATAGCGCCAGTTACCCGTGCGGGCTATGATATAACCGCAGAAGACCGCCGCCAGGGCAGCCCCGAACGAATGGGACGTGTTCCAGATCGCAGACTTGGTGGCAAGTTCCTTGGGAGGCACCCACCAGGCAAGAAGATGATTGCAGGGCGGGAAACCGCAGCCCTGGAAGACATTGTTAAGCACCAGCAGCGTGGCCATTATTATCACCATGGTGCTCACGAACTCCGCTCCCCCGGCCTGCCCGGTGATCAGCGTGCTGAGTTTATCCGACCAGCCGAAGAGGAGATTGAACACGGAGCAGGCGGCAAGCCCTATTGCCAGATGCCAGCGGGCTACTGTGCGGTCGGCGATTATGCCGTTCACGAACTTCGAAAGGCCGTAGATTATGCCCACAAGGCTCAGGATGATACCGAAGCTGGTATTCGTGATGCCGTATTCCTCACCCAGTGCAGGCATTGCGAACGCAAAGTTCTTGCGCACGAAATAAAACACGGCATAACCTATCATCGTGCCAATCAGCACCCTCCACTGCCAGTATTTGAACGAATGCTGCTTCATAATGCTTCTTTCCCTCAAAGATAGCACAAAAAAATAGCCGACTGAAAAACAGCCGGCTAAATTTTCTTGAAAACTCCAGATTTACTTGAGCTCTGCGAGGTACTTGATGGTGCGGACCATCTGAGAAGTGTAGGAGTTCTCGTTGTCGTACCAGGAGACTACCTGAACCTGATAGGTGTTGTCGTCGATCTTGGAGACCATGGTCTGGGTTGCATCGAAGAGGGAACCGAACTTCATGCCGATAACGTCGGAGCTGACGATCTGGTCTTCGGTGTAGCCGAAGGACTCGGTGGAGGCGGCCTTCATGGCGGCGTTGATGCCTTCCACGGTGACGTCCTTACCCTTCACGACTGCCACGAGGATGGTGGTGGAGCCGGTAGGAGTGGGAACACGCTGTGCGCTTCCGATGAGTTTGCCGTTGAGTTCGGGAATCACGAGACCGATAGCCTTAGCGGCGCCGGTGGAGTTAGGAACGATGTTGCAAGCACCTGCGCGGCTGCGGCGGAGGTCACCCTTGCGCTGAGGGCCGTCGAGGATCATCTGGTCGCCGGTGTAGGCGTGGATGGTGCTCATGATACCGCTCTGGATGGGAGCGTACTTGTTAAGAGCGTCGGCCATAGGAGCGAGGCAGTTGGTGGTGCAGGAAGCTGCGCTGATAACTGTATCGGCAGGGGTCAGGGTCTTGTGGTTGGTGTTGTAGACAATGGTGGGAAGGTCATTTCCTGCAGGAGCGGAGATGACGACCTTCTTTGCGCCGGCCTCGATGTGTGCGGAAGCCTTTGCCTTGGAGGTGTAGAAACCTGTGCACTCGAGAACCACGTCCACCTTCAGCTCACCCCAGGGGAGTTCAGCTGCATTGGGCTTTGCATAGATGGTGATCTCTTTGCCGTCCACGATGATGGAACCGGGAGTGACAACGGTCTTGCCGTCTTCTGCGAGGACTGCGTCCTTATAATCTACAGTGTGCTTTCCTTCACCGAACTTGCCGGCGAAACCGCCCTGGGCAGTGTCGTACTTAAGAAGGTGAGCAAGCATTTTAGGGCTGGTGAGGTCATTGATGGCGACCACTTCATAACCATCGGCCTCAAACATCTGACGGAATGCCAGACGACCGATACGGCCAAAACCATTGATAGCAATTCTATTCATACTTAAATAATAAAAATTAAACAATTTCTAACCATTCTTTTAGGATACTCCTAAAAAAGCGACGCAAATTTACAAAAAAATTGATGCATTTTCAATAATTGCAGAGAAATAAGAACTATCTTTGCATAAAACGATTCCTCATGAAGATTCTTGTCACCAACGATGACGGCTACAACGCCAAAGGCATACGCACTCTTGTTAAAATCCTGCGCCCCTACGGCGATATCACAGTGGTGGCACCGAAGCATCATCAGAGCGGAATGTCCATGGCCGTCAACCTTGGCCAGAGTCCTATCCCTGTAAAGAGAATCAGCGAGGTTCCCGGCGAAAGATGGTGGTATCTGGGCGGCACCCCCTCCAGCTGCGTCAAGTACGGAATAGATAATATCTTCTATCCCGAAAAGCCGGATGTGGTGGTGAGCGGCATCAATCACGGCGGCAATTTCGGCACGGCATATCTCTACTCAGGCACTATCGGAGCCGCGTCGGAAGGTGCGCTGGCATACATCCCCGCAATTGCGGTATCCATCGATGCTTTTGACCCGGATGCGGATTTCAGCAGCGTAGAGAAGCACTTCCCTCCCATCTTCGAGAAGATAATGGCAAATCTCTCCGACAACTACGGGCTGATCTACAACATCAACTTCCCCAAGCCGTCTGCCGGCCCCCTGAAAGGCATAAGGATGGCAAAGGAGGGCTGGCTTCGCTGGGAGAACGAGTTCATTCCCTACGACGAGAGGCTCTTCCGCATGAAGGTCCTGTCGATGATGGGGCGCGAGCTGCCCGAATTCCCTGCCCCGGATGAGGGCGAGGAGCTTTTCATGATGGCCGGAGACATAGTCAACGATTCAATCAACGACCCCGAAGCGGATATCAACCTGCTTTCGCAGGGCTACGCCACCATTTCCTGCCACCAGCTGCTCAGTCACGACATGGCCGAAAACGCCCGTCTGAAGGCCCTCGGCTTTGAAAAAGACTTTTAGGATGAAGTACTACCTGATAGCCGGCGAGGCTTCCGGCGACCTGCACGGCAGCAACCTGATGAAAGGCCTCTTCGCGGAGGATACGGAAGCGGACATCCGTTTCTGGGGCGGGGGCATGATGGAGGCCGTTGGAGGCACCAAGGTACGCGACTATAAGGCTACCGCCGTGATGGGCCTCACCGACGTGCTCGCCAGTCTCGGCAAGATTTCCCGCAACCTGAAGGACTGCAAGGCAGATATCCTGGCCTGGAGGCCGGATGTCGTGATCCTAATCGACTATCCTGGCTTCAACATGAAGATAGCCCGATTCTGCCACGAACACGGCATACGCGTCTTCTACTACATCGCCCCCAAGACCTGGGCATCCCGCGAAGGGCGCAACCGCAAGCTCAAGGCATGGGTAGACCGCCTCTTCATCGTTTTCCCGTTCGAGATTCCCTACTTCGAGTCCAGGGGCATCCCCTTCATCTACAAAGGCAATCCCCTGATCGATGCGGTGGACAATCACGAATATGCGAGGCCGGTTCCGGAAAAGTACATAGCGATTCTGGCAGGCTCGCGCAAGGGGGAGATATCCCACACCATGCCGAATGCCATGAAGATGGCGGACGACTTGCACGCACTCCCGCAATATGCTGATTATAAGTTTATTGTGGCCGGCGCCCCGGCACGTTCTGCCGATGATTACACTAAGTATGTTGCCGGACGTCCGTATGTAGAAGTGATGTTCAGCCGCACATACGACATCCTCCGCTTCGCCGACGCCGCTCTCATCAACAGCGGCACCGCATCGCTCGAAGCGGCTCTCATCGGCACCCCCCAGGTGGTCTGCTGGAGCACATCCTTCATCACCGCATTCCTCGCGAAATATGCGCTTCATGTGCTGGACCACATCAAATTTATTTCCCTCGGGAACCTGATACTGGACAAACTCGCATTCCGCGAGCTCATCCAGTACGATTATACTTCAGATGAAGCCGGTGCGGAAATCCGCCGCCTGATA
The DNA here is from genome assembly GCA_902768365.1 of uncultured Bacteroidia bacterium. GTDB lineage: Bacteria > Bacteroidota > Bacteroidia > Bacteroidales > UBA932 > Cryptobacteroides. The sequence continues at coordinate 1,026 of CACXKV010000019.1, read as the reverse complement.
GAAGATCCGGCTTACCGCGAGGGCATGAAAGCAGACTACGCCGAGATCCGCCGCCGCCTTGGCGGGTCGGGTGCCTCCCGTGCCGTTGCCAAGGCTATGATTGAACTTGAGAAGAACTGACTGAAATGGAAGTAATACAGAGCTTTACCATAGACCACACCCGGCTGAAACCGGGCATTTACGTATCCCGGGAAGACAGGGGTTTCACCACATTCGACCTGCGTATTACCGAACCGAACAAAGAACCGGCCGTGGCCCCCGCCGCCATGCACAGTCTCGAGCATCTGATGGCAACCTGGTTCCGCAATTCCAGGGCAAAGGAAGATGTGGTCTACGTAGGCCCCATGGGCTGCCTGACGGGAATGTATATCATTATGACCGGCTCCTACACAGTAGAAGATATGCGCACGCTCACTATAGAGTGCCTGGAATGGATACTCACCCAGGAAGAAGTGCCTGCGACCCAGCCGGAGTCGTGCGGCAACTATCTGCTCCACGACCTTCCGATGTGCAAATGGGAATGCTCCCGCTACCTGGACAGGCTGAAGAACGACTTCCACTGCGAATACACCAAACTGCACATCACACTCCAAGACGGCCGGGTCTTTGCCGACGCATAATCAAGCCTACTCGTTCTTCAGCGTCTCCGCTGGATTCATCCGGGCGGTCTTGAGGTAGTGATACAGCACCACGGCGGCGCATAGCAGCCCCACAATCACCAGCGCCAGCAGGAATACCGATGGCAGGAAGCCCACCCGGTGTGCGAACTGCTGCAGGTAATACCTCACCACCAGCCAGCCGACGGGCGCCGCAATCACATAACAGATGGCCACCGTCCGCAGATACAGCATCATGCCCTCCGAGGTGATCTGGACCATATCGGCCCCGAACACCCGCTTTACGGAAATCTCCATCCGCTTGTACTGAACGTCCATCAGCACCTGGCCCCAGATGCCCACCAGCGACAGCAGCACCGCCAGCAGAGAGAACAGCCACACGGCCAGCCGCAGGCGCTCCTCGCCGCTG
>CACXKV010000018.1:0-22647 GCA_902768365.1 uncultured Bacteroidia bacterium | reverse complement strand
TGCACGGGTTTCCAGAAAGAAACGGCGATGCTGATGGTGGTGATGGCCAGGATGAAGAACATCATGAAGGTGCCGGGGATCAGTTTGGAAAGGCCGATAGCGATTCCGGCGCTGAGGGCGACGACAACCAAGGTGATGCCCAGATTGCGCAGGGCGTGGGACATGCCGTGCCTGGTGAAGAGGCCCTTGTAGGGATTCTTCTCCTCGCCCGCCTCGCGCACAGCCTTCTCGTCGTAATGGTCCAAAGTCTTGACAGGCAGCCATTTGCGCGCAAGTTTGATGCCGATGGCCATAATGAACACCAGATAGGTGAAGGACACCATCATGTCGTAGGTGTTAAGCAGAGCATACTGCTGCCCGTCCACACCCAGCATCTTGCTCACGGCAGCCATGTTGACGGTGCCTCCTGTGAGGCAGGCAGTGTACATGCCGGCAACCTGGGGCCCGTTGGGGATGTGGGGTCCGAAAATGGGATAACCGGCAACGACTGCCACTATCACTGCCACCAGGCCTGTGATCATTGCAATCAGCTGGTCGCGGGTTTCGCTCTTGCGGAAAGTGAAGCTGAAGAGCATCAACGGGATCGCAAGGGGAATCATGGCATTGGAAAGTGCATTCTGCACGGTGGCAAGTTCTTTCCCGCTGGGAAGGACACCGATGTTTGCAAGGATGGCTCCAAGGAAATAGAGCATCAGGATAGGCCCGATCTTTCCTATCCACTTGACTTTGCGGCACAGCCACAGCACTCCGGCCGGGATGACGCAGTAGGCGATAATAAGGATCGCTAAAACAAAGTAATTCATATCAGAAACCGTATTTTTCTATTAATTCTTTCGACAGTGCAACAGGATCTCCGGGAGCATTGTATTCTATCTTGGTGACTGTCGGTTCCGTCCAGCGGATTTCGTGATAACGGATGCGGTCGTCGAAGTTCTTTGTCGAGGCGCCGCTGCCCGTTTCGAGTTTGGAAATCAGATCGTTGCAGAACATCATCCAGCGGGGCTTGTAATAGCTCCTGATCAGGCCGGCCCACTGACGGTTGGCGTAATCGGTCAGGCCGGTGGCGTTGCCCCAGATGGTGAGTATGGTGCGGGCTGAGCGCTCATAGTAGTCTTTTTCTTCCTTGGTCCTTCCCCAGCTGCGAGCTGCTTCGTTCCAGTCCTGCATGTTGAATTCAGGCACGCAGGCGACCAGTCTGTCACAATCCTCCATCACTTCTCCCATCTGTGCGCTAATCTCCTTTACGAGTGCAAGATCTTTGGCGTTCCAGGCGACCTCGAGGCTGTCTTTGAGCACGTCGAAGAGATCACCCAGAGCCTGGCGGCCGAGGTTCACCAGGTCGTATCTATACTCGTAGCGGTCCGATCCGACTTCAAGCATCTTGCGCCAGGCGTAGTCCATGATGGGCGTCCGGCCCTTGATGTCGGGATACTTCACGGTCCAGTTCCAGCGTTCTCCGAATTTGGGATGCGCATTCATGGAAACGCCGCTGCCGGTATATTTGGGGGCGATATTCATGATGAGATCGTGCCAGAGGGCGCGGGCGGACGCATCTTCGCGGCCGATATGGCGGTCGGCAAGTTTGTCTATCCACTCGTCGGGTGTCTGGGGATAGTTCCAGGCACGGCTGAGCACGAACTCATAGTAATAAGGATTGGTGCCGAAGCCCTCCAGAGTGGATCCTACGCCCTTCATGTTAGGACCTCCGTCCTTGAAGGTCTCTTCGTAGAAGGGAATAAGGGTGGGGAAGTTGCCGTTGAAGAGGGTGTTCCCACCGAAGTTGAGCAGTGCGCAGGCTATGTAGTCGTGGCCGTAGAACTTTTCCGTAATCTTCCAGCCCAGCACCCAGTCCACGTGATAATCCAGCATGATCATCTTGCCTATGGGCACGCTGCCCAGGAAGGCCTTCATGTTGTCGGGAGTCCAGTGCTTGCGGTCGTTGATCAGGAACCAGCCCATCTGGAGCCAGGTAGCTTCGGGGTCGGCCGCTTCCAGAGATTTCCAGAATGCGCCTCCGTACTCGGCCAGGGTCGCTGCATCCCAGGACGGCGCATCCACTTCGTTGAAGGGATCCAGCCCCCAGATGTGGTCGGTGCCGAAGAGGGCTGTGGTTTCCTCTACGCAGGCTTTCTGGATCTCGGAGTAGAGAGGGTCCATAGGAGAGAGGAAGTTGCAGCGGTAGGGATCTCCGAATCCGCCCCAGTTGCTGACCTTGGTAATTGCCGCTTCCGGATGCATCTCTTTGAATGCGGTGGGGACGCTGCCGCTGAATGCGTGCAGGACTGGCCTCATCGACAGGGAACGTTCGCGGGCCAGTATCTTTTTCTGGAGCTTTGCCTGAGCGTCTATCCAGTCCTGAGGGAGGGGGCCCTGGAAGGAGTTTATATTCACCATACGGTGCCATGCGAGATGAGCGGGCCCGGTGAAATGGGCGCGGATCTGTTCGTCGCTTAGGCCGAATCGCCTCCATACCCTCTGCCAGACGGCCTCTTCGCCGGTGGTGGCCAGGGGCATGTTCACCCCGTTCAGGGCCATCCAGTCGATGAACCGTTCCCACTCCTTCCAACCCCACCAGGGCATGGTGTAGCCGAAGGTGCAGTAGTTGAGGTAGAACCTGTAGGGCACTTTGGCGCTGACGCTTACTTTTTCAGGAACTGCGGGCAGGACCTTGGGCATCTCCACCGGATGTGCGGCATACTCGGAAACGGTCGAGTTGCAATAGTTGTTGAGGTAGTAGTTGAGGCCTACTGCCATCGTGCCGGCGTTGTTGGCTTCGATCACAATCTTTCCATTCTCGGAAAAGAGGGTAAAGGTGTCGGCACCGTCGGCAGGCACTTCGCGGAAAACTATCTTCCCTGCCTGTGCGGGGATGATTCTCTTCGCGAGCGCCTGGGCCGCTTTCTCGTTCTCGCTCCTGGCGTAGCCGTTGCCGGAGAATAATGACAGGGCTGCCAGCAGGCAGGCAAACAATCTAAAGGGACGCATATATTATCTTGATCTTATCTCTGTAATTATCAATGGAAAAGCATTCTACGGCGTATTCCTGAGCCTGTTCCACCATCTGCAAAGGGAAATTGCGAAGCGTGTTGGAAAGCTTCGCTGCCGCTTCGTCTATATTGTTGTACAGCAGCCCGTATTGCCCCTCCGCAAGTATGTCTTTGGATCCTCCGGAGTTCCTCGCAATCACAGGGCATCCGTAGAACATGGCTTCAACTGCCACCCTGCCCATTCCTTCGTACTCCGTGCAAACGAGTGCTGCAGATGCTTTTGATAGAAGGGGTTTGATATCCTGGACAAAGGGGATGAACTCTATGCTTTCCTTCACTCCGAGGCGTTCTGCAAGCGCCTCCAGCCTTGCTCTCATGCCATTTTCAATCAGGCCCACGATCTTCAGGTGGTAGTTTTCAGGTTTTGCAGCGGCGAGTATCCTGATAGCCTCGTCCGGGCGCTTGATTTCGGATACTATGCCGGAGATAAAGACAACGTAAGGATCCTTTTCCTTGATAAGCACGGCATCCGAAGCAGCGCAGACTGCGTCTGGAAGGCAGGTGGCGTTTTTATGAGCCTGCAGGCTGAGATGATTGAAAAGACCCTGGGAAATTGCTATAACACAATCGGATGCTTCAATTTCCCTCTTCCAGTGATTCCAGCCAAGAAATGGACGGTTGTGCAGACCCAGGTCCATGTATTCTCGTATGTGCCAGATGTGGGGGACAGCCAGCCTGCGTGCAATCTTCAGCCCTATATCCACCGTGCCGGAATTACTGTGTACGGCGTATATTCCTTTGAACAGTCTGCTTGCCCGGCGAACGCATCTGAGCTGGACCACCGCATCTGCAATCAGGTGGGGGAGGAATCGGATAAGCCTCTTAAGGCCCGTTGCATGAAAAGTGGCCCGGTTGAACGGGATGACGACACATTCATATCCTTCACTTCTGAAGCGCTCTGCAGCAGGCCCGTCTTCCCGGAAGAGGATGACGGGATCGACATCTCCCTTGAGCGCCTGCAGCATGGCAAGCAGCGAAAGGGAGGATCCTCCTACCGCGCGGTCTTCATTGGATATGTAGAGAATCTTCTTCATTTGACGGACGCAAGTGCTTTCTCTATGTAGCTCATTGATTCTGTTCTCATGCGCTCCAGTGCTTCGGCCGGATAGTCGCCCAAACTGCCAAGCAGAGAATCGATGCGGCCGTCGGCGTGAGTGCCTGTGTGCACGAACTCGTAATCCTTATCGTAGAGAATGGCGAGTGCCGTGCCGTGGAAAGATGTGGTGACAATGTACTGCGCGTCGCGGAAGAGTGCTACGAATTCCCTCGGGGAGAACTTATTGATGCCGTCGCTATAGGGTGCGCGGGCAATCTGCACCACGCGAAGCCCCCGTTCGGCGGCAATCCTTTTCGCTTTATCGGCAACGGCCGGATTGTCAATTGCCTCGTAGGTAAGCACATAGGGTTCCTTGATAACAGGAGGGGAGCAGAGATTGTCTGTGACCGCCTTTCCTGCAAGCAGGACAGGGTCCAGGTTGAGGTCTGCGGGTATGCCTTCGGAATCCATCCTCTCTACCATGCTCCTCTCCCGGACGCCGATGCGGGAGAAGTTATGAAGATATTTGCGTATGGCCACTTTTTCTTCTTCGGAAGGCACCACATCGCCATCGCTGGCGGCATAGGAAATATTTACCGCACTGGCTGCGAAGGGCGCTGCGGCATAAAACACAGGATCCACCCCGTTGCAGATATTCCGGTTCCAGATCTGGTCGCTTCCGTAAAAGATGGCATCAAAGCCGCCCTGTCCGAAGGGGCTGAGGGTGATTTCACTTTCGAAACTGCGGAAGCCCTCTTCCCGCCTGACAGCTCCTGCAATGCGTGTGGAAACCTTCAGCATTGTCATGGGATGCTTCAGGAATCTGGACTTCCAAAGTTTGTATGGTTCGGTAAGATAATCCGGCCGGTAATCAATGACACTGACTTCGTGCCCCATGCTGCGGAGCACTTCGTAGAGGCAGCGGCACTGGAGCACCGCTCCATAGTTCCTGGCTGCGTGGAATGTCAGAATACCTATCTTCATATATGTCGCTTGACCTTTTTTATGAATTCTTCGATGCGATAGCCGGGAGACCCTTCTCCAAAACGTCGCAAGGCTGCTGCATATCCTTTGCGAATATATAAATTTTCGAACGATTTTGCATGCTTGTGCGCTTTCGAAGGCTTGTAAAGATTAGGCTGTTTTTCGACGGGGACCCTGATATTTGTGCGGATACATTCATCGGGGAATGTCGATGCATAATCTCGTCCTTCCTTGCTGTGGACAATCAGAAGGGAACAGCCGCGGTTGTCATCGGCAAAACCCGGCAGGTCATGTTCCACTCCCCAGCAGTCGGCCATGGTTATGTCCGAAGGACGGTCCAGCGATGCGAATGGGCAAACGGTGCATGAAGGACGCAGCGTCAGATGCCGGTAAAACAGGAAAGTGTATTCGTTGCTGACTTTCTTTTCATCTCCGAAGAAGAGGGTTTCACGGTGGTCGTGCCATCCCAGCGCCTTATCTCTGAAGATGGCGTCGGTAACAGCCTTGCCGCGCTGCTTTTCCTGATTCTTGATATAATCTCTCCAGATATAAGGCCCTGGTACGCCGTGGCAGATGATGTCTGCAAGGAGGAGCTGGCCCCTGTATTTGCCTGCTATTGACGCTATGCCGGCGCATTGGCAGGGGGTGCCGGTAAACAGGACCCTTCTGCCTGCGGCCAGATCTTCAAGCACCATCGCAGGCACGCCTGTCATATCACTTTGGACATATTTACTGAGCCTGAGAGCCTCCAGGGCGGATTCTTCGGTGACTCTGACATGGCGGACCGTGAAATCCTTTTCCATGGCGGCTCCATACACAATGCGCCCTTCCTGGATAGCCTTGTGCATAAGCGCGAAACCAAGTCCTCCGCTCTGGCTCTTGTGCAGAAGGGAAGGGAAGCGGATGGCTTCGGTGCGCATCAGTTCGTTCTTCTCCGCCGGTTTGAATGCGCAGACCTCATCGCAAATCCTACAGTCCACGCATTCGTCCTGATCCACTACAGGATACTTGAATCCCATTCCGTCCGCCTGCATGCGAATGGCACTGTGCGGACAGGAATCCGCGCAGGCACTGCATCCACAGCATTTGCTACGGTCGTCAATTCGTATCATCTGTGCAGTATCTTGTGAAGCAGGATATCGCGTTCATCGTGGTCGCACCCTATATACCAGATCAATGCGCAGGAAGCCGTTTCGGTTGCAAACAGCGAGATTAGGAATCCTCCCCACCCATCCCCTGTGCATCGCGAGAGAAGGAAGGGTACGATCAAGGCAAGGCCGGCTACCAGCAGTTCGCGCAGGAGAACTTCTCTCAGGAAACGGCCAACGGGAAGGCCTATCATGCCCCTGAGCATATACAGCCTTGCCGTAAGGCAAAGAAGCGCGATACCGCAGGCAACGTAGTAGATGACTTCGGCGGGCGCTCCCATCTTAAGAAGGATATAGTCGACCGGAAGGTTGAGGAGTTGCAGACCTCCCACAAGCAGCTGGTAGTTGCGTATGTTACCTGTGGAGAGCATGGCGGTGATCATGGTGTAGGAGATAGCCTCGATCATTATGTATATCAGAACCAGCCGGATGAAAACTACTGTATTCTCCGGTGCCTGGGATGCTCCGAGCCACAGTCCGGTCAGAAACTCCGTATTGAATATGACAGGGTATACGACCAGAAGAAGGAGCCAGATGGAGAGCCTGGAGCCACGGAAAATCAACCTTAGCATATACTCCCTGTCGCCGGCGGCATATGACTTGGTTATCTGAGGATTGATTGCTGTGGTAAAGCTGGTTACGAATTTCTGAACAGCTCCGTTGACCTGGTTTGCAAAGAACCATGCCGCGTTGGCTATGGGCCCGAAAAATGCATTCAGCAGCAGGTTGCCGCCGTGGTCGCGGAGGACGCCCGAGCCGGCTCCGATGAAATTCCATCCGGCAAAGGAGAACATCTTCTTGAAAATGCCCCTGTCCATTGCAATAGAAGACCGGGTCTCTTCGAAATGCCTCTTGCAGAAAACTGCGTATGCGAGCCGGGTGAGAAGGCTTACGAGGGCCAGCAGGGCGGCATAAAAGATCAGTCTGTCGATGGGGGAGACCATGATTGCGAATGCGACTGCAAGTTTCCCGACGGCCTCGAAGATGCTGATCCATGCGAATGCGTCCATACGTTCGTGGGCGATGATGTCGGCATTGTATGGAACGCTCAGCAACTGGATGACGAAGCTGACTATGGTGAACTGCAGCACCCATTTCGCCGCAAAGATCCTGTCGGGGGGCAGCACCATTTTGTTGGATATGTACCAGAGCCCGGCAGGTTCTGCAAGGATAACTACTATTGCTGCAAGAATCAGCTGTATGGCGACCGCGGTGGAAAAGACCTTTTTGAGCCCGGATTCCTGACGCCCCATTTCGAAGGTGATGAAACGGGATATGGCGGCGGACATGGATCCAGTGAGGATGCTGAACATTGTCACCACACCTGCTATGGCACTGTAGATGCCGAGTTCGCTGCTGCCAAGAGCATGAAGGATCACCCGTGAGGTGAACAAGCCCACCAGCATCAGCAGGAACATACGGAAATACAGAAGGACCGTGTTTCGTGCGATCCTTCTGCTGTTCTCCGATATTCCCTTGTTATCTGTCATTCCGATTTCCTGTCATTCCGAGCGAAGCGAAGGAATCTATTCAGGCTTATAGGAATCCTTCAGGGATGTGGTCTTATTGTAGATGGGATTCTCCGGCGTGCTGTCGGAATCCTTGATATAGTAGCCGGTGCGCTCGAACTGGACTGCGATTCCGGAGGCATCATCCAGCAGGGCGGGTTCTGCCCAGCCCTTGGCAATCACGAGCGATTCGGGGTTGAGGAAGTCCTTGTAGTCTTTGTCTTCCGGCACCTGGCTCATGTCGGCGAGGGTAAAGAGGCGGTCGTAGTTGCGCAAGGTGATCTCCTTCGCATATTTGGTGCTGACCCAGTGGATCGTGCCCTTGACAGAGCGCCATTCACCATTGCCGGGCCTTGTGGAAGGATCGTAGGTGCATTTCAGTTCCACTATGTTGCCTTCGGCGTCTTTCACCACCTCTTCGCATTTGATGATGTATGTGTATTTCAGGCGCACCTCTCCGCCGGGTTTGAGGCGGAAGAACTTGTGAGGAGCATCCTCCATGAAGTCTGCGCGTTCGATGTAGAGCTCGCGGGTGAAAGGCACCTTGCGGGTGGCTCCCTCCGGCTCGGCGGGGTTCAGGGGGCAGTCGAACCATTCCACCTGCCCTTCAGGGTAGTTGGTGATGGTGAGTTTGACCGGATCCTGCACCACCATGTAGCGGTTGGAACGGGCGTTGAGGTCCTGACGGACGCACCACTCGAGGAGCTGGATATCCATCAGCTGGTCCCGCTTGCTGACTCCGATCTTGTCGCAGAACATCTTGAGGGCCTCGGCGGTGTAGCCGCGGCGGCGGACACCGCAGAGCGTAGGCATGCGGGGGTCGTCCCATCCGGCCACGAGTCCCTTCTGCACCAGCTCGAGAAGCTTGCGCTTGCTCATGAGGGTGTAGGTGAGGTTCAGGCGGGCGAATTCGTACTGATGGCTGGGGAAGATGCCGAGGGTTTCGATGAACCAGTCGTAAAGAGGACGGTGGACGTCGAACTCAAGTGTGCAGATGGAGTGGGTGATATGCTCGATGGAATCGCTCTGGCCATGGGTGAAGTCGTACATCGGGTAGATGCACCACTTGTCCCCGGTGCGATGGTGATGCGCGTGCTTGATGCGGTAGAGGATAGGGTCGCGGAAGAACATGTTCGGATGAGCCATGTCTATCTTGGCACGGAGCACCTTCTCGCCGTCGGCATATTTGCCGTCCCTCATTTCGCGGAAGAGTTTGAGGTTTTCTTCTACACTGCGGTTGCGCCAGGGGCTCTCGGTACCGGGGGTTTCCACGGTGCCGCGACCCTTGGAAATCTCTTCCTGGGTCTGGTCGTCAACATAGGCCAGGCCGCGCTCTATGAGCTGTTCTGCCCATTCGTAGAGCTGATCGAAATAGTCGGAAGCGTAAAGCTCCTTCTCCCACTGGAAACCGAGCCACTTGATGTCTTCTTTGATGGCATCCACGTATTCGGTGTCTTCTTTTGTGGGGTTGGTATCGTCGTAGCGGAGATTGGTCTTGCCGCCATATTTCTGTGCAAGGCCGAAGTTGATGCAAAGGCTCTTGGCGTGACCCAGATGCAGGTAGCCATTAGGCTCCGGAGGGAAGCGGGTGAGGATGGATTTGACTTTGCCGGACTTCAGGTCGTTCTCGATAATTTCTTCGAGGAAATTCAGTTTATGTTCTTCTTCCATTGTCGTCTTTTGTAATTATCTTACAAAAATAGGAACTATTTTGTAAATCTGCAATCTATCCTATAAGCGAAGCGCTCCAGATACGGCTGTTATTTCATTCTGTCCGCAATATCCTGAAGTATCGTTCCAATCTGGTAAAGTCCGCGGGGAACGTGGAAGCAGCCTTTCCATTTTCCGCCTTTGAGGGGGAGGAGCACTTCGCCGCGACGGTTGAGGTAACCGAACCATTCGGGATACTCGGAATCTTTGAAGTTCTTCCAGAGATAGTCGTGCAACTTGAGGAACCATTCCAAGCATTTTCCGTTGCCCGTAAGCTGGTAACCCTTGATCATGCAGATTGCGGCTTCGAGGTGCACCCACCATAGTTTCTGGTCCCATTCCAGTTCCTGGGTAGGATGCCCGAGACGATCCATAAAATAGAATATGCCTCCATACTGCTTGTCCCATCCGTAATCGATGACGCGAAGAGAAATGTCTACGCTCTTCCGGATGATTTCCGGCTTGTTAAGGCGAAGTCCAAGATTCATCATAAACCAGAGGGCCTCCAGATCGTGCCCCGGGTTGACCTTGCGACCCTCGAAGCAGTCGATCAGACTGCCGTCGGGAGCGAGATTCTCCACCATGACTCCGAGATCCGGCTGGTAGAATACGTCGAATACTTCGTGGAGGGCTTCTTCTATGGTCTTGTCCAAAAGGGCCTTGTCGTCGATAATAGGCTCGACTTCGAGGGCCATGTTGCAGATGATCATCGGCAGCGCGAAGTCTTTCATCGGACGAGTGCCGGGGACGGCTTTAGTCCAGATGCCTTTCGGATTGCTGCGGCGTGCGAGGATGCGGTCGAAGGTCTTTCGTGCGATCTCGGCATAATGCTCTTCGCCGGTTGCCACTGCCAGTTGGGCAAAAGCCATGCAGGCGAATGTGTTTGAGAAAATATTGTACGGATATATGATGGGTTTGCCCTCTCGTGTGAGCGAGAAATAAAAATCGTAGTTGCCGTCATGACCGTATTTCTCGAGGAATTCCGCTCCCTGACGGGCGCAGGCAAGCCATTCAGGATTCTTTTCCACCTTGTTGTACAGCATTGCGAACATCCAGACTTCGCGGCCTTGCAGCCAAACGAATTTGTCGGTGTCGAACACGCTGCCGTCGCGGTCCAGGCAGGTAAAATATCCTCCATATTCCTTGTCTTGAGAATTGTTGAGCCAGAAGGGAAGTACGCTGCCATAAAGCTCTTCACGGTAAACGGCAGCCATTTTTGCGAATTCCTGTTTTGTCATGACGCATTTGATATTTGTTGCAAAAATAGACTAAAAATTTCATACATTTGCAAAGAAATCGCACCAGAGTGCACCAAAGTTAGAGCAACATGGATAATCGCAGGTCATTTTTGAAGAAATCGGCTCTTGCAGTGGCTGCAGCCGCTGCCGCCCCTGTTCTGGAATCATGCTCGCAAGAGAATGAACCGGACGGAGGAGGGCTGATAGTCCCGAAAGGCGCCGGCCTGCCCATTACGGGCACTTTCCTCGATGAGATATCGCACGATATCCCACATCAGAACTGGGGTGAGAAGGAATGGGATGCCGATTTCCGCTATATGAAGGCGATAGGTATCGACACAGTGATCGATATACGCTGCGGATACCGTAAATTCATAACATATCCTTCTCCTTACTTGCTCAAGAAGGGGTGTTATATGCCTTCCGTCGATCTTATCGACATGTTCTGCCGACTTGCGGAAAAACATGGAATGAAATTCATGCTCGGGCTTTACGATTCTGGGAAATGGTGGGATACCCGTGACATGCGTTATGATGTTGAAGATAATCGATTTGTGATCGATGAGGTGTGGGAACGCTACGGCAGCAAGTATAAGAGCTTCTCCGGTTGGTATTTGAGCGGGGAGATTTCACGTGCGAACAGCAGCGCCATCGAAAGTTTCCGTGCCATGGGACGTCAGTGCAAGGAGGTTTCAGGCGGTCTGCCTACCTTCATTTCTCCCTGGATAGACGGGAAGAAGGCGGTGGCGGCGGCAGGTGCGAGCCTGACAAAAGAAGAGGCAGTTTCGGTGGAAGAACACGAAAGGGAATGGAACGAGATATTTGACGGGATACACGAATATGTGGATGCCTGCGCATTTCAGGACGGCCATATAGATTATGATGAGCTCGATGCTTTTTTTGCCGTTAACAAGAAACTCGCAGACCGTTACGGCATGAAATGCTGGACAAACGCGGAGAGTTTCGACCGCGACATGCCCATCAAGTTCTTCCCCATCAAGTTCGACAAACTGCGCTTGAAACTCGAAGCCGCCAAACGTGCCGGATACGACAAGGCCATTACCTTTGAGTTCAGCCACTTCATGAGCCCTCAGTCGGCTTACCTGCAGGCGGGGCACCTTTATGACAGATACAAAGAATATTTCGGAATATGAAAACCAAGGCAAATATGGGATACGTGGTGTTCCTCTCGGTCGTAGCGGCCATAGGAGGAATACTCTTCGGATACGACACTGCGGTAATCTCAGGCACCACCGACATCGTTGCCGGCCAGTTCTCGCTGGACGATCTTGCAAAGGGCTGGTATGTGGGATGTGCTCTTATCGGGTCGATAATAGGTGTGCTGGTGGCCGGAATGATGAGCGACTTTCTCGGACGTAAGAAAACAATGCTGGTATCCGCTCTTATGTTCAGCATCTCCGCAATAGGATGTGCGGTTTGCGCCGATCTTACCCAACTGGTGGTTTTCCGTATGATAGGAGGTTTCGGCATAGGGGTGGTGTCGGTTGTTTCGCCGGCATACATTTCCGAAGTTGCAGTGCCGGAGAAACGAGGGATGTTGGTGTCACTTTATCAGCTTGCCATTACGGTCGGGTTCCTGCTTGCCTATCTGGTCAATTATCTTGTGTTGAAATCAGCCGATACCAGCCTTGTGGCGGCTGATACTGCCGTAAGGGCCGCAGATTCCCTGCAGGTCAGGATGTTCAACAGTGAATACTGGCGTGGAATGCTCGGTTATGAAACAATTCCCGACCTGTTGTTCCTCATCGTGATTTTCTTCATACCCGAGAGCCCGAGGTGGCTCATTGTGAAAGGCCGTTACGACAAGGCATCCTTGGTGCTTTCGCGCATCTACCCTGCCAAAGAAGATGTTGCTGCGCAGATGGATCTTACAAAGGCATCCATCGCCGGGGAGGTGAAATCCGAATGGAAGTCCCTTCTCGAACCGGGTATTCTCACAGCCGTCCTGCTTGGCTCTGCCATCGCAATCCTCGGCCAGTTCATGGGAGTGAACGCCGTGTTGTATTACGGCCCCGAAATCTTCAAGGATGCAGGATTTGAGGATCCTCTTTTCTCTACGGTACTTGTCGGAGTTGTAAATATGCTTACGACCGTGATAGCCTTGCTGATAATCGATAGGGTAGGACGCAAGCAACTGGTCTACTGGGGAGTGAGCGGCATGATAGTCTGCCTGCTATGCATCGCGGTGTATTTCCTGCCTGCCACGAATCTGCCTACATGGTTCATGCTGACTTTCTTCCTGCTTTATGTATTCTGCACGGCCATTTCAATCAGCGCCGTGATATTCGTGCTGCTTGGTGAAATGTACCCCAACCGGGTACGTGGCCTCGCGATGTCGATAGCCGGATTCGCCCTGTGGGTGGGCACGTATCTGATCGGCCAGCTGACCCCATGGATGCTAAGCAACCTTACTCCCGCAGGCACCTTTTTCCTCTTTGCATTCATGTGCCTCCCTTATCTGTGGATAATGTGGCGCAAGATTCCTGAAACTACCGGAAAGACGCTGGAGGAGATAGAGGAATTCTGGAAAAAGAAATGAGTACATTCGAGTTGAAGAAAGGGAGTACCCGTCTGTGTATTGCCGACCCGATTGCCCCCGAACCCTATTATAGGGGGACGCGTTTCGACCGTACCGGAGTAATCCTCTCGCTGGAATCCGCCGGACATTCATTCGTAGGGCAGTGGTTCCTCAAGTATGATCCGTATATGCACGATGCGGTCAGCGGACCGTCGGAGGAGTTTACCCAGATAGGATATGAAGATGCAAAAACGGGGGATACTTTCCTGAAAATAGGCGTCGGTGTTTTGCGTAGGGATGATGCCGCCTACGACCGGTTCCATCTGTATGAGATTGCAGATGCAGGAGAAATGACCGTGGAGCATGATGAATCTTCTGCTTCGTTCCGGCATCTGCTGAAAGGTATCTATGACTATTCAAAGAAAGTGGAAATACCTGCTGACGGCAGATTGCGGATTACACACGGACTGCAGAATCTCACGGACAGGGATTTGGAGTGCTACGTTTACTGTCACAATTTTTTCGTGCTGGACGGAGCATTTACCGGAGTCGGGACACGTCTCGAGTTCCCGTTCCGTCCCGCGGGCGACTGGCGTTCAGAATATGACTGTGTCGGCCTTACAGGAAAAGGAATCGCCTTCAGCCGCAATTTGCGGGAAGGCGAATCGGTGTTTATGGGAAACCTTCATCCGGAAAAGAATGAATCTGGCATGGGGATGGCTTTCAGTCTTTCCAATACTGAAAAATGCCTGAAGGTGATTGGAACCTGCGACCGGGCTGCCGACTACTCTGTATTCTGGGCCAATCACGAAGTCGCGTGCATCGAACCCTACATCCCCCTGCGTATTCCGGCAGGATCCATCGCAAGATGGACGCTGGAATACGATTTCCTTATTTCTTTTTGAAGAAGCCAAGCGTTGAAAGAACCGGACGGTTTTCGGTAGCGGTGCCATGACCGGTGAGTAGGGAATTCAGTCGTACGCCGTTCACAATCATCGCGGTTGAACCACCGCCATCCAGATTCATCGCCGAAATGCATCCGATGCTTTTCATTATGGCACCCAGTTCGTGTATGTAGGCACCATCGCTGTCGGCGATACGTCCGTCGCAGATGAAAAGGACTATCTTGCCGTCTTTGGTGAAGCCTACGGCAGTCCTGTCAGGCTTGGTAGGGAATATATCTTCAGCCCAGCATTCATAATTGGAGATGTAGTAACCGGCGTCGTTCTTCACTGGGATTGCCAGATTCTTGCCATTGTAGAGCACCATAGGACCGGTGCTTATGGCATTCACCGGATTCCATGCCTGAGCAGGACCCGGATTGTTTTCATCTGCCGCAGGCCAGAGCGAGCCTCCCATCACGGTGGTCATGGGCCTGTCGTAGAAGAACACGTGGCTCTCATCCGGTGCACTTGTCCAGAAAGCTGAAGGTTTGCCGGAAGCATCGGTACCGATGATGGCGCGGGTAATATTGTAGAGTTTCTCGTCGTAGCCCCAGTAATTGCCGTCCACTTCGTTTCTCCATGCCTGTTTCTCCCCCTTGGAATAGATGACACCTATGTGCTTTGTGCCGAAAATGCCCCCATTGATCATTACATAGCAATTCCCTTCTGCCTCTGCCTGCTTTTCGAGGGTAGCCTTTGAAGAGGGGTTCAAAACACGGAATTCAACGTCACCGGTGCAGTCCGCAACAGCATACCAGGCGTGGAACTTGCGGTCGTTGAGAGCGGATATGGTTTCGTAAACCTCTATGGAAGAGGGAAGTGCGTCGAATGACAACTTTTTCCATTCAAGATCGATCTTCTGAGTGTCATCCTTCATCGTAAAAATGTATTCCTGGCTGTACCAGTACTCTCCTTCTGCCTTTACAAAAGCCCGTACATGATACTCTTTCCCATATTCAAGAACGGCAGAAGAAATGATATGCTCGGCTGCCAGGTTCTTCAGAACCGGACCGTGGAAAACGACGTCGTCGATGGTGGGCAGTTTGCTGCCGCCAAGGCAGATGCCATACTCTTCCGGTGTATCAGAAACCCTCTTGAAGCTGTATTTCACCTTGAGGAACGCGTGGTTGTAGGACAGATCGTCGATGTTTGCATCCGGGGCCTTGCTATAGTTGATGATACGCATGGGCGAAGTCCAGGCTATTTCGGAATTGTCGGCTGCATTGTCTGCCCTGGCCTGGACCCCGAAACTGTAGTATCCCTGCTCGAGTCCTTCGAATGTATAATCGCTGCTTGAAGCAGGGAGCGTTGCCGCAGGGTCAACGTAATAAGTGGATTCCGAAGCCTTGCAGAAAACATAATAGCCCATCGCGTCTTTATCGGCAGTCCAACTCAATTTTGCGGAGGTGTCGGTGGTCTGCTCGATGATGAGTCCGGTGGGTGAGGGCAGTTTACCGGATCCGTTATTTTCTGTCCCGGGATCTGTGCAAGATATGATTGCGGCAAAAAAGCCGAACTGTGCAAAAAAGTGAAGAATATTCATAGGAAAATTGTTTGCTTTGCAAAAATACAAAAAACATATTTGAGAATGCAAGATATTTTATATATTTTTGCACCACAGTATACCACAGATGAAAAAGAGTTTCGGCAAATATTATAAATGGGAAGTGCTGGCCCTTCTATGGGTGGCTTATCTTCTCAATCAGGCGGACCGCCAGGTGTTCAATACGGTGCTGCCTGCAATCAGGGATTCACTGAATCTTACCGATACCTCGGTGGGCCTCATTGCGACTGTATTCAACCTTTTCTACGCATTGATGGTTCCTCTTGGGGGCTGGGCTGGTGACCGCTTCAGCCGTAAGTGGGTCACGACCTTGAGCATACTCTTCTGGAGCGTAGCGACAATGTTTACGGGTCTTGCCAACGGGGTGGTGATGCTGGTGCTCATGCGCAGCATAGCAACCGGAGGCGGCGAAGCTTTCTTCGGACCTGCCAATTATTCGCTGCTGGGCCAGTACCATACCGACACCCGTGCAAGGGCGATGTCGATTCACCAGACTTCCTATTATGTGGGAGTCATTCTGGCCGGATGGCTTGCAGGAAAGATAGCGGACAGTCTGGGATGGAAGTATTCCTTCCTCATTTTCGGCGGTGCCGGAGTTGTATGGGCGATTATAATGATACTTCGCCTGCGGGATTTCCCTACATCTGCGGAGGCGCAGGACAGGTCTGAGGACTTGGACCGTCCCGGCCTTTTCGACGGCTTCAAGACGGTGTTCACTACACCCACGGCCCTGATGCTCACCATAGGTTTCAGCGCATTTATTTTCGTCATCACAGGTTATATGACCTGGGTGCCTGCCTTCCTGCAGGAAGAGTTTGGCCAGAATCAGGAGATGGCGGGGCTGCATTCGATGATCTGGACATACGTGGCCGCATTCATCGGTGTGCTGCTGGCTGGAACCCTCTCCGACAAACTAGGCATCCGCGACCATAAGCTCCGTATGTATATTCAGGGTGCGGGGCTGATACTCGGTTCGATATTCCTGTTTTTCATGGGCGGATCAAAGGTCCTTTGGGTGCTGTACGCATGTTTTGCCGGTTGGGGATTCTTCCGCGCATTCTTCGATGCCAACATCTACACCGTGCTCTATGATGTTACGCCGGCGAGGCTTCACGCATCTTGCTCCAGCGCAATGATTATGACTGGTTTTGCTGTAGGCAGCCTTGCCCCGGTCATACTCGGCGCCATGAAGGAATCCGCAGGCAGCCTGTCGGCAACCTTCCCATTGCTCGGGATTATCTGGGCGGTTTGCGGAGTAGTGATGTTTATTGTTGCAAAAGCTTGTTATCAAAAAGATTACGATAAAATACTGAATAATGGACAGATCGATTAAAACATCGAAACCCAGGGCAGGACTGCTGCTGATAGCTTCGCCCCGTTTCAAGAATCTTTACGGCCCTAAGAGAGGTACGTACGGCGAGCGCAAAGACAAAGCCGTGAAAGAAATAAAAGCCACTATGGAATTCCTCGATCTTGTTGATCCCGGAATAGTCTATGAGCGCGAAGATGCACAGAAAGCCATGGATTTGTTCTACAACGAGAAAGTCGACTTCGTTTATGCGGAATTCCTCAGTTGGAGCGAGGATTTCGCCTGGATCAGATTCCTGCGCGACTGCCCCGAAGTGCCGGTCTTCTTTGCCAATGTAGCCAAACCGAGAATGACTTTTGAGACTACGCTTGACGAGGACGATTTTGTGGATTACCTGTGCGCAGGCACTCTGGTAGGATCCCTGGAAGGATCCGGAAGCATCAGGCGAGTCCCGCGCAAGGGCGTGCATACAGTGCTCGGAAACAGGGATGAAGTGACGGAAAAGCTGAAAGTATATGCGAAGGCTGCCAAGACACGTAGCGTGCTGCGCCGTTCCAACGTAGGACTGATGGCAAATATGAACGAGGCGATGTGGAGCACCTATATCGACAATTACGACCTTTTCACCAAGATTGGCCCTGAAATCCACTATCTGCCATATAGCGACTACGGCACCGAAATAGACAATCTCGGCGAAGATGAGGTGAAGGCCTATGCCGACGAACTGACATCGAAATACAAGATGATGCCGGATGTCGAGTACGACAAGTTCATAGGTTGCGTCAAGGCTACGCTTGCCATTAAGAAGATGGCGGAGAAGAACGATATAGACTGTTATGTATACAACGACATAGACCAGGCGACCTTCCGCACAGCAGGATGCCGTGCGGGGTTCTATCCACGGTGGTTCAACGAGAATGTCAGCGTGCTGGTGCCTGAGGCTGACATAGGCGCGGGACTCATCACTTACATTCTCAAACTGCTCAGCGGAAAGAACGTCAATTTCATCGAGCCCTTCCACATCGAGGACGATTTCGGTACCTTCGCCGGAGGCCATGCAGGCCCCAACGACCATAACGACCCGAAATGGCAGGACAATGTCGTGATTTCCCGCGACGTGCGCTTTGCCAAGACCAGTTGGAAATATGCCGGAGCTCCTTTCGCATGGTATCGCATAAGCCCGGGAATGAAGACCGTCGCAGGGCTTTACGAGGAAGATGGCAAGTATAAACTAATTACCTTCCAGGCGGAAAGCCTTTCCGAAAAGGATACCCCTCAAAGCAACAAGAAGCATCTGCTGGCAACCTATAGCCACACCATTTTCAAACCGGTGGTCCCCGTGAAGGAACTATTCGAAAAGATACTCAAGATTGGCGCCACCCAGCATTATGCGATAGTCGACGGTGATTATACGGCAGAGCTTGAGGCATTGGCTGAAATTATGGGTTTTGAATTCTACAAGATATGAGTTTTATGTACAACCCGTTCCCCTTTCACGACACGAAAGCCGTGAACAGGCCGGAACTGAAAAAGGATACAATTGAATCGATAGTTGCCGGCGGGACACCTGCCGTCGCAAAAAAGTTCGTTGCAGGCCTTGCAAAAAAGGCTGAAAAGGAAGGTGTCATCATTGCCTTCGACGGTTATACCACAGCCAAATGGGATCTGTTCATCAGTCTGATCTCCCGCGAATGCGACCTGCTCGGGCTCGAATTCGAGAGCGTCGACTGCAATGAGACAACTTTGAAGAGCGGGAAGGAGATAGACTCCATAATCGACCCTCTGCTCATCTGGGATACGAAGATAGACCCGACGTTGCTTTATGGAAAGGTATACCATGGTGGATACGAAGGACTCGTAGATGCAGCCAAGGCTGAAGCTTTCATGAAAGATATCCCTGCCAGGAAAGCACCCGGCAAGATCGTGGCGGTCTACGGATATGGCTGTTTGATGAAGGCCTTCCGCGGCCTTTACGACGTCAGGTGCTGGTTCGACGTTACTCCTATGAATTCCATGTTGCGCATCCGCGCGGGGGAATATGTCAACCTGGGCAAGAAGCACACCGGCATTATCAATCGCACCATACGCCGCTGCTACTATTGCGACTTCGAGAATGCCGTGCAGCTCCGCAAGAACCTTTTTGAGGAGGGCGCACTCGACTGGTATGTGCTTGACAACGACCGTGCGAAACTTCAGATGATGCCTTTCGAGGCATTCTCGGATATCTGCTCGCAACTTGTGAAGTATCCATTCAGGGCGAAACCTTGCTATCTGGAGGGTGTCTGGGGCGGAACATACATGAAAAAACTCCGCAATCTTCCGGAAAAGATGCGTAATGCCGCATGGGTGTTCGACTTCATTCCCATGGAAGTCAGCGTCCAGGTCGAGGCCGGTGCAGAACTTCTCGACATCAACTACTGCTCCTTTGTCCACAAGGAGGGCGTCAGCCTGATGGGGGAGACCTGCGTCAAGAAGTACAAGGGATATTTCCCCATCCGGTTCAACTGGGACGATTCCTATCATTCCACCGGCAACATGAGCATACAATGCCATTCCGGCGGCAAGTTCAACGTTGAGAACTACAATGAGTTCGGTCGCCAGGACGAGAGTTACTACGTTGTGATCACCGGCCACGAGGCAAAGACATTCATCGGTTTCCGTGACGATGCCGATATTCCGGCTTTCTTCAAAGAAATCGAGGCCGCTGACACCGAGCACAAGCCCTGCGACTATATGAAGTACGTCAGCTACGAAGAGAGCAAGCCCGGTCTTCAGGTGATGCTGCCCGCAGGCACCATCCATTCCAGCGGACGCAACCAGGTCATCCTCGAGATAGGATCGCTGACCATTGGCAGTTATACATACAAGATGTACGATTACCTCCGCCTCGACTTTGACGGAAAGCAGCGCCCCATTCACACCCGTCTTGGAGAGCTCAACGTGCGTCAGGACCGCCGTCACAGCGTTATTCACGATCCGGCCAGCACGGAATACATAGTACAGGAACCTCGTCTTGCCGACAAGGGAGAAGGCTGGGAGGAATACATCTTGGGCGAGAATCCTCAGATGTATATCTCGCTTCGCCGCCTCGAGTTCGAGAAATGCTGCGAGCAGGATACCCGCGGAGAAAAGTTCCATGTGCTCACCCTCGTGGACGGCGAACACATACGCATACGCAGCGTGGAGCATCCTGAACGATTCTTTGACCTTGATTTCATGGAGATAGCCTGCGTGCCGGCCTCAATGGGCAAGTATGTTATCGAGAATCTCGGAAAGGAGCCCATCAGGGTCCATAAGACAACACTTCGCGACGGATATCAGAATGACCCTGCATAACGACATACTCCTGCTCGATGTCGGCGGAACCTTCATAAAATGTTCCGACGGCCGTGAGATTCCCGTCAATTCGGCGGGGAGCAGGGAGGAGATTGCCGCAAGTCTTAGGGAAGCCGTGGGCGATGCCGGCAAAGTAGGTGTAGCCATACCAGGACCTTTCGACTATTTGAATGGCATATTCCTGATGAAACACAAGTTCGCTGCGGTATATGGGGAGCATTTTGCGGATCTTGCTGCGCCGGGCCCCGACAGTGTATCCTTCCGTTTCATACACGATGTAAATGCAGCCCTGCTGGGGGAGAATCCTTCCGGAAATACGGCCCTTGTGACCATAGGGACGGGCCTCGGCTTTGCTTATACGCTGGACGGAATCATACAGAAATCTCCGACGGGCTCTCCTGCCAGGTCGGCCTACAATCTGCCGTACGGAGACGGTATACTGGAAGATTTCATTTCCAAAAGAGGTATCATACGCACCTACAATGAACTTGCCGGTCCATCCGATGTTACGGTCAAGGAGATATCCGAGAGGGCAAGGGCAAGGGAAAAGGCGGCGGTGCTTGCATTTTCCCGGACAGGTACCATCCTTGCCAGGGCTTTGAAGCCTCTGTTGACGGAATTGAACATCAACCGCGTGATTATGGGCGGGCAGATTTCACGTTCATTCGATCTTATGGAAGAGGAACTCCGAAATGGTTTCGGGCCGGGAATCAGCGTGACTCCTTCGAATGATATCGGAGGCGCGGTTTTCCGTGGGCTGGCCAGCTTGTTTTGATTGTTAATTTTTATTGTATATGAGAAGATTATTAAGAATTCAACTCGCTTTCTTGCTGCTATTCTCTGCAGGGCTGACCGCCTTTGCACAAAGCAGGGAGGTGACGGGTACCGTACTCGACGACACCAATCAGCCGCTTCCCGGCGCTACGGTGGCTGTCAAGGGCGAGACCAGGGGAGTGATGACAGATCTTGACGGCCATTTCAGCATATCCGTCAAGTCTTCGGATATCCTGGTAGTCCAGTTCCTCGGTTATGAAGACCAGGAAGTCAAAGTCGGGAACCAGAGCAACATCGTGATAAAGCTCAAAGCCCAGGCAGATATGCTGGAAGAAGTCGTGATGGTGGCTTATGGCGCCCAGCGCAAGGCCTCCGTCATCGGATCCATCGCATCTGTCGATATGGAGCAGCTTAAAGTTCCGGTAGGCCAGCTGTCCACTACACTTGCAGGCAAACTTGCCGGTATTGTCGTGATGCAGCACACCGGAGAGCCTGGTGCGGGCGCCGATTTCTGGATCCGCGGTATGAATACATTTGGAGCCAACAGCAAGCCTCTGGTGCTTGTGGATGGCGTGGAGCGCGACATGGACCTCGTCGATGCTGAGGATATCGCTTCTTTCTCTATTCTAAAGGATGCAACCGCAACCGCCCTTTATGGTGTACGCGGCGCAAACGGAATAGTGCTCATAACCACCAAACGAGGCTCCGAATCCAAACCGAAGATCACCTTCAAGGCGGAAACCGGAATGGTTTCACCAACCCGTCTGCCGGAACTCGCAAGCCCTTCGCAGTGGATAGATTACTATAATGGCCTTTATCTGGACCGCGGCGGCGAAGCGCCGATTTCTGATTATCAGAGAGAGATGTACCTGTCGAAAGCGGATCCTGATTTCTATCCTTCGGTCGACTGGATACACACCATATTCAAGGAACAGTCTTCCAGCAGCAGGATGAACCTGAGCGTAACAGGAGGAACGAAGAACGTCCGCTATTACGTGGGTGGAAACTATTACAACGAAGAAGGTATTTTCAATACCAATCAGGACCGCTACGATGCAGGAATGAGTTTCGATAAATTCAGTTTCCGAAGCAATGTCGACATCAATATAACAAAGTCGACCACACTTGGCCTGAGTCTGTCGAATCAGTTTACGGATACCAACTCCCCGCGTAACGACCGTAACGAGATCTACTCAAGGACCCTGGCGGCATCTCCGGTTGGAATCGTAACCGTTTATTCCGACGGAACGCTTACTCTGCCTGAGCAGGGCTACAACCCATGGAACCTTCTCAATAGTCTGGGTTACAGGACGATCAAGAACAATGTCGCCCAGGCTACCATGTCGTTGACGCAGGATTTCTCCGAGATTGTCACCGAAGGCTTGCAGGCCAATGTGAAATTCAGTTGGGACGCTCAGAACTCAACCGTGGTATACCGTTCGATCTCTCCTGCTTATTCTACTGCGACCGGTCGTGATGCCGAAGGCAATCTTGTTTTCGAATCAATCAG
>CACXKV010000017.1:0-25204 GCA_902768365.1 uncultured Bacteroidia bacterium | reverse complement strand
CTTGATGCCCGCTCATCATCCACGCGTCATCGCTCGACTAGTGAGCTGTTACGCACTCTTTGAATGAATAGCTGCTTCCAAGCTAACATCCTAGCTGTCACTGCGATGTCACTTCGTTCTGTCTCAACTTAAACTGCTCTTGGGGGCCTTAGCTGACGGTCTGGGCTCTTACCCTTTTGCCCACGGATATTAGCACCCGCAGACTCACTCCCGACCTGAAGCCTTCGCGCATTCGGAGTTTATCAGAAATCGATAGGCGATGAAGCCCTCTTTTCCTATCAGTAGCTCTACCTCACGAAGGTATGGTCGAGGCTTTCGGGGAGTACGAGCTATCTCCCAGTTTGATTGGCCTTTCACTCCTACCCACGCCTCATCCAAGCCCTTTTCAACGGAAACTGGTTCGGGCCTCCAGTGCCTGTTACGGCACCTTCACCCTGGACATGGGTAGATCACTAGGTTTCGCGTCTGTTCCTGCTGACTCAACGCCCTGTTCAGACTCGCTCTCGCTACGGCTTACGTCCCTGAAGGACTTAACCTTGCCGGACCGCTTGTAAACGAACGGTTTCAGGTTCTATTTCACTCCCCTGTTCGGGGTGCTTCCCACCTTTCCCTCACGGTACTGGTCCACTATCGGTCTTCCGATCATATTTAGCCTTGCGGCGTGGTCGCCGCAGATTCAGACAGGATTCCACGTGTCCCGCCCTACTCAGGTGGCATTCCCTGAACATCTACCTTACCCGTACGGGGCTTTCACCCTCTTCGGCGCATATTTCCATCTGCTTCTGGTTCGGTGATGTTCGCTTTGAACGCTCCTACAACCCCGCGCTGTCCGTAAACAACACGGTTTAGGCTCTTCCCGTTTCGATCGCCACTACTCCGGGAATCGATATTTCTTTCTTTTCCTATGGGTACTAAGATGTTTCAGTTCCCCACGTACCCGCCATGATTGCTCATGGCGACAGGCCTTCAGCCTGCCGGGTTACCCCATTCGGACATGCGCGGATCAATTCCTGTTTGCGGATCCCCGCGCCTTTTCGCAGCTTACCACGTCCTTCCTCGGTATCGGAAGCCTAGGCATCCTCCGTTCGCTCTTGTTCTCTTTCTCGTGAATACTTAGTTTTCTATGAAATTGCAGTCCCTTAATGCAACTCGAAAAAACTCGAATTTTATTATCAGACTTAATCTCTTTTTATCTTTTCTTTACCTCTTTGTGTCTCTCAATATTGTCAATGAACTGTGCCGTTTTCTCAAACGGGCTGCAAAGATACGCACTTTTTCGAAACCTGCAAATTTATTTTTGATTTTTTTTGTATTTTCGCATCACTATGAGCAAAAAAATCAATCCCAACGCCCCACAGGTGACCGCATACTCGGTTTCGATGGGCCTCATCATGACCATACTTTTCAGCGCAGCGGCAGCATACCTCGGCCTCAAGGTGGGCCAGGTGTTCGAAGCGGCCATCCCCATCGCCATCCTGGCGGTCGGAATCTCCGGAGCCCTCGGGCGCAAGGATTCCCTCGGGGAGAACGTCATCATCCAGAGCATCGGGGCCTGCAGCGGCGTCATTGTGGCGGGCGCGATCTTCACCCTCCCGGCCATATATATATTAGGTTTGGACGTGAGCTTCACCCACATGTTCCTGAGCAGCCTGCTGGGTGGCGTGCTGGGCATCCTCTTCCTCATCCCCTTCCGCAAGTACTTCGTGAAGGAGATGGACGGGCAGTATCCCTTCCCCGAGGCGACAGCCACCACACAGGTGCTGGCGAGCGGCGAGAGCGGAGGCAAAGGTGCCAGAACCCTGGCCGTGGCCGGCCTGATAGGCGGTCTGTACGACTTTGCCATCGCCACCTTCGGCGCCTGGGGCGAGACCATCTCCACCGCCTTCCTGCGTGTCGGGCACGTGGTGGCAGACAAGGCAAAGGTGGTGCTCAAGCTCAATACCGGGGCGGCTGTGCTCGGCCTCGGCTACATCATCGGATTCAAATACAGCCTCATCATCTGCCTCGGCAGCCTGCTGGTGTGGCTGATCATCATCCCCGGCTTCAACCTCTTCTGGGGCGGCCAGGTGCTGGATTTCATGGGCAGCGGCATCGCGCAGACCATTGGGCAGATGAGCGCGGATGAGATCTTCCGCACGTACGCGCGACATATAGGTATTGGCGGTATCGCCACCGCCGGCATCATCGGCATAATCCGCAACGCCGGCGTCATCAAGAGCGCCATGGGCCTGGCAGTCAGCGAGTTCAGCAAGAAAGGCGGGGCCGGCGCAAAGGTAGAGGAGTCCGACCGGGACATAAAGATGAAGACCGTTGTCACGGGGATAGTGCTGGCGCTGCTGGCCGTGTTCGCTTTCTTCGCCTTCGGCGGAGTGGTAGATAACGTCTGGCAGGCGCTGGTGGGCCTGCTGATAGTGGCGGTCATCTCCTTCCTCTTCACCACCGTGGCCGCGAATGCTATCGCCATCGTGGGCAGCAACCCCGTCAGCGGAATGACCATCATGACCCTGATAATCACCGCGTTGGTGCTGGTGGCAGTGGGCCTGAAGGGCAACGCCGGAATGGTGGCCGCGATGGTCATCGGCGGAGTGGTCTGCACGGCCCTCAGCATGGCGGGCGGATTCATCACCGACCTCAAGATAGGATACAACCTCGGCACCACCCCGGCAAAGCAGGAGAGTTGGAAGTTCCTCGGCACGCTGGTGGCCGCCGCGACCGTGGGCGGAGTGATGCTGGTGCTGAACAAGACCTACGGATTCGTGGGTGAAGGCGCGCTGGTGGCCCCGCAGGCGAATGCGATGGCGGCGGTGATACAGCCGATGATGAACGGCGGAAGCGCGCCCTGGCTGCTCTACGGCATCGGCGCCGCGATCGCCATCCTCCTCACCGTATTCAAAGTACCCGCCCTGGCCTTCTGCCTCGGCATGTTCATCCCCCTGGACCTCAACCTGCCGCTGCTGGTGGGCGGTGCGATCAGCTGGTATGTGAGCAGCCGCAGCAAGGACGAGGCTGTGAATTCCGCGCGCCAGGAAAAGGGCACGCTGATAGCCTCCGGCTTCATCGCCGGCGGTGCGCTGATGGGGGTAGTTTCGGCGATTCTCAAGTTCGCGGGGGTGGATTGGTTCCTGAGCGGCTGGAATTCTGTCGCCGCCGGGCATCTGGCCTCCGGCGCGGAAGCCATCGCCATCATCCCCTTCCTGCTGCTGGTGTTCTATATGATTCGCGCCAGCCTCAAGAAATAGACAGGAAGCCTTGCAGGATGTTCAGAATCACCTGCGAGGCCTTCTCCATAGATTCCAGGGGCACCCACTCGAACTTGCCGTGGAAGTTCAGGCCGCCGGCGAAGATGTTGGGGCAGGGCAGGCCGCGGAAGGAGAGGTTGGCGCCGTCGGTGCCGCCGCGGATGGGCTGGACCTTGGGAGTGACGCCCGCGTCTGCAATCGCTTTCATCGCGATCTCGATAATCTTATAGTGGGGCTCCACCTGCTCGCGCATGTTGTAGTACTGGTCCTTCAGCACCAGGGTGGCGGTGAGTGCGCCATAGCGGGAATTGATGAAATCCACGCACTCCTGCATCACAGCCTTCTTCTTCTCGAAGAACTCGCGGGAGTGGTCCCGGATTATGTAGGCGATGTCTGCCTCTTCCACACTTCCCTTGATGGAGATCAGATGGAAGAAACCTTCATAATCCTGGGTGTGCTCCGGACGCTGGTCGGCAGGCAGCAGGGAATTCAGTTCCTGGGCAATCAGGATGGCATTGCGCATCTTGCCCTTGGCGTAACCGGGGTGCACATTGCAGCCCTGGATGTGAATCTTGGCAGATGCGGCGTTGAAGTTCTCGAACTCAAGTTCCCCCACCTCGCCGCCATCCATGGTGTAGGCGTATGTAGCGTCGAATTTGGGCACGTCGAACTTCACCACACCCCGGCCTATCTCCTCGTCGGGAGTGAAACCAATGCGGATGGGGCCGTGCTTGAACTCGGGATGGGCCATGATGTACTGCACCGCGTCCATGATCTCGGCCACGCCGGCCTTGTCGTCCGCGCCCAGCAGGGTGGTGCCATCGGTGGTGATGATGGTCTCGCCCTTGTGCGCGAGCAGTTCCGGGAATTCCGAGGTTCTGAGCGAAAGCCCGGGCACGCCCTTCAGGGGGATGTCGGAGCCGTCGTAGCCCTTGATTATCTGGGGTTTGACGTTCTCGCCGGAGGCATCGGGAGCGGTATCTACATGGGCGATGAAGCCCACCGCGGGCACGTCAGCATCCACATTCGAAGGGATGCGGCCCATCACATAGCCATATTCATCGAGGCTGGCCTCTACGCCAAGGTCATTCAGTTCCTTCGTCAGGAGACGAAGCAGGTTCAACTGTTTGCTCGTCGAGGGCTGGCTTTCGGACTCCTCGTTGCTCTGGGTGTCCACTTGGACGTACCTCAGGAATCTGTCCAGAATCTGTTCCATCTGTATTGTCGCTTTGTTGATCTTCAATCTCGGGTATTTCAGGCGTCTCCGTCTTCTTCCTGGCGGCCGCCTTTTCGGCCTTCAGGGCTTCCCTGGCCTTCTGGCGCTCATACTTCTTGCGATAGCGCTCCACATACTTCTCCAGCTTCCGCTGGTCTATCTCCTGCTGCTTCAGCCTCTTCTGCCTGGCCTTCTCGTCGCGGGCGGCTTTCCTTTCCTGCTTTTTCTGCTCTTTCACGGCGGCCTTTGCCGCATCGATGGAGTCCGCTACTGCCCAGCGGGCCTCACGGGCGGCCTGTTTCGCCTGGTAGACGGAGTCCTTTGCAGCCTGCCTGGCCTTCTGCTGCTGGCGGCGGATTTCGTACTTGGAGGGTACGCGGGGGGCCGGAGCGAGGGTGTCGGGGGCGGCAAGGGTGTCGGGCGGAGTGACGAGGGTGTCGGGCGGAGTGACGAGGGAGTCGGGGGATTCCTTCACTTCGTTCGGAATGACAAGGGAGTCGGGGGGAGTGACAAGGGAGTCGGGCGGGGTGACAGTAGTATCGTTCGGGGCAACGGGGGCTGCCTCGCTCCGGGAAACCCGCCTGGGCCTGTTCTTCGCGGCGGCAAGGGCGGCATACACCTTCTTCATGTAGCCCGGGAAATAGATTTCCGTCTGCTTGAAATCGGCCTTAGGCCTCGCGTCATACAGCTTGCGCTGGGACAGCCTCACCGTCAGGTCGGTGATATCCTCCTTGCCCTTCGGCTGCAGGTCCGGCTGCCAGTTGAAGCCCTTCATCCGGCGCTCGCTCTCCCCGAACTGGGCCAGTGGATAGGCATCGTTCTTCGGCGAGTCGAAGTAGTGTATGGTCTGCAGCTCGCCGCCCTGGAAGTAGGCCGACAACATCTTGGATTCCACCTTGTTCACGGTGCCGAAGTCCTCCTTCTCCTTCAGGTAGAAGATGGCGTTCGCACCTCCCAGGGCATCGAAACGGCGCAGGGCGGTGGTAGTGTCGAAGTAGGCCATCACCTCCGTGGCCCGTATCTGGTCGAAGAGAGTCTCCGTCTCCTTGGTGATTATGAAGGCGTTGCTCATCAGGCTGGCCCGGTCGATGCCCGCGGAATTCACCAGCACGCCTATGCTGTCGGCAGTGTACTGGCGGTTGCCATCGTTCCAGACCACGGGATCTATGTAGAAGCGGGCGATGCTGTCCAGCTCGTTGAAGCGCATGGAGTCGCAGGCCACCTGTATGTCTTTGCGGAAGATTTTAACTCCGCCGACCGCCACAGCAAAGCCCACTCTGGAGGTGTCCGGCGGCGGCAGGGCGGCCAGAGAGTCGGCGATGTGGATGGAGTCTGCGCGGGCTTTGGCAAGGGAGTCGAGGGGCGGCGGGGCCAGGGTATCGGAGGGGGAAAGGGGGCCGGATGCACTGCCGGCGCGACCTTTGCCACCACGGCCGGGCTTGCCAGCCAGCAGCGGATTGGACTCCGCATTCTCCTCAGCCGCCTTCTTGGCCGCTTCTTCTGCGGCCTTCTTAGCCTTTGTGCGATACTCCGTCACAGGGTCGCTGAATATCTCGTCCAGCCTGGTCTTCGAGGCCTCGGTCACATAATCCGGGATGTCGCACTTGGGCACGGTGTAGTAGACCAGCCGGTCCCCGCCGATGTAGATGGTGTCCACCTTGGTGCGCTGGGTGCCATCCTCGGCCGTTATCTTGTCTTCCGTGCGGAGCGCGACCGCAGCCTCGCGGCGCAGGGTCACCTGGCGTATGGAATCCTCGTAGAAAAGCTCGTTCGAAAGGGCGAAGGCGTTGCGGGTGGTGTCCTGCACCTGCACATGCCCCTGCATCAGCACGTTGTTGGGGATGCGGTAGAAGTAGAGGGTGTCGCACCATGCCTCCTGATCCTTGCTCATAGCATGCACATCCCCTTTGAAAAAGAAGGTCTCCTGCATGCGCTCATACCATCCGCCGTCGGCCGAAAGCATGTTGTCATCCTTCCAGAAATCTATCCTCTGGGGGAAGATGGCGCGGCTGACGCGGGATTCGTAGTTGATGCGGCTGCTGCGGATGAAGATGGAATCCGTGAACATGTTCACATTGTTCTGGAACTGGAAATACCCCAGCTTGGCATCGTAGGAGCCGTCTGAACTCTCGATAATCTGGCCATCCTTGTCCTTCATCGAGGCGCCCCGCGAGAAATAGGCCAGCGAATCCTTGGTGTTATAGTCCAGATAGTGGGTGCGGAGGGTGTTGTGCTCTTTGTCTTCCATCTGGACCAGGGTGCCGCGGGCCTGGATGAGGTCCTGGTCGATGAGGTAGTCCATCTTGTCGGAGGTGAGGATGGTGCCTTCCTGCACCACCCGCACATTGCCCCAGGCGTTGATGATGCGGGTGTCCACATTCCAGAGGGCGGTATCGCAGATGAAATAGGTGTTGTTGTGGAAGAAGGTGGCGTCGATGGTCTTGCGGTAGTTGACACCGAATTTCTCTATGAGCTCCAGGGACTTTGCCTTGATGAGGCGCACCAGACTGTCTTTCTGCTCAGTTTTTTCCTGGGCAGACAGGCCTGTGCACAGCAACAGTGCCAGGGCAAGGGAAATTATTTTCTGACCTTTTCCTTCCATCCTTCGCGGGAGAAGTCGCAGTCTGCGAAAATAGGATCGATAATGATGTAGGTCTCGGCTATCTTGGTGTCGATGAACTTGTCGATGGCTTCGGTCTGCTTAAGGCCATGCACCACATTCAAAAGCTCCGTGTAGTCGTTCTCGAAGGTGGCGGTATGCGCGGGCAGGATCTTGTCCAGGCGGACAATCTTGTAGACCAGGTTGCCGTCCCGGCCTTCATTGTCGCGGGAGGCGATAGGGTCGGATATCTCCCCGGGCTGAAGGTCTTTCACCGCAGCGTAATCTTCCGGCTTGATCTGGTCTATCTCGAAATAGGCGCTGCCGGTCTGAGGGTCGGCCATCTGGCCTCCGTTGGTGCGGGTGGCAGGGTCTTCCGAGCGGTAGAACGCGATGGTCTCGAACTTGGCATCTCCCTTGACTATCACCGACTTGAGGGAATCCAGCAGCTTGAAGGCCTTCTGCTGATCCTCCTCGGTATACTTGGGCTTGAGAAGGATGTGGCGGGCGTTGAACATGTCCCCCTTCTTCTCGATAACCTGTATGATGTGGAATCCGTCCGGAGTCTCCACGATCTGGGAGATGGAACCCGGTTTCAGGGACATGGCCGCATCTGAGAAGGCAGGCCAGAAGATGTCCCGGGAGGCCATTCCGAGCTCGCCGCCCTTGCGGGAGCTGCCCGGATCCTCGGAGTAGAGGCGCGCCAGGGTGGTGAACTTCTCGCCGTTCATGATGCGCTCGCGGAGCGCCAGGAGCCTCTGCTTGCACTCCATCTTGGCCTTTTCCCTGTCCGGATAGATGCATATCTGGCTCATCTTGTATTTGATGGGCACCACGGGGAGTTTGTCCACGTCGGCGGTGTCCAGATACTGCTTCACGTCCCAGGGGGTGATTTCGGGGATAGCCTGGGCTATGCTGCTCTGCTCCTGCTGGATGAGGCTGTTGTCTTCGAACTGCTGCTTCCAGTCCTTGCGGAGCTGGTAGAGGCTTTTGCCGAAGTAGGCCTCGGTCTGCTCGTCGCCGCCGAGGGCGGTGCGCACACGGGCCATCTGTTCATTGAGGCTGGCGTCGACCATGTCCATGTTCACGGTGAGCGAATCCAGCCTTGCCTGCATGAGGAAGAGCTTGCTCTGCATCATGTTCTCCAGAAGCTGGCAGCGGGTGGCGCGGTCCGAAGACTGCCCCTGGGCGCGCATCATCTGGATTTCGTTTTCGAGGTCGGATACGGTGATGAGTTCATTGCCGACCACGGCAATGCTCTTGTCGATGGCCTTGTAGCGCTGGGCTCCTGCGGGGATGATGCACAGGAGGGCGGCCAGGCATGCTATTGTGTTTTTAATCTTCATTCTTGTAGATGACAAAATCTTTCTTGTCCTGCGCGTTCTTTAGCAAGTCTTGTTCCAAATTCTTCAGCAGCTCGCGTTTTCTCTCGCTGAGAATGTTGTCCCGTATGGAACTTTCGCAGTATTCCATGGGCGCCTGACCCTTGGTCTGGATGGAAAAGACGTAGGCGGCACGGGTCTCTCCGCGGTCTTCGTAGTTGAAGATGATATACTTGTCTTTAAGCTTGGAAATCATTGTGTTCCAGTCTGTTCCGAACTCGCGGGCGAGCACGGCGGCATCCATCCAGCGGTTCGAACTGTCGAAGTAGCGGGGGGCGGACACATAGGTGAGGCTGTCCAGGTCCTTGAGGGCCTGTCCGCCTTCGGAGGGAAGTTTGGCCAGGATTTCTTCGTAGTTGGGAGAATCTGTCATGAGGTCCACGAAACGCACCTTGAGTATGGGGCGGGCCAGCTCCAGGGAGGCCGCATGGGCCTTATAGTACTCTTCCAGCTGGGCGGGAGTGATGAGGGTGTCGAGGCGGTCGTTTATGTAGCGCTGCTCATAGCGGTAGCGCAGAAGCGAACGGCGGTAGGCCTCGAGTTCCTTGTCCACATTCTTCTCTTCTTTGGAGAGGCGGGCCTCCGCGGTTTTGAGGTAGAGGTGCTCGGTTGCCCAGGAATTGATGTACTGAAGGGCGATGGCCGTGGAATCCTCCGGGGACGTGCCGGCGGGGATGTAGCTCCTGAGTTCGGAGAGATAGAGGCGCTCGCCGCCCACCCTGGCGACCACCTGGTCGTCGTGCACGAGGGAGTTTACTATGTTGCAGCCGCAAAGGATTGCGCATGCGGCAGAAAGTGCCAGTGTCCGTATTGTCATAGCTTACAAAGGTAAGCAATTCTGCGTCAAAAAAAAAGCGCCGGACTCCTCCGACGCTTCCAGTGCTTACAAGCTGTGCCTATTCTGCCTTGGGGGCTGCTTTCTTTGCAGGAGCCTTCTTGGCGGCAGGTTTCTTCTCTGCAGCAGGCTTCTCCGCCTTGGGAGCGGCCTTCTTTGCTGCGGGCTTCTTCTCTGCCTTGGGGGCCTCCTCAGCCTTGGGCTCTGCCTTCTTGGCGGGAGCTTTCTTGGCAGCGGGCTTCTTTTCCTCCTTGGCTTCAGCCTTGGCCTCGGCCTTCTTGGAAACAGCTTCGCTCAGTTGGGTATAGAGGGCGTCGGTGCGCTCCAGGATCTCCTTGCGGAGATTGTTGAAGTAAGCCTTCTTGGAACCCTCGACCTTGACGGTCACTTTGTCGCGGAGTTCGTTGTAGAGGTCAATTGCATCCTCCATAAGGTCGGCGATGACCTTGTCGTCGGACTTGGGGTTCACTGCAGCACAAACGGTGCAGTCTTCGATAAAGGCGCTGAGAACGTAGTCGATGTCCTTTTTGATGTCTCTGAGATTCATACTGGTTTGAATTAATTCGGTGCAAAGATAGTGAATTAATTTGAATTATGCATTTCTATTCTTTGCGGAGGGGGCTGCCGGGCCTTTTCCGGCGGTGGCGGGGCTATTTTGAGCGCATGGCGGGGCACTTGGGAGCGCATGGCGGGGCTTTTGCGGGCGCGTGGTTGGGTATTTTGGACGCGCGTGGCGGGTAAGGTGTTGATTTACAGCCAGATGAGCACATCCTTCCCCCTGCCAGAGCCGGGGGAGGATGCCCGTCATTTTATTGATTATCAGACAGTTGGGTGCCACGCAAATAAATGTAAAAAACCGCGAAATTCTTCATCACCCTTGCTTTTTAGGGTGGAAAAACCTATCTTTGCTTTTGGTTAAAGCGATAGTAGTTGGGCATCTTCACTTCATATGTAGTTGCATCCGCTACGCCCTCTACGTCTAGGGGGGGTATAACCGTCTTATAATCAATCACTTAGCAAATTGTTCGCGCGGGCTCCGCAAGGAGTGCCGCGCCTTTTCGTGTACACAATAATTCATAAACACATAAGCCTATGAGACAAAAAGAACTGTATTTATCACCGGAAACAGAGGTGATGGAACTCAAGTTAGAGGGAGTCATTGCTGCAAGTGTAGAATTAACTGCAGTGGACGATCCTTTCGATGACTTCGAAACTGAACTTGAATGGTAAACCTTTAAACGACAAGAATTATGAAAAAGATTTACTCTCTCCTCTTTGCCGCAGTGGCTCTTCTTACTGCTGCATCCTGCACGAAAAATGAGATCAACCCCACCGAAAACGATAATTCTCCCATTAAGGTCAACATTAACGTAGCCTCCTTCGGGCCGGATTCCAAGGCTTTGAAATCCGGCTGGGAAGCTGGAGACAAGATTCATGTGTATCTTGAAGATGCAAGCTCTTATGCGCCTGATTTCGACCTCACCTACGACGGATCCAAATGGACCGCTTCCGAACTCAGCTCCGAAGTAGTCTCCCGCCTGGCTGCAAGCGGAACGCTGCGCGGCTTCTGGGAATCCAGCAATAGTTGCATGGAACAGCCCAGTTGGGAGAAATCCGCGTGGAGCATTTTTTTCCCTGGAAAAGACAACAAGAGTACCACCGGCCAGATTCAGTATCTCGTAGCTGATTTCAGTTCCGTTTCTTATACTTATGAAAGCGGCACCCTCACAGCAAGTATTACGACTTGGAGATTCCGCTCAGACCTTCAGATTGTGGTGACCGGAATATCATTCTCCCCCGGGCGATACACTTTATATTCTAATTGGATTGACAGTTTCTCCCAGATTAATGTGAAAAGTGGCTCCACTGCTCCGTACTCCTGTTATCTCAGTTATTATAGTACCGGATCGGACTACGGTCGCATAGGAGGAATCGCTAACAATGATGGAGTAGCCTTCGTTGGCGGTATGTCGTACAATTTATCCGTGGATGACAGTGTTACAATTTACCTTGTAGATAACAGCACATCCACAACCTACAGTTTTACAAAGACAGCTACTGCAGCTGTAGGAAACGACGGAACCAAAGTCACTGGCATCAAAATACCCTTCAGCAAATTCACTCCCTTGTCCGGCAAGTTCTCTGTCAGCAACACCAAGAAGGTGTACTTCTCTCCGGGCAACCTGCAGGCTACGACAACCGATCTCGGTGCCCACTGGACATGGGCCTTTGCTGCGCATCAGTGGGATGTTATCGGCAAGGCCGCCGCTAACACCAGCATCGACGGTGACGGTACGGTTTCGGCCAACGGTACGGTTGACCTGTTCGGCTGGGTAGGGGCTTCTGGTGGAGACGCGTATGGTATCAGCAATAGGGAAGGCGCTGTTGATTATTATGGCAATGTAAAAGGGGAAACCGTGAAATCAGACTGGGGCAACAACATAGGTTCCGGCTGGCGTACACCTACCAATGACGAATGGGATTATATCTTAAGATTGCGTACAAGTGGCGCTACAGTTAACGGTATCGACAATGCCCGCCGTGTTTATGCCACTATCAATACGGACGCTACTTCGGTAACTGGCATGATTCTTTTTCCCGACGGCGTGACTATCCTCGCAAGCGAGGCAACCTCATGGAGCACAATCAATGGCGAGGGTTTTTTCGCTGAATCCACCAAATGCACCTCTGCTCAGTGGAGTGCTCTGGCGGCGAAAGGCTGTGTGTTCCTGCCTACAACAGGCCTTCGCGAGGGAAACATTGTTGCGGATCATCAGTTAAGCTTTGGCTACTACTGGTCATCAAGCTCGTCTCCTGATTATAGCGACCGGGCTCTCAATGTCAAATTCGGTGATAACGCTACAGCTGGGACAAACAGGTTGTCCCGCTATTATGGTGCGTCCGTCCGTCTTGTCCGCGACGTAGAGTAATAAAATACTTTCCTCTCAACAGCAAAAGCGACCCTCCCCGGGCCGCTTTTGTTGTATTCAAAATCGTTGAAAAAGCATAAATACAGACTTGCACTCGCAGAACAAATGGATTATATTTGTAAAAACGTTGATGCTATGTCTGATATTGAAAAAATACAGCTGTTTGAGAGCAAGAAGGTCCGGACGGTATGGGATGATACAGAGGAGAAATGGTACTTCTCTGTTGTGGATGTATGTGGAATATTAACGGAGCAGCCTACGCCCAAAAGGGCCAGCACATATTGGGCGGTGTTAAAAGGCAGGCTCAAGAAGGAAGGCGCGGGTGAGATGCTTACAACCTGTAAGCAACTGAAATTAACTGCCGCTGACGGCAAGCCATATCCTACGGATACGGCAGATGCTCAAACGATGTTTCGTATAATTCAATCCATCCCTTCCAAGAAAGCAGAGCCTTTCAAGCAGTGGATGGCCCGTGTAGCAAGCGAAAGGATTGACGAGATTCAAGACCCGGAACTGGCCATACTGAGGGGCGCGGATTACTATCGCGCAAAGGGCTATTCTGAAGGTTGGATTCATCAGCGGCTTCAGTCTATTCGGATGAGAAAAGAACTCACGGACGAATGGAAGGCCAGGGGCATTGACAAAGAGAAAGACTATGCCATTCTTACCAACGAACTCACCAAGGCGTGGAGTGGTCTATCCGTGAGAGAATACAAGGATTTGAAAGGCCTTAAGAAGGAGAATCTTCGGGATAACATGACGGACATCGAACTTGTGCTGAATATGCTTGCCGAAGTTTCTACCAAGGCAATCTCCCAGGCAAAGCAGCCAACCACTTTCGGCCAAAGCAAACGTATTGCCCGCGAGGGAGGCTCTATTGCAGGAGAAGCACGCGAAAACATTGAGAAACGCGTTGGCACCAGCGTGGTCACATCTCTTAATGCAAAAGACAAACCTGCTTTGGAAACCGGGACACCAGAAATTGACAACCAATAAACACAGAAAAGGGCGCGAGGATCCCGAAGGATTCGCGAATTCAATTTGTAAGTTATTGATTATAACCTTGTTAGTACCCCCCCCCACCAGAGAGCCTGGAGAACGTGCAGGGAACGGGTTGGTATGAGGTTAGAACGGCCATTCCAAGCGTTTACCAATTCTCAAAGGTAGCGTTTTTCCGCGAATTAGCCATATTTGGAAAGGCAGAGTCAATATAAACAATATTTAATTTGTACAAATTGAAATTTGTTCCTATCTTTGCAATAGGAATACTTTATATGAGATTCGAGGATATACAACATAATGGCAAGCTTTGGGCTGTAGTCTATGATGGAGACACGCAAGATATTCTAACCAAGACATTTGCGAATTGGTTGGATCCGGCGTTTTTGGAGGATTTCTTCAGCCGGAACAGCAAGGATTTGGAAACTTATTTCCACATTACTAATCTCGATATTGCCATTTATGATACAATAGCAGACGCAGCTTCCCTGTCTTGCCTGATACTTGATATTCGTCCTAATGCAAATCTGGACGAATTGTTCCGGCCTCTTGAAAACCAGCGAATACGGGAAATGATCCTTTCCAGAGAAAAGGCCAAAGGGAAAAGACAGTCAACACACAGTTCCTGGTTAAGGATATATGCAATCAAACTTGACGAGGGGATATATCTCATCACCGGAGGCGCTATAAAGCTGACACATCTTATGGCAGAAAGGGAGCATACGCTTAATGAATTGAAGAAAATGGAGATGGTAAGGAACTACTTATTGGACAATGGTATTGTTGATGCAGATGGAATAAAGGAATACACGCTATGAATACACTGGATTTTCTAAGAGCAAATGAGCACAAGAGCAGAGAAGGTTTTGTCTCCAAGGCACAGTACCTAAAAGATAACTGGTCTTGGATGAAGTATTCCTATGCCATCGCCATCAAGGTACGGCGAAGAATGAAAGAGTTGGGTATGACTCAAAAGGAACTTGCACTCCTGTTAGAATGCACCCAACAACACATTTCAGTTTTGTTGTCCGGCAAGTCAAATATGACTCTTGAAACATTGGCCAAACTTGAAACAGCCCTCTCGTTTGATTTAATAGGGCGCAGTCTGCAGGATTTCGCATACTCTAAACCGGATGGAATAACAGTAGGTTTGCTTAATGACTCTGCCACAGGCGGACCAATCCCGGAGGGCGTCAAAACCAGTGACTTTGTAGATGGATACAAAGCTCGCAAGAAAAAGGGGCCGAAAAAATACTGAAGAACAGGCTGCGGCGATGCAGGGTGTGGCTACCGGTCCAGTTTGAGGACAGGGTATTGACGGCGCATTGGGTATTTGGCGAATGCGTATGCAAAAAGGGCAGTTTTGCATACATCCCGCCGGTTTTTGTGGGACTTGTATGCAGAAAAGCCTGTTTTGCATACATCCCGCAGCTTTCTACGGCTATTTCCGTTTGGGCACGCGTTTGGAGAGGCCGATGGCTCCGGTGGGGCAGATCAGGTAGCATAGGTGGCAACCGACGCATTTCGCACCCAAGATATGGGGCTTGCGGTCTTCGCCGAAACTGATGGCCTGGTGTCCGCCGTCGCGGCAGGAAACGTAGCAGCGGCCGCAGCCTATGCAGGTATCCCTGTCGATGACCGGGTAGATGACCGTCGAGCGGTCCAGATCCGAAGTGCGCACGAATTTGGGCAGTTCTTCGCCCACCATGTCGGCCACATGCTTGACCCCGCGGGAGGCCATGTAGGTCTTGAGGCCGTCGATGAGGTCGTCGATGATACGGTAGCCGTATTGCATTACGGCGGTGCACACCTGCACATTCTGGCAGCCCAGCTGGATGAAGTCCAGCGCATCCCTCCATGTAGAGATGCCGCCGATTCCGGAGAGCTGCAGGTTGGGCATGACGGGGTTGCCCGCCATCTCAA
This sequence comes from uncultured Bacteroidia bacterium, assembly GCA_902768365.1. GTDB lineage: Bacteria > Bacteroidota > Bacteroidia > Bacteroidales > UBA932 > Cryptobacteroides. The sequence goes on along the minus strand of CACXKV010000017.1, from coordinate 10,081 downwards.
GGATGAAACGGAGGGCGATGGGTTTGACCGCCGAGCCGGAGTAACCGGAGACGATGCGCTTGCCGTTCACCTCGGCGCCCAGGGTTACAGACTTGATGGTGTTGATCGCGGAGATTCCGTCGGCCCCAGCGAAATGCGCGGACAGCGCGAACTGGGTGAGCGAGGCGACATTGGGCGTCATCTTGGGAATGACGGGAATCTTTACGGCCTGCTTGACGTATGCTGTATAAAAGGTGACGAGTTCGGGATTCTGGCCGACGTCGCTGCCCATGCCTGCAAGGCGCATCTGCGGGCAGGAGAAGTTAAGTTCGATTGCATCCACGCCGGCAGCATCGGCCATCTTGGCGAGTTCTATCCACTGCTCCTCCGTCTGCCCCATGATGGAGGCCACGATGATCTTCGAAGGGTAGTTCTGCTTGAGCCTCCGGAGGATGTCGAAATCCATGTCCACCGGATTCTCCGACAGTTGCTCCATGTTTCGGAAACCGGCGAAACTGGCGTCGGCACGCTTCACCGCATCGAAACGGGGAGAGACCTCCTCGATTTCCTGCAGGCAGATGGTCTTGTAGAACACACCGGCCCAGCCGGCCTCCAGGGCCCTTGCCACCATTTCGTAATTGGTGCAGACGGCAGAGGATGCCAGGAAGAAGGGGTTCTCGCAATGCAGGCCGCAGAAATCTATTTCCAGAGAAGGCAGGTCCGTCTCCGGAGCGGGTTTCGGCAGCGCCTTGGCAATATCGCGCAGGCGGACAGGGCGGTCGTAGTGGATACAAGCCTTCTCGGCGGCCTCGAGATCCTCGTCGCTGCAAGCCGCGAACAGGCGGGCGCCCAGGTCTGTATTGTTGAAACGGACGGCCCGGACTGCACGGGCGGGATCCCCATGACGGGAGGCAGCGGTACAAGGAGCGTTTTCGCAAAGCAGGCACCGGACGGCTTCCTGCTTGAGGTGGAGTTGGTTCATTCCAGCCAAGTAATTATAAGTGAATAATCTATATCTCTGTGTTCCACCCCTTCGTGGTCTTCGTAGGAGTCGTTGTAACTGTAAATCAGGGATTTCCCGGGCTCCAAAACCCGTTTGTCCTCTCCGCGGCGGAAGGTGATGGCGGAATCGCTTATCTCGGTGATGCACAGGCCGATGAAGGCCTCGTAGTTCAGGGCCCCGGTCCTGGCCTGGACGGTCTCCTCCCTGCGTTCGTTCCATTCATTGTCCATCAGAGCCCAGCCCTTCTTGCTCCAGGAAATCTTGAGCCTGATATCCGTGGCAGGGCCTTCGGGCGTATTCCAGTTCAGGCGTTTCCGGCACTCGTCGGCATCCACTATCAGCACGTATGCATTGTCCGGACCCAGCGTATCGCGGAGCAACTTGCCGGCATCCTCCCAATGCTCCTCGGGATGGTCGCCGCACATGACGCGGAAGGCCCCGAGGATCGCCTCGTTCAACTTCTCCCAGTCCATCTCCCGCTCGTATGGCGCACTGGAAAGCAGCACGGCATCCTTGCCAAGATACAGGTTGAAATGGTCTTTGCAGAGCAGGTCCCTGGCGACATAAATCTCCGGACGGATGGTCATGAACTCGGCCGAAAGGGCTATGTAGTCTGCCTTTAGTGTATAGGGAGATTCCGGCCAGGTGCCAAGCTGCCGGCCGCTGTTCTTGTGAATGCACTTTCCCCAGATGCCGTCGTCGTTGAGATGGAGTTTCCTGTTGAATACCAGCGAGGGAGAATCCGGGCCGTCGCCCTTGATTATCTGCCCCCGGACACAACCGTCGATGGTTTCGCAAACGGCCGTCGCATAGCCGCCGGCAGGATTGAATGCTTTGCCGATGATATCCATATGCAAATCTATTTGAAGTACGCAGGACTGTCCTTGGTGTAGACCGCGGGGAGTTCGCCTTCGGCCAGGTGGCCGATGATGCGGCGGACGTGCAGGATGTTGCGGCCGTAGTAGTCGGGTTCGCCGGGCACCAGGGAATTGATGCGCACGAGCTGCGATGCGTGGATGATCTTGCGGTTGCCTATGCAGATGGCCACGTGGCCCACGGAAGTATCTCCAAAGAACACCAGATCTCCCTTCTGCATCTGGTCGACGGGTATCTCGATGCCGCACTTGACCTGCTGGGAGGCGTCACGCGGAAGCAGGATGCCGTTCATGTAGAAGCAGAATCCCGTCAGGCCGCTGCAGTCGAAGTGCCCCGGGGACATCCCTCCCCACATGTAGGGGCAGCCCGTAAACTGTTTCGCGCTCGCGATGATGCTGTTCACCAGCATGGAATCGGGCTTATCCACCTTGAACGCGGCCCACTCCTTCATCGGGCGTATCTGTGCGCTGATCACGCTTCCTTTCCTTCCGTCCGGGAGGATGACGCCGGTCATCTTGCTTTTACGGTCGAATCCGCCCTTGTCCAGACGCACTATATTCCCCTGGAGGAGCTTGACGTTGGGGCCCTTTACGAAGACGGTTATGGGGAAATCTTCCGTGCAGATGGCCTTGGGGGCCTTCAGGTACTCTTCCGCCTGCTCGCGGGTCATGGGAGCAAGGGTGGCGCCGTAGAGTTTGGTCTCCTTCTGCTCCGCCGGGCTGAGTTCGCGGGTCGGGGCCAGCGCCAGTTCGTTCACCCATCCCTCGTATGGCTCGGGTGTCTTGATCCTGGCCCAGTAGCCCTTGCGCTCCAGCACCTGCACCAGCGTGCCCATGCGGGTCTGGCTCACACATTCGCTGGTGTAGCGCGGTTCCGCCCTCATGAAGGCATCGCTCACGTTCACCACCGCCCATTGGGTGTTGTCCTTTGCAGCGGGGTTATTTGTTTGACCGAAACACGATAAAATGCCCACGCAAAGAGCGAGGCTCAAAGTGGCCGTTCGTAGTATCTTATTCATAATTAAAACAAAGGTAGATAAAAATCAGCAATTTGCTATCTTTGTATCCGATGAAACGGCTCGCCTTCATATTAATCACTTTTGTTCTCGGCATTTCCGCAACGCCAGTGCAGAAAACCGTGAATGCCTTGGATTCAAAGGGCGGGGCGCTGGAACACAGCACCTGGGGCATCCTGGCGGTCAATTTCCAGGGAGATACCATCGCGCAACTCAACATAGGCAAGCGCCTGGTGCCGGCCAGCAACATGAAACTGGTCACCACGGCAGCGGCCTACCTCAAACTCGGCCGGGGCTACACATTCAAGACCCAGATCGCCACCGACGGGGCCATCCAAGACTCCACCCTCGTAGGTAACCTATACATAATCGGCGGCGGAGACCCTCTCATCGGCAACCTGTTTACCTATCTCCCCAAAGAAGACATCCCCTTCGGCAAATGGCGCAAGGTGCTGGAAAACAATGGAATACGCCAGATAGAAGGAGATATCATCGGCGATGGCAGCTATTTCAGCGGCGAGCTCAGGCATACGGACTGGAGTACGGAAGATGAGCGCAGCAAGGATGGGGTGGTTCCGTCCGGGCTGACGTGGCGCGGGAAGATGGGGGACAGCATTCCCGATGGGCCGCTTGCTGCCGCGATGCATTTCCGCCGCTGGCTGATTCAGAGCGGCGTGCCGGTCAGCGGCATTGCGACGGCATCGCAGGAGTCAGTCGTTCGCTCCGCTACCGCCACGCACGGGCTCGCTCAAAAAACTTCCGCGAACGACAGCTCCTGCGCTGCCACAATTCCCGACTCCCTAGTAATCCTGGGCACGGCGCAATCCGCGACGCTGAACCACATCGCCACCATCACCAACCATCAATCCGACAACTTCTGCGCAGAAACCCTCCTCAAGGCCATCGGCAAGGCAAATAACGGATCCGACGACTACGACACCGCCACCGCTGCCCTCCACAGGGCCCTCGCACCCATCGGCCTGGCAGGCCCCAGCGCCGGCATGCGCTTCGCGGACGGCAGCGGCCTCTCGCGGAAGAATTTCGTATCTCCCGAATTCCTCGTGCGCATCCTCACCGGCATGGCCCGCACATCTTCCTATAAAGATTATCTGAACTCCCTTCCACGCCCCGGCCGCAAGGACGGCACCCTGCAGACGCGTCTGCCGAAGGCCCCCGCGGCGGTGAAGAACCGCATCTACATGAAAAGCGGAAGCATGGGCGGAGTGCGCTGCTTCAGCGGATACATCCTCCCCTCCGACGGCGATGCCCGCAAGACCATCGCCTTCAGCATAATGGTAAACAACCATGTGGGCAGACAGGCAGACCTGGCGCCCGTGCTGGACAATCTCATCCTCGAATTGGCAAACGTAAACTGATATGAAAAGAATCCTCCTCGCGCTGGCAGCCGCCATCGCCCTCCTCCCCTCGGCATACGCCCAGAAACCCCTGACTTTCAATAAAGTAGAAATCAAGGGCAGCACCGACGAAATGGTCGCCGCCCTGGCAAAGAAGGGCTTCAAGTACGAAGAAACAAACGACGGCGTGCCGCTGGTGATAGGCAAGTTCGCCGGCTATTCCGACGTGGAGGTGAACATCATCCCGGGCGCCGACAGCACCGTCTGCGCGATACGCGCGGAGATCCCTCCGAGGCTCTCGTGGGTGAAGCTGGAGAACGATTATTCCGGGCTCAAGGCCATGCTCACCAAGCAGTACGGCAAGCCGGTGGAAGAGGTGGAGGAGTTTCAGGACGGACCCTTCGAGGAGAGCTCCGGCAAACTTGTCAGCCTCATCAAGGGCAAATGCACCTTCCGCACGGTTTTCACTCCCAAGGAGGGAAAAATAACCCTGATGCTCAAGCACCAGGGTCCTATCTGCTACGCCTGCATCCTCTACGAGAACGCGGCCTTATAAGGATTCTATCCAGGCCTTCATCTCAGGCACCTTCGCGAGTGCACTCTTGAACAGCGCCCACTGGTTGCGGGTGCGGTCCATGTTGTGGGTGGCGTACTTGATCTTATAGTAGGTGTCCCCGTTGATGTAGTCTGCGAAGAAGCGGACGCATTGCATGTAGGGGAAGAGGCAGGCTGCGAAGGGCAGCATATCTTTTTCGATAGGGGTCAGGAAGACCTTGGCGGACTCGATGTAGCCCTTGCTGAAGGCCTTGAAGATCTCCATGTTGAAACCGACCTTGGAGGTGTCGGGATCATCTTCGGCCACGAAGTTGGCGGCGGTGCGGAGGAAATCCCCGAAGTCTGAGAAGATGAAACTCGGCATTATGGTGTCCAAGTCGATGACGCAGAGCACGTTACCGTCTTTGTCGAAGAGCATGTTGTTGACCTTGGTGTCGCAGTGGCAGATGCGCTTGGGGAGCTTGCCCTCGCGGAAGAGGCGCTCCGCCTTGGTCATCTCTTCTTCATATTTCTGGATCTCCCCCACCAGGGACTTCACCTCGGGATCCGCCATGCGGCCGGCCTTGTCGGCAGCCACCGCCTCACGCAGCTGGCGGGCGCGGAGTTCCATGTTGTGGAAGTCCGGGATGGGCTCGCCGAGGGTGTCGGGGATGTCTGCAAGCTGTGCCTCGAAGCGGCCGAAAGCCTTGCCGGCGTAGTAGGAATACTCGGGGGTGACGGCCTCGAAAGTGAGGGCGTCCGGGATGAAAACGGAGATGCGCCAGTAGGTCTGTCCGTCTGTCCAGTAGGTCTTGGGGGAATCCTTCAAGGGGATGAATCTCAGCACCTTACGGTCGATGTCCACCTCTCCGGCGGCCTCGAGTTTGGCGCGGATGTGGCGGGTGACGCACTCGATGTTGTGCTGGAGCAGTTCAACGTCCTGGAAGATGGCGTTGTTGATGCGCTGGAGCACATAGGCCTCGGTGCCGTCGGTTTCTACTTTGAAAGTGTCGTTGATGAGGCCGTTGCCGAGGGGCTTGATCTCTTTGATATTGCCTTTGATTGCGAATTTGCCGACGATGGCGGCGAGTTCCTGCTGTGTTTTCATCTGATAGGGTTATTAGTTCTGCGAAGATAGTTATTTTTCGTATATTTGCCGTAGTTCAGACCCATATTGTCATGAGGAAATTGTTCGTTTTATCCGTACTTCTCTTTAGCTGCCTTTCGCTTTTTGCCGAGCCGGGGGCCGGCAAAGAGGAGCGCCGGGCGAGAAAAGATTCCATCAAAGTTGCCGAGATGGTGGGCGCTCACCGCAGTGGCACCAAAATCAAACTGGACGGCATAGTGCTGACTCCTGAGCAGCAGGCCCTGCTGCTTTCGGATATAGACGGGGTGGATTTCAATGAGGACTGGGCGGGTTTCCGCAAGGACAGGCGCCTTGGCAACGGCTTTGTAATAGGGGGATCTGTGCTGGTTGGTGTCGGAGCCGCAACAGAGGTGGTCGCCCTGGGTTATGTGGTTGTGGGGGCCCTGGTTGCCATGCTTACTCTTGGGCAAGCCGACATGAATGAAATCATGAAGCCAGCCGGATATCTGGCTGTCGGAGGCCTTGCGGCTGCCGGTGTAGGCGCCGGAGCGCTGGCCGTGGGCATCCCCATCCGCGTAAAGGCAGATAAAAAGATGAAGGCCACGTGCGAGGGCTATAACAATGCCACCGAGAGGGTGGAGAAATCCATTATTTTCGGCACCACAGCTTCCGGCGTGGGGCTGTCGTTTAATTTTTAGCATATGAAAAAATACCTGCTAATTCTTGTGCTGGCGGCAGGGCAGATCTGCGCAGCTCAACCGGACTTCAGCAAATTTCCCAACCCGGAATTCGCGAAGATGATTTACGAACGTCCGTGGATGGCCAACCTCAACGCTTGCCCGTACGAGCTGGCATGCGAGCCGGGTGTGCAAACGAAGGCGCCGCGCGGCTATAAACCCTTCTATATCAGCCATTACGGCCGCCATGGCACCCGTTCGGGCTGGGACCAGGATAAGTATGAAGTGGTTATCGAAGCCCTCACCAAAGCCAAGGAGGCCGGTATCCTCAGCGCGAGCGGGGATTCTCTCCTCCAGGAAACGCTTCTCGTGAAGCAGGCCCACAACAAGATGGACGGGCGCCTGACCGTGCGCGGGCAGAGGGAGCATCGCGCCATCGCGAACCGCATGTACAAGAACTTCCGCCGGGTATTCCGCCGCGGCAGCAAGAACCTCCGCGTGAACAGTAGCACGGTGCCCCGCTGCCTTGTGAGCATGGCCGCGTTCACCAACCAGCTGAGCGAGCTGGACTATCGCCTCAACATAGTAATGGACTGCGGAGAAGAGATACAGAAGGAGATCAGCAACGACCACGGCAGCAACATCCGCAGTGGCAGGCGCACCGTCCTGGATACCCTCCGCAGCGCCATCAATCCCGACCTGTCGGGCACGATGGCCCGTATCTTCACGGACACCACCGCTGCCGCCGGGATCGTCCAGGACCCCCTCCAATTCAGCAACGCCATCTTCGCGGTCGGCCGCATCAGCCGCTCCTTCGACTTCGACTTCAATGTCTACCGTTTCCTCCCCCTGGAGGCGGTGTACGGCTGGTCCGACTACAACAATATCTACATGTATCTGGGCGAGTGCAACTCCGTGGAATTCGGGGAGGAGCGCATGAAGAGGGCAGAGCCGCTCGTGCAGATGATTGTCCGCCAGGCAGATGACGCCCTCGCCACGGGAGATGTGGCGGCCGACCTCCGATTCGGGCACGACTACCCGCTGATGGCCCTCTGCAGCTATCTTGGGGTGGAGGGAATTGGCGAGAAGTATGACTGGAGAGAGGCGCAGAAGCACTTCATCTCCACCCTGTACTCCCCCTTCGCGGGCAATCTGCAACTGGTGTTCTACCGCTCCCGCAAGGCGGGCAAGCCGGTTCTGGTGAAGCTGCTTCTGAACGAGAGGGAGGTGAAGTTGATAGGGCTGGAGCCCGTTCAGGGGCCTTATTACAGCTGGGAAGAGCTGCGTGCGAAAATTTCCTGCTGATTTTTTTGCAATTTAGCAAAAGTATTGTACCTTTGCAGTCCGCTTTCGGGCGGACACCTATTGAGATGTGGTGTAATGGTAGCACTACAGATTCTGGCTCTGTCAGTGAGGGTTCGAATCCTTCCATCTCAACTTTTTTGCAGTCGGGCGCTCAGCGCCCGGTTTTTTAGAGTGGAGAGCGTTGAGAGCATGCTCTCATAAGATCTCCAGGCTAAAAAACAAAGTCGGCAAAGCCGACGCTACTGCAAAAAATGTACGGCCCGCCGCAGGCGGAAAGGATAGCGCGAGCAAAGCGAGCGGAATCCTTAGTACAAAATGGCGGGGTAGCTCAGCTGGTTAGAGCGTCGGATTCATAATCCGGAGGTCGTGGGATCATGCCCCACTCCCGCTACAAGAACGCCCCAAGGCATTCTTGTAGCTCTTTTAGGGGCGCTGCCCCTAAAGTACCCCGCGGCTCCCGGGCTAGTATGTCCTCAGGTCAAGCCTTCGGACACGCCCTCCGCCGGCGCTCTGCAGAGCGCAAGAAAGCACTCAAATACACCATATATATATACCCGTCACAATACACTGTGATGGTTTTTTTATTAATATGGGGTGGAGATTATCAAGGTTATATTCTGCTTTTCGGATAATGGTAACGGCATTCGGCCACTATTCCCAAAATATGGCTGACCTGTAGAGGTTTTGCCCGATTTCCTTGACAGGTAAGCCCAAAAATGGCCCGACCTGTAGAGGTTTTGCCCGGTTTCCTTAACAGGTAAGCCGAAAATTGGCTGACCTGTAGAGGTTTTGGCGCGAAACCTTGACGGGTGATTTCGTACTCACCACCGGCGGGAAGTTAAGGATGCCTTTGAGAAGTCAGCTTGAAAAAACGCTATCTTTGACAGTTAGATAAATCGGGATTCAACCATGAAGAATTACGTCATTGAATCACTTGTATCCGGGATGCTTTATTGTATTGGTGATGGGATTGTTCCGTAAGATAACCAGCAAGAAGAAAGACAACTAATTTGCTTTATACTGTAGTCTACACAGCAAAAGCCGGTCACTCGACTGGTTTTTGTTTTTTCCCGGGTTTTACAACCATAAAAACGACTGCTGCCACGCAGATGGCAATTCCTGCTGCCATCTTGGTGGTCATAACTTCGCCGAACATGAGTGTACCTATCAAGATTGCCGTAAGTGGTTCAAACACGCCCAGAACGGCCGTCTTTGTGGGTCCTATATAGCGAGAAGAGATAGCAATGGTCAGCATAGAGACCATGGTAGGAATGATTGCCAGGCCGATGAGATTCCCGCAGTCGGCGAGCGTGTCGATACCCTCATGTATACTTCCGCCCTGAACTGCGCGGATGGTAGCAAACAGGATGGCGCCTGTAATCAGCGAGTAGAGAGTAATCGTATGTTCCGAAACGTTCCTGATTCGTTTGCTCCTGTTCACTATAACAAGATAGAAAGAATAACACAGGGCCGAACCTATTGCGAGCAATACTCCCGGAACGCGAACCTGAACTGCCCCGGAAGGGGTAGAAAGAAGCAGGATACCCCCGAAGGTTGCCGAGATGGCAAGCCATGTCTGCCAACTGGGATAGATTCGGAGAAACACCATTATCAGTGCTACAATTACCGGGTATAGGTATATCAGTGTAGTTGCAAGTCCTGACGGAATAAACTCGTATGAGCAGAAGAGGGTGATGCTGCTGCCCGCGAAAAAAATGCCCAACAAGATCAGAAGTCCAAGTTCGCGCCGTTTTGCCAGAAAAGATTCTTTCTTGAATAACATCAATACCGCCAGGAAAACCGCAGCGAAGGCATATCGGAAAAAGAGCATGACCATGATGGGTACGCCACTCTCCATCAGAGCCTTTCCGAAAAGCGGATTGGTCCCATAAGAGACACCGGCAAGAATGCCGGCGATGTACCCGAGCAGACGCCTCTTGTCTGTATGCATAACCGTTTTCATAAACACCGGCAAAATAGGGGCACAAAGATACTCTTTTTATTTGCACATATTGCATAAGATGGTTATCTTCACACCGATAAATCGGAATTTACATCAACCATATGACCAACATCACCAAACTCCTTTGCTTAGGCCTCTGCCTCTGTGCAGTTGCCTGCGGAAATCCGTCACAGAAAGCGTCTGACACCGAATTTACCGACAGCGTAGCCGAGGCTCTCGCATGTGGTGGACAAATCGATCTGGACCAGCTCCAGTGGACCAGAGAGCCTGCTGCCTGTGAAATGAAG
>CACXKV010000016.1:0-58135 GCA_902768365.1 uncultured Bacteroidia bacterium | reverse complement strand
CTTTGTCGGATAGATGGGAAGGCCATCCCTCCTTGTCCAGAATGCCGAATACAGTCGCTTGATTCAAAGAATCCACCCGTTCCATCTCTGTTGAATACTCCACAATCTCGTCGGCGGACAGTGAAGACATCCCTTTTGTCCACTCACGTGCTGCCTGGTCTTTATCGTACACCTTCTCCAAGATGCGATTATACTGATTGCAGCTGGACAAAGCGGCTATGAAAAGAAAAAGAAGAATTCTACTATATCTATGCATTGTAACGTTAAATTCCGATTTATCTAACTCTCAAAGATAATCTTTTTCAAACACATTTGGTCACCTTCCTCGTTCTAATGTAGTGTCCCTCCTGCACGGCGGCGAAGGTGGCGATGGCCGCCACGATGGCAATGGGAATCTCCAGCAAAGGCAACAATCGAACAGCGTAACAGGCCACATCGCAAAATAGCAGGTCGATTGAGCCTGCTATTCTAAGCACTGATATGATTCTAGGCAAGAGTAATAATACCTATCTAATCGTTGTAGATTATCTTCTCTATCTTGTAGCGCGTGGATAGTGTGCCGGAATCGTAATGACCGTTCACGCTGTTTCCGAGCAGGGGGTCGTGGATACGGTTCTGGGGCAGGCCGCTGCGAAGCACTTTCAGCCTGGGCGTGCCGTCACGTCCTTCCTTTTCCCAATAGATAACGGTGAAGTCGTGGTCCACCGAACTCTCGTTGGTCATATCCATTTCCAGATACCAGTCTTTGTCGCCCGGCACGGGATAGTGACGTTCGAACTTGCATCCCTGAGGGAACTTGTTCACTATGTCAGCATCGCATTCGTCGATAATATCGGGAGCCACCGGATTAACCGGCTGCGAATAAGACTGCGAGTAAGTCCCTACTGTGGAGTGGGCGCTGGAGCGGCTGTCTTCCAGGGCGTCTAGGGCGCTGAACAGGAAGGACGTTATGATTCCCGTGGCAAGGCTGAGTGTGCTGTTGCCGCTGCTCGAAACGGGACTCGCCGCGCTGACTGCACGTGCGGCAGGAGTAATTATTGTATAGTTGCCTTTGGGTTTGGAGGTGGTCACCTTCATCCCGCTCATTTCTTCCGCCTGGCCAAGAGCGGTATTTGCGTGAGTGCCGGTGTCGAATTTGGACTGTGCACCCGCCACAAGGCTCAGGCAGGCGAGGGCAAGCATTGCAATTATCTTTTTCATCGCTGTATCAAGTCAAGGTCTTTGAGTAAAGGCAGGGAATACCCTTCAGCCGCAGGGTTCTCGAAGCTGAAAGTCTTTCCTTCTGGAGTAGTGAACGTAATGCTGCGGAGCGCGAGCATATCGTTGTGTACAAAGTACTTGGCCGACTTGAGGGCATCGGCCGCAAAGTTGTTGAATTCCTCTTTGAACAGAGGGGCGTCCGCCCGGGGGACCCGGATCCTGTATGTGTCCTGAAGTATCTTGTCCACCGAGAAAAGGAAGCACTCGCTGTCGGCGTCATAGCGGCTGAGTATCAGGCGCGCATCGCTTCCGACAATGGCCGCAGCGAAGGCTTTCTCGGCGGCGGGGAGCAGCGACGCAACGTATCCCGCGGCCCTGGAAGGATCCTTCTTCCTCGCTTCGAATTCAGCGGTGGATTCGAATTCTCCCTTGGTCCAGAGCTTATAGCGGTTCCAGGTGAATACGGAGAACGATTTCTGGGGATAGAACATCACCAGCATGTCGAACATGTCCGCATTCTCCATGTACGGGAGAAGTTCGTTTCCTTTGTGATTGAGGAGCGCACGGCCCTTTCCGCGTCCCGCGATGATTGCGAAGGGCAGGCGCAGGGAGCCGCTCACGGAAGGGCTGAAACTGTATGGCGAAAGCCCGTCATAATCTTCCGGGAGTATCTGTTTGCCGCCGCTTTCCCTCATTCCCCACTTGCCGCCGGGCTTACGGTAGCACCAGCTGTCCGGAGCCTTGGGCCAGTAAGACAGTCCGCTGTAGACGGGAGGGACGGCTTCGACGCCATTGTCGCCACGCACACCCCAGAGGCCCTTCTTGTTCACGTAGAACCAGTTTGCCGAGGCCCATTTCCCTCCCCACTGGCGGAGCGGGGCAGTGAGGGAGACCGTGTCGTACTGAATGGGGATCACCACGCGGGCGTCCGAAGACACAGCCCCCCACTTTCCTCCGGTCTTGACAGCCGCCACCTCATTGTTGCGACTGTAGAGAACGGTGTTGTCGTAATGGTCCGGAGTGCCGGCGAGATGCTTCCCAGCTTCGTCTATCCAGCTGTAGAAGCCGTCTTTACCGCGGGCCAGCAATTGTGCCTTGGCACCGTTAGCATGCCCGAGAGGTATGGCCTCGCAGTTATATCCTTTCAGGGTCTGTTTCCATTTCCCGTCCACCAGACAGACGGCTGAATACTTCGACCCCTTATTGTAGATTACCAGTCCTTTGGAGAGGAACCACATCCTGTCGCACCTGACTGGGCCGTAGGCAAGGGTGGCGATGAAGTCGCTTCCCGACTTGCGGATGCGGGCTATCCCGCACCAGATTTCGGGAGAGAGGGCCGGCCCGGCCACGTTTTTCGACACCACCGTCCATCCTTCCACCTTGGGGAGGGTGTTGCCCTCGCATAGCTTCTTGAAATCGGCGTTCCCGCTTATGATCACATCCTGCCCGGACAAGGCAGGGCTGCCGAGAAGCAGAAGAGCTACGATTAAAACCAGATTACGCATAGGAAGCTAAAAAACGAGGTGCATATCCATGCCTGCGGCCCAGCGGCGAAGGCCCGTGCCGTCCGGCGACAAGTCTAACAATCCATAGGAGACTGTAAGGTTCATAGCGAATGCCTTGAGCCCTATTCCGGCTCCGGCTTTGAGATAGACATTGAACGGCTTCATGCCGAAATCCTTGATGCTGTCCATATCCACGTTCACACCTTTTTCGTCCTTGGCAGGCCAGTTGACATGACCGTTGCTAATCTTTGCTGAAAGGCAGTAGTCGAACACCGGCCCGACGCTATAGTTGAAGATCCCTAGGTTTTTGATAAACGTAACCGGGACCTGCAGATGCTGTTCCTTGATGTCCGCATCGGAGTTCATCAAGGCTATAGGATCCAGCAGGTAATCATCCCACGTGGCACCCGGAGCGCCGAATATAAGGTCGAATTTGTAGTTCAGCCCCATACACACCATGCTCGACATGCTCACGGGGATTCCGTAAATAATGCCAGCATAGGGACCCATGCCGAAGCCGCTGGCCCTGTATCCTTCAGGAGCCTCACGGCTCATGAATTCGAAGTTCATTCCGAAATCGAAGCCGAGTTGGGCGGAAGCCCTTGTGACGGAAAAGGACAGGAATGCAAAAAGAATGATCAGTATCTTTTTCATACGCGTACGTGTTTTCCGCAAAGGTAGCCCATCGCAGCAACTTTCTTGTAGTGAAATCCACCACAAAACACAAAAACAGCCCGCAGGTTGATCTGCGGGCTGTTTTTCTATTGAGTGCAAGCATTACTTCTTCACGGGACGCACGGAAAGTCCGGTTGAACGATCAATGAGGGCTTTGTCATTACCGCCGGAATAGAAGTCTACTGCATTTGCCATTCCTTCTGCCGATGCGAGCGTAGATGTCCAGTAGCTTCCGTAGGTGCCCTTCTTGCCCAGGCTGCTCTGGAAGACGCCTGAAGCGGGAAGGAAGATGCTCTTGCCGTTCGGGCCTGTCACCAGCATTCCATTGATGCCATTCCGCTGCGTCCATGTCCAAGTGCAAGACTCACGCAGTTCTTTCCACTCTGCAAAAGTAGCCATTCGCCAGCCATTGCCAAGATTCGCACTTGCAGCATCATCTTCTGCCTCCAGCACAGTTTTCTTATCGCCACCCAGTTTGGTCTCATACTTGGAATACAGTGTTATTTCGCTGTACTTAACCGGCCCGAACTTATAGTTGGACGTCGTATACTTTGTTTTTGTTTCTGTCTCACCCCAGGCATAATGGTTGCCGTAGTCCTCCGGCTTCGAAGCACCGACGTTCATCGAACCCCACTTCAATCCGCTCGGCAGGCCCAGATCCACAGCTTCAATTCCTGTCTCACTGCCGCCTCCGCTTCCTGCAGCTACTATGCTTACTTTGCAGGTTGCCGTCACCTGAGGGTTACTCACGCTTGTTGCAGTAATTGTGGCTTCACAAACACCATAGCCGGTGACCAGGCCGCCATTTACATATGCATTGTAAGGATCTGTCGTGGTCCATATAATACTCTTGTCATGGGCATTTTCAGGAAGAACTGTAGCAGTAAGCTGTGCGGACTGGCCCACTTCAAGCTTAAGGGTGGTCTTGTCCAGCGTAATCGACTGAACCGGCACATTTCCGGATCCGCCCGTCACGGTAACCTCGCAGGTGGCAGTCTTGCCACCGGCAGTTGCAGTTACGGTTGCCTTGCCTGCCGAAAGACCCTGTACCTTGGCCTGCTTCTCATTGATAGATCCTACGGCAGCAATCTTTTCGTTGTCGATCTTCCATACAACTTCCGCCTTGGCATTGGAGGGGGAGACGACAGCCGTCAGTATCTTTTCCTCATCGACTGCAATGCTGATGGGCGCAGGATCGATGGAAAGGCTCTCAATAGCGACAGATCCTCCGGCAGTAACGGTTACCTTGCATTCAGCCTTGGCGACGCCGGCAAGTGCGCGGACAATGGTTGTGCCGGGATTCTTTCCGGTTACCCTGCCGCCCTTGTAGAAGACGCCGTTTACGGTTGCATCCTGGGGTATGACAAGGGCTATCTCAGTGTCGTCGCTCTCCCAGACAACGGTTTTTTCAGTGGCGTTTTCCGGAAGGAGTTTCACAACTTCAAGCTGCTCGCTCTGCCCGGTTACAACGGTAATCTCCGTTTTATTGAGCTGTATTTCCGTTACTTCTATCTTGCCATCACCTCCGCCTTCGCCACCCTGCGCCTTTTGGACCACGATACGGCACCCTGCCAGTTGATTACCGGCCTTGACAGTAATGGAGGCGATACCCTCCTGTTTTGCAGTCGCCACACCGTCTGTTATGGAGACTGTTTCTTCATCACTGGAGGACCATTCCAGCTTATCTGTGGTATTCACCGGCTCAACCGTCACGGGAAGAGTTTTGGTTTCTCCCACAGTCATCATGAAAGTAGGCTCATCGAAAATGATGGATGTGCAGGGGATTTCCTCATTCAGCACTTTTTCAAGCTCGTCACACGCCGGAACGGCGAGCAGAGCAATTGCCGCAAGGGCAGAAAAGAATCTCTTGATCATATTGTCGATTATGGTTGTTTCCAGCCACGAATATCGGCAATAATCACTCTGGTTTTATAGTACAAAAGCACTATTTTATACTATCCCAAGTTCATTTGCAAGGCGCAGCATCTCAGCATTGCTGCGCACGTCCATCTTTAGATAGATGTTCTGTTTGTGGTTCTTGATAGTGTATATGCTCACGTGGAGGCGCTCCGCGATGCCGGCTACAGAAAGGCCCTCGGCGCTCAGGCGTATCACCTCTATCTCCCGCGCTGTGAGGCCAAGTTCCTTCACGCGGCGGGAGCGTTCCTCTGCAAGGTTGGTGATGTAGGAGGCGATCTCATCGGCCATGCTGCCGTCATCCTCTCCTAGGAGTTCATGGCAGCGGGCGCGGATTGTGGAGTAGTCCGGTGCGGGAGAATCCGCCGACCGGGGACTTGCCAGGTCCTTTGAAATCAGCCGCAAAAGCTGCTCCTTGCCGCGGTCGGAGGCGACTATTTTCCTGATATAAGCCTGGGTCAAGGCGATGATGCCGATCAGGGCGACGGCCAGAATGATGAGAATCGTCACCCACAGCCTCATCCGGGAAAGACGGGCCTCCTTGAGGGAGGTCTCGTAGCGGGTTTCCATATCCTGCAGACGGGTATCGGCTTTCTGCTGCATATAGTACTCCATCGCATACACATATTGCTGATGGGCAGATGCGGCGTTCTCCACGTCCCCGCTCTGGGCATAAAGCATCACCAGATTATTCCAGCACTGGCTCTGCATTAGATAATCTTCTTTGCCCAGGCCTTCGAGCACCTTATGGCAGCACTCTATGCCGTCCTGCCAGTTTCCGCCCTGGCGGTACCAGCGCATCCAGTATGGCAGGGCCCTGGAGGGAAATGAAGGATCCGTAGACAAGGCAACCGCCTGATTTATGAAGCTGCCCGCCTTCTCGTATATCTCCCGGTCTATTGTGGTTTTGAAGCGGTTGAGGCCGATGTATGCCTGACTCAGCTGAAGGAGGATGTCAGCCTGAAGATTCGGACTTCCGGAGGCAAATTCAAGCGCCTCCCGGAGGGTCCCGAGCGCCTCCTCATCCTGAGCTTCGCCTTCGGTGATTGCTCCGCACAGCTGCAGGCGGCCTTTCTGCAGGAGGGCGGAGGCGATGAGGGTATCCGTACCTTCGGCCCGCGCGAGCTGCTCCGCCTGGACGGCGTGTTCCCAGCCCTGGGCATCACGCCAGGTCATAATGTCGAGGGAAGCCAGGCGGCACAGCACCAGAGACTTCCCTCCATCGGTAAGATCAGCGGCCGATAAAGCCTTGATCGCATATTCAGTGGCCGGCTCCCATTCCTGGATGGAAGCCAACCGGTCACTCTCGGAAAGTAATTGGCGCCAAGACTCTTCCTGCCCGCCGATTCCACGGCAAGAAGCCAGCACCGCAAGCGTTACGGCCGCAAGAAAAAGGTACTTTTTTAGACTCACGACCCACAAAGATAATCATAATTAATTCAATTTCACCATAGTAGTGACCACCATACCGGCGTTGCCGTCGCTGCCCACGTTGGTCTTGATCTTGCCGCGGTCGGCACCCACAACGGAGGTGTAGAAATTCAGCTGCGTGCCGTTGGTCATGTATGCCACGAACTGAAGGGTAAGCGATGCTGCCTCGAAGCGCTCCATCCGCAAGGTCCCGGGCACAATCTTGCTTTGGTATTCCGCTGCGCTGCTCCAGTCGAGAGTCACATATTCCGCCGCATCCTTGGAAAGGTCGCACTCCCAGTAGCCGGCCGTGCCGTCGATGGTATAAGCCACCCCGTCCACATACTCTCCTTGATTTGAAGGATAGTGGACCGGCAACTTTCTGGTGGAAACGGCGCCGGCTTTGGGATCCAGGGTGTGAATCTCAGCACCGTCATACTCGTTTCCGCCCCACCAGCTGAGTTTGTCCGTTGTGGAGATATAAACCCCGTCCGGGTCCACTCTCCCGTTAAATGTGCAGATGAGGTTTCCGAGTGAGACTGAACTTCCGGAGACGCTAAGATTGTAGAAGTCCGTGCAGGCTACGGTCCTGGTCCAGGAATCTTTACCATCTCCCTCCTCGATTTCTTTCTCATAAGTATCAGCATAATACAGCTTTCCGCCTATAGAAAGAAGGAAAGACTCTTTGCTCCCTTCCACCTGGAGAAGCACGGGTTCGAAGGAAGGAGGGGCGATGATTCCCTGCATTCCGCCATTAGCGCCCGGATAGCCGAAAGTCCCGCCAAGACAGCTGCCGCCAGCAGGATAGAGTTTCCAGCAGGAGATATTGTTTCCCAGCACGTTGACGGCATCCAGCGTGTTGCCATTGTCCTGCAGACGGATCAGTGACGGAAGCCCTCCGTTAATGCCCTCATAATTCCAGCCACCGGTCCTCACAAACAGGTCCTTGCCCAGCTGGTGGAACCAGCCGTTCAGGAAGGTGGGCTGCTTGAAGCCGTCGTCCATCCCGTTGGGAGCGCCCGCCTCCAATGTCCACTCGAACAGGGCGCCGTCGCTCTTTCGGATCAGGTAGTGTGCGCCGTGGCGATCGTGATACTCTTCGCTGAACCCGTTGATTATCTTGCTAAGGGCCGACCGTGCGGAACCTTGCGGGATCGTGCCGTTTGACCATCCTTCTTTAACGTCCATGTGGCAGTTTGCAAGCCATATCCAGCCTTCTCCCACCGGGAAGATGAAATTGGGGCAGATTATAAGTTCGGCCTTTATGGTCTCGGCAACCTCTCCGTTGACGCCTTCTACATCTATATCATATGAGACCTGTACCATCGTTCCATCCTCGGATACGGTGTAAAGGGCCTTGGGGCCGATTGAAATGTCGCCCTCGGCCTTTGTGGCGGTGCCTGTGCCCTGTGCCAGGGCAAGCATATTGGAACCGGCGATGTTGGCTTTGCGGAAAGTCACCTTGGCGTTATTATCGGACCCTCCGAACTTGTCGCAGGAAGAAAGAAGGGCCATTGCGATGGCCAGAATGGTTAATAGTCTTGTTTTCATACGTATGCGTGTTTTCTGCAAAGTTAGCCTACCTAAACGAATGCCTTGTGGCGGATTCCACCACAAGAGGCTGGTTTTCAATGATTTTTCAATAGGAAATGATATCTTTGCCAAAGAATGAAATGTCTGTTCTTCATACTTTCACTGTTGATGACGGGGCCGCGTTTTGTGAACTACTCCGCGGCCGACGGCATGCCGTCCAATACGGTATATGCCATCGCCCAGGACTCCGGTGGCACCCTTTGGATAGGCACCAGGAACGGCCTTGCAAGCTATGACGGCACAAGTTTCAGGAGCTTGAAGGACTACGGAAGGGTGAATGCCCTCACGGTGGACAGGCAGAACCGCCTGTGGGTTGGGACTACGGAAGGGTTGAGAGTGGAGGATGACGGCATCGCAGGCAATATCCGGGCACTCACCACCGACTCGGACGGCTATGTATGGGCCACAGTGGGCGACACCCTGCTGCTGAAACTATCTTTCAAGAATGGCATCCGGGAAGAGGCCCGCTGCTTCTACGACAAGAGGGATTCGGAAGGCGACTATCCTTATTACCAGATATATGAGGCCTCGGACGGCAAACTCTGGCTGGCCGGCCGCCTGGTCCACTATCAGTTCATCGGGGACAGGGAGAAACCTCAGATCACGCATCCTCTCGGGCATGACGGCTTGTGCCCCGGGAGTTACGCCGAAGCCGGAGGAAAACTCTACTACTTCGTCGACCATACCTCTATCCTCTATTCCTATGAGGACAGTAAGGCGATTGCGCACGGCCGCCTTCCCATCGCGCACGCCCGGCTGCTTACAGACAGCAAAGGAAGGCTGTGGGCAGCAGGGTCCTATGGACTGGGCGTGGTGGACACCGTCCATCCGGAACAAACTAAGGTATTCCGCCACAAGGCAGACGACCCGTCCAGCATGTCTTCCGGCGAGCTCTACTGCATATTCGAAGACCTCCAGGGCAATATCTGGGCAGGTGGCGACAACGGCCTCTCCGTGCTTTCTTCTGCTTTGCAGCAGGTGAGGCTCATCTCCACCGCCCAGGTTTCTGCCCTTTTGGAGGATCATAACGGAAAACTCTGGATAGGCACGGCCGAAGAACGCGTTTCGGCCCTTTACGAAGACCGCGAGGGCACAGTCTACAAGGGCCTTTGGAACAATACCGGATGGGAGGTCTGGAAAGATGGCAGAATGCATAAGGAGCGCCTCTCCGGCCCGCTTCCCGAAGAGCAGAAGGAAGCCCGGCACCTGGACGGGGCCAACTGGATTTCGGACTTCCTGGAAGACAGCCAGGGCCGCTTCTGGGTGGTTACCTGGGAGGGAGTGGGCCTCAACGAATGGGACCGGCGTGCCCGCCGCAGCCTGCCTCCCCACTGGCTGAGCCCCTTCCGTTATCCTTCACCTCAGGTGGATTCCAATATTTATGTAAGTTCGCGGCTTGGCAGCCGACTTCTCGAAGACCTTCAGGGCAATCTGGTCTATGCCACCACCCAGGCCGGGCTGAACATAATCGACAAAGAAACGGGGCTGGTTACCAAATACTTCCGCGGGAATTCCTCCATTCCCGACGACTACGTCACCGACCTTTGCATCACGCCTGACGGCGCGATTTGGGCGTCTACCCGCAGCGGGCTTTGGAGCCCTTCCGGGGAGCATTACCTGGATGGAATGCTGGTGCAGTCGGTGGAGTCCGATGCCAAAGGCCGCCTATGGGCGGGAACAGAAGACGGGCTGTATTTCATCGACACGGATGGCAGCACGGGGCGCGTCCCCAAAGAGCTCGGTTTCCCTTCCGACATCTACGGAGAGCGCGTTTCCTGCAAGCTTTCCGATGGTTTCCTGGCCTTCGGGGGCGCGGCCGGTGCTGCGGCTTTCCATCCCGACAGCCTGCTGTCGGTCCAGGCCAGAGGTGGGCTCCCGCTCAAGAGCCTTATCCGCCACCGCTACCGCCTCAACGATGGGGAATGGGCAGATGGGATGTTCAATGGTTTTCAGGGCGACGTCCGCCCTGGGCGCTATACCCTCCAGGAGCAGAGTTCCGATTTTTTTGGCAGATGGGACCGCGGAGAGTCCACCCGGCGGGTAATCCGTATTCCCTTGCCCTTATGGCTTCGCTGGCCATTCATTCTGGGATACATCCTACTGGTCGCCGCCATCATATATCTGGTGATCAAGCTTCGGGAGCGCCGGCTTCTGGAGAAGGAACTGGATAAGCGCAATCAGCTCTTCTCCATCATCTCTCACGACCTCAGAACCCCTGTATCCGGCAACCGCCTTCTGGCGCACCAGCTGCTCTCTCAGGCTGACGGGCTGTCTTCGAAGCAGCTGAAAAGCGCCCTGGAGGCCTTGTCGGCATCCGCAGATAACGCGTCCAACCTGCTGGAGAATCTCCTCCTGTGGTCTCTGAACCAGAAGGGAATGCTGGAGCCGGTGATGCGGGAAGAGGATATGACGGCGCTGGCGGCAGAAGCCGTGAGCAGCGTGCAGAAGGGCGAGTCGGTAGAGGTGGACATCCCCTCCGGACTTAGCGTACGCACCGACCGCAACATGCTTCTCACCGTGCTCCGGAACCTGCTGGACAATGCTGTCAAGGCAAGCCCGGAAGGAGGAAAAGTGCTTCTGCAGGCCCGCGGAGAAAGGATTACCATCCTCGACGAAGGGCCGGGGATAAAAGAAGGCGACGCGCACTGGGGGCACGGCCTCGGGCTCGTCATCACCCGCGAGTTGCTGGATAAGCTGGGGGCTTCCATTCAGATGGAAAACCGGCCCGAAGGAGGCCTCGAAATAACGATTGACTTATGATTAACGTCCTTTTAGTAGAAGATTCAGCCGTATTCGTGATGGGGCTGAAACTGGCTCTCTGCGCCGAGCCATCCTTCGGGAGCATCGAGTCCGTAGCCTCTCCGGGTGCTGCAGTTGCATACCTCAACTCCCACCCCGAAACAGACATTGCCGTAGTGGACATAACTCTGGAGGCGGAAACCGACGGTCTCACCCTGCTTGGCATCCTACGCGAAGCCTTCCCGAGCGTGAAGGCCATGGTGCTGTCCCACTATAAGATTCCGGCCTACATCCTGAAAGCCATCACATCCGGCGCCTGCGCCTATCTGGCCAAGGATTCCTCACCCGAATCCATCGTAAAGGCCATTTGCGACGTGGCCGACGGCCGTTGCCTCTTTTTCGGGGAAACAATTGATTCTGAGAGGATTCTCCGCATTTTCGGCGGAAGGGAAAACCTCAACGCCCGCAAGCCCCAGGGACTTACGCCACGCGAACAGGAAGTACTGCAACTGACCTCGTCCGGCTACAGCAACACCCAGATTGCTTCTGCGCTGGATATTACCGTCAACACCGTAGACAGCTACAAAGAGCGCATCAAGGGCAAGTTCGGTCTGGACAGCATCGTAGAATGCGTCGCCACAGCCGCAGCCAATGGTATCGTATCGGTGTAAGCGCTCTCAGAACTTGAATTCAGCGCCGATCTTTACGGCAAAATTAGGGGTCTTGAGACGGTCAAGCCCGTTATGGGGTTTGGTTGGATCGTCCACCACCACGTAGCGCTCGTTGCGGTAGGTAGCGCGCCAGTAGCAGTCTACGCGGATAAATTTCAGGATGTTGGATATGCCGGCGCCGAACTCCACGTATGGCAGTTTGCCAAGAGTAGAAGTGCCGTTCGGGAACAACATGGGCGCCTGCATGTCGGCAGCAGATATCTTAGCCAGATTGCCGTTGTTCTCGAAGGAGCATGAGCCCCAGGTGGCACGCACAGACACCTCTTCCCGCCACCCCAACTTCCTGATTACAGGGAGTTTACCGAAGAAAAATCCGTTGAAGCAGTGGTTCCAGAACACGGTCAGCCATTCGTCTGAGGCGAACTCCATAAACTCCATGCATGCGAAAGAGAAGCGGTTAAGCAGATAGGTGCTGTTCCCTTCGTGGAAGTGCAGCAGCGGATAGGGCACGTGCCCATATATCTTGCCGGCGTTCACATATATCTTCGACGTGCCGAACGGAGGCACGCGGGGGCTCCAGCGCATGGTGAATTCCGGGCGCAGATAGCTATAGTCCCCGGGCCTGAGGCCGGATACCGAACCGGCGAGCGAGAAGGTTATGGACGGATAGTCGGAATAGACGTACTGCTTCTTGAAGAGCCCTCGGTTCACCGTCTCATCTTTCGAAAGACGCAAAGCAACATAGAACTCGTTTGCCGCCACGCTGTGTATCTTGGTGGAGTCGGGGGCGTAGAAGGAGACCTGGCGGATTTCCGGCAGCCATCCGGCTTCGTTGGGATAGAAGCGCTTGAAATTGAAGCCTATCTCGCCGTTAACCCGGGTGGAGAACTCATGCGCATAGCTGCCGGCGAACGACGACATCATGCAGAGCTTGTTGTTGTAGCTGCCGCCAAAGATGGTGGCGAGGATGTTGCCCTCGCCTATGGAGTTGGCTGCGGCGCTGCCCATCTGGTAGACGTCGTACTTTGCCGAGAGAGTAAGCTTCCGCTCCGGGATGCGGCCGAAGAGATGTTCCCAGGTAGCGCCGCCTTTCAGGGTCTTGTCCCGGGTGCCGTAGGCCCCGTAGACGGTGAAGCGGTCGGTGAGGCTGAATTCCTTGGAAGTGCGCATGCCGAATTGCGGCCTCAAGCCCTCTAAAGCATTGAAACTAAGCAGCTTGAAGTATGGCCCGAAGCCAATCTTACCCACCTCGTAATAACCGTTGATAGCGGTATAGACTATCTCGTAGAGGCTCTTGTAGAAGGGCACGGTCTGGATCTTGTCCACCATGTTGTATATCTCCTGCTCCTTCTCCGAAAGGGCTTCGGGGCGGGCGGAGGCCCAGAAGGCTTCATCCTTCTTGCTGGCATTCTCTTCGACCCTCACCATGCCGACTCCAGACCTGAGTTTCTCGCCGAGTTCGAAGCGGACCTTGGAATATCGCATATCCTTCTTTCCGATGAAGGACAGCATCTTGGAAGAATCCCGGAGCGACATCGACAGGTCCACGTACAACTTGTCCGACTTGTAGAACCATGTGGAATCCGGCATGCGTTCATACTCCGAATCCAGCACAAGGTCCCTGAGCCAGTTCACATTGGTGGTGTTCTTCATGTTGGCGTGGATGCTCCGCAGGGCGAAGTCCTCGCAGTCTATGCGCATCTCCCCATCGAATGCCGGGGTAGAAACCAACTGCTTGGGATGATAGCGCACAAGCAGGGTCTTGCGCTCATCAACCTTCAGTGTATCAATGATATAGTAGTTGTAGTAGAGGAGCCCCGTTTCCGAGATAGGCGACGGGAACTGCACGTCGAAGGCATTGATGAAGGGCCGGTAGAAGTTGATCTTGAGATGAAGCGAGCCGGTGAACTGGCTGAGCATGTTGTTGCCGTCCGGGTTGAGCCCGGAGATGCGGTTTGCAAGCACTGTTTCGGTGTTGAATTCCGGATCGCTGCGGTGCTTGCGCTCTGCCACCGTCTCGGAAATCATCACCGGCAGATAGGGCACGCCGGACACCGCGGAGGTGTCGATGTAGTCGAACACGAATCCGAACTCCTTGCGGAAGCGCTTGCCGTCCAGCTGCTCTGCCGGATGTGTGAGGTCCAGCTCCATCTTGTTGTAGACCTCGCACTCATACTGCTGGTGTGCATCAGGGTCGTTGGTGGAGCGATGCTTCTGGATATTGGCCAGAAGTTCCCTGGCTTTCTTGTTGTCTGCTCGCACCCTGGCCCCGGTGAGGCGATTGTCGGTCAGGGGCAGAACGAAGTTTATCTCGTTGAAAGTGCCGTAGTTGACCATCGCCATGCGGGTATCGTAGCCCAGCAGCTGGGCTGCCAGCACGACGCACTGCGGATCGCGGGTTTCGATGTTGTAGTAACCCTCGAGATCGGTTGTGATGCCAACGGTAGTACCCTTGAAATAGACGCCGACAAAGGGGATTCCCTCGCCGTTTTCGTCGGTGACCCGACCGCGTACCTTGGTTGTCTGCGCTCCGCAGATAAACGGAATGGCCAGCAGCAGACACGCTACAAGGTATTTTAGTCTAGGTTTCATGATGCGAATTTAGACATTCGCGGGGAATAAAGCAAATACGGCCGAGCCGGATCCGGACATTGCGGCGTAGAGGGCGCCACGGCGGTAGAAGTCTTCTTTGAGGGCGGGGATTTCGGGGTGCGCGGGGAAGACGCTGCGTTCAAAGTCGTTGACGAGGCGGCCGGGCCATGCGGATACCGGCAGGTGCAACACTTCGCGCAGGGATTCCTTCGCTTCGCTCGGAATGACAGCAGCACTGTCATCCCGAACCTGCGCAGCAGGTGAAGGGATCCCCTTGTCAATCCCGGCATAAGCCTCATTGGTGCTGACAGCAACCCCTTCAGGGACAGCAACTTCTATGCGGTAAGCAGAAAGGTCGATGTCGAACGCCTCCAACACCTCCCCGCGGCCGGAGGCGAACATGGGGCGGTTGTAGATGAAGAAGGGGCAGTCGGAGCCGAGGCGGGCGGCAAGGCCGGCAAGGGCGGCATCCGAAAGGCTCAGGCCGAAAAGGTCGGAAAGCGCGCGGAGGGCGAAGGCGCCATCGGCAGAACCCCCTCCCAGGCCCGCTCCGACGGGGGAATTCTTAATCAAACGGATCCGCACCGGGCCGATCCCGAACTCATCCCGGAGCAGCCTCCAGGCACGCGCAGTCAGGTCTTCCGAAGGGTCCCATCCGCGGTAGCAGGGGCCGCCGATCTCGATCCCGAACTCATCCGCAGGCTCAATGCAAAGCTCGTCCCGGAACGCCTCGCAGGGGATGAAAAGGCTCTCCAGATCGTGGTAGCCGTCCGGGCGCTTGCCCAGCACCCGCAGCCCCAGATTCAGCTTAACATTGGGATAGATGGTCATAGCCGGGAGATTATCTGCTCCTGCATTTCTTCCGGCAGGTGGGAGATGACGGGGGAAATAAAAGATATCATCTGCAGGCGGCGGGCTTCCGCTTCGGGGATGCCGCGGCTGCGAAGGTAGAAGAGTTCGTCGGGGTTGAGATATCCGGTGGTGGCTCCGTGCGAGCACTGAACGTCGTCGGCGTAAATCTCCAGTTGGGGATGAGTCTCCACCACGGCCCCTTCCGAAAGCAGGATGGAGTGGTTCTCCTGGAAGGCCTTGGTCTTCTGGGCATCCGGCGCCACATACACAAGGCCGTCGAATTCCGCCCGGGCGGTGCCTCCCACGATGCCGCGGAAGGTCTGGCGCGAAGAAGCGCCTCCCACCAAGTGCCGGACGGTCACGTCCAGTTTCACCCTCTCGCTGTGCGGGCTGAGGTACAGACCGAATATCTCCAGGTTCACCCCGGGCTTGCCTATTTTGATCTCGAAGGGAACGTCGGCGGAAACCCCGGGCATCACGACGAAGGTCAGGCGGAGATGCTCGTTCTCCTCCAACGTAAGGTGCTTGGGCACCTCGTCTATCCCCACACGGTAAATCCTATCCATTGATGCTGTCGAATCCTTGGGTTTCTATCTGCTCGGCGAGCTCTATGCCGCCGGTGGCGACTATCTTTCCGGCCTTCAGCACATGCACGCAGTCGGGGGTGATGAGCTCCAGCAGGTGCTTGTAGTGGGTGATGATGATGGCGGATTTCTCCGGGCTGCGGAGGGCGTTCACCCCGTCCGCCACTATCTTGAGAGCATCCACGTCCAGGCCGCTATCGGTCTCGTCCAGAATGCTGAGGGTAGGGTCGAGCATAGCCATCTGGAAGATCTCGTCGCGCTTTTTCTCGCCGCCGCTGAAGCCCACGTTCACCTCGCGCTTCGCGAACTCTCCCTTCATCCCCACGAAAGCCATCTTCTCCTTGAGGAGCTTGAGGAACTGTGCGGGAGGCATCTCCAGCTCGCCCTTTGCCTTGCGGCGTGCGTTCACTGCAGCCTTCATGAAGTTGGTGATGCTCACGCCGGGGATCTCTATGGGATATTGGAACGAGAGGAAAAGCCCCGCCCAGGAGCGTTCTTCCGGGCTCATTTCCAGAAGGTTACGGCCGGCGAATGTGATGCTGCCGCTGGTGACGCTGTAGTCCGGGCGCCCCGCCAGCACAGCGCTGAGGGTACTCTTCCCCGCCCCGTTCGGGCCCATCACCGCATGCACCTCGCCGGGCTTTATGGTAAGATTGATGCCGTGGAGGATTTCCTTCCCCTCGATGCCGGCATAAAGGTCGCGTATTTCAAGTAGATTATCCATTATCCTATAGATCCTTCCAAATTGACTGAGAGTAGTTTCTGGGCTTCGACGGCGAATTCCATGGGGAGGCGGCTGAGAACCTCGCGGGCATATCCGCCGACGATGAGGCCGACGGCGTCTTCGGGGCTGATGCCACGCTGGTTGCAGTAGAAGAGCTGGTCTTCGCTGATGCGGGAGGTGGTGGCCTCGTGCTCCACGATGGCGCTGGGATTGGAGTTGCGTATCACCGGGAAGGTGTGGGCGCCGCAGGTGCTGCCGATCAGGAGGCTGTCGCACTGGCTGTGGTTGCGGGCGTTCTGCGCGCCGGGATTCATCCGCACGAGCCCCCTGTAGGAGTTCTCGCTATGGCCGGCGGAGATGCCCTTGGAGACTATGCGGCTGCGGGTGTTCCGGCCGATGTGGATCATCTTCGTGCCGGTATCCGCCTGCTGATAGTTGTTGGTGAGGGCCACGGAATAGAACTCGCTGGTGGAATTGTCCCCCATCAGGATGGTGGAGGGGTATTTCCAGGTGATGGCGGAGCCGGTTTCTACCTGGGTCCAGCTGAGATGGGAGTTCTCGCCGCGGCAGAGCCCGCGCTTGGTGACGAGGTTCAGGATGCCGCCGCGGCCCTGGGAATCGCCGGGATACCAGTTCTGGACGGTGCTGTATCGCACGTCCGCATCCTTCTCCACTATTATCTCCACCACCGCCGCGTGCGCCCTCGTCGGCGATGATGAGCGTGCGCTCGAACTGGCCGGTGCCGCTGGCGTTGATGCGGAAGTAGCTGCTGAGGTCCATCGGGCAGTGCACGCCCTTGGGGATGTAGCAGAAGGAGCCGTCGGAGAAGACCGCCGAGTTGAGGGCGGCGTAGAAATTGTCGCCCACCGGGACAACGCTGGCGAGGTACTTGCGCACAAGGTCCGGGTGCTCTTTTACCGCCTCGGAGAAACTGCAGAAGATGATGCCTTTCTCCGCCAGGGTCTTGCGGAAGGTGGTGCTGACGCTGACTGAATCGAAGACGGCATCCACCGCCACGGTCTCCTTGGGTTTGACGCCCGCCAGGACTTCGCGCTCGCCCACCGGGATGCCGAGCTTGTCGAAAGTCTCCTGGAGGGCGGGGTCTATCTCCTTGGGGCGGTCCTTGTCGCTCTTGGGGGCGGCGTAATAGATGATGTCCTGAAAATCGATTTCCGGCAGGCGGCTGAGATGGCCCCACTTGGGCGGAGTCATGGTTTTCCACTTCCGGAAGGCGTCCAGCCGGAACTCCAACATCCACTCCGGCTCATCCTTCTTGGCCGAGATGAGACGGATGATGTCTTCGTTCAGGCCCTTGGGGACAAACTCCTGCTCTATATCTGTTACGAAACCCTCGCTGTATTCCTTCTCTACCGCTGCCGCGAGGATGTCTTTTTGTTCTGTCATAGTTGTGCAAAGATAGTGATTTTTCCTATCTTTGTGATGATGAATACTTTCGGTCAATATTTCAAAGTTTCCATCTTCGGCGAGAGCCACGGGCCGGCCATAGGCGTGGTGCTGGACGGCGTGCCGGAGAACATTCCGCTTGCTGAAGCGGATTTCGAAGAAGATATCGCAAGGCGCGCGCCCGGGGCGATCGGCACTACGCCGCGGCGCGAGGCGGACAAGCCCAAGATCCTGAGCGGGGTCTACGAGGGCTACACCACCGGCGCCCCCATCACCATAGTTTTCTGGAATTCCAACGTGCAGAGCCAGGATTACGAGCAGTTCGCATCCGTCCCCAGGCCCGGGCACGCGGATTTCGTGGCGAACGTGAAGTATAATTTCGCGAACGACCCCCGCGGCGGCGGGCATTTCTCCGGCCGTCTGACCCTCCCCATAGTGGCGGCGGGCGTGGTGGCCAAGAAAGTGCTGAATGCGGAATATGGCACCGAGGAGGCTCCGCAGAAGCTGGACGTGGACATCCGCGCCAGGCTTGTGGAGCTCGGCGGCGAGGCGGATTCCTCCAAATGGGAGGGGATGCTGAAGGCCGTTACGGCTGAGGGGGATTCCCTAGGCGGCATAGTGGAATGCACGGTCACCGGGCTCGGCGTGGGAGTTGGCGATCCTTTCTGGGATTCGGTGGAATCCTGCATGGCGCACGCGATTTTCGCCATCCCCGGAGTGCGCGGCATAGAGTTCGGCGACGGTTTCGCGGCTGCGCGGATGAAGGGGTCCGAGCATAACGATCCCTTCGGGCCGGACGGGCCGGTGAAGAACGGTGCCGGCGGCATCAACGGCGGGCTCACGAACGGCGCGCCCATCGTTTTCAGGGTGGCCTTCAAACCCACTTCCAGCATAGCCAAACCCCAGACCACCTGGGACTTCGAGAAGAAGAAGGAGACGGTGCTCCAGGTCCGCGGCCGCCACGACGCCTGCTTCGCCCAGCGCACCCCCGTCATCGTAGAAGCCATGACCGCGATTGTTTTGGCGGATTTGCTGTAGTTTTTCTGGCGCTATTTTGCGGCTGGCGCATAAGTACTTAAATTGCAGAAAGATACTATAAGTGCCTCTACAGAGCCGACTGTAGAGGCATTTCTGTGATTACACTGATTATCAGACAATTAGTTGCAGGCAAACATAAATCTCAAATTTTACCCACAATCGTACCCCCGGAACTTTTTGCAAGTTTTCTTACCTTCTTGCAAAAAATGCTTACCCAAACAACACTCGGTCATATTTATCAAAGAACGGTTGATGGCTTTCTTCTATTTTACACGATTCCGGATTTTCTGGTTTTCTTTTCAATAGTCTGTATATGCTCCAAAAGGCATAAAGTCAAACTCCTCGGCATCTGCCCGATGTTCGACCACACCCATCTGCTTGCAAAAGTATCCGAAAGAAAGGAGGTCAGCGGTTTTGTTCAGGAATACAGTTCGCTGTATGCCAGAGAATTTAATAAAAGCATAGGCGAAGATGGCTCAGTCTTCCGCCGAAACTTCGGTTTTGCGCCCAAAATTGGGATGAAAAGTGTAAAAAATGCCTGCTCGTATCTATACAATAATCCCGGGGAGAAGAAACTGTGCCAAAAAGCGGAAGAATACAGATGGACTTTTCTTGCATATGCGGTAAGTGATCATCCTTTTTCCGAGAAGATTTCCTTAAAAAATACGTCCAGACCGCTCCGAAGAGCCTTGAAAAAAGTGGACTATTATGCTTCCAGAGACATCTATCTCCGGCACGAATGGTTGGAAGATATGTTTGAACCGTTATCCACAAAAGAGAAGAACCAACTCATTGATTATATAATAGTTGCGTATAATGTGATAGACTATCGTGAGTTGATTTCCTATTATGAATCATACGAAAAAGCGTGTCTGGCATTTGCCTCCAACCAAGGGAGCGAACACGATATTCAAGAGGAATTTGTGCCGGGAAGCCACAAACCATATTATATAATACCAAATCTATTGGTCAAACAGTATGGTATCAAGAAAGTAAAGGACGTCTTTCGCCTGTCATTAAAAGACAGGATGGATCTGTTTTATTATTTGAAATCGGATACGCGCATCCCGGAATGGCAACTTAAAAAGTATTTTCGTCTGAAAACGAATAACGCCATTGACGCGTAAGTGCCTGAATTGTAGGGCGAGTTTTCGCCGCTGGCGCACAAGTGATTGAATTCCAGGAAGATGCTGGAAACGCCTCTACAGTGTCGGCTGTAGAGGCGTTTCTAGTAATTCGTTATCTATCAGTTTATTACGCGCCAACCATCCAATCTAAATCTCCCAGGCGCCGCCGGGGGCGAAGATGCTGGCAACCAGCCGGTCGTAGAAGCGGCCGCGCTTGGCGAGGTCCAGCACGTTGTAGCGCCAGCGCATCAGTTGCACGATTGGGAACATCGCGCGTATATCCTCGCGGGTGATGCCGATGTGCTCGGGCTCGTAGGGCGCGCCCGCAATCCTGAAGGCTTCCTTCATCTTGTCGAAACTCCAGATCTGCCCGGCGATGCGCTCTCGAAGAGCCGGCCAGTTGTCCCGCACGGCAGTCAGCTCGCGCCGGACTCCTTCGGCATCTGTATATTTCTTGGTGATATTCTCGTACCCCAGTTTCGGCGCCGGGAAATCCTTGAATATCTCCAACGAACGCGCTTGCTCCTCCGCCAGCGAAGGCCAGGCCGCCACGCACGCGTCGATATCCAACGAGGAAAGGTCATACTTCAGAAACTCCTCCAGCACCGCGCACATGGTCAGGGTACCGATCGCCACCTGGAAGCCGTGCGAGACGAATTTGCCCTGGTAGCGGTGATGGGTCATGTCCAGGATGTGGGAGAAGAGATGGTCGCAGCAGGATGCGGGGCGGCTGGAACGTGCGGCCTGCATCGCGAAGCCGCTGAGGATCAAGCCTTCGAAGAGGTCGGCAATCGCGGCGGGCTCTCCGGCGGCAACTCCGGCAGGATTGGCCAGGAGATCGTCCAGGCAGTCCTGGAGCACGTGCCAGGCGGCGGGTTGGATGGGCTCGGCGCCCACGATGTCGGCAATCATCCATTCCGCGCCGGCAGGCACCTTGGCCGCCAGATCCGCATAGCCCGCGGCGGTCATCGGCTTCGGAGCGGCCGCGATCACGTCCACATCCGCCACCACGGCAACGGGCGCAGGGCACTCGAAGGTCTGCTTGGCGTTCTGGTAGGTGATGGATGCGCCGAAGGAGGTGTACCCGTCCACCGAGGCGGCCGTGGGCACGGTCAGATAGCTTTGCTGATGGTGATGCGAGCAGAGTTTGCAGAGGTCGTTGATGGTGCCTGAGCCCACCGAAACCGCGATGGCGTTGGTGCCGTCCAGAACGCGGTCGAGCTCCTCGATGTGATCCCAGTCGGCATGGAACTCATCCTCCAGGAAGAGATAATTCTCCGTGGGGATGCCGGCGCTTGAGAGGGCCTCGAAGACCTTGGAACCCGCCACGCGCCAGGTGTTCTTGTCGGCCACCACGATGGCCTTGCGGCCGGGGAAATATTCATTGAACAATGCGGGCACGCGCCCGAGTATGCCCTGGCCAAGTTCGAAGGCCTTGGTGTCGGTTGCCACCTTCAGGGCCGCTGCTATTCTTTCTTCGGAAGTCATTGGATTGCGGTTTTGATATACAAATATAACTTATTTTCGGCAATCCGCGGTTACGCCGGCGGCATGGCGTTTGCTTTTGTGGAATCCGGATAGTATTTTTGTGGATATGAAAAAGATTATCGCCCTCATTCTCGTTCTGGGCACCGCTTTCAGCGCGGCCGCACAGACGCTTCCTACCAAGTTCGATGTCAAGATACGCACGAAGTTCCACGTGCAGGGAATGGCCATAGACACCACCGCCCGCTGTTTCTATCTTTCGTTCACGACCAGTCTAGTGAAGACGGATTACGAGGGCAACGTGCTTGCCAGCATCGACTCCATCTTCGGCCACCTCGGCGCGATGACTTTCGATGCCACCTCGCGCAAGTTGTACGCCTCGCTGGAGTGCAAAGACGACGTGATAGGCCAGGGCATAGCCAAGCACTTGGGAAAGGAGGCCGTCTCCCAGGACCTGTCCAAGTTTTATATAATGGTGTTTGATGTGGACGGAGGACAGACCAGGCCGGGTGCCGGGAATCCCGTGATCGCCGGCCAGTGGGAGGTCTCCGAGGCCATCAACGACTACAAAGTGCGCTACGGCTGCTCCGGCATTGACGGGGTGACCATCGCTCCGCAGATAGGGAAGAAAAAGGGCAAACCGCGCCTCTATGTGGCATACGGGGTTTACGGGGATATCTCCCGCCGCGACAACGACCACCAGATCCTGCTGGAATACAAGCTGGACGCCTTCAAGCCCGGTGTGACGGCGCCGAAGGCATCCGCCAAATACTTTGTCTTCACCGGCAACACCACCTGGGGCGTGCAGAACCTGTGCTACGATTCCAAGACCGGATGCATCTTCATGGCGTGCTATTCGGGCAAGAAGCCGGAGTTCCCGAATTTCAGCCTGTTTGCCGTTCCGGTGGCGCAGAAGCCGGTTAAGAAGGTGCTGCGCGGGTTGGAAGATGACGGCGAGCATCTGTCGCTGGCGCTATGGCAGCAGGGGCTGCTCGGTTCAGTTAAGGGAGTTCGCGGATGGCGCTTCTCCGACGCCACCACCGGCGTCTGCACCCTGGGCGATGGCACCTGGTTCGTATCTACCCCGCTGAAACTCCGCGGCAAGATGCAGACCGCTACTGTCCGCCAGATCCATTGGAAAGGCGGCCCTCAGGAGAATCCGTTTGAATAGTTATTGTCTCTTTTGCGATGGCATTTTGCGATGGCGCGTAATTAGCTGACAAATAACGAATTACCAGAAACGCCTCTACAGAGCTGACTGTAGAGGCGTTTATAGTATCTTCCTTTAATTCAACGACTTACGCGCCAGCGCGCTAGTCGAACATCTCCCAGAAACCAGGGAAGGATTTGGCGACGCAGGCGGTGTCGTCGATGGTGATGGGGCCGGCAAGGCCAGCGGCCTGAGCGGGAGCCTGGCCGGCAGAAGCAGAGCCGGCGGCGGGAGAGGCGCCAAGGGAGGCGATCTTGAGGGCCATGGCCATGCGATGGTCGCCGCGGGAAGTGAAGGCGCCGCCGCGAAGCAGCCGGCCGTTCAGCAGGCGGGAGGTCAGCGTCTCGCCCACAACGTGCAGTTCATCCCCGACAACCGAAGCCTGCACGCCCAGCCCGGAAAGCATCTCCAGAATGGCCTCGCAGCGGTTGCTTTCTTTGCCGACCAGCCGTCCGACCCCGGAAATCACGCTCTCGCCGGCACAGAACGCGGCCAGCACAGATACTATCGGGAAGATATCAGGCGCATTGTTCAGATCCACCGAAATAGCCTCGAGGGGCGCGCGGGACACGCACACGGCACCGTCCATCTCCGACACCACGGCCCCGGCCTCGACCAGGATATCCGCAATCGAAAGGTCTGCCTGCAGGGAGGATGTATCCAGCCCGGAGACCTCGGCCTTGCCGTAGAGTGCGCCGGCCACCAGGAAGGGCGCCGCGCTGCTCCAGTCGCCTTCGATATCGAAGTCGGCCGCGTGGTATTTCTGCCCGCCGCGGATCTTGAAAGTCACGCCCGTGCATCCGCTCCAATCCTGCTCCTCGATCATCTTCTCATCCCCCTCCATCTCGGAGGAAATCTTGATACCGAAGTGCTTGAGCACGTCGCAGGTGATGAACATGTAGGGGATGCTCTTGGGGTCGGTGACGATGAGGGTGGAGGGCTTTTCGAAGAGCGGCAGCGCGGTCAGCAGGCCGGAGATCAGCTGCGAGCCGTCCTTGCCGGAAATCTCCGCCACACCGGGGATGATGCGGCCTTCCACGCGCATGGGCACGGTGCTCTCGCGCACTATCACCCCGAATGACGCCATGATATCGCTCACCCCCTTCAGAGGGCGGCGGGTGAGGGTTTTCTCCCCAGTAATAGTGATCGGGCAGTCGTTGATCGTTGCCATCAGGGGGATCATCAGGCGCGTCAGCAGCCCGGATTCGCCGGTGTGAAGGGTTTCGAGGGATGTGTGGGCTCCGCCGATGCCGTCGATGGTCAGGGTGCTGCCGTCGATGCGGACCTTGGCGCCCAGGGCGCGGGCCACTTCAAGGGCGGATTCGCTGTCGGCGCAGGGGGAATATCCGCGGAGATGGCTGCGGCCGTCGGCGAGTGCAGCGGCGATGATGGCGCGCTGGGCGAAGCTCTTGGAGGCGGGCATCTGCAGGCTATTGCGGAAGAATCCGCGCCAGTCGCCGTAGACCTCGCGGTGCATGGTGATGTAGTCGATCTGCCCGGGGGCGGTGGCTTCGGCATCGGAGAGGGATGCGTAGCTGAAGGGGGCGCCGGCTTTCAGGCAGGCGATGCGGGTGTCGCGGCCGAGGGGGCCCATGGCGAAGGCCACGAGAGGAAGACCTGTCTGTGGGGGCTCTGCCCCCAAAACCCCCGCGGCTCCCGGACTACCGACATCGCTCGCTTTGCGAGCTCCGTCCCGTCCTCCGCCGTGCGCACTGAGGTGCGCATTGAACCCGCCCGCACCATACAACGCCATGACCCGCGCAGCATCTGATTCCGTATGGGCGGTGACGACGATTTTGGCGATATCGGCGCCGTAGCGGTAGCAGCGGTCGCGCAGCTGCTGCAGATATTCCAGGTCCGGGGTGCCGGCGTAGTCGTGGAAGGAGCGGATGATTTCGGTGCCGCACTCCTCGCAGGCAGAGCGGAAGCGCTTGCTGAAGCCGGCATCCGCCTCTACCTCCAGGTCCGCGAACCGGGCTCCGGCGCGGATGGCAACGCCCAGGCGGCGTTCCGCCTCTTTGGCCCCTACCTCAACAATCCGACACGTCGCAATCAGCGGCGTGTCGGTGTTGGCGAACAGGTCTTCTATCTCTTCGTCCGAGAGATCGCAGCGGTCCAGGCGGATCTCCGCCATTTCTATCCACGGATCATCCAGGATGGCCAGGATCTCGTCGTATGTCTTGTTCTGTATGCTGGTGCAGATCATATCTTTGCATTATTTCGGTGCAAAGATAGTAAAAGAAAATCGCCTATGACAATTTGTATTCATAGACGATTTAATCTTATCAATAATATGATCAATTCTTTAAGGCTATTGCTTAATCCAATTCACAGGAGTTACAGCCTCTCCGTCAAAGGTGGGAAGCGTGATAGCCATGAAAGGATAAGCAACGCGAGTTCCTCTGTTTAAGCTAACCGCGTGTGATGCTGGAGTAGTATACTTATACTTATTAGCTCCGTTTGTTAGAGTAAATGTATAAATATGAGGAGAATCATAATAATCTGAATTGATTTGGCCAGCATAAAACTCATACCCGCCTGTCACAGGTTTGCCCAATATCTCCTTATTTGCATACCAAGTGCCATATTGCCACGCCGCGTTTTTTAGTGTCATGTTATTTAAGGAATGCATTGATTCAGAATTAATATACCATCCTTCGCCAGCAAGCCCAGGGACTGTAACCTGAAAAGCAGTATAGTCATGTAGATCGGTTATTGAAGCAGTTATTGTTTTCGATGCGGATTCATATGTGTAAGATATGCCAACATTGGCAAGAACTCTTGCGGACGGAGATGTGCTTTTCAATACGAATTCTATGTCGCCACCATAGATTATATTCTCCTCATAGCATCCGGATAAATCATTATTCCCTTCCCAAAGAACTTTGAGCGTACCACCAGTAGGATTCAAGGCATCAAGAACGGTAGTGGAGACCTTTGACGCCTCCCACGTGCTCCCATTGTATGTAAGAGTTAGATCTGGATTAAAAGCCTTATTATAGTCAAACCAAATGTTGAGAATATCACCATTGACCCAAGCGGATTTGATTGCTTTTGTGGACTTATCCGCTTCCGGTTCATATACAGAAATGTTTACATTAACGGACTCGTATCCTTCTGTGGCTTTCGGTTTTTCCACCTTGGAACATGCAACTCCCGCAAATAAAGAAACAATAGCTAAAAATATAATTACCTTTTTCATAATAATTCCTCCATTAATTACCAATTCTGTTCTGTTCCGTCATAGTTAAAGATGTCAGAATCAATAGAAATACCGTTGCTAACTGGTTCGCTTGCGGCAATCACGCCCTCAAGTTTCAGCTCCAGCACATTGGTGTCCGGAGACTCATAAAAATTGTTTTTTCTTTCCATACTTGTTTATTTTTTGATTGTTTAAGGTTGTTACTTGAAGATTACCGGGCGGATGGGTTGATAGGCAATACTCGGGGAACCAAGATACCAACTAGTGATTGATGAATGTGCTGACAAACAATAGTACCTGCCGCTGGACTTATTGTATTCGGAAGTCCAGTATTGGCCTTCCGGGAGGAAAATGGTTGTGCCTTCATATCCGGGGATGGATGATGTGACGGTGTTGCCGTTGGTTGCCCTGGATGTATCCCAGGCAATGGAGAGGAACGGCCTGGAAGGCACATCCCCCCATAGAATGTCCAGATGGCTGACTCCCGGGATTCTCCAGTCACCGCCCCAGTTCTTCGTCGCGGCGTCATAGCTGGCATTTCCACCTATATCCTTGGTCAAGCTGGGCTTGTAGTAATCAGTGGAAGGAGATGGGTTCACGTTACCCCAGTAATAGGTATCTCCCAGCTGGTCTATTGCAGATGCCCCGAGATTCCGGTCAGCGAAATAAAGCTTCTTCCCGTCTACCACGAGACCGAGGTCAACCATGGTGTGCCCGTTTGCATCCGGCGCAGCCTTGACCTCCGCCCAGGAGGTGCCTGCTACGGAGAACTCTCCCATATCGTAAATCTTCCCCCGTGCCGGCGTGAAGGAGTTGCCGCTTCCACGCACATACACCTTCCCATCCGTCGCAACGAAACTGAGGTCGAAGCCTTCCGGCATCTCCATGGGATAAACGCAGATGTAGTAGTCCTTTCCGGCCTCGATGTTGCCTGTCAGGATGATAGAGGTGGAATTCGAAGCAAGATTGTATGCGGGGGCCGACTCCAATACCGGGGCTCCGCCATTCCACTCAAATTCCGCCTTCCCGCTTATCCTCACAAACATACCATCGGGCTGCCTTGCAGTCAGATAAATCTGCTTGCAGTCGAACTGGGGCGTCACTTTGAGCAGGGCAACGAGGGGCTTGAAAGAAAAGTCCCCCAGCGTTGCGCTGTGCGCAAGCATAAGGAAACAGTTCCTGTCGAAAGAACCTTCGGTAGCCGCCTGGTATGCATTCAGTTTGCAATAGTAATAATCCTTGCTATCCGCATAAGCCACGAATGCATCTATTCGTTCCTGAAATGGATACAGGGCCGTCCATCCTTCACTGCAAGCAGAGTAGATGCCGGTGGCATCCCCCGTGAACCGTGCGGTTGCGCTCAGACTGCCGGAAGAAAGGCTGAACGGCACGTTCGAGTCAGGAGCATAAACCCCTATCCTGTCGGTCGCCGACCAGATCAGCTGCATCTTGTTCGCAGCGGAACCGGTTGTGAGCTGGACTTTTGTGTCGCCGGAGCCATCCGCTGTGGCAGTAATGGTTATATACCCATCCGGCAGCGGAACAATATCTTCTGCTGGTGTGGATTCTATTTTGGAGCAGGCCAATGAAAATGCCCCGAAGGCCAGAATAATCAATGCTTTTTTCATAACAGATCCTCCTACCATACAAATGTTTCTACATCCATCTCCTGAAGCGCCTCCTCGGTTTGGAGAAGGTCACTGGTGCAGATTACCCCTTCGCTTTTGAAGGAAAACACGAGCGCCTCCGGGCTTTCGTAATGGTTTTTCACTTTCATAGACCTATAGTGTTTATATTTTCAGCATTTCGTGTGCAGTGAGCCGGTTCACCTTGTCCCGCAGATACTCGTTCTCCTCCTGCAACTGTTTCATCTCGGCACGGTGTTCCTCTTCGGATCTGCGAAGAAGCCACCCGGCCCCTATCAGCACAACCAAAAACAAAAGGACTATTAGTGCCAGATACATTCTCATAACTGATGTGTGCAAAAATGGGTTATAGGCGTCACTTTTGAATAATGATTTTTCAGTAATTTGCACTGCTGAGGCCATAATTTGGCCACAATCTCACCCTCGCCCCAATTAACAAAAACATATATTTCGAATAGAAAATTAAGATTATTATGATTTTCTGTTCAATATTTTACTACATTTGCAACATGAAGGATATTTTGGACATACTCGGCAATGTTCCTGTCACAAAAGAGACAGTTGCCTCTTTATATCCGGACTTGTCTGGCGCCAATCAAAAGGTGGCGGCACTGGAGCATAGCGGAAAACTGCTCCGGCTCAAGCGTGGATTATACGTTGTCAACCCGGCCTGGAGCGGAAAGCGCGTCAGTTCATACCTTGTTGCCAATCACCTCTATTCTCCATCCTACATCTCTATGCACTC
Organism: uncultured Bacteroidia bacterium; assembly: GCA_902768365.1. GTDB lineage: Bacteria > Bacteroidota > Bacteroidia > Bacteroidales > UBA932 > Cryptobacteroides. The sequence continues at coordinate 29,816 of CACXKV010000016.1, read as the reverse complement.
CGCACTACGCTGGTATGGTCTGATACCAGAAAGGGTCCATTTAACACAGAGTATGACCATCAAGCATTCGCGCACCTTTCACAACATACTGGGCTATTATTCATATATCAATGTCAGTCGCGATTATTTCGCCATCGGACTCCGCCAAGAAGAATCTGATGGTTCAAATTTCATCGTAGCCAGTCCGGAAAAGGCGCTATGCGACCTTATTTGCTACACTCCCGGCATCAATCTTCGATATATCAAAGAAGCACAAGCCTTTCTGGAAGAAGATATGCGCATAGACCTGGACGAAATCAAGGATTTCAATACCGACATCATCAAGCAATGCGCCGACACGGGTAAAAAGACAATGTCATTAGAAACAATCATAAAACTGATAAGGCAATGAACGAATTATATGAAAAAATGCTGGCCGCCTACGACCAGAGCACAGACAAAGCGCGCAGAAACGCCATTTATGAGGTAAGCCAACAAATAATCCTTTCCGGTCTTGCAGACGGAGGATTCTTCGATAAAGCTGCTTTTTATGGCGGCACTTGCCTGCGCGTTTTTCATGGCTTGAATCGCTTTAGCGAGGATATGGATTTTACGCTCCTCAAGGAGGACGATTCCTTCAACTTTGAACAGTATTTCCAACCCATAATCGACCAATTCGCGCTGGTTGACAGAAAGGTAGAAATAAAGAAAAAAGACAAAAAGACATTTGGGAAAGTAGAGTCTGCTTTTCTGAAAGACAATACTGATGTCTATAACCTGTCGTTTCAAACGGAAAAAACAATCAAGGTAAAAATAGAAGTTGACACCATTCCTCCGCAGAATTTTGCCACCGAACAAAAAATCCTTTATCAGCCGAAAAATTTTATGACAAGATGCGTGGCTCTACCGGATCTTTATGCCGGCAAAATGCACGCGTTGGCATTCCGTGCCTGGAAGAGCCGTGTCAAAGGACGTGACTGGTTTGACTTCGAATGGTATGTAAGATTCAATGTTCCTATGAACTGGAAGCATCTTCAAGAGCGAATACTCCAGTTCAATGGGATCGAGTTGACATTAGATGATTTCAAGGCCCGTCTTCGAGATCGTCTTGCCAACACTGACATTGAACAGGTCAAAGAAGACGTGGCTCCTTTTATAGATGATTTGCGCCAGCTGGACTTCTGGTCCAACGACTATTTCCTGCAGCTGGCAGACCATATGAACATAATCAACGGATGATGATAATGAGATTGATGTATTATGCGGTGTTGGCCGTGGTGATGGCGGAAAGTCTGATCGCGCAGGCCGGCAAGGATGTATCGTCCCAGAAGTACGATGCGGCGATGGAGAAGGCGCTGATGGCGCTGGAGCAATCGGAGGGGCAGCCCCGGATAAAGGTACAGGCCCTGCAGACAATCGTCGGCATTGATATCATGACCAGCCGCGATGCGGATGCCTGGGGGAAGGCCCTGGAGGCCGAGACCATCGCCAGGAAGCATGGGCTCGACAAGGAGCTGGCCGGCATACTCATCTCCAAGGCCAAGCTCTGCTCCTACGCCGAGATCTCCCCCGAAACGGGGCGCAACGACGAGGGGCTGGTGTATGCAAACGAGGCCCTGCGGATTGCAGAAACCATAAAGGAGCCCGAGCTGGAGGCGGAAGCGTGCTTTGTCATCGGATCCCTCTACATCAACAAGAACCGCTGGAGCGACCCCATCGACCAGGGCATCTACCGCACGGCCGGGGAGTGGCTGGACCGCGGGCAGGCGATTGCCGACACCCACAACATCGAACGCCTGCGCCGGAACGGTGTCCTCTTTCGTTCGCGCTGGTTCCAGCAGGGGGACCGGAATGAGGAGGCGCTTGCCTACTTCTCCAACGCCCGCGAGGCCCTTCCGGAAGATGACCATCTGATGGCGAGCGCCCTGGACGACCGCCTGGTGCGGCTCCACACCCGTACCGGGGATGCACAGGCAGCCCTGGATGCCCACGACGATTATGTGCGGGAGATCACCCGCTACATGAACCAGAAATCGGATGAGACCCTTCAGGAGATGGAAACCCGCTTCGAGGTGCAGGAGAAAGAGCGTAAGCTGGAGCGGCGCGGCTATCAGATTACCCTTCTCCTGATGCTGGTGCTGCTGGCGGCTGCCATCATAGTGATAGCCGTGAACCACATCCGGCGTGTGCGCCGCCGCAACGACGAGCTCAAGCGCATCAACGACACCAAGGAGCAGCTGATAGAAATCCTGTCCAAAGACCTGCGGAACCCGGCGCAGGCATACAGGTCCGACCTGGAAAAGCTGTCGGAGGATGCTGCCACGCTCGATTCCGGCCAGATCCGCGAGCGCTGCAGGGCCATCGCGGAAAACGCCCAGTCCATGAACGAAGATGTGGCCAGATACGTGAGTGACCTGCTGATAGAGCGGGGACGCAGGATCGCAGACCTAGGCCTCTCCAAGCGCGAGATAGAGATCATCCGCCTGAGTTCGGAAGGCCTCACCGCAGCCCAGATCGCAGAGAAACTGTTCCTCAGCGTCCACACTGTCAACACCCATCGCCAGCGCATCTACGCCAAGATGGATGTGAAGAATGTCTCAGATATGCTTCACGCAGCCAGCGAGCTGGGGATAATCTAGTAGCTGAACACGTAGTCGTAGTCGGCACCGCCGGCGCCGATGCGGAAGGTGTGCACCTCGCGGGTGGAGGGCTTGACGGCAACCACGTCGATGCAAAGGGTTTCCTTATAATCGAAGAAGGCGTGGCGGTTGGTGGGCATCATCAGGTCCGGGACCACCCAGCCGTAACCCTGGGAGACGAAGTAGTTCACACCCTTGTAGTTGATGTAGTCGTTGGTGTGGCTGTCCCCAGTGACCATCGCCACGATAGTGCGCTTCTGCGCATACTCCGAAAGCATATCCATGATGGCATTGTTCTGGGTATCCGTCAGCTCAACGGGTTTACTGATAGTCCAGCGGCCCATGGGATGCGGCATGTAGTGTGCCAGCACTATGATATTGGTGGCTGGATCCGTAGCCTCGAGTAGGTCGCCAAGCCAGGCAAGTTCCTCATTTCCATATAGATAGTAGGCCTCACCCTTGGTGCGGGAGGTGCAGCTGTTAAGGAACACGATGCGGAAGTTCTTTTCGGGAATATCGTAATAGCCGTAGGTGCGTTCGGGCGTCAGGTGGAGATTGCCTCCCGCACGCTTCTCCCAGGGCTTCTGGAAGAAATCCTGCAGTTCCTGCTCGGTGTGGAGGCGCCCCTCGCCGGCATCCCAGTCGTGGTTGCCGGGAGCATAGAGCCAGATGCCGTCGTACTTGTCCATCTGGGCGCGGACGTTGTCGAGGATCCACTTCGAATATTTGGCATCCACGGTTGCGGGATAGGCGTTCAGGCCGATGTCCCCGAGATTCACCATGAAGTCGGCGTCGAACTGCTTTGCGGCGACGGTTGCATAGCCTATGTGCTTGTAGCTGAAGCGTCCGCAGGTGTGAACGTCGGTGAGGATGGGATAAACCAGCACCTCGTCATCCCCCTTCCAGGCTGCAAAGCGCTTGTAGGCCTCCTTTACCTGGGGTTTCACGAAGGCATGCTTGCTGGTGGCGCGGTCTTCCCTGTAAAGATGGGTGTCGTTGAGCTCCCTCTCCTTGATGGTGGGCGTCGAATAACGGAACACCATCGACTGGCCCTTATCGTAGTCGAACCATTCGACTTTTATGGCGTGCTTTCCCTTTGAAAGCACTTTGACTGCCTTCTCCTCGATGGGCCCGCGGGCGCCGTCGCTGTTGATCAACATCTCTCCGTCGACGTAGAGCTTGCTGCCATCGTCGGTGGTCAGGACAAAGGTGTATTCCTCTTCTGTCTTGACTTTAAGCTCCGTTTCGAAAACGGCGCAGAAGTGGTTCTTGGTGTCGTCTATGCCTTCCAGGTCCAGATTGGTCTTGACTCCGGTGAGGGCGGGCTCCCCGAGGGTAGAGAAATCCGGAAGGTATCTCTCCGGCCAGTCGTACCAGATTTTATAGTTGACTTTTGGAGTGCATGTGCAGCCGGCAAGAATGGCTGAAAGCGCGATGGCGATGAAAAGTTTTTTAAGCATAAGCAGTGTTTATTTTCTTAACCGGGCCACGGCATGTTCGAGGCTCTCGGATGGTTCTATGATATTGTAGTCTTTCCAGAAATCGGGGTCCTGAAATAGCGGGGCCTTGTCGTCCAGCACGTCGCTGGGGCGGAACACCTCGCTCTTGGCGATAGGCACGGCCGGCTCTACCAGGTCCGTCACCACGAGTTCGTTGACCGCAGTGTAGCTGGTGGCGATGAGCCGCTTCTTCCAATCGCAGCGGAAGCTCATGGACGAACGGAAATAGTCCATCCTGGCCAACCCATCCTGCTGGCGATAACTCAGCACATAGCTCAGCGCCTTAGGGGTAAAACGGAGCGCAAGCGGCTTGCGGACAAGCATCAGCCGGGTTGCCTTCCCAGGGTCGGACATGTCGAGGGAGAGCTCTATCCTGCTGAAAGCCAGGGTCTCCCTGTCAATATAGAGCTTACCGTAGTAGAGGGCATATTCGGCTTCCCCGGCAGGCTCCAGGCTGATTACGAACTGCAGGCGGTCTGCTATATAGGCCGGGGACTCCATACGGAAAACGTAGAGATCCATATCCGTCCTGTTGAACAGCACATCCTTGTTCTTGACGGCGTCGAAGGTGGCCGCCAGGGTAGGCCCTCCCATCATGCGCACGCTAAGGGTATCCCCCCTACGCTGGCTCATGATTACCCGGCTCTTGTCCAGGGCGGTACGGTCCGAGCCCGGGGAGAAAAGGTAGTATGGGCTCTTATAGATTCGCGCAACAGCCTCGTTCACAGATATATAGCGCTGGCGCTTCTGCAGGGTTTCCCGGTAGAAGCAGCGCAGAAGTTCCGGCTTGTCAGGGTAGTTGTGGGCGATGCGCTCTATCGCAGATTCCACTATGCTCCGGGGATCTCCCGTCACAATGGAGGCCTCCTGGAGAGGATATGCGATGGGGATCATCTTCACCAGCACATTTCCCTGGCCTGCCTTTATCCGTGCGTCGCGGTAGGCGATACGGGAAAACAGAAGTTCGGAGATGGGCCTGTCGGCCTTGATGACAAAACTCCCGTCCGCGTTGGTGACAGTGGCGTAATTCTGCCCCGGCACCACCACGCTGACGGCCTCCAGAGGCTTGCCGCCGGATGCATCCACCACGGTTCCCCGCACGGAATACTCCAGCCCTGCCTGGGCGGAAAGAGTCCACAGGGGAGCCAGAAGCAGTATGGCTGTCAGCAGCCTACGCATGGGAAGGATCAGAACCTGTAACCCACACCTATGCGTCCGCCGAAATAGTTCATGCCGACGCCGGCCTCAAGCATGCCGAAGAACTTGGTCCCGTACTCGACACCGATAGGGTTGAGCTGGGCGTCGAAGGCGAGATTCAGACTGTCCCCTGCGGAGAGCAGCACGCCCGCCTCAATAGAACCGTAAAGCTTCACTTTGGGGCGGTTCAGATAGTTGCATCTCCCGACTGCATTCACCGGGATGAAGGTAAGGTAGGATGAGGAGTGCACCGCGCGCGTGTCCTTGTCGACAACATTCCAGACACATCCGGTATAACCTGTGCTCAGGCCGGCAGACCATCTGGAATTGAAATTATACATCAGGTCAAACGCGAGATAAGGGGGTAGATCTATCTGGAGCGTCTCGTTGTTATCCTCGTTGGCGCTCACTGCTATGCCTACGGCGATGGCGCCGAAAAGCGATGCGATGACGGGCACGGAGGGGAAATAGCCCGCCGAGCCCCTGACGGTCCATTTCTGTTCTACCGGTTCCTGTGCGAGCAGTGGCATTGAGAGCGCAAGCAGGAGAATTGCAGTTATCAGTTTTTTCATATTTTGGTGATTATTCTTACTTCTTCTCGAGAACAAAAGTATCCCTGTTGATCCTTATGGTAAGAGTGGTCTTGGTCAGAACGACGTTCCTCCATTTGGAAATGTACCATTCGCCGCCTTCGGCGAGATCTCTCTCTATGCCACTTTCAATGATGGACTGAGGAGTTACATACCATTGGACCGCCTCCATGGTCTCCTCATTGTAATCATAGTAAGTATATCCATCTAAAGAGTAGTCGGGATTCATTTTCTGGAAGTATGACGCAAACTGCTCTTTGGGCGTGAGGATGAGGACCCCGTCAGCATAAGCCCAGGTGCCCTTTTCCTTGTTGCCCACGGTCTTTAGGCCCTGCACCTCATCGAGGGTCGACCCTGCCGTCTGGTGGGTATGCCATGTGGTGTAGTTTTTCCCATCGAACTGGATGCGCCACCGCTGGGGATAGCCCTGGGCAAAATCATGCTCTACGCCGCCCTCCCAGGTGCCTTTAAGGTTGGCTTCGTTTACTTCGAGGGATTCATTTTCGGGTTCGTCCTGCCCGGTTTTTTCGCAGGAAGAAATGGCCAGCAGTGCAAGGGTGACCGCTAATAGTGCAATTAATCTTTTCATGGCTTATCCTTTGTTTTTCACAAAGTTATAAATATTTCTCATGAAAGAAGTCGGAAATTACAGAATCAGTTTGATCCTGAATCCGAGTGAGGTGGGCTCTTCGACAACCTCCCTGCACAGGGCAAGAAGCCTGTCGGTGCTGTCGACAGGGGACTTCTCCAGGCCTTCCACCATGAAATCGAGCGAAGCCTCATCTGCAATCTCCTTATAGTTTATGCGCACCGTCATGGGCCTGTATGCAGACATGATGTCGTTAATCATCAGTTCGCAGAGGCTCTCCACCCTTTCGCGGGCTGTGGCGATGTCGTGCTTGATGCAGAACTGAGCCATGGTGGAGTACATTCCCTGGAAGTCGAATCCGGGCCCATCAATTTCGAAAACCTCCCTGCGGATCCGCTGGGTGAACTCACGGGTAGCGCTGCGGCGGGGGTTGTCGAATATCTGGGCAGGTGTGCCGTCTTCGTGGATATATCCGTCGTACATGAAGAAAATCCGGGTGCTGATGTCGCGCGCGAATTTCATTTCGTGTGTAACGATGAGCATGGTCATTCCTTCGCGGGCCAGTTGTTTCATCACGCTGAGCACCTCTCCCACCATGGTAGGGTCGAGGGCGGATGTGGGCTCGTCGAAAAGGATGACTTCCGGTTTCATTGCAAGGCAGCGGGCAATCGCCACCCTCTGCTTCTGGCCGCCTGACAGGTTGGAAGGATAGACATCCGCCTTGTCGGTCAGCCCGACCTTCCTGAGAAGGGAAAGGGCTTCTTCGCGGGCTTGATCCTTGCTCTCGTGAAGTATCTTGACCGGAGCGTACATAATGTTTTCCGCCACCGTCATGTGATCGAAGAGGTTGAAGCTCTGGAATACCATGCCTATTTTCTGCCTCATCATATGCACCGGGTATCCTTTGGCCAGGATATTCTCACCATGGAAGAGGATTTCACCTCCCGTAGGAGGGTCCAGCAGATTCAGCGCCCTGAGGAAGGTGCTTTTTCCCGTTCCGGACGGGCCTATTATGCTGATGACCTCTCCGGGGCCTATCTCACAGTTGATATCTTTCAGGACAGCAAGGGATGTGCCGTCGGGGTCATGGTATGTCTTGTTAAGATGCCGTACTGTAATCATAGCGCCTGTTTTTTAGGGGATGCGAGTTGAAGAAGGATGATAATCAGCCTGGCGAGAATGAAGTAGACCACCGTTATCGCCAAAAGCGGGAAGAAGGCGTCGAATGTGCGGCTGCGGATCATGTCTCCCGCCCGCGTAAGATCCTGGATAGCGATATATCCTACGATGGATGTTCCCTTCAGAGTGCTTATGCATTGCCCGCGGAAAAGCGGAAGGCCACGCTTTGCAGCCTGGGGAAGCACAATATTGAAGAATGTCTGCATCCTGGTGAATCCCAACGCCAGGCCAGCCTCCGTCTGTCCGCGGGGGATAGCTTCGAGCGATGTAGAATAGATTCTTCCGGCCCCTGCTGCGAAATCCATGGCGAAGGCCACAACGGCCACCATCGAGGGGCTCAGCCCGCTGCCCGCGAATACCACATAGAAAAGGATGAGCAGCAGCACGAGAATCGGCACGCCCGCCATGAACCAGTTGTAAACGGCTGCAGTGTCGCGAAGCCATCTGCGGCGGCTGCGTGTCAATGCGCATATCCCTACCCCCAGCACAGATCCGAAAAGAATCGCCAGAAGCGTTATTTTCAGGGTTTCAAGCAGGCCGGAAGTAATGTATTTCCATCGGCCTTCATCCACAAAATTCCGCTTGAAGCTTCTCTTTATCCTGCCCCAGAATCCTACGGCCTCTTTTTCTGCGGCAGTGTCTTGGACGTAATATGCTCCATGGAAGTAGTGATACGGTTCGGCAAACGAAAACTCCACCTGCCTTTCGGGGGTGACGAACAGGCAACCGAGCATCAGGTCAGCCGTGCCGTTTTTCACGGCCATCATCCCGGAAGTATCGTAAAGTTTAAACTCGAGAGGCCTGTGAAGATAGTTTGAAAGGGCCCTTGCCATGTCTATCTCCATGCCATACCACTCGTCTCCAACCATGAATGCAATCGGTGCTACGTTGGTTACGACGGCTACCCGGAGCGGCTCGCCTTCGTTCTCGACTGGAATGTGACGGAGCGTCTTGTTCGAAGTATAAGCTTCAGTTAACCAGAAATCCTTGAGAGTTTTCATGGTGCCGTCCGCCTCGAGATTCTTCTGGACGGCATTCATGGCAGCGAGAAGCTCAGTGTTGTCTTTGCGGAACATGAATGCTGTCGGGAAACTCAAGCTGGTCTTGAAGGCCATCTTTATTCCATATTCCTTGCAGACCTCGGAATTGAATGTAACCTCGTCTTGAACGAGAGCATCGGCATGACCGCTCAGAACGGCCTGGATAAGGTCGGCCTCGGTGTTGAAAAGCAGGAGTTCGATGTCTTTGCGGCCGGACAGTTCCAAATCATAGCAAGACCCGGTTTTGGCCGCAATCCTCAGGCCGGCAAGATCCTCTTCGCTTTGTAACTGAAGCGTTTTGTCTCCACCCGGCGAGCAGGACAACGCGAACACAGCAGCAAGAAAAAACAAAAAATTCTTCATACGCAAATATACTAAAAACTCCGCTTTGTCAGAACGCCGGGTGCTGCTGACGTCCGGTTATTCCGGACATCAACGGCAAAAAAGGCCCAGAATGCTTTCGACGTTCCGAAAATCCGGACGTCAGCGGCATCTGGATGAATTGGGCAGTCAAAGACAGGGCACGAAAAAAGCGACCGCCGGAATGCAGTCGCCTTTTCGTGCCCAGAGCGGGAATCGAACCCGCACGTCTTTAAGGGACACTGGATTTTGAGTCCAGCGCGTCTACCAATTCCGCCATCCGGGCTGGGATGCGGCCGGCGGGAGGCCGGGGCTCGCGTTTGGAGTGGCAAAGGTAAGAAAAAATTTCGTAACTTGCAGAGGATATGAAAGAACTGGCAGCTGAACTCAAAAAATACAAGCAGGTCTTTGTGGTCTGCGACCGGAATGTTTTGCCTTTCGCAAAACGCCTGGCCTCAACAGCTGGCGCAGATACTGCCGAAAAATGCGCCCGGGACAGCGATAATACTAAAGCAGATGCAACAGGCAAACGCGTATGGCCGCTTCTGGCCATCACGGCCGATGAGGCCCACAAGACCATTGATACGGTGATGGATATATGCCGCTGGCTGTGCGACAATGGGGCTGACCGGGATGCGCTGGTGCTGGCGGTGGGCGGCGGAGTCACCACGGACATGGCCGGGTTCGCGGCATCTATCTACAAGCGCGGCATCCGTTACGCCAACATCCCCACCACCCTGCTTTCGATGGTGGATGCAGGCATAGGAGGCAAGACGGGAGTGAACCTGGACGGCTACAAGAACCTCCTGGGCGTCATCCGCCAGCCGGAGTTCACCGCCATCTTCCCCGAGGTGCTTGAGACACTCCCGGAGCGCGAGTTCCGCAGCGGCCTGGCAGAAATGCTGAAGACTTTCATCATCAAGAATCCGCGCCGGGCCTACGAAAGGACCGTGGCCCTGATGGGCAGCTCGCCGGGCGCTGCGTCGGCTTTAGCGGACGGGGAACTGGCAAAACTGATCCAACTCGCAGCCGGAATCAAACAGGTAATCGTAGAAAAGGATGAATTCGAAACAGGGCTGAGGCGCAAACTCAACCTCGGCCACACATGGGCGCATGCTATAGAATGGTGGCAGAAAGGTTCCTTCGCTGGCGCTCGGAATGACAGAAGCTTCGCTCGGAATGACACTACATTCACCCACGGTGAGGCGGTGGCGATTGGAATGGTGCAGGCGGCACGCATCTCCGAAAAACTTGGAATCGCCGAAGAGCCCGGCCTGGCTGAGCGCATCGCGGCAGACCTGCAGGCCTGCGGGCTACCCACCGAACTCCCCTGCCCGGAGCAAGAACTTCTCCCCGCCATCCTAAAAGATAAAAAAGCATACGGCAGCAAGATCAAACTCGTGCTGCCGCGCAAGATAGGGAAAGTGGTCGTTTTACCTATAGAGGTATGTTCATTATCTTAAGGAATGCAATACCATAAATCTGGGTACGGCTCACACATCTCATGCTGAGCGAAAGATAATCCAGCGAGGTCGCTTCCTCCGGCACTCCCATGACAATGACATCGAATGTTGTCGTTATTCCTGACGGCCAGGGAGCGATGTACTGGCTGTCGAAACGCCTGTCATTCCCCTCCAACACGCACAAGCCCATGCTTCCCATACTATGATACCCTCCGGCATTGTCCTTGGCGTCGCTACTGCCGCCCAGGGATGTGGATTCATTTGCAATCATCAGAGGTCGCACGTTTTTCCCGGAGTTATTCGTGACTTGTATGGTAACAAACACATTTTTCGCTGCCCGCTTTACCTTTTTGACTTCAAAATCGAAGTCAGGGTCATCGAAAGATACGGTATTTTCTCTCGGCTTATAGACCTTGGGTCCTGGACTGACGACCGGTCTTTCCTCAACACGTTTTTCCTCAACGCGCTTCTCGGGGCGGACAGTTACGGTTTTCGCCCCGCCGCCGGAAGGGTTGAAACGGAAATCGGTGACCAGGCTGCCGATGGTTACTGGGAATTGGACCCTTTCCGTTATCGAATAAGTCTGCCTTGCAACGTTCGCCATCATCTCGGGGAAGGTCGAGTTACTGGAAACATTGTTCAAAAAGGCTTCGGCAAACGGGCTGTTGTCTCCTTTGCCGTCGGATGCCGTGCGGCCGTTGCGGGTAGAAAAGGCTATTACCATTCCAGGATAGCCTTCCATTGTTGCAAGCCCTTCGTTTGCCGACCTATTCCACGAAGTCTTCACGTTGCGGCATGCATCCAGATACAATATGCGCGTCTCGCTGCCGGTATCTTCCAGTTTCTGCACCATATCGATGGCGGCGACACAGTACCTTAAATCCGACTTTCTCTCCAGTTGGCAGTCTACAGGAACAAGGTAATTCTGTCCCTCTTCCTGCAGTCCGTGTCCGGAATAATAAATGATGGAGACATCGTATCCGCGTGCCTTGGACGAGAAGACATTCATCAGGGTCTTCATCTCGTCAAAATTGCAATCGTACCCTTCCATCACGTCGAATCCCAGACCCTGCAGAGAGTTGCTGATGTCGCTGGCATCTTTGAGGGGATTGCGCAGATAGGAGATATAAGAATAATTGGAATTCCCGATAATCAGGGCACATCTCTTTTCGGAGAAAGAATCTTTCTTGCTGCCGGGTTTGAAAACCGGTTGGAAAGCGGAATCCCTGGTAGATGCCTGGCCGAGACGGAGCAGATAGTCCCGTACGCTTGTTATAGCTCCCTTTGATTCGAATTGTTTGCGGGAAAAACGGTAAGGAGATCCTGTCGACATCCCCTTGCATTCCATCGTCTGGTCCGGATCTCCCCACTGGATGGTGGATCCTATCCGGAAAGTGTCCCCGGCTTTCAGAGCTTTCCCTCCGATTTTTATGGTAGGGGTATTAAGATTGATAATCTTCAAAACTTCGTCATCCAAAGCATACGCTGCCTGGAACACTATCAGTGCGAGGAGCACAAGGAGGAAACGTTTCATATCGTATAATTTGATTCTCTAAAATGGTTGATTTCGCCGAGGAGAGAGAAGCAGAAAGCGGGCACGGCGGTCGAAATCGCCACGAAGGCGAATCGGTAAAGAGCCATCTGCAACAAGGTAAGGACAAAACCCCATCCCACGAGGGATAAGATGAAACGCCAGAAAGGACTTTTTATCCTATTCAACAGCGGCACATAATCATACCAGTTCCTGTGGGGTGTAAGAAGCAGAAAAACGATGAGGGAATATAATATCAGAAGGGTGATGATAAGCCATACAGGAACAATATGTCTGGATGTGTGCAGTTCCCACCAACCCAGGAACGAAAGCATTGCTCCCGGCACGTCTCCCACATAGGTCTGGTGAAGATCCTCATCAAAATCCCCGATAAGGATAATTTTGCCTTTCAGGCTCCGGGCGAGTTCTTCATCCGTATTCCAGTCAAGATAATGAGCCCCAAGGTAGGGATATCGGAGGGTGTAGTCCTCCCTCTCCTGTTCCATCACGAATTTAGGGATCCTGACGAACTGGGAGTTGCGGCATGGCCAGCCGCCGGAGAAATAGAACGGACCGAATTTCCGTATGTCTCCTCCATCCATGTCCCGGTACATGCGAAGCGCCACCGACTCCTGCCCGTGCTGCAGATACTGATAACGTGTGAAACCGGTAAAAGCGGTCATACGATAATCGGCAAGGGCGGATTTGGAGAGCAGGGAACTGTCGGCGATGCTATAGCCGCCGTAGGAAGAATGGTTGGAAAGTACCAGCCTGGGCATTCCTTCAATCAATGAAAACAGGTCCTCATCATTCTCTGTCTTCAAACCTTCCGGAAAGCGGACGTCCAGAAATATGTACCGGTAATCCGCCTGCTTGGCAATCTGAAGAAAACGAAAGAGTTTTCCCCTGTCCGTAACGTCCGAATGCCCCAGCTTGAAACCAGCCTTCGAGTAAGCATCGGCTAATTGTTTGTCGTATGCCACGTTGACGCATAGCACCGAATCCTCGGGATATGATGCCGAAAGATGGCGCCCGGTCAGTTCTACGAATGAAAAGGGCATCCAACTATCCAGAAGCGGATAGGGAATATTCGCCACGAAATAGCTCAGGAAAACTATCGCGACAGCTACTCCGAGTGAAAGGAATGCCTTCCTCATAACAACACGATTTCTTCCGTCAGCACATTGCTCTCTGCATCCCATGAATCACGGGCTACAAGGGTAACGGTGTACTCGCCGCGGGGGAGCTTGACTACCTGCTGCCAGTCCTTCTTCATTCCGGAGGTCTTGGGAGTGTGGTAGAAATCCGACAGTATCTTCTTCGTGCAAACCACGGTATCGCCCTGTTTCACAGTGAGGTAGTAGGTGTGCACGAATTCGTCGTCCTGCCCGGCGGGCCAGGAAACTACCACGGCGCCCGTAATCGGCCTGACCTTCATGCCGCTGAGCCGGGGGGCCTTGTTGTCGGCGGCAAGGTTACCATGGTTGTACTTGCGCAGATGGGCCCCGTCGCCGGAAGGACGCTTGAAAACCCAGGGTTTGCCGATGGTGGTCTGGTTGTAGAAGTCCATGCGCACTGCGCGCATGTTCCCCTTGTTGTCGAACTGCAGGAGCAGGCCCTGCGAGAACTCGTCCTTATCCTTCATCACCGTCAGGCCAGCCATCTCCTCGTATCCGCCGTTGTCTATGGCCATGTAGCGGGTGGAGGCCGTCCCCATCACGGTAAAGGCACCCTGCCAGACGCTGCGCGGATCATTCAGGGGGAAGTGGAGATGCCCGCCGAACACCACCGCCTGGGGGTACTTCGAGAGCACGTCGGTCAGCACCTTGGTGCTCCAGTAGCCCTTGCCCTTGGGGTAGGTATCGTCCAGGAAACTGCCGTAGATGGTGCCGTAGATCATGGCGTGGGTGATGACAATTACATATTTCTGCGGGTCCTTATCGGTGAGGGCCTTCAGGTTTTCGTCCAACCAGCGTATGCTTTCTTCGGGATAAATGACAGGATTGCGGCCGTCGGGAACGACTGAAAGGATGTGATATCCTCCGATCTCATAGTGCCTGCACTCGAACTTCTCTGCCATGGCAGGATCGCCGATTTCGGCAGTGTAGAAATCAGGTCCCAGGCGCTGGGGGAATTGCTTGGCCTCCTTGTAGGTGTCGGTGGTCCATTCCTTCCACACATCGTGGTTGCCGACCGTATATGCCAGAGGCACGTCCACAGGGCTGAAAACGCTTTCGTATAAACGTTTCCAATCGTTTATCTCTGTATATTTACTCGCATTCCATGCAGGGCTGTCCACCAGGTCGCCCACCACCACGACGCCGTCGAGCTTGCCGTAGCGGGAGGCATAATCCCGCTCCTGAATCAGGGCGCTGCGGAACTTGTAGCCCGGCACGCCGTTGATTCCGTTCACATGGGTGTCACTGATGACCGCAAGGTTCGCCACGATCTTCTTTTCGTTGAAATCCTTTGCGTAAACACAGGTGCCGGCCAACAGGGCGACAAACAGTAAGAGTTTTCTAAGCATTTTTGAACAAAGCTTTAACCAGGGCCGGCACATCGGCCACCTTTATAATCTTGATTCCTTTGGGCAGCTGTTCTCCGAGCGGAGTAAAGCTGCTCACGTATATACGCTTAAAGCCCAGACGGGCGGCTTCGCTTATTCTCCGGTCGGTATTGGCAACGGGGCGTATCTCTCCGCTGAGCCCGACCTCCCCGCAGAAGCAGGAGTCCCCTGGCAGGGAATAGTCGAAATTGGACGAGAGCACCGCCGCTATCACGGCAAGGTCGGCTGCCGGATCGCTCACTTTCAAGCCTCCGGCCATATTCAGGAACACGTCCTTTGCGGCCAGATGGAAGCCGGCGCGCTTCTCCAGCACGGCCAGCAGCATATTCAGGCGGCGTGTATCGAAACCTGTGGCGGAGCGCTGGGCAGTGCCGTACACGGCGCTGCTCACCAGGGCCTGGACCTCGAAGAGGAGGGGCCTGGTGCCATCGAGCGTAGCGCAGATGGCCGCTCCGCTGAGGCCGGCCTCGTGCATGGGAATGAGCATTTCGGAAGGATTCTCCACCTCCCTGAGGCCAGCTCCGGTCATCTCGAACACGGCTATCTCCGAGGTGGAACCGAAACGGTTCTTTATGCTCCGGAGTATCCTGTATGCACCGCGGTTCTCGCCCTCGAACTGTAGCACCACGTCGACTATGTGCTCCAGGATCTTGGGGCCGGCGATGTAGCCGTCTTTGGTTATATGGCCTATCAGCAGCACCGGGATGCCGCTTTCCTTGGCGAAGCGCAGCAGCATGGCCGCCACTTCCTTGATTTGGCTGACGCTGCCGGGTGTGGATTCCACCGTGTCGGTGAACATGGTCTGCACCGAATCCACTATCATCAGCTCCGGCCGTATCTCCTCCGCCTGCTCCAGGATGGATTCCATCCGCGTCTCGGGGAAAATAATGGTTGATTCATCGGGATGCATTGTTCCGGCAGGAGTGTCCGTTTCTGTAGCATTTTCCCGGAACGGGTTGCTTTGCAACGCGGAAGAAACGGACACTCCTGCCGGAACAGAGAGTAACCGGTCTGCACGCATTTTCACCTGACGCGCACTCTCTTCGCCCGTAACATATAGGGTCCTAAGCCCCGAAACCAGCGGAATCTGCAGGCTGAGGGTAGATTTGCCAATGCCTGGCTCACCGCCTATCAGCACCAGCGAACCGGGCACGATCCCGCCACCGAGAAGACGGTCCAATTCGGGAATAGAAAGCTGCACGCGAGGCTCTTTGGAGTGATCTATCTCCTTCAGCCTCAACGGCTTGCGCTCACTCTTGCTGCCAGAAGCCACAGCCTTGGCACCACCCTTCACACTCTTCTTCTCCACCGGAGCCTCGACCATGGTATTCCACTCGCCGCACGCCGGGCAGCGCCCCATCCATTTGGGGCTCTCATTTCCGCAGTTGGTGCAGAACCATATGCTCTTCGCCGATGCCATGGCTACAGCTCGTGAATAATCTCCATGCCCATCCTGATGGCCTCTTCGTTCATGGGGATGAGGTGATGATGCCTCTCGGGAAGGGTCTTGCGGAGCGCCTTAAGCACGCTTTCCACGCTCACCATGGGATGTATCTTGAGCAGTCCGCCCAGGATCATCATGTTGAAGACCTTGATCATGTTCATCTCCGCAGCCTTGTCCATGGCGTCTATCCTGTAGACGTGGATGTCCTTGCGGGTGGGAGGGTTGATGATGCCGTAGCCGTCGTAGATCAGCGATCCGCCGGGCTTTACCTTGCACTCGAACTTCTCGAGAGAGGGCTGGTTAAGCACTATGGCAGTGTCGTACGACGAAAGTATGGGCGACGATACGGGCTCATCGCTCACTATGACGGTCACATTGGCGGTGCCGCCGCGCTGCTCCGGGCCGTACGCCGGCATCCAGGTCACTTCCTTGTCTTCCATCAGGCCGGAATAGGCCAGGATCTTGCCCATGGAGAGGACTCCCTGTCCTCCGAATCCGGATATGATAATCTCGTGTGTCATAGCTCTTAACCTTTATCTTTCATATCTCCCAGAGGATAGTAGGGAATCATGTTCTCTTCCATCCACTTGTTGGCCTTTTCCGGGCTCATGCGCCAGTTTGTGTTGCAGGTGGAGACTATTTCCACCAGGCTGGCGCCCTTGCCCTGCATGGAGTACTCGAAGGCCTTGCGTATGGCCTTCTTTGCCTTGAGGATGGACGGAACGTTCTGCACGCTCTGGCGTGTAACGTAGCATGTGCCTTCCAGCTGCGCGGCTATATCCGCCATCTTCAGGGGATAGCCGTGGAGCTTGGGATCACGGCCGTAAGGGCAGGTGACCGTCTTCTGGCCTATCAGGGTGGTAGGGGCCATCTGGCCGCCGGTCATGCCGTAAATTGCGTTATTTATGAAGATGATGGTGATGTTCTCGCCACGGTTCAGGGCGTGGATGGTCTCCCCTGTGCCTATGCAGGCAAGGTCGCCATCGCCCTGGTAGGTGAACACCAGGCGGTCCGGCCAGAGGCGCTTGACTGCGGATGCCAGGGCCGGGGCGCGGCCATGGGCGGCTTCCTGCCAGTCCACATCTATATACTTGTAGGCGAATACGGCGCATCCCACGGGAGAGATGGCTATGGTCTTGTCGGCCATGCCCATTTCGGCGACGATTTCGGCCACCAGTTTGTGCACCACACCGTGGCTGCAGCCCGGGCAGTAGTGCATAGGCACATCGTTGAGCAGTTCCGGCTTCTTGTAAACCAGGGTTCCGCTATTGATAATTTCTTCTCTTGTCATAGGGCGCAGCGCTTAAAGTGTCATACTCTTTATCTGTTCCAGCACCTCTTCGGGCTCGGGGATGATGCCGCCGAGGCGTCCGTACCACTTCACGGGCACGCTGCACTCCACGGCTAGGCGGATATCCTCCACCATCTGCCCGGCGTTGATCTCCAGCGAAAGGATGCCTTTCACCTTCTTTCCCAGCTCGCCTATCTTCGCATAAGGGAAGGGCCAGAGGGTGATGGGGCGGAGCAGGCCCACCTTGATGCCCTGCTCGCGGGCTATCGCAATCACCTTCTTGGCAATGCGGGCGGCGCTGCCGAAGGCGACTATCAGATACTCTGCATCTTCGGTCAGATACTCTTCGTAGCGGACTTCCTTCTCCTCTATCACGCGGTATTTGGCCTGGATGCGGAGGTTGTTCTGCTCCATCTCCTCGGAACGGAGTTCGAGGGATGTGATGATGTTGGGCTTGCGCATGCCGATGCGGCCTGTGGTGGCCCAGGGGCACTCCCTGGCTATCTCCTCCTCGGTGCGGCGGGGCTTGAAGGGAGGCAGGACCACCTTCTCCATCATCTGCCCTATGGCACCGTCGCTCAGGATCATGGCGGGGTTGCGGTAGCGGAACGCCAGTTCGAAGGCGAGGTCCACGAAGTCCGCCATCTCCTGCACCGACGCGGGCGCGAGGGTGATCAGGCGATAATCCCCGTGGCCGCCGCCCTTGACTGTCTGGAAGTAGTCCGCCTGGCTGGGCTGGATGGTGCCTAGCCCGGGGCCTCCGCGCGAAACGTTCACTATCAGCGCGGGCAGTTCGGCTCCGGCCATGTAGGATATCCCCTCCTGCATAAGGGAGATTCCGGGAGATGAAGACGAGGTCATGACCTTCTTGCCGCTCGCGGCGCCGCCATAGACCATATTGATGGACGAGACCTCGCTCTCGGCCTGCAGCACCACCATTCCGGTGGTCTCCCAGGGCTTCTCGGCGGCCAGGGTCTCCAGCACTTCCGACTGGGGGGTGATGGGATAACCGAAGTAGCCGTCGCAGCCGCAGCGTATGGCGGCGTGGGCGATAGCTTCGTTGCCTTTCATAAGGGTGATTTCACGTTTCTCCATGACTATTCCTCCTTTTTGCGGTAAACTGTGATGCATCCGTCCGGGCAGACAATCCCGCAGGATGCACATCCTGTGCAAGTGTCTTCCAGCACGGACTCGGCGTAGTTGTAGCCCTTCTGGTTCACGCTTTTAGTGGTTAGGGCCAGCACGTTCAGCGGACACGCCACCACGCACAGGCCGCAGCCCTTGCAGCGTTCGATGTCCACTATGGTAGCCCCTTTCATTTTAGCCATATAGCTGTAGTTTATTGGTTGTACATATCCTTGTTGTAGAAGGCCAGTATCTCGTTCGCCATGTCCAAAGCCTGCTGCGCAGGGCTTTCGGGATTGCGGTGCACGGCCTCCAGGTAGTTGTTCATGGCCATCTGCCAGTTCCCCTTCTTGCGCCAGGCGTTCCCGAGAAGATAGAAAAGCGTGTCGTCCATCTCCCCGCCCCCGGCGCGGTATTCCTCCAGCGCTGCGATGGCCTCATCGGCCTTGTTCTCGTCCAGGAGGGCCTTTATTCTATGAACATGCACCATCCGTACTTGTCTTCTTCAAGTCCTTTCTGAATACCGAGCATACGGTGGTAGAGTTTCTCACTGACCGGGCCGCAGCACTCCGCATAGCTGTATGTGCGGGTGACGGTGTCGCTTTCGAGCGAGGGTTTGTCGTCTATCCTGCAGATGGGGGTGATGACCGCCGCGGTGCCGCAGGAATTGATCTCCTCGAAACTGTCCAGCTCGTCCACATAGACCGTGCGGCGCTCTATCTTCAGGCCCATATCTTCGGCCAGGGTGCGCAGGGACTTGTTGGTGATGGAAGGCAGCACGCTGGGAGAATCGGGAGTGATGAAACTTCCGTCCTTGATCGCAAAGAAGTTGGACGCTCCAAATTCCTCGATGTGGGTGTGAGTGGCGGTGTCGAGGAAAAGCAGGTCGCGGTAGCCGCTCTTGTGGGCCAGGTTATAGGCATGCAGGGACTGCGCGTAGTTCGCACCCAGCTTGTATCCGCCGGAGCCATAGGTGGCTGCCCTGTCGTAGTTGCGGGAGATGACCGCGTTGCCGGGCGAAAGGGCCTTGGCGCCGGAATAGGTGCCCACTCCGGATGCCATCACCGCGAACAGCACGTCGTCGGCGGAATGCACTCCCAGCTGGGGATTGCAGCCGAAGAGCACCGGCCTCAGGTAGAGGGAGGCGCCGCTTTCGTAAGGAGGGACGAAGTCCATGTTGGCCTGGATGCACATCTTGCAGAATTCCACGAACATCTCCACGCTCGGTGCGGGCATGTCGAGATACTCGGCTCCGCTGATCATACGCTTCGCGTTCTCGTCCGGGCGGAACAGCCGCACACGGCCGTCGACCCCGCGGAAAGCCTTTGCCCCTTCGAAGCAGGCCGGTCCGTAATGGAAAACCCCGGCAAAGCTGTGGAGCGTCAGGTTGAAGTCGTTCGTGACGACAGGCTCAGTCCACTTGCCATCGATGCACTTTGCATATACTATGGCATTAGTAGGATAATAACTGAAAGATCTTTTCGAGTAATCTATTTCTGCCATGATTATTTAATCTTCTATTATGTGGTCTTTGTTGTATGTGTGTATTTTTGCTTCGCCCGCGAGGATGAAATACCCGTTCTCGGCGAGCGAGGCCAGTTCGTTCTCCCCGGGATAAACCTTCACCGGGGCCAGCCAGTCTACTTTCCGGGCAATTGCGGAGGTGATGTCCTCGCTGTAGGCTACGCCTCCGGTAAGGATTATCACGTCTATCTTGCCATCCACCACCGCCGCCTCGGCCACTATGTACTTGGCTATGTTGAGCACGAAGGCCTTCAGGAACAGTTCGTATTCCTTGCGGCCTTCCTTCGCCCTCTGCACCACCTCCCTCATGTCGTTGGTGCCGAAGTAGGCCACGGCGCCGCCATGGCCGATGAGCTTGCGCTTTATCTCCTGCTTGGTGTACTTGCCGCTGAAGCACATGTCGATGAGCGGATAGGGAGGGCAGCAGCCTGCCCTTTCGGGGGTGATGGGGCCGTCGCCGCCGAGGCCGTGCGAAGTGTCGATCACGCGGCCTGCGCGGTGAAGCGAGATGGTTACCCCGCCGCCCATGTGGCAGATGATGGCGTTGGTATCTTCCACCCTGCGGCCCGATTCGCGAAGATATCTGCGCATCATGGCGCGGGTGTTGAGGGCGTGGAAGAGGGTTCCGCGGGGGAATTCGGGCAGGCCGCCGACGTGGCACTCGGGCAGCATCTCATCCGACATGGGAGCGTCGGCGATGTATGCCACACAAGGCCCGAAAGGCCCGTCCTTTCCCCTTGCGGCATTGATTTCCGCGGCGAGATTGTCGCCAATCAGGGCGCTCAGATTGCAGGCGTGACTGCCTTCACGGCTGGTGGACAGCACCTCGCGCATGTCGGCGTTCACGTTGTAGACACCGGTTACGCAGGGAGTGAAAAGCCCGCCGCGGCACATGACTATATCTATGTCTTCCAGGCGTATGCCTTTATCTTTGAGGGCGCCCAGGATGGCTCCTGTGCGCATCTGGTCCTGCTCCATCACATCGGCGAAGCGGGAGAGCTCCCCGACGGAATGCTCCAGCTTCTCCTCCAGCACGCACGCGCCGTCCACATACACTGCGAACTTGGTGGTGATGGACCCGGTGTTTACCACCAGGATAGTCCCTTTCTGCTTGATGTTTCCCGTATCTGCCATCGCTACATCACAAGTGCAACCGCTGCAGCTATAGAATTGAGCTTCACATCCACTGAATCCGCCCGGGAGGCGAGCACGCAGGGAACCTTGGTGCCCACCAGCATGCCGGACTGCCTCACACCCTTTATCATCTTGGTGTTGGTCTTCCAGAACACGTTGGCGGATTCGATGTTGGGGAACAGCAGGCAGTCGGCATCGCCGGCCACCGGGCTGCAGAGCTTCTTGATTTCGGCGGACTCTTTGTCCACAGCCACATCCAGCGCAAGGGGGCCGTCCCCTATGCATCCGGCAATCTGCGCACGGTCGCACATCTTGGAGAGCATTGCCGCCTCCATGCACGCGGGCATGGTGTCCAGCATCTGCTCGGAGGCCGCGATGAACGCGATCTTGGGTTTCTCCACTCCGAAAGCACGGGCGGCTTCCACCAGGAATCCGGCGATCTTTGCCTTCTGGCGAAGGTCCGGGAGGGGAATCACCGCCACATCGCTCGCGAAGAGAAGTTTGTGGTAGTTGGGGCTTTCGAGTATGCCCACGTGGGATAGCAGGCCCTTGGGAGGGAGGAGTCCGTTTTCCTTGTCGAGAATGGCGCGCACGAACTTGTCGGTAGAGCAGAGGCCCTTCATGAGCACATCTCCCTCACCGTCGTGAACCATCTTCACCGCTTCGGCCACAGCCTTGCGTTCATCCTTGATGTCCACGATGCGCATTCCTGCAGGATCGACCCGCAGCTCCGCACAGGCCTTTGCAATGAGATCCGCGTCCCCGACCAGAGTTACTTCCACGAATCCCAGGCCGCTGGCCATCGAGGCGGCCTCGATGGTATGGGCATCCACCGCCCAGGCGGCAATCAGGCGTTTGCGGACGCCTTTTGCCTTGAGGGTGGAGTAGAGTTCGTCGAAAGACCTGATCATGGCTACCTCATTTCCGCAGCCTCAACTGCCTTGAAATACTTGTAGCTGCTGAGTTTGAGTTCGCCGGCAGCGTCTTCGTCCATTACGACGATGCCGTCAGGATGGTTCTGGAGTGCGGAAACGGTGTTCTTGTGTGTGATGGGGCCTTCGATGGCTTCGCCGATGGCGCGGGCCTTCTTGGGGCCGAATGCCATGATGACGACTTCCTTGGCGCTGAGCACTGTGGCAACGCCAACACTCATGGCCTGCTTGGGCACGAGGTTGATATCTCCCCCGAAGAAGCGGGAATTCACACGGATGGTGTCATCTGTGAGGGTGACTACGCGGGTGCGGCTCTGCAGGGGCGAGAAGGGCTCGTTGAAGGCGATGTGTCCGTCTTCACCTATGCCTCCCAGGAAGAGGTCGAAACCGCCTGCGGCCTCGATTGCCTTCTCGTAGGCAGCGCACTCGGCATCCAGGTCGGGAGCGTTTCCGTTGAGGATATGAACGTTGCCGGGCTCGATGTCGATATGGTTGAAGAGGTTATTGTACATGAAACTGTGATAGCTCTCGGGATGCTCGACGGGCAGACCCACATACTCATCCATATTGAAAGTGATCACGTTCTTGAAGCTGAGCTCGCCGGCCTTGACTTTGCGGACGAGTTCTGCATATACCTTAAGCGGGGTGGATCCGGTAGGGAGGCCCAGCACGAAGGGTTTATCGCTGACTTTTGCCTTGGCCTTGATTGCCTTGGCAATGCGGTCGGCCACCCACAGGGCGGCTTCGCTTTCTTTTTCTCTGATTATAACTTTCATGGTTTTCTAATTAAGATTCCTTCACTTTGTTCGGAATGACATTTAACGTAAACGCAGGAAAACTTCTATTGCCTGATATTCAGCCATGCCGAGCTCATCGTAATGCTGGGCAGTGGCCTGGGTGCGGTCCTCGGCACGCTGCCAGAACTCGCGGGGATCCTCTCCGGGGAAGGGCACTATATCCTTCTGGGACAGATGCCTGTAAATGGCGTGGCGCTTCTCTATCATCTCGTCCGGGCTGAGCGGCACAGCCATGTCCACACGGGCAAGCTCCCACTCCATCCATGCGCCGCGATAGAGCCAGATATGGCAGTCCGGGATCCAGCTTGCGCCTTCTTCCTTAAGTTCCTCGAAGGCCTCCAGGGCGGCCTCGGTGCACACGCGGTGCGTGCCGTGAGGGTCTGCAAGGTCCCCGGCCATGTAGATCTGGTCCGGCTTGATGCTGTCCATCAGGGCCTTGATGATATCCACATCCGCCTGGCTGCAGGGGAGCTTGCGTATGCCGCCGCTCTCGTAGAAGGGCAGGTTCAGGAAATGGATATGGTCTTCGCTCATGCCGAATGAATAGTCGGCGGCACGGGCTTCGCTGCGGCGTATGGCCGCCTTGATGTCCAGAAGCTTGCGGGGCTCGGGCTCGCCTGGCACCTTGGAATCTATCAGGGCCTGCACCTCTGCGGTACGGTCCCCGTAGCCAAGCTGGCGGGCGGCATCGATATGCTGCATCACCACGGAGTCGTGCACGGCAACGTTGCCGGAGGTCTGGTAGGCCACATGCACGTCGTGTCCCTGGTGCACCAGGCGGATCAGGGTTCCTCCCATGGAGATGACGTCATCGTCCGGATGGGGGCTCAGCACCAGCACTTTCTTGGGGAAGGGTTTGGATGCCACGGGGCGGGTGCTGTCGTCGGCGTTGGGCTTTCCGCCGGGCCAGCCGGTGATGGTGTGCTGAAGGTCGTTGAAGACCTCGATATTCACCTGGTTATAGCCGCCGGCCACGTCCAGGAGTTCCTCCAGCGAATACTGAAGATAATCAGCGTGGGTAAGCTTCAGGATGGGCTTATGCACCTGCTGGCAGAGCCAGATCACAGCCTTGCGGCGGAACTTGGGAGTCCATTCGCAGGGGCCGATGCGCCAGGGTGCGATCACGCGGGTGAGCAGGCTGCCGGACACCTCGTCCACGAACATCTTCACGTTGTGATGATGCTGGAAGTAGGAAGCCGGGCAGTCGGACCCGATCTCACCTTCCACTATGCGCGCAACCGCCTCGGCCTTGGTCTCGCCCCAGGCCATAAGCACTACCTGCTTGGCGCTCATCATGGTGCTGATGCCCATGGTGATGGCCTCCTTGGGGGTTACGGAGATGTCTCCGTTGAAGTAACGGGCCTGACGCTTGCGGCTGGGATAGCTGAGAAGCACGGTGCGGGTGCGGCTGGATTCGGTGGTGCCGGCCTCGTTGAAGCCGACCTGACCCTGTTCGCCTATACCCATAATCAGAAGATCCAGCCCGCGTGCCGCCGCGTCGAAGCGCGCGCAGTAGTTGGACACGTCTTCGTGAGAGACCATGCCGTTGGGGATGTGGATATTTTCCGGGAGGATGTCGATGTTGTTCAACAACTCCAGGTGCAGGCTGCGGTTGCGGCTCTGCATGTCGGAGGGCGAAGACGGGTAATACTCGTCGATGCTGAACACCGTCACATTCTTGAAGGATATCTTCCCCTCCCTGTAATAGCGGGACAGCACCTTGTAGAGAGAGGCCGGAGTGGCTCCCGTGGTCAAGCCGAGCTTGAACAGGCCACCCGGACGCTCTTTCTCGAATTTGTGAATTGCATCTACTACTATGTCGGCAAGTTTACGGCTGCCTTCGGTAGAATCTGCATATACTTCAGTGAAAATCTTGTCATATCCGTGAAGGATATCCTTCGGGAGGTTGCTGGTAATCAGCCCCCCATCTTCAGGCAGCGTAAAATGTCTCATAGTCAATTAAAGCAGATGAAGCCCAACAGTAAGCCCGGCCATCACAATGGATACCATGCTCATCAGTTTGATGAGAATGTTGAGTGAAGGGCCTGACGTATCCTTGAACGGATCACCGACGGTGTCACCCACGACGGTGGCGTGGTGGCATTCGGAGTTCTTGCCGCCGAAATGACCCTCTTCCACATACTTCTTGGCGTTATCCCAGGCTCCGCCGGAGTTGGCCATGAAGATTGCGAGCACGAAGCCTGCGCCCAGGCCGCCGATGAGCAGACCAAGCACGCCTGCGACACCGAGCACTACGCCGGTGACCACAGGGACCACGATCGCAATGATGGAAGGAATCAGCATCTCGTGCTGGGCAGCCTTGGTGGAGATCTCCACGCAACGCTTGTAGTCCGGGGTGCCCTCTCCGGTGAGGATACCCTTGATCTCACGGAACTGGCGGCGAACCTCGACTACCATCTTGCCGGCGGCACGGCCGACTGCATTCATGGTGAGGCCGCAGAAGAGGAAGGCCATCATCGATCCGATGAACACGCCTGCCAGCACGGTGGGATTCATGAGGCTGACATTGAATTCCGCCAGCACGTCCAGAATGGATGCCTCAGCCGCGGAAACACCGTTGATGAGGGCATCTGCGGTGCGCCCGATGGCAATCTTGATCTCCTCGATATAGGATGCAAGCAGCGCCAGGGCGGTGAGTGCCGCAGAACCGATTGCAAAGCCCTTGCCCGTGGCGGCGGTGGTGTTGCCGAGGGCGTCCAGCACATCGGTGCGCTCGCGCACCTCAGGATCCAGCTCGCTCATCTGGGCGTTGCCGCCTGCATTGTCGGCGATGGGGCCATAGGCATCGGTGGCGAGGGTGATGCCGAGGGTGCTGAGCATGCCTACTGCAGCGATGGCCACACCGTAGAGGCCCTGGCTGAGGTTGGCGGCGGACATCATGTTCCTGACGTCAAATCCTATTGCAAAGAGATATGCGAGCACGATGGCGCACACGATAGCGATTACGGGGATGGCGGTGGAGAGCATGCCGAGGCCCACGCCGTTGATGATAACGGTGGCAGGGCCGGTCTGGGATGCCTCAGCAAGCTTCTGGGTGGGCGTGTAGGAGTGAGAAGTGTAGTATTCGGTGGCCTTGCCTATCACCACACCGGCAATGAGGCCGGAGAGGACGGAGCAGGAGAAATGCCACCAGTTGTTGTCCTGCACGCCGAAGACCAGGGCGAGGATGCCGAAGGTTGCGACGCCGCTGAGGATGGCGGCCAGGTTGGTGCCGAAGCTCATGCTCTTAAGCAGCTGTGCCATGCCGGCGCCTTCCTTGGTGCGGACGGTGAAGATGCTCAGAACGGAAAGCAGCACACCCACGGCTGCGATAAGCATAGGGGCGAGGATGGCCTTCATCTGCATCTCGGGGCCTACCGCATAGAAAGCGGATGCACCCAGGGCCATGGTGGAGAGGATGGATCCGCAGTAGCTCTCGTAGAGGTCTGCGCCCATGCCTGCCACATCACCCACGTTGTCACCCACGTTGTCGGCGATGGTGGCGGGGTTGCGGGGATCATCTTCCGGAAGGTCGGATTCAACCTTTCCCACGATATCTGCACCCACGTCGGCAGCCTTGGTGTAGATGCCGCCGCCCACACGGGCAAAGAGGGCCTGAGTGGAGGCACCCATTCCGAAGGTGAGCATGGTGGTGGTGATGATGACGAGCTTCTGCGCCATGCTGGCATCTTCCACGAAGATATTGAGGAGGATGAACCAGAGGGCGATGTCCAGAAGGCCGAGGCCCACTACGGTGAGGCCCATGACCGCGCCGGAGCGGAAGGCCACCTTAAGGCCTGAATTCAGGCTGCGGCGGGCAGCGTTGGCCGTGCGGCCGGAAGCATATGTGGCTGTACGCATGCCGATAAAGCCGGCAAGGCCGGAGAAGAAACCTCCGGTGAGGAATGCGAACGGCACCCAGGGATTCTGAACGCCGAATCCGTATGCGAGGATGGCGAAGAAGACTGCAAGCACGACAAAGACGATGATAACCACCTTGTACTGCTGCCGAAGATATGCCATTGCACCTTCGCGTACATACTGGGCGATCTTTTTCATAGTGGGAGTCCCTTCATCTTCTTTCTTCATCTGGTGATAGAAGATTGCGGCGAAAAGCAGTGCGATGACCGATGCCGCGGGAACTGCATAGAACAGTGAATTCATATAAGTTTTGTTTTAGTTACGGAATACAAATATAAAAAAAGAAGGGAGAAATATCAATTTCCCCCTTCAATTTTTAAGGCTGTCTTTTATTCTGCCTTGGGCTCTTCTGCCGGTGCCTCGGCAGGTGCTTCTGCTGCGGGTGCCTCTGCGGCGGGAGCGGCTTCTGCTTTCTTAGCGCGGCTGCGGCGGGTGGTCTTCTTGGCCTCTTTCTTGGCGGAGCCTGCGAGAGCGGCCTCATTGAAGTCCACGAACTCAATCAGAGCCATCTCGGCAGCATCTCCCTGACGGAAGCCGACGTGGAGGATACGGAGGTATCCGCCCGGACGGTCTGCGATCTTGGGGGCGATGGTGCGGAAAAGCTCAGTGACAGCGTTCTTGTCCTTGAGATAGCTGAAGACAACGCGCCTGTTGTGGGTGGTGTCTTCCTTGCTCTTGGTGATAAGCGGTTCCACGTAGGGCTTGAGAGCCTTTGCCTTGGCCTCGGTGGTGATGATCCTCTTGTGGAGGATAAGCGAGGAAGCCATGTTGGCGAGGAGGGCCTTGCGGTGTCCGCTCTTGCGTCCGAGATGATTAACTGCTTTATTGTGTCTCATCGTTAGATATTCTTTTTCTTAGGTTCAATATTGTACTTCGTGACATCCATTCCGAATGAAAGCTTCATCTTCTCCACCAGCAGGTCGATCTCGTTGAGGGACTTGCGTCCGAAGTTGCGGAACTTCATCAGTTCGGCACGGCTGTAGGATACCAGGTCGGCGAAGGTGTCGATGTCGGCAGCCTTGAGGCAGTTGAATGCGCGAACGGAAAGCCCCATGTCGGAGAGTTTGGTGAGGAGGACGTGCCTCATGCGGAGGCTTTCCTCGTCAAGTTCCTTGCTTTCGGTCTCAAGAGGGCTCTCGAGGGAGATCTTGTTGTCGTCGGTAAAGAGCTTGAAGTGATAGATAAGGATGTTTGCTGCGTCCTGAAGAGCAGCGCTCGGGGAGATGGAACCGTCGGTTTCAATCTCGAGGTTGAGCTTCTCGTAGTCAGTCTTCTGCTCCACGCGCCAGTTCTCCACGCTCCAGTTGACCTTGCGGATAGGAGTGTAGATGGCATCTACCGGAATGGTTCCGATGGGAGTGTTCTCGTCGCGGGATTCCTCGGCGGGAACGAAACCGCGTCCCCTGGTGATGAGGATGCTGATTTCAATCTTGACAGAGGGCTCCAGGGAGCAGATGTGCTGATCAGGGTTTAACACCGTGAAAGAAGACAATCCTTTGGAGATGTCCTCCGCCTTGAACTCGGGCTTGCCGCTGATGACGATTCTTGCCTCTTCGCTGTCTACGCCTTCGACCATCCTCTTGAAACGAACCTGCTTGAGGTTGAGGATGATGTCCTGCATGCCTTCGATGACGCCGGGAATCGTTGCGAATTCCTGGTCGACACCTGCAATGCGTATCTGGCTGATGGCAAATCCTTCAAGGGAAGCGAGGAGGATGCGTCGGAGGGCGTTCCCGATAGTCTGGCCGTAACCAGGCTCAAGGGGACGGAATTCGAAACGTCCGAGGGTATCGGAACCTTCGAGCATGATAACCTTGTCGGGTTTCTGGAATGCTAAGATTGCCATAATTGCTTGGTGTTAAAATTACTTGGAGTACAGGTCGACGATGAGCTGCTCGTTGATGTTCTCGGGGATGTCTGCGCGGAGGGGCGTGTTGAGGAACTTACCGGTCAGGGTCTGGGCGTCGAACTCCAGCCAGGAGTACTTGGTGGCACTTGCAACCGATGCGGTGATAACCTCAAGGTTCTTGCTCCTTTCGCGGACTGCGACAACGTCACCGGCCTTCACGAATGCGGAAGGAACGTTGCACACGGTGCCGTTGAGGGTGATGTGACGGTGGCTGACGAGCTGGCGTGCGGCTGCCCTGGAGGGAGCGATGCCAAGACGGTAGACCACATTGTCGAGACGGCTTTCGAGGAGGAGGATGAGGTTCTCACCCTTCTGGCCGCTCATGCGGGAAGCCTTGTTGTAGGTGTTGTGGAACTGACGCTCCAGCACACCGTACATGTACTTCACTTTCTGCTTCTCCTTCAGCTGGGTGCCGTATTCCTTGCTCTTTTTGCGCTTGGCGGCGAGACCATGCTGTCCCGGAGGATAGTTTCTCTTTTCGAAATCTTTGTCTGCACCGTAGATGGGTTCGCCGAACTTACGGGCGATCTTGGTGGTAGGGCCTGTATATCTTGCCATAGTTTCTAGTCTTTAAACGTTAAACTTTACGACGGCCTTTCGGACGGCATCCGTTGTGAGGCATAGGGGTCACGTCGACAATCTCGGTGACGATGATGCCTGCGTTGTTGATGGTGCGGATGGCGGATTCACGACCGGCGCCAGGGCCCTTTACAAATACTTTAACCTTGCGAAGACCTGCATCGAAAGCAGTCTTGGCGGCATCTTCCGCTGCCATCTGGGCAGCATAGGGGGTGTTCTTCTTGGAACCGCGGAAACCGCACTTACCAGCAGAACCCCAGCTGATTACCTGCCCCTGAGCATTGGTCAGAGACACGATAACATTGTTGAAAGTAGAGGAGATATGGGCCTGCCCATAAGCTTCCACTTTAACAACTCTCTTGGATGTTGTAGTTTTCTTTGCCATAATTCACTGCTTTTTACTTGGTCGCCTTCTTCTTGTTGGCAACAGTCTTCTTCTTACCCTTGCGGGTACGGGCGTTGTTCTTGGTGCTCTGCCCGCGGACAGGGAGGCCGACACGATGACGGATACCACGGTAGCAACCGATA
>CACXKV010000015.1:0-45572 GCA_902768365.1 uncultured Bacteroidia bacterium | reverse complement strand
TGTCAATCCGGACGGCGTGCAATTCAAGTATTTTGCCGATCCGGAAGGCCAGACATACATGCTTCCCGAGAACGCAATCCTGATGATTCGCTATGCAAACGGCCATACCGGCATATTCCCCGAAGGCTACAAGGTGCTGGAAGAACTGGCCCGCCGGGAGCAGGAAGCGATGGCAAAGCAGCAGGCACAGAAACAGAAGCGCAGATGCTGCCTGTTCCGTTGCAAACGACGTTCCCGGTAAAAAACTGGTAATCAATATATTAAGTAAACAGGGATGCTTGATTTTCAGCATCCCTGTTTATCTAACCAACTAATAATTAATCCGTTACTGGGAACGGGCTTTATTTTTTGCAAACCACCCTGCCGCAAAGGTAGCAGATGGCGGCGACAGCCATGCCGTTGATTGCTGGGAAACCCCACTTCACGAGGTTGGCAACAACAGCGCCGAGCACCACGCCGGCAACCGCGAACCAGTTGACGGTCTTAACTGGAACGGTATCCTCGAGATATGCCTTACGGTTCAGGAAGTAGCTGAGGATGAGGATAATACCAACGGGAGGCAGGGTGCAGTTGAGCACGTTCAGCCAGCCGCAGAAGTTCCAGTAGAGCCACACGGCGGCAACAGTGCCGATGAGTCCGGAGATAAGGACCATAGCCTTCTTGCTGAGTCCGAAGATGTTGCTGAGTCCGAGACCGCCGGTGTAGAGAGCGTTGTCGTTCGTGGTCCAGATGTTGAGGCCGAGCACGAGAACTGCGAGGTAGAGAAGGTTCAGGTTGAGCATAACCTCGAAGATATCGTTGCCACCTACATAAATGCTGGAAACAGCACCGAAGCAGAACATGAGGCTGTTGCCGATGAAGAAGGCGACCACCGTGGTCCAGAGACCCACTTTCCCGCTCTTTGCGAAACGGGTGAAGTTGGGCGTCGCGGTGCCTCCGGAGACGAAGCTGCCGACCACGAGACCTGCACCGGCGATGATGCCGAGGCTCTTGGTGCCCTGGTTGAACTGCTCCACGAGTCCGAGGTCACCCTTGTTGACTGCCATGATCATGGCCACGGTGCCGAGGATAGCAACTGCAGGAACTGCAATGTAGCTGATGATGGTCAGACTCTTGATTCCGTAGTATGCGCTGCCGGTCATCAGGATACCTGCAATCAGCACGAGCAGATATCCCTGCCAGGGCATGTAATCGGGAGTAACCTCAAGCCCGAGGAGTTCCTTTGCTACCGGAATAGCGAACATTGCAAGACCGACTCCGAACCAACCGATCTGAGTGAAGCTGATCATGGCGCTGGGGAGCCAGCTGCCCTTCTGGCCGAAGCTGCGGCGTGCAAGCATATCCAGAGAGAGACCACTTTCCGCACCGATCCAGCCGAGTGCGCCGGTGTAAGCTGCCAGGATGAGGCCGCCAAGGAGGAGAGCCCATACAAAACCGCTGAAATTCAAGCCTGCGGCGAGATTCTGTCCCACCCACATACTTGCACTGAAGAAGGTGAAGCCAAGCATCACCATAAACATACTCAGGGTGCTCTTGCGCCCTGCACGGTCTACCGCCTTGGAGGTGTAGTCCACGTCGAACTTTTGCTTACTCATAATTGTTGGATATAAAGGTAATTTCTTTGATTCTGCGTTCTGCTATCTCTTTCAGAGAAAGCTCCCCTGCCCTCCGGCACAGCTCCTGCTCCTGCTCCCAGAGTTCGCGGAGCCCTTCCTGCGGGAGGGTGCCCAGACTGGTGACCAGAAGCCATACAGCGTAGTCCAGCGGGCCTTCGTATCCGAGTTTCTCGGAAACAAGGGCCTTCATGTCTATCTGGTCCACCCTTTCCAGTATTCCGTGCCAGTACTCGAATACCTCCTCGAAGTGCACCGGAATCTCGTAGCGCCGGGCACCTCCATCGTAGATGATACACTTCTCGAACAGGGCATCCTGATGCTCCATGATGTAGCGGCGGAATTCCGGGGAAACCACACCGTCGTTCCACCCGAAGTCTATGTCCGGCACATTGATTCCACTCACGCCCTTATCCCTGTATACCGAGAAGATGCCTTCGTAGAAGAAGCATTCGAAGCCTTCGAACTCGGGAAAGTATGCGCTGATGCGCTCGGACATCCTCTCCATAAGAGGTATAGCGCGCGTGCCGCCGATGGTGAAGAAGATTATCTTGCGTATGCTGCCGCCCTTGCGGCGGAAACGGTCCACCACCTGGTCGAGGCACATGCGGAGAGTATCGCCCGTGGCGATGATATCGCCGATGACCAGGGTACGGTCCCGGGTGATGCGCAGTTTCTCGTACTTGATGTCGAGGCCGGTGATGACGTGTTCCTCTATGATGCGCTCGCAGGAAAGGAAGTGGATGTCGCGTACGCGTATACCCACCTTATGGCAAGCTTCTTCAACCGGATAGTTGAGCCCGCCGCGGAGGATGGTGAGTATATCGACGTCGCCCTCCGAACCAGAAGGGAAGAGGTAACGGAGGGCGGCGACAGTTTCGGGGAGCATTGCTGAGTAGGAATCGAAGCCAACAACTTCAGGGAAAGCCATCAGGCGACGGGTCCCTGCCCCACTGATAATGAAGTATTTGTTCTGGAACTGCGGAGCGCGCAGTTCGTATATGTTTGTGTCTTCTTGCAGGCCGACATAATGAAGGCTTGCATTGCGTAGCGTTGTGGACATAAAAAATCCCGATTAGAGCCAATCGGGATACAAAGTTAATTCTTTTTTTTTCGCTTTGAACAGACTTTCGAAAAAAGTTATCAACAACATATTAATAATTCTGTCAGCTCGTCCGGACCGAGTCCATCGAAGTAGTCAGAAACGCCTGCGCCATTCAACGCAGCGGAAATGCTGTTCTGCTCATAGCGAAGACCGTTAAGGCGGGCGGCCAGGCCTTCGGCAGGGAGATTTCCGAGGAAGTCTCCGCTGAAACGGACATCCTCCAGAAGGCCATGATGCACCGACCAGCATACCTCAACGGTGCCGCAGGCGAACTTTTGTGAGGCGCGGAACTGGGCCTCGGGCGATT
This sequence comes from uncultured Bacteroidia bacterium, assembly GCA_902768365.1. GTDB lineage: Bacteria > Bacteroidota > Bacteroidia > Bacteroidales > UBA932 > Cryptobacteroides. Next base: position 42,547 of record CACXKV010000015.1, on the reverse strand, counting down.
TTCCGTATATCCAGTCCCAGGTGCGGAACTTTTCGTCTGCCATCCTGTCTATGGCTTCCTGCTTAGAGGCGTCCATCGGCACCTCGGTATCTGCACCGGCAAGAATTCTGTTCAGGGCATCTTTCAATGCCAGCACGTCGCAGAACTGCGGCAGATACTCGCGCAGGTTTGCGACCTTGCTCCGCACCGAGGCGATGCCGGATGCTGCCATCTTGCTCCCTGGAACGGACAGGACCTCTTGCAGTGTTTCCAGATCCACGTCGAACATCAGGGTGCCGTGAACCATAAGGCGGTCTTTCCATACGCGCTTGGCATATCCGGAGCACTTGCGGCCATCCACCATAATGTCGTTGCGGCCGCTTAGTTCAGCAGGCACGCCTAGCTGCCGGAGGGCATCCACTACCATATGGAGATACTCCGGATAATCGGCGTTCAGGTCGCGCGATTTACCTACTATAGTATAATTAAGATTCTGCAGATCATGATAGACGGCTCCTCCTCCCGTCACGCGCCTGGCGAGCGCTATCCCATGCTCCTTGAGATATGGCAGGTTCACCTCGGCATATGCGCTCTGGTTAAGGCCGATGATGACGGAAGGAGCGTTGCGCCAGAGGTAGAAAACGGGCTCGTCCAGAGGCAGGCTCTCGAGAGCGAACTCATCGAAAGCCATGTTGCGGCATGCATCCGTGCAGTCGTTTACCAGATACCTCATTGCCAGCCGCAGAACTGTTTGATTGCAGGCACAATATACTGTTTCATCTCCGGAAACACCGGCTGGTGTTTCCCGGGGTAGGAAATGCCCGGTTTGCCATAATGAAGGGCGAATTCCGGACCCTGGCGGACGGTCTCGTCGGATTCTGCAAAAAACGCCAGCGTCAGATCTTTTTCTTCCTGGTCAAGCCCGTCGTATTCAGTCTTTTCCAGAAGCTCATATCCCCGGCACATCCCTTCGGTGATGAAGAACGACGTGGCACCGTCCTCACGGGGGCTGAGGTACTTCATTTCGGAAGGAAGTTCCCGGAGGAATGCCGCAATATGGAAGGTGGGATTCACGAGCGCCTTGCGCCTTCCGCGGAGTTTCTGTGCCCAGAAGCCGCCAAGAGAGTGGCCGACTATCAGGTCTGGGCGGTAATCCTGGCATAGCGACTGCAAAAATGTCAGCGCCTTGTCAGGCTCCGGAGGCACGTCGGGCGAGAGCACCTCGGCCCCTTTCAGGAGGATGCGGAGCTGATCTGCCATCTTGTAGCGCCCGGACGATGCAAGTCCGTGAATAAAAAGGATTCGCTGGCCCATATATTGCAGTAAGAAAACCTATGAAATGTCGGGCAAATTTACTAAATTTGCGTCGCTTTTTGGTTAGAAATCTATCATTTACTTAATAACTATGGTTAATTATAAAGATCTTGGCCTTGTGAACACCCGCGAAATGTTCAAGAAGGCCGTTGCCGGCGGTTACGCCATCCCCGCATTCAACTTCAACAACATGGAGCAGCTCCAGGCTATCATCCAGGCCTCCGCAGAGACCAAGAGCCCGGTCATCCTCCAGGTTTCCAAGGGTGCGCGCAACTATGCCAACCAGACCCTCCTCCGCTACATGGCAGAAGGCGCGGTAGAATATGCAAAGGAACTCGGCTGGGAGCATCCCCAGATCGTTCTCCATCTGGACCATGGCGACAGCTTCGAACTCTGCAAGAGCTGCGTCGATATGGGCTTCAGCTCCGTGATGATCGACGCCTCTTCGCTCCCCTACGAAGAGAACATCGCCCTCACCAAGAAGGTGGTTGAGTATGCACACAAGTACGACGTGACCGTCGAGGCTGAACTCGGCGTGCTCGCAGGCGTTGAAGATGAGGTTTCCGCAGAGGAATCCCACTACACCCGCCCCGAAGAAGTAATTGACTTCGCCACCCGCACCGGTTGCGACTCTCTCGCAATCTCCATCGGCACCAGCCACGGCGCATACAAGTTCAAACCCGAACAGTGCAAGCGCGATCCCAAGACCGGCCGCCTGGTTCCTCCGCCGCTTGCATTCGACGTCCTCCACGAGATTGAGAAGAAACTCCCCGGCTTCCCTATCGTGCTCCACGGATCCAGCTCCGTTCCCCAGGAGTATGTAGACATCATCAACGAGCACGGCGGAAAGCTTCCCGATGCAGTGGGTATACCCGAAGAGCAGCTCCGCGAGGCCTCCAAGAGCGCCGTATGCAAGATCAACATCGACTCCGACAGCCGTCTTGCAATGACCGCCGCAATCCGCAAGGTATTCGATGAGAAACCCGGCGAATTCGACCCTCGCAAGTACCTCGGCCCCGCCCGCGACGAGATGAAGAAGCTCTACATGCACAAGATCGTCAACGTTCTTGGCAGCAACGGAAAAGCCGAGTAAGCTAAGCTCCGTACAGTCTGTCGTCCGCGAAAGACCAGAAACAGTCGTCGCTGACGATCACATGATCCAGAAGCCCTACGCCAAACGCCGAACAGGCCTTGCGCAGGGCTTCTGTGCGTTTTATATCTTCGTGTGAAGGCTTTGGATCCCCGGAAGGATGGTTATGCACCAGTATGATGGAGCAAGCGCCTTTCTGCACGCACGCCTTCATCACCATGCGGGTGTCTATGACCGTTGAATCCACCCCTCCTGAAGACAGTATCTGCTTGCCTACCAGGCGGTTGTTCTTGTTCAGGAACAGCACCCAGAACTCCTCGTGCCCCATGCCCTTCATGGTTGGTATCATAATCTCGTAGACTCGGCGCGCCGTAGTAAGCGGCGTTTTGGAGACCCTGGCTTCCTCTTCCAGAAAGCGACGCCCCAGTTCGCAGGCAGCCATCACCGAGCAGGCCTTCTCCGTGCCTATGCCGGAAAGCGTCTTCATTTCCGCGCAAGTCATTGAAAACAGGCGCACAAGACTCCCTTCAGCAAGGCTGAGCAGCCTGTTTGCCAGCTCCACCACACCTATTTCCCTGGTGCCGCTTCTCAGCAGCACCGCCAGCAGTTCCGCCTCGCCCAGGGCGGCGGCCCCCTTAGAGAGCATCTTCTCCCGAGGACGCTCGGTCTCACATATATCTTTCATCTTCATAGCGTCTGCAAGTAATGAAAAACCCCACTGGAATGCAAGGATTTAAACGTTTCAGCCGTTTAACTTATCATTGTTAATAACTTTGTGGAAAAAATTGTAAGAGAATGTAATAAAGTGGAAAAATTTTTCGTAACTTTGCGCCATTGCGTATACGAATTATGGTCACTTTTATCGGAGAATACACTTCCAAGATCGACGACAAGGGGAGAATGGTCTTCCCTGCGCCGCTCAAGGGTGTATTACCGCCGGGGAGCGACATGAGGTTTGTCATTAAGAAAGATCTTTTCGAGCCCTGCCTGCAGATGTACACCATGGAGGAATGGGAACACACCAGCGCAGAGGTAAAGAGCAAGCTCAACTTCTTCAACAAACAGCACGCAATATTCTGGAGGGAATATATGCGCGACCGCGACGTTGTGGAGCCCGACGCCAAACTCGGGCGTATCACCGTGTCGCGCAAACTTCTTGATGCCATAGGTGTAACCAAAGAAGTGGTTTTCTCCGGCAATGATTTCAAGATCGAGATCTGGGCCAAGGAAGAATTTGAGAAGCAGAGAATCCCGAACGAAGAATACATTGCCATTGCAGAAAGCCTTTCCGACAAATAGGAAGGAGAACTGCAATGAGCGTGTACCATAACCCTGTCCTGCTCCACGAGAGCGTTTCCGCACTGATAACGAATCCCGACGGCTGCTATGCAGACGCCACCTTCGGCGGCGGCGGCCACAGTGCAGAGATTCTCAGGAGGCTCAGCCCCGAAGGCCGGCTGATGGCTTTTGACCGCGACGCCGATGCAGCGGCAAACGCTCCGTCGGACAAACGTTTCACCCTGATACACAACAATTTCAGATTCATACACAACTACACCCTCCTGCGCTGTCCGGAGGGGCTCGACGGCATCCTGGCCGACCTGGGAGTGTCGTCGCACCAGTTCGATACGGCGGAAAGGGGGTTCTCTTTCCGCTATAGCGCCCCGCTCGATATGCGAATGAACGTGCAGGGCGACAAGACTGCAGCGGACATTGTCAATTCGTATACGCAAAACGAGTTGGAAAAGATCCTCAAAGTCTATGGAGAAGTGGAAAACGCAAGGAAAGTGGCCGAACTCATAGTGAAGGCCCGTTCCGCCGCTTCCATCCTCACCACCGACGACCTCGACAATGCCATTGCAGCAGCCCTGCCGTCTTTCGCCGAGCACAAATTCCTTGCGAAGGTCTACCAGGCCCTCCGCATTGAGGTGAATCAGGAAATGCGTGCGCTGGAGAAGTTCCTCTCCGGCGCCGCAGCTTCCCTGAAAAAGGGTGGAAGGCTGGTAGTTATCACCTACCATTCCCTGGAAGACCGCATGGTGAAGAACTTCTTCCGCAGCGGCAATACGGAAGGGACGGTGGAAAAAGACATCTACGGACGCAGCAGCGCCCCGCTCAAGCCTCTGGGCGGAAAACCGGTGCTGCCCTCCGAAGAAGAGATTGCAGAAAACACCCGCGCCAGAAGCGCGAAACTCCGCATAGCGGAAAAGATATAGCACTATGGAACAGAAGCGAAAATGGAAAGTCTCCGACATCTGGGAGGGCTTGAAGAACGGATTCTCCGCAATCATTACGGGGAACCTGCTCCTGCGCCTCAACGCCGGAAAGTACTTCATCCACATCGCCTATACCTTCCTGCTATTCTGGATACTCATTTTCGAAAGCCTCATGGCAGAGAATGCCCTCAGCAAGGTTGAAAAGAACAAGGCCAGGATCAAGGAGATGGAAATAGTGTATGCAGACAAAACCTTCGAAGTAGCGTCGATGAGCAGGCGCAGCGAGGTTGAAAAACGCCTCCGTGCCATGGACTCCAAGGTGCAGGAACCCGAAAAACAGGCCATTACGATAGAATGAGCGACGACAAAGACATACGTCAGCTTCCGCAGCAGACAGAGAAGCCGAAGAGGGACAGGATAGGACTGGTCCTCTACATCTTCTATACCCTGCTGCTGGTAATATCCGCCCTCGTCCTTGTCAAACTGGTCTACTACCAGCTCATTTGGAAGCCTGAGCCCAAGATAGCCACAGCCCTCACCCCGAGCATTGTAAAACGCACGGTCGAGCCCGTCCGCGGGAACATCATCGACTGCAACGGCCGCCTGCTGGCCATGTCCTATCCCGTGTACGACATCCACATGGACTGCACGGTGATGAAGGCCGACTTTGCAAAGATTAAGAACAGGGACAAGGCCAAGATGAAGGAAGACGAGTGGCTGGGCAAGGCCCGCGAACTTGCAGAAGGCCTGTCCAAACTCCTTCCCGGAGTCAGCGCAGACAAGATGTACGGCCAAATAAAAGAAGGGCGCGCCAGCGGCAGGAAATACCTCAGTATCGCAAAGGGCGTGGACCGCAGCACCATGCTGAAAATCAAAGGGCTTCCCCTCTTCAAGGAAGGTGCAAACAAAGGCGGGATGATTGTGGAGAACCGCAACATCCGCAAGTACCCCTACGGGAAACTCGCCCGCCGCACCATAGGTTTCGTTCGCGACAATAAAGGCCTGCCCGAAGAGGAAATCAAGGGCAATCCCGGCCTCGAGGGGCGCTACGACGCCATACTCCATGGCAAAGACGGGCGCGAGTACCTCCGCCTGAGCGACCGCGGCCGCGTGCGCAACTACGACAGCAGCTATGTGCGCGCGATCGACGGGCAGGATCTCCGCACCACCATCAACATAGATTACCAGGATGTGGCGGACAGGGCCCTCCACGAGCAGATAGATTCCATGACCACCCTCAACGGCGCATGCCTTGTGCTGATGGAGGTCAAGACCGGCGCTATCCGCGCGATGGTCAATCTCTCCCGCGACCCGCTCAGGGCCGGCAGCTTCGAGGAGATAACGAACTTCGCCATCGGACGCCGTTTCGAACCGGGTTCGGTATTCAAGACGGTGACCCTGCTGAGCGTCCTCTCGGACGGATACGTCAAGAGCCTGGACGAAACCATCCCCACCAATCACGGAATCGTGAAAGACACCAAGATGAAGCAGGACGTGCACATCGTGGATTGGGAGCGCGAGCACAAGACCAGGGAAATCAGCGTGCGGGACGGCTTCAAGATTTCCTCAAACTACGTATTCGGCACGCTGGCAGTGCAGAACTACGCCAAGAATCCCAGGCAGTATGTGGAGAAGGTGTACTCCTATGGCCTGGGCGACAGCTTCGACTTCGACCTGGAAGGCCTGCTTACCCCCAACATCCCCGACCCCAAGAACAAGAGGGTATGGTCCAACACCACTCTGGGCAACATGGGCTTCGGCTACGTTACCGAACTGACGCCCCTCCATATCCTGACCTTCTACAACGCAATCGCAAACAAGGGCAGGATGGTGAAACCATACCTCGTGGAAGACATAGAGAAGGCCGGCTCGGTGACCGACAGGCGCGGCCCCAGCGTGCTGAATGCATCCATCTGCAGCAAGGCCATCGCCGACACCATGACGCGCGCCCTTCTCTCCGTCACCGAAGAAGGAACGGCGAAACTCCTCAAGAAGGCCAGATGCACCGTTGCCGGCAAGACCGGCACATCCTTCGGCACTTTCCCCGGCGGAGGATACAACGATGCCTCGGGACGGAGGAAGTATCAGGGCACATTCGTGGGATACTTTCCGGCAGAAGATCCGCAGTACAGCGTGGTCTGCTCCGTATTCTCCGACCCCACCTACACGAACTACCGCTATCAGGGAGGCGGCATCCCGGCCGCAACCGTAAAGACCCTGGTAGACTATGTATATACCAACGATCCCAGATTCAGGACTAAACTGCCAAGGAAATGAAACTAGAGAAGATCATAAAGAACACGGGTGCTACAATACTTCACGGCAGCGCCGGCACGGAAATCAGCTCCATTACGAGTGATTCCCGCAAGGCTTGCCCCGGAGCGCTCTTCATCGCAGTGAAAGGATGCAGCGCCGACGGCCACGCATACATAGAGGACGCCCTCGCAAAGGGCGCCGTGGCGGTTGTAGATGCCGACCGCAGGGGCCTTGCCCTCTGTGCAGACAACTTCTACGGCCACCCTTCCGGGAAACTCCAGCTTGTGGGCATCACCGGCACCAACGGCAAGACCACTACGGTCACCCTCCTCTACAATCTTTTCCGCGGGCTGGGATATGAATGCGGGCTGCTGTCCACCATTGCCAACTATGTGGGCACACGCCGCAGCGAGACCGCCAACACCACCGCCGACCCCATCACCATCAACTCCCTCATGGCGGAGATGGTGGAGGCCGGATGCCAGTACTGCTTCATGGAAGTCAGTTCCATAGGCATCGAGCAGGACCGCACCGCCGGTCTGGAATTCAAGATTGGCATCTTCTCGAATCTCACCCACGACCATCTGGACTATCACAAGACTTTCGCGGAGTACCTTCGCTGCAAGAAACTGTTCTTCGACGGGCTTCGCAAGGATGCCGTGGCAATCATCAACGTCGACGACAAGAACGGCCCGGTGATGGTGCAGAACTGCAATGCAAAGGTGGTCACCTACTCCTGCCGCGGAGTTGCAGACCACAGCTGCAGGATACTTGAGGAGAGTTTCGAGGGCATGCTGCTCCGTATCGACGGAATCGAGGCATGGACAAAACTCACCGGCAGGCATAATGCCTACAACATACTCGCAATCTACTGCACCGCGCTCGCCCTTGGCACCCCTGCAGAGGAGGCCCTCCTGGCAATCAGCAAGCTCGAACCTGCCCCGGGACGCCTTGAGACCTTGCGAGGCCCGCGCGACCTTGCTGTCGTAATCGATTACGCCCATACTCCCGATGCGCTGGAGAATGTTCTGGAGACGCTTCGCGACATCTGCCCCGAAAGGGAACTTGTGTGTCTCTTTGGATGCGGCGGCGACCGCGACCGCAGCAAGCGCCCCGAGATGGCTGCCATAGCCGAGAAACTTGCAGACCGCATCTTCGTCACCTCCGACAATTGCCGCACGGAGGATCCGGATGCGATAATAGAGGAGATTAAGACAGGGTTCAGCAAGGCAGGGCTGCTGAAAGTTGTCTGCATCACCGACCGCAGGGAGGCCATCAAGGCCGCCATAACCCTGGCGAAGCCATCCTCCACCATACTCATTGCCGGCAAGGGGCACGAGACCTACCAGATCATCGGCACCACCAAACATCATTTCGACGAACGCGAAATAGTAAACGGAATATTTGAACTGATAAGATAATGCTGTACCATCTCTTTACACATCTCAAAGATATAGACTTCCCCGGAATGGGGCTGGTGAACTTCCTGACCTTCAGGGCTATGGCCGCCGTGGTCATAAGCATGCTGATTGCCTTCTTCGCAGGCGGACGCATCATCCACTGGCTTCAGCGAAAGCAGATAGGCGAGAGCATACGCGACCTCGGCCTGGCCGGCCAGATGGAGAAGAAGGGCACCCCCACGATGGGCGGCATTATCATAGTGCTGTCGCTGCTTGTGAGCGTGCTGCTGGTCTGCGACCTGGGCAACATCTACATCCAGCTGCTCATCCTCACCACCCTCTGGTGCGGAGGAATAGGCTTCACCGACGACTACATCAAGGTATTCAAGCACAACAAGAACGGCATGTCGGAAAAGGGCAAGCTCGTGCTTCAGTTCCTGCTCGGCCTGCTGATAGCCCTCACCGTGTGCATCAGCAAAGACATCCCTACCGACCAGCTAGTGACCACGATTCCCTTCGTGAAGGCACACGAGTTCGATTATTCCTGGCTCTCACCCTTCCACGGACAGCTCGGAGTGTACTGCTCCTGGGGCATCTACATGATAATGATCATCGTGGTGGTTCTTGCCTGCTCAAACGGAGTGAACCTCACCGACGGCCTGGACGGCCTCTCCGCAGGCACATCCGCAATCGTCGCGGTGGTAATCGGCCTGCTGGCATACCTCGGGGGCAACGTAATCAACTCCGAGTACCTCAATATCATGTACCTCCCCGGCACCGGCGAGATAGCAATCTTCATGGCTGCACTGGTGGGGGCCCTGATAGGATTCCTTTGGTACAACACCTTCCCCGCCCAGGTGTTCATGGGCGACACGGGTAGCCTTACCATCGGAGGCATCATAGGCGTGAGTTCGGTGCTGATCCGCAAGGAACTCCTCCTTCCGCTTCTCTGCGGCATCTTCCTGGTGGAGAGCGCGAGCGTGCTTATCCAGAAATACTGGTTCAAGTACACCCGCCACAAATACGGCGAAGGCAGGCGCGTGTTTCTGATGGCTCCCCTGCACCACCATTATCAGAAGAAGAACATGCCGGAACCGCGCATAGTCACTCGTTTCTGGATAATAGGTATCATACTGGCAGTCAGCACTTTGGCATTACTTAAGATTAGATAGTATTTATTAATATGGCAAGAATGGTTATTCTCGGCGGGGCCGAGAGCGGAGTTGGAGCAGCCGTGCTCGCAAAGGTGAAAGGATTCGACGTGTTCCTTTCGGACAACGGCAGCATTAAAGAAGAATACATCAAGACTTTGCGCGAATGGGACATCCCCTTCGAGCAGGGAGGGCACACTGAATCCCTCATCCTTAATGCCGACGAGGTAGTCAAAAGCCCGGGCATTCCATCAGCTGCCCCTATGGTGCGCAAGCTTAGCGAGAAAGGCACACACATCATTTCTGAAATCGAATTTGCCGCGCGTTACGACAGCGCGAAGAAAGTGTGCATCACGGGATCCAACGGCAAGACCACCACTACAAGCATCATCTACTACCTGCTTCAGAACGCCGGCCTCAACGTGGGCCTGGGCGGCAATATAGGCAAGAGCTATGCGATGCAGGTGGCAACCGAGAAGCACGACTATTACGTGCTGGAAATCAGCAGTTTCCAGCTGGACAACTGCTACGATTTCCGTCCGGACATCGCCATCATCACCAACATCACCCCGGACCACCTCGACCGCTACGACTACAACTTCGAGAACTATATCCGGGCCAAGTTCCGCATCACTCAGAACCTGCGTCCCGAGGACTGCTTCATCTTCGACTCCGACGATGCCATCACCATCGACCATCTCAACAAGATAGTCCTCCAGGCAAAGATGCTGCCCTTCACCCAGAAGACCGAGGTTGCGCAGGGAGCTTTCCTGAAGGATGACAAGATAGTGCTCCGCTACGAGCAGAGCGAGAGCGAGATCTACCTGAAGGAACTCGCTCTTGGCGGGAAGCACAACATCTACAATTCCATGGCAGCCGCCCTGGCGGCAAAGGCTGCCGGCATCGACAATGAAGTGATACGCAACAGCCTCAAGACCTTCAAGGCAGTGGAGCACAGGCTGGAGCCGGTGCTCAGCGTGGGTGGAGTCCTCTATATCAACGACTCCAAAGCCACCAATGTGGATGCAGCATGGTATGCTCTCGAATGCCAGAGCAAGCCCGTGGTCTGGATCGTGGGAGGAAAAGACAAAGGCAACGACTACAGCGTGCTCACCGAACTTGTGAAAGAAAAAGTAAAGGCCATTGTGTGCATGGGTGTGGACAATACCAAGATACACGCCGCATTCGAGCAGATTGTGGGAAGCGACAGAATTGTGGATACCCTCAGCGCCGAAGAAGCGGTGAAGGCTTCTGCAGCATTCGCCGAGCAGGGCGATGTGGTTCTCCTCAGCCCCTGCTGCGCCAGTTTCGACCTTTTTGCAAACTACGAAGACCGCGGAGAGAAATTCAAAGAAGCCGTCAGGAGACTGTAAAAAATGGCAGACAAGAAGAAAACATTCTGGAACTTTTTCGAGAACACCGAGGGAGACAAGGTGGTCTGGATCATCGTGCTGGTGCTGATCATGTTCTCCATCCTCTGCATCTTCTCGTCCACCTCCAGGCTGCTTGGCCCCGGCCAAAGCCGTCTGGACCTCGTGTGGGACCACCTGAAGATAGTTATTCTCGGACTGGTACTGATACTTGCCTGCTACTTTATCCCAAGCCTGACTTTCTTCAAGAAACTGTCCAGTCTCGGATTCATTTTCTCCCTGGGGCTGCTCCTGCTGCTGATTTCCGGAGTAGACCTGGGCTTCGTACGCTCCATCGAGATTAACGGCGCACGCCGAATCATCCAGGTGGGCCCTCTCCAGCTCCATGTCAACGAGGTGGTCAAAGTGGCCATGGTCCTGTATCTGGCCTGGGCCATCGAGGCATACAAAAAGAAAGAACTGCGCTGGCTGAAGAATGAGCCCAGGGCACAGAAGATACTCTACGTTTACGGCCCGTTCCTGCTTATCACCCTCCTGCTGCTTCCGGGCAGCAACTCCGCAGCCCTGTTCACGGGAGGCATCATGTTCCTCACCATCCTCCTGGGCGGTGATTCGGGAAAGGATCTGGGCATACTCTTGCTTGCAGGCATCGCGGCGCTTGCCCTGTGCATAGGCACCTACAAGATCAGCGGAGGCAAGATATTCAAGCGCATAGGCACCGGCCTCTCCCGCGTGCTTGATAACGAAGATTACGAGGCCATAGTAATGAAATCCCGTGTGGGGAGCGTGGATTACTATCAGGCACTCGACGAGATACGCCAGCCCTACAGCGCCAAGATAGCCGTCCATCAGGGCGGATTCATAGGCAAAGGGCCCGGCCAGAGTACCCAGCGCTATGTGGTGCCCGACATCTCGGAAGACTACATGTACAGCTTTATAATAGAGGAATACGGCATCCTGGGAGGAATGGTTATAGTCTTCCTCTACCTGTCGCTGCTTGCCCGCAGCGCCATCATAGTGCGCAACTGCGGAAAGGACCTTTACGCGAAGCTGTCCGTTGCCGGGCTGTCGCTGCTGATATGCGGACAGGCCTTCCTTCACATCTGCGTGAATGTGGACATAGGCCCCATGACAGGCCAGACCCTGCCTATGGTAAGCCATGGCGCATCCGCTTTCCTGTGCTTCTGCATTGCCTTCGGAGTCATCCTTTCCATAAGCAAGATAGCATCCAAGCGCATTGCCAGGGAAACGCTTAACGCAGATCCCCTTGTGGACCGCAGCCAGGAAGCCGCCGCCATCGAGCACGACCTTGCCGACCTCGACGACTTCGAGAGCGGCAACATTAAAGAAGATGAACTAAGTGAAGAAGACTATGGAATATAAGAAGATACGCGCCATCATCAGCGGCGGCGGCACGGGAGGGCACATCTTCCCTGCCATCAGCATCGCCGACAAGCTTAAGGAACTCAATCCTGAAACCGAAATCCTGTTCGTCGGAGCAGAAGGCAAGATGGAAATGGAGAAGGTGCCTGCGGCCGGCTACAAGATCGTGGGGCTCCCTATCAAGGGCCTCCAGCGCCAGCTGAACCTCAAGAACATAATCAACGACATCAAAGTCCCGTTCCTTATGCTCAAGAGCGAGAGGATGGCCGCCCGGCTGATAGATGAATTCAAGCCGGACATAGCCATAGGAGTGGGCGGCTTCGCCAGCGCTCCGCTGCTCCGCAAGGCCACCGCCAAAGGCGTTCCCTGCCTCATTCAGGAGCAGAACGGTTTCGCCGGGCTCACCAACAAGATGCTCGCAAAGAAAGTGCAGAGCATCTGCGTGGCCTACGACGGCATGGAGCGTTTCTTCCCCGCAGAAAAGATAGTCTTCAGCGGCAACCCCATACGAAAGGAGTTCCACCCCTTCACCGAGGCCGACAAGGCCGAGGCCCTGAAGTTTTACAACCTCACCCCCGGCAAAAAGCACCTGCTGATAGTGGGGGGAAGCCTGGGCAGCGGCACCCTCAACAAAGCCATGAAGAAATGGATTTCCGACGGATGCCCGAGCGGAGAGGACGTGGAAGTGATATGGCAGTGCGGAAAGTTCTATAAGAAAGGCATTGACGAATTCATGTCCGGGAGGGACCTTCCCGCCATCCGCCATTCGGACTTCATAGCAAGGATGGATCTTGCATACGCTGCAGCAGATGTGATCATATCCCGCAGCGGAGCGTCTTCCATTTCCGAGATCTGCGCCGTGCGGCGAGCTGCCGTCTTCGTGCCGTCCCCCAACGTGGCGGAAGACCATCAGACTCACAACGCCATGGCCCTGGTGAACAAGGGTGCTGCGCTGATAGTGAAGGACGCCGAGGCAGAGCAGAAACTTCTCTCCACTGCACTCGAACTCGCCGGCAATCCGGAAAAGATTGCCGAAATAGAAAAGAATGTGGCGCCGCTAGCCCGTCTGGATGCTGCCGGAACCATCGCAGAAGAAATATACAAACTGGTGTAATATGGCCTGGAAGAACATATACTTCATAGGAATAGGCGGCATAGGGATGAGCGCCATAGCCCGCTACTATAAATTCAAGGGCTACAGTGTGGGTGGCTACGACCGCACACCGTCCGACCTCACCCACGCATTGGAAAAGGAGGGCATCTCCGTGCACTACGAAGACAACGTCGACAGCATCCCCAAGAATGTGGAGGAAACCCTCGTGGTCTACACCCCCGCTATCCCGGAGAGTCTTCAGGAACTGCAGTTCGTAAAGGAGAACGGCTACCGCGTGATCAAGCGCAGCCGCATGCTGGGCGAAATCACCACCGGGCAGACCTGCCTGGCGGTAGGCGGCACTCACGGCAAGACAACCACATCCACCCTCATAGCCCATATCCTCACCGAATGCGGAGAGGGATGCAACGCCTTCCTGGGCGGCATTTCCAAAAACTATGGCACCAACCTGCTGATGAGCGAAAACGACGTGGTGGTGGCGGAGGCCGATGAGTTCGACAGGAGTTTCCTCCAGCTTCACCCGGACATAGCAGTCATCACGGCTATGGACGCCGACCATCTGGATATCTACGGCGACCTCGCCCACGTGCAGGAAGCCTTCCGCCAGTTCGCATCCCAGGTCAAGAAGACACTCATCCTGAAATACGGCCTTCCGGTAAGCTCAGGCGATACACCGGCACGCATACTCACATACCATTTCAACGACAAACGTGCAGACTTTCACGCAGAAAACCTGCGCGTAGATACTCTCGGGCACTTCAGCTACGACCTGCATCACCCCGGAGGAGTAATTCCCGACATCCGCGTCGGCACTCTCGGTTGGGTGAACGTGGAAAACAGTGTTGCAGCGGCAGCGGTCTGCCTCTGCCACGGTGTTGGGGAACATGCCATCCGCAAGGCCATAGGCAGTTTCCAGGGAGCCGCACGCCGTCTGGATGAGCACATCAACACTCCAGGCCTCACCTACATCGACGATTACGCCCATCACCCCGCGGAACTCGCCACAGCCATATCTTCCATACGGGAAATATTCCCCGGCCGCAAGATTACCGGCATTTTCCAGCCTCACCTCTACACCCGTACAAGGGACTTCGCACCTGAATTCGCGCAGGCGTTGAGCAAGCTGGACAAACTTATCCTCCTGGACATCTATCCTGCCCGCGAGGAGCCCATCCCGGGCGTCACTTCCGAAATCATCTTCAAGGATGTGACCGCACCCGAGAAAGTGCTGATTACTAAAGAAGAACTCATGTCCTATCTCGAGAAGGAGCCGGTGGATGTACTGGTTACCTTCGGGGCGGGCAATATCGACCGATACATCGAGCCTATCAAAGAAATGCTTTCCGCACGAAAATGAGCAAAACCGTAAGATACCTGCTGTTCGCCCTCTCGCTGGCCCTGTTCCTGTGCGTTTCCGCACTGGTGCTGCAGGCCACGCGCGAGCGCAGGCATCTGGTGACCTGCAAAAGGGTGGAAATCAGTTTCAAGGACACGCTTAACTTCGTGTCGGAAGACGACGTACGCGGCTATCTCAAGCGCGAACTGCCCACTTTCATCGGCATGAGGGTGGATAGCATCCGCCTATACGAGATTGAGCAGGTGCTGGATTCGCGCAGCGCCATCCTTTCTGCCCAGGCATGGACATCCGACAGTGTGCTGCACATCAGCATCGTGCAGAGGGAACCTGTGGCCAGATTGGAAACGGCCGACCACTCTTTCTACATCGACGACCGCGGATTCATCTTCCCCATACAGGGAGATTGCGCAAAGGCATTCCCTATCATAAAAGGGTCCGTCCCCCTGCATGAGCCGGTAGGCTACAAAGGTCTCCCCTCCACCGAAGAGGGACAGAGATGGACGGCGAACGTGCTGGGCATGCTCCAGTGGATGAAGAAGAACAAATGGGACAAGAGACTGAAATACATAAGAGTTGAATCCAACGGGGATCTTGTGGCAGTTCCCATGGAAGGAAGGGAGCAGTTCATTCTCGGAAGGCCTGAGGCCATGCCGGAGAAGTTCTCCAAGATAAATGAATACTATAAACGCATCCGGCCGTCGGTAGAAGAAAACTACTACAGCTCGGTTAACGTTAAATACAAAGGACAGATAATCTGCAGAAAATAAATCAAATATAGTATGGAAGACCGTTACATAGCAACAGTAGATCTCGGCACCGCCAAACTAGCCCTGTCGGTGGCACGCATCACCGGCGACAACGCCGAGATAATCTACTACAACCAGAGGCCCTCCGACGGCGTGCGCTACGGCTGCATCTTCAATCCCACGAAGGCATCCGTCCCCCTCAAGGAGGCAATCAGGGAGGCGGAAGATGAACTTGGCATCAAGGTTACCCAGGTGGTGATAGGCGTGCCCCGCTACGGCGTGAACCAGGAAATCGCCAGTGCAAACCTGGACCGAAGCGACGCCGAAGCCTGCATAACCCAGGAAGAAATTGACTGCATCAAGGATATGGCCCTCGATTCCTACCCTCTCGGGGACGTGGAAAAGCAGGAAATATACGGTGCATCGGCACAGTCCTTCAGCACCGACGACTCTATAAACTGCACCGAAGAAGATGTGGTTGGCATGCCAAGCGCTACCCTTCAGGGCAATTTCAAAGTGTTCATCGGTGTCAAGAAAGCCTCTCGCAACATCGACATCATGCTCAACAAGGCGGACGTAGCGCTGGCGCGCAAGTATTTCCTGCCGCCGATCACAGCCGAGGCCGTGCTTTCATCTGAAGAAAAAGAGAACGGTGTAGCGCTTATAGAGATGGGTGCCGGGGTGACTTCCGTCACCATCTACCAGGGAAGCATCCTGCGTTACTATCATGCCATCCCCTTCGGCGGGCGCAGCATTACCAACGACATCAAACTGGAGTGCGGTTTCAACGAGAAACTGGCCGAAAACATCAAGCTCGGCTTCGGTGCCTGCATGCCCGACAAACTCCAGACCATGAGCGACAAGATCCTGCAGATTGTAGACGAGGAAAACGGCACCGACCAGCAGTTGCCTGTCAAGTATCTCTCCGAGATAATCACTGCCCGCGTGCGGGAGATCGTAGATGCAGTCCTCTACCTCATTCAGGAGAGCGGATATGCAGACAGGCTGCGCAATGGAGTGGTGCTTACCGGAGGCTGCGCCAACCTTGCCGGCTGCGCCAACCTCATCAAGGAGATGTCCGGCTACAACGTCCGCATAGGCTTCCCACGTGCCAGAAAGTTCTCCTTCAGCGGCTGCGCAGGCATAGGCGAAACAGATGCCGTTTCCACCGTAAGTATGCTGCTGCATGCCCGCGAAGACAAGCACCTGAACTGCATCGAGGAGGTTTCCCAGCCAAAAGCAAGCCCTCAGACAGAAAGCGAGTCCGTGGAAGAAAGCGTTTTCGATCAGGTGGAACCTGAAGTGAATAAAGAGAAGAAAAAGATAAAGGCAAAACCGGAGCCCCGTCCCGCAAGAGACAATTTCTTCGTGAGATGGACCAAGAAAAGCCTGAAGGCCGGCGAGGATTTCGTTGGTGGATTATACGATAAATTGGAGGAAAACTGATATGGAAGAAGATATTATCACCCCCCAGGACTGGAAGCCCACAGTGGCTACCATCAAAGTGCTCGGCGTAGGAGGTGGCGGTTGCAATGCCGTTTCCTACATGTACGAACAGGGCATCGAAGGCTGCAGTTTCATCGTCTGTAACACAGACTCCATGCATCTTCACGCCAGCCCTGTGCCCACCAAGATCCAGCTCGGTCACGGGCTTGGTGCCGGCACCAACCCCACCAAAGGGCGCAATGCTGCACTGGAAAGCCAGGACGAGATTGCCGGCAAGGTGCTGGAATCAGGCACCCAGATGCTATTCATAACCGCCGGCATGGGAGGAGGCACCGGAACGGGTGCCACCCCGGTTATTGCAAAGATGGCCAAAGACCGCGGCATACTCACCGTGGCAGTAGTCACCATACCCTTCCTTAACGAAGGCAAGAAGGCTCTTTCGCGGGCACTGGACGGTATTCACGAGCTGGAAAAGAACGTGGACAGCCTAATCATAATCAACAATGAACGCCTCTACGACTACTACGGCGACCAGCTCATCCACGACGCCTTCCCCAAGGCTGACGAAGTGCTTGCGACTGCTGTTCGCGGCATAGTCGAGATCATTCAGAAGAAGGGCTACATAAACGTGGACTTCGAAGATGTGAAGACCATGATGAAAGACAGTGGCATGGCCCTTATGGGTTATGGCAGCGGAAGCGGTGCAGACCGCATCCACAAGGCCGTCAAACAGGCCTTTGAGTCTCCCCTGCTCAACGATTTCGACCTCAAGAGTGCAAAGAACGTGCTCGTGAACACCACGGTGGGCAAGAACGACCAGGGGCTCACCATGGACGAGATGAAGGAACTCAACAACCTCATCGACGAATACACCGGCGGAGGCAACAACTTCAAGCGCGGCCTCATTTACGACGAATCCCCCGAAGCGGGAGATTCCATCCACATCACGTCCATCGTGGTGGGTCTGCGTTTCAACGATGTAATCGGCCCCGGCCTGAGCGATGCCGACAACTACATAACCATCAGCAAGGACTACGTGTACGACCGTGACGAGGTGTCCAGCGGCGACGGCATTTCGCTTCCCGCCGATGTGAGCTCCCATATAGGATATACTGGAAAAGGCGGTGAACGGACCTTCCGCTACGATGCCAAGCCAGTCCTTCTTGTAGAAGAAGGTCAGGACATCAGTCCACTCGAGAATGAACCGGCCATACGCCGCAAACCTCAAAAGAAAGAACAATGAAAAAGACACGCGTAAGATTCGCGCCCTCACCCACCGGGCCCCTACACATGGGAGGCGTGCGCACCGCATTGTATAACTATCTGTATGCCAAGCAGAACGGCGGGGACTTCATCCTCCGCATAGAGGATACCGATTCCAACCGCTTCGTGCCAGGGGCGGAGGCCTACATAATAGAGGCCCTGCGCTGGTGCGGCATCATCCCCGACGAAGGAGTCGATGCAGAAGGCCATGTGGTGGAAACCCCTTCCCAGAAGCATCCTCATGCACCTTACCGCCAGAGCCAGCGCCGCGGCATCTACCGCAAGTATGCCGAGCAGCTGGTGGCGAACGGATACGCCTACTACGCCTTCGATTCTGGTGAGGAGCTGGCAGCAAAACGCGCCGAGGCGGAAGCCGCAGGACAGACCTTCATCTATAACTACGAAAGCAGGAAGTCGCTTAAGAATTCCCTCACCCTGCCTGCTGCCGAGACTGAGCGGCTGCTCGCCGAGACCACCGACTGGACTGTGCGTTTCAAGATGCCGGAAGATGAAGTGGTGGAGATGGACGACATGATCCGCGGGCACATCGAGGTGAACACCCGCACCCTGGACGACAAGGTGCTGTGGAAGCGTGCCGACGAACTGCCCACATACCATCTTGCCAATATCGTGGATGACCATCTAATGGAGATCACCGAGGTCATACGCGGAGAAGAGTGGCTGCCTTCGCTGCCGCTGCATTATCTGCTCTACCGTGCTTTCGGTTGGACCGATTCCCAGCCACGCTTTGCGCATCTTTCGCTGCTACTGAAACCCGTCGGAAACGGCAAGCTCAGCAAGCGCGACGGCGACAAACTCGGCTTCCCCGTATTCCCCCTGCGTTGGGTGAACGAAGCCGGAGAGGTCACCCGCGGATATCGCGAGGACGGCTATTTCCCCGAAGCCTTCGTGAACATGCTGGCCCTCCTTGGCTGGAATCCCGGCACCGAGCAGGAGATCTTCTCCCTGGACGAACTGGTGAAGGCCTTCAGCATGGACAAGGTGCAGAAAGCAGGGGCGAAGTTCAACCCGGACAAGGCCAAGTGGTTCAACAAGGAGTATTTAAGGATGAAGAGCGACGAGGAACTTGCAAAGCTGTTTGTTCCAGTGCTGGCAGAACACGGGGTTACCGACGACTTCGACCATCTGGTGAAGGTCGTGCACCTGATCAAGGAGCGTGCAACCTTCGTGGCAGATTTCTGGGATATCGCCTGGTACCTGTTCAAAGCTCCGGCTGAATACGCCGAAAAGGATGCGGCCAAGTTCTGGAAGAGCGAGAATGTCGAGCCGGCCCTGAAGGTGGCTGAATTTATACTTGCTTACGACGGAACCTGGGACAAAGAGCATCTGGAAAGCGCTCTGGAAGAATACATCCGCTCCAATGAATGGCCGATGGGAAAGGTGATGAACTGCATACGCCTGGCCCTCACCGGCTCAGGCAGCGGCCTCGGCATCGCCGATGTGGTCGTGCTGATTGGCAAGGAAGAATTCAAAAACAGGATTGAAGCCGCCTGCAGCAAACTGTAGGGGGAGCTTTTCTATTCCATTCAGACAGGAATCTTGTCGATACGGCGCTGGTGACGGCCTCCTGCGAAGGGGGTCTGCAGCCATGTGCGGACGATGCTCACAGCCATTCGGTAGGAGATGAACCGCGCAGGAAGCACCAGCACGTTGGCATTGTTATGCTCCTTTACAAGCGCTCCGACTGCCGTGTTCCAGGCAAGCCCGGCGCGTATTCCCTTGTGGTGATTCAGGGTAATGGCCATACCGTTCCCGGTGCCGCATATGGCTATGCCAAGATTGCACTCGCCGTTCTCCACCGCAGATGCGAGAGGATGCGCGAAATCGGGATAATCGCAGCTTTCGGTGCTATCGGTGCCAAAATTCACCACTTCATATCCCTTGCCCAGAAGATAAGATATCAGCTTTGCCTTGTATTCCACGCCAGCGTGGTCTGAACAGATTCCGATTTTCATATTGTCGTTTGGTTTGAATACTGCAAAGGTAGTGTTTTTTTGCTGTCGTTCACCTATAGAAGCAGGCGGTAGCCAATCGTCAGATTGAATGAGGCAGGACGCGTGGTGTAGTAGCTCTGCAGGTCTACTGGCACCACTTGCTGAGGAAAGTGGTATGAGAAGCCGGGCTGGATGTAGATGGCGTTATTCTCCATGAACTCCAGCTGCAGGCCGGCATCTATGTTCACCGACCAGCGATGGTCTTTCTGCAAGGTATTGTCCGTTGCGGAGCTGATCAGCTTTCCGTTCAGCCTGGTGCTGAAGCTTTCCGAGGTTTCATCTGTGAATTCATACATCGGCCCTGCGGCAAGATAGATGCTCACTCCACGCCATTGAAGGGCGTTGAAGTGCAGATAAAGAGGGATTCCCATATAGTGCAGTTCCCGCTCGATAATCTGGGTGCTGTTGCCCCTGGTTGTCTCGAAGGTAGAATTGAGGGTTGTGAAGGTCAGCCCGCTTTCCAGTCCCCAATGCGGCAGGAAGTTGACCTTCACGCCGACGCCCAGGCGTGCGGATTGCCGGTGATTGTTTTGGGTGGTAGCGGGTTTGTTCCTGCCTATGATGGAGGGGTCGAAGGTGGTAGGGCCTCCGGAGATGGATTTTGTCTGTATAGCCGGGGCCGAACCCAGCATCGATGCGATATGTGTGGCGGCCTGCCCGCTCTGAACGACATTCTGGGCCATCAGTCCGCTGCCGAATACTCCTGCCTGCACACGGATCTTATGCCTCTGCTTCGGTTTGAATGGCTTTAACGCTTCGCGCTCCAGCGGCACTACAGTTGTCTTCGGTTGATCCGCTACCGTTTCGGGCTCTCCAGACACAGATTTGGGGGTCTCCGGTGTCTGCCCGGCCGTTTCGGGCTCTCCAGACACGGATTGGGGGGCTTCCGGTGTCTGCCCGGCCGTTTCGGGCTCTCCAGACACGGATTGGGGGGTCTCCGGTGTCTGCCCGGCCATTTCCGGCTCTCCAGACACGGATCGAGGGGCTTCTGGTGTCTGCGCGGCCGTTTTCGGCTCTCCAGACACGGATCCGGCCTCCCTGGTGTCTGTTGCGGGAATTTGGGCCGGGATTGCAGCCGGGATTGCAGCCGGGGCTGGAGAAGGAGCAGGAGCAGGGGCAGGGGCGGATGATTCCGCCACCATATCCCCGGAAGAAACCTGGATTACCGACGGGTCGGCGGCAGGGCGGAAGAGGATGACAGCGGCAACGACGGCAGCGGCGGCGAGCAGGGCGCCCCCCGCATACCACCAGCCGGCTATGCGACGCCGCCCGGCAGCAGCCCCGGAACCGGCCTCGACCGCTTCCCAGAGCCCCTCCGGGGCAGCTTCCGTATAGCCCTCGAAGAACTCCGGAAGATCTTCTGTCCAATCCCTCTTGCTACTCATTCTTTTTTACGTACTCTTTTATCTTCTTTGCCAGCATCGCCCTCGCCCTGAAAAACTGCGATGCCGACGAATCTTCTTTTATGCCCAGCAGCTCCGCAATCTCCCGGTGGCTTTTCTTCTCGAAAACGAAAAGATTGAAAACCGTACGGTATCCATCCGGAAGGCTTTTTATCATTTCTGCCACCACAGCCGCCGGCACATCCGGCAGGCTGTCCATCTGCTCATCTTCCACATCCGGCAGATCGTCCACATATTTCATTTTCCCGTTCGCGCGAAGAAACTTCAGCGAATCATTCACCACTATCCTGTGCATCCACGCCTTCACGCTCCCCTCTCCACGATACTCAAAACTCCCGATGCGGTCGAACGCCTTCACGAAAACCTCCTGAAGGATGTCCTTGACTGCCGCCCGGTCGGGCACATAGCGGGAGCAGACCGCAGTCAGAAAGCCCACATATCGCTCATAAAAAGCACGCATCCCGGAGGCATCGCCGCTACGGACCAGGTTCAACAGTTCCGCCTCGCTAAGGTCTCCTTGTCTTGAAGCGGAATTCCTTTTCAGCAGCCTTGCCTCCACTATCCGTCCACTTTAATGTAAGCGTTTTATATGAGTCCCCCGTATCCGGGAGGGTGTTTATGTCAAAATAAACAATAGAATCGCCTTTGCCGCCTTCTCGGCCGTCGCCATTGGCATTCTGCACTAGCAGCACCTCATACGGGTCGTAGGGATTCTGCCCGGACACCAGCGTGAAGTCGTGCTGCACGGATCCGCTCCCCCACCAGGTGCTGTAATGCAAGGTAAGGAAACCATCCTCGCAGGATGTCATCCAGTCCGAGAGGATGTCCAGCCCATCGCTGCCGCCGGCAGGTTTGCTGTTGGTGAAAGAGCCTTTATCCAACTGGTCGAACCATTCGACCGAGGTTTGATAGCCGTAATTTGGCACTGTCTTTTTGAAAACTGTGATTCCGCACACTATGCGTTCCGGCCCCGAATAGCTGCCATAGTAGTTTAAAGGGAACAGCCGGGTGGTATCGTCTACTTGGAAATATATGGTGTCGGTGGGAGACTTGTGCACCGTCACTATTGCGGTAAAATCCTGACTGTCAGAACCATAATCATCAGGGGCCATCATCTCCTTTGCGCACCCTGCCAGGAGCAGAGTGCACAAAATACCAGATATCACTCTTGAGATGTTGATTCTCATAATGTTATCTTTTGCTTTCAACAAAGATAAGACTATTTTCAATCAAGTTGGATAATTGTTTACGGAAATCACCGGGATCGAAGCTGCGGCCACTGTCCACAAGTTCCTTCGCCATCTCCAACGTGGCCTCTCCACGGTATTTGGAATCGCGGAAGCAAAGCCCGAGTGCAGCCACTCCTGATGCAAAGAGCATATTCTCGGAGGCCGGGGCAATAAATTGTCTTGATGCATCCATCTCTGGGACTGCCACATTGAGCGTAAGCGGACGGCTTTCCTCGCCAAGAGTCTTCTTGTAGCGCACGTCGAAGCGCATTGCATTGGTGCCAGCAGTGAAATTGCGGCCGGGCACTACCTCATAGAGGGCTGTTACCGTCTGGCCAGCTCCGATTTCTCCCGCATCCTTCTTGTCGTTTTCGAAATCTTCGTTATTCATAACCCTGTTCTCGTAACCTATCAGGCGATAGCTGCTGACTGCGGTGGAATCGAAATTCACCTGGCACTTGGTGTCGTTGGCGACTGAGTAGAAATGGCTGCGCTCGTTCACAAACACCTTGAGCATCTCCTCTTCACAATCTATATAGGTATACGTGCCGTTACCGTGGTTGGAGAGATCCTCCATACGGCTGTCCTGATAATTACCTGTGCCAAAGCCCATTATGCTCAGGTAGATACCTTTGTCCAGGTAACTCTCCACCATCTCCACAAGCGCCTCGGTGGAACTGACTCCAACATTGAAGTCACCGTCGGTGCACATGATTATGCGGTTGTTGCCACCCTTGATATAATGCTCGGACGCTTCCTCATAAGCCATTTTCATCGCAGCGCCACCGGCAGTGGATCCGCTCGCGCTGAGGCTCTTAATTGCCTTCTTGATCTTGGCGGCATCCTTTACCAGGGTGGATTCCAGCAGCATCTTCACCGAGCCGGCGTAGGTTATGATGGCGATGCGGTCGGTGGGTTTCATATAGTCGATCATAGTGGTGAGACCGGTCTTTACAAGCCCAAGGCGGTCATCGCCGTTCATGGAGCCGGACACATCGACCAGAAGGATGTAGTTGGCATCCGGGATTTCGCTGTCCGTGAGGCTCTTCCCTTTCAAGCCGAGGCGAAGGAGTTTATGTTCCGCATTCCAGGGGCATTCCCCGAGTTCGGCGTTGATGGCAAGCATCTCGCTGCCGGTGGGATCCGCGTAATCGAAAGTAAAATAGTTGAGATATTCCTCTATCCGCACAGCGTTAGGCTGAGGCAGGGTTTTCATGTCCCTCAGGCATCTGCGCATATATGCATAGGTGGCGCCATCGGCATCCACCGAAAAAGTGGACACCGGCTGCTCGGCAGTCAGGATGAAAGCGTTCTCCTTAATCTCGTAGAAGTTATCGCCGGGCTCAGGCTCCAACTCGCCTTCACCTTCCATATAATTTACATCCCCGGGGTAGAATGCGTCATAGAAGTACGCTTCTTTCGAGCAGGACATCGTTGCTACGGCCATTACAGCCATCGATACCATTGCAATAAGACTATTCTTTTTCATACCATTCATTGCTTGTTCTGAATGGTAAATCCGAATAATCAGAAATCTTGCACGGAGTTTACTGAATTTCTTTTCCGAAAGGGAAGATTGAACCGATGGCGATCTTGAAATGCTGGAGCCCAAAGGGGATTCCAACGATGGTGATGCAGAAGATAAGCCCAAAAACCACATGCACGAGCGCTGTCTCCCACCATCCCAGGAGCACCCAGAGAAGGTTCATCACTATGGACAGGCAACCGGGTTCATTGGGCTTATTCACCATTTCGTGGCCAAAGGGCCAAAGCGCATAGGTTCCGATTTTTATCAATTGCACACCGAAAGGTATGCCGATAATGGTAATACACATCAGCAGCCCGTTCAGCCAGTAAAGTATGGCTGTTAACAGGCCTCCCAGAATGAGCCAGATTATGTTGCCGAATAAACTCATATCCTGTTTTTCTTGTAAAGTTATACTTTCCCTGCCGCATTTGCAAAATTAATCCCTACATTTGCCACCGTATTTCGTGGAAAAGACTGAAAGATGGTAACGAATGAAGCAAGGCAGCAAAAACTGACAGGGCATCTGGCAACTGCCGGAACATATACCATCTTTGGGCTCAATCTGATTTTTTGCAAAGATATCGCGAATGCCGAGGCGGTTCAACCCATTGTTCTATTTACTTTAAGGGCGGCAGGAGCCAGCATCCTCTTCTGGCTGCTGTCCGCATTCCTTCCTAAAGAGAAGGTAGAACGAAAGGACTATGCTAAGATAGCTCTGGCATCCCTCACCGGGCTCTTCGTTCCGCAACTGACCTTTCTCTCTGCCATCACTATGGCAACGCCCCTCGACACAGGGATTCTAGGCACCCTGGGACCCATCTTCACCATGTTCTTCGCGTTCCTTTTCCTGAAGGAACCCATCACTTTGAAAAAAGCCACAGGAGTTGCGCTCAGCTTCGCAGGCGTTCTCTTCCTAATATTCAATTCGGTCCATGCTGACGGAGTGGCATCCACCACCCCGATGGGCATAGCGCTCCTGCTTGTTAACGGCATCACCTTTTCGCTATATCTAGGCGCGTTCAGGCCGCTGATTTCACGCTACGGGGTGGTGACGTTTATGAAGTGGATGTTTCTCTTTTCTCTCGTATTCTCGATTCCTTTCTCTGTCCATGGCCTCATGTACACCGACTTCGCCGCTCTGCCTACAAGCATCTGCTGGGAGATAGGATACCTTATATTCTTCGCCACATTTGTGGCATACTTTCTCATTTCTTACGGGCAGAAGCGGATACGCCCTACACTGGTGAGCATGTATACCTATCTGCAACCAATAATTGCAGCTATCATCGGCATATGGGCCGGAATGGACGCCATCACATGGCAGAAAGTGCTCTCAGCCCTTCTCATCGTAGGAGGCGTGATCCTAGTGAGCAAGAGCCGGGCTGCGGAGTAAACTCTTAAGATCTTCCCAGTTATACCAAGGGCCGGTAACGGGCTCAAGAGGCAGTGTAGCCTCCTCTCCATTCACAACCATTTTCACCAGGACGTTTCCTGCCTTGTTCTTGCAAAACAGAAGATACAGGGTCGCAGCCATGGGTGCCCTGTAATTGGCCCATGTCGCAGATATCTCATCGGCGCTGGATGGAACGATGCCATATCCGTCCGCACCGAAAACGGATATGAGGAAGAGGAATACCGTATCGTGGCCGAAACGAAGACGCACTGTAGGCACCCCGGCTGTCAAGGCACTGTCGGCATCGGCAATCATGTTCATCAGTGCAGGCATGTCCCGCCTGGTGGCCGGAGGAGCCGATTCCATATAGTGGATATAGTTGTTTATCTCCCAGAGCTTATAACACTCATCCGGTGTAAAAAACCACATCAGGCTGCGTTTCGTAGGGGTGCACTGCATGTTGAACACCAAGTCGTAAAAGTCTGTAACGAAAGACCGGGTGCCCCTGAACGGTTTCGGGAAATCCGGATCGACGAAGATACGTCCGGATATCGCACGGTGGTCTATCCTGGCATCGATGAAACCTTTGAGCCCCGTTCCCCAGGGATCTATACGCGAATACCTGCCTCCCTCCATCCGGACATTGGTCCGACGGGGATTCTCGTCTGCATGGGGATTGATTTCATCGAGTTCCGCCTTGGATGCTGCCTCATATATCTGAAGCGAAGGATCCGCACTCGCAAGCCCCTGGCAGAAAGCCGCCATCGAAACTATGCACCGGGGCACCTGTGTGGCACCGGCCGTCACAACAGGGTGTTTCTTGAAAAACTTTTTGTTTGCATTGTAGATTTCCAGGGCGATTCTATAATGCTGCTCCCAGCCAAGTGGGGTCAGGTCTCCGGCCCGGAAACGGCATTCCTCCTCGAAATAGGCGGATGCCTCCTGCCAGATTCTCTCCCCCACCTCCGTGAGCGCATTCTGCTCATGTGCTGCACGGAGTACGCCGAGGCTGCGTTCATACTGCGTATCATTCAGCAGGTATCGGGCCCCGTGGCGGCCATAGTGGCTCAGATATACGGGAGTGTAGCCCTTGGGCGGCGGAGTAACCTTATGCTCCTTGAATTCATACATATAGTACACGCCTCCGGCCTTGTTAAGGTCGGCATATACTGCCTCTTTAATAGCCTGGGCAGATGCGGGAACGGCGGCAAGCGCCATCCCCGCGAGTATGAAGGCTATGAATCTGCGCATTCTCCTTATTATTTTAATCTAAACGTCACCAGAATGGGATAATGGTCCGAGGGATGACAGAAGTTTCCGACTTCTTTGCCGCGGGGATCCCTGCTGGATTCGGCGAAGCCGTCGTACAGATGACGGGCGGAAGTAATCCTATCGAAAAGAGCAGGAGTCACATAAACCATGTCGATACGCCTTCCAGAAAGGGTGCTCTTGCAGAATTCTCCGGGATAGAAACGTTCTATCACATCGATGTACGGAGTATTGTTCCGCACATAATCGTGCACCAGGAAAGCCTTGTCCGAAGCATCTATTCCGTAGTGATAATTGTCTATCGAAGAGATGGCGTTGAAATCCCCCGTCATCAGCCAATACTGTCCGGAGGCATCCGGCACGGTGGCTATGGTCTGCTCGCAGATGTACTGAATCTCCCGAGAGCGGAAAACATCTCCGCCCTGGGCGGCGGCAGATGCCTTCTGGTCCTCCGCCAGATAGGCATAGCGCTGGGGCCAGGTATGCAAGGTCACAAGGTTAAGTTCGCCCGCTT
Source organism: uncultured Bacteroidia bacterium (assembly GCA_902768365.1). GTDB lineage: Bacteria > Bacteroidota > Bacteroidia > Bacteroidales > UBA932 > Cryptobacteroides. The sequence goes on along the minus strand of CACXKV010000015.1, from coordinate 15,111 downwards.
TGCCCAGGTCTACCTTCGCCCATCCGGCTCCATGGACAACGATGATATCTTCCCCGTTGCCGGTGATGCGGCGGACGATTTTAAGAGGATACTTGGAGGTGATAACCTGAGGGAAGGTATCCCGCTTGCCGCAAATGAGAGTATATTTGTGCCCATAGCGGGCGGCCAGGATATCCCAGTTCCAGGGGAGATACTGGTCTTCCGGGATCTGCATCTTGACAGCCTTGTCCGTTACATAACGGGACTCAGCCTCGCACCATACGCAGATGTCCGGATCCAGCTCCTGGACAAATTTGACGAAACCGTCATAACCATTGCCCTGGTCGTGCCACATCCCGTTCTGTATGTTCCAGTAGAGAAGCTTAAACTCCTTCCCCTTCCCGCCGGCAAGGCAGGAAAGGGAAAGAAGCATAAGGGTAAGGATAACGGTCAGAAGCTTTTTCATTCCGCAAACTTGATGTTATCCTTGGAGATGGTAGTGTTTTTCTCGTTGACCTGTCCTACGAAGGGGAAATAGTTCTCCGCAGTCAGGGTCACCAGAGCATCGGCGGTTTTGCCCACCTTGCCGCTTACTGAACAACCACTGAAAGTAGCGAGTTTATTGCACTGGCCATAGAAGGCACCAGCATAGGTAACCTTGTTATTTTCAGTGTCAAAACCAGTACACACAATGGTAGCTCCGAGGCTGCTGCAATTGGTAATCTTGACGGTATCGTCATTGACAAGGCAGCAGATGCCAGCAGCAGAAGCAACGCCGGGGGCAATCAGGTCACCCTTGTTCACACAGTCCTCCAGCACACATCCGACAGCAGTGATGCAGGTGATGGCGCCGAGGCGGAAGGATCCGCTGGCGGAATGGTGGATGTCACCGTTGTTTTCGGCACCCTTCACAATCGTATAGCGGTTGGCAGCAGAGACAATTCCGGAAGCACGACCGGCATTGGTGTAGATGTCGGCATCATTCTTCAGGTTGGAGAGCGTCTGCGTATTGGAATTGTTAGTATTGGAAGAGAATCCGACAACGCCTCCGAGCATGAAACCGTTGGCACCGTTACCGCCATTGCCACCACGGGTGAACTCGGCAGCAGAAGTTCCTATCGCACCGGCGTTGTAAAGATTGCTGACGGTAACATCTTTCGTAGCGGCATGGACCCATCCGATCAAGCCACCGACTGTGACACGGCCGGCTGCATTATTGTTTGCCCACCCCGAAGTACCACCACCCGTAATGGGCGCATAGTTCTTGACATTGTCCACGCTGCCGTCCAGCACAAGCCCTGCCAGCATTCCGAAGACACCGGCCTTTCCGGTCTCGATGTTCAAGGTGCAGGTATTATCGAATATGATATTCTTCACCACGCCGCCGTCCCCGATACCTCCGAAGAATCCGAAAGCGCCGTTGGCTTCAGTGGGAGCAAAGCTCAGATGCAGGTTCTTGATGGTGTGATTCTTACCATCGAAAGTTCCAGTGAACAGCTTTCCACTGGTTTCAACCTTATTGTGGGCCCAGGTAGAGGTCAGCGTGCAGTTGCCTATCGGGGTCCATTCCGTGATGGAGGAGCAGTCGATATCGTCGAGCAGCACGACTACGCCGTCTGCATTTGTCCATTTGCTGATATCAGCGCCGGCGTTGTACGCAGCTGCAAAGTCCTTGAGATCCTGTGCGGTCGAGATGCCGGGAGCGGCATAGGTGCCGTAGGTATTGTTCTCGAAGACCACCTTGGCGGTGCGGGTAGCAGCCGTCAGGGAGTAGTACTGAGAGAAGTTCTCCGAGGTAATCGTAATCACCGGATTCTCATTGGTAGGAGTGTAAGGGCCGATCTTGCCGCCCAGGATGCAGTTCTTCACCGTAACCACCTTGGCGTTGAAATTGGCGCAGATGATACCCATGTATTTATCGTCGCTACTTGCGAACCACCTGTCGGACAGGACGGCACCATAGTTGGCGCAACCATCGAAATAGGTGAATGAATTGGCGTCATTTGTCTGTCCTGCGACACCACCGGCATATCCGTGAGTGCTGTCTCCGGAGACGGCGAACACGACGTCGCCATAGTTGACGCAGTTCTTCAATGCGGTGCTGTTACCCATTGCGGAAACGATACCCGCGACGCGGCTGTTGGAAGCCTTCACATCGGTGCAGGAAATATTTCCATAGTTGGCACAGCCTTCCGCGATGGAGAAGGTGTTCATGGTTCCGATAACACCGGCAGTACGGGTTGCCTGCACGGAGAAGTCGGAATAGTTGACAGCATTCTCGACCTTCACAGGAACCACATCCACATTCTTGCCATCAGTTAGTCCGATAACACCGCCGACAATGAAGCCGGTAGCGCCGTTCTTGGTGTTGACAGTGTTGACAACATCGAAGGATGCATGTCCCTTGATATCCTTGGCGGTAGATGCCTTGGTCTCGGAAGAGAACATGGTGCCGATTGCACCGCCGACAACCAGACGGACATTATCCTTTCCGGCGTCAGCAACCATCTTGGCATAGCTGTCGATATTCTCGAGCGTGGATTCGGAAGCGAAGCCAACCGCAGCACCCATGGTAACGAAGCCGGTGTTGGAAGAGCTCTTGATTACGGCATTTCCGCCGATAACCAGGTTCTTCACGCTTGCTCCGCTGATTACACCGAACAAACCTGCGGCTACATTGGCGCCGGAGGCAGGAACGCTTACCTTGAAGTTGTCTACGGTATGGCCTTTACCATCAAATATGCCGGTAAAGGCGCTGCCTGTAATCACATTTGAAGTGGTGACGCTGGCATTTCCGACAGGAGTCCATTCCTCTCCGCCGAAGTCGATGTCCGCAAGCAGCTCGACTGCTCCGGTGCTCTCGTTGATCCAGCGGCTGAAGGAACGGCCTTCGTTGACTGCAGCTGCGAAGTCCTTGAATTCCTTCGCATCGGGAATACCTCCGATATTCGGATCTTCGGTAACGTTGACTTCGAATGCGAGTGCACCCATATCACGCAGCTCTCCGGCCTTGACGGTACGGGCGGTGACGGTCTTTCGCATCATACCACCCTCGGAATCAATCATTTCAATCTGGTAACCAGATGCATAGTTGCCAGCAGGGATGGGGATATAAAGCACCAGAGGAGTTGCGGAAAGTGCCTTGTTGATATTGAGCTTGACCACCTTGTCGGCATCGGCAGTAGACGAACCGGTGAGGGCGAAAGTGGTGAAGTCGATGGCGAAATCACCGCTGAGCTGCTCGTCGCCGAGGCCCTTGAGGGTGAGGTCCTTGACTGTTGTCGTTGCTTCACCGGTAAGGGAAATCTTGAGGAAGGCGGTCAGGGCCTTGAAGGACATTGTTTCCCCACTCTCAAGATATCCTGCGAGGGGTGTAAAGACTTTATCGGCATCCAATGCTGAAGGGAGAGTCACAGTTGACGCATCCTTATAGATAGTGGTCGGATAAACGGCCTTGTAAGGAGCGGTGAGAGCGGTTTTGAATTCGAATGTTGCCGTGGCCGCCGCCTCTGTGATTGCATAGGAATTGGCGCCGTTCACATTGATGGCATCACCTTCGGTCCAGGTCACTTTCACACCGTCGATGGCGGTCTTGGTAAGGGATGAGAGAGATGCTTTCAGCACGCTTCCCTGTTCGGGTTGAACCAGGTTTTCTTTAGCACAGCCAGCTGCAAGGACTGCTGCCGCAATGGCAGCGAAAATCATATACTTTTTCATAACATCTGCCATTTTTAGTTCCATGTATCGTTTACGGGATCCAGGTCATCGATGCCGCCTCCTGTAGAAGGAGTCTCGGGCTCCGGATCATCAGGATTCAGTTTGACATAGGTAATGTTTGTTACCTTATCCTTATAGTTGGAATTAATACTACCTATGAAATCCATGATATTTGAGTTGCTGACAGCATACATCTCGTGATTGCCGTCCGCTTTGTAAACACCGAGCTTGCCGCTGACCAGAACATCGCTGACATGGTCGCACTTGCTGATATTAGCTGCGATGAGCCCGAGGTAGGATGTGTTGCCACCGAGAATGGTTGCGGTATTGCAAGGTTTCTCCCCACCTGTAAGGTATACGGTATCGTCGCCGATAAGGGCCACGAGAGCGGCTGTAGTGGTCTGAGAATCGGTAGTGGTGAGATCTCCATTGTTAATGCAATCGATGACGGCGGAATATTTGCTGAGGTTGCAGCAAATCTGGCCGATACGGCCGTTCTCGATTGTATTTACCTGAGAAGCATTGTTCACACATTTTTCTATGTATGTTGCACGGTTGCAGGTCGGAACTATACCGCTGCAGCGGCCGATCTTGACCGTCATGGTTCCGTTGTTGACGCAATTCTGGATATGGTTGCGACCCTGGGTATCCTCATCGGCTTTGGTTGCAAATCCCACAATGCCACCATACATCACGCAACCGGCGCCGTTGGCGAGGTTGGCTCCGCCGTCGATATTGACTTCCAGATTGACTTCGCAATCCTTGACAAAAGATTCGTAGGCTGCACCTTCGGCTGCGTTGAACTCACAGAACAGGAATCCGGCAATGCCACCGATGGCAAATCTCTTGCCGACAGTAGAACCGGCGGATGTAAGCTTACCGCTGACCTTCACGTTCTCAATGGTGGAGAATGCTGCAGTACCTACAACTACGCCGGCATCTGCAGTACCGTTTGCAGAAAGAGTGACATCAGCCTCAACATTCAGATTCTTGATAGTGGCGTGATCGATATAACCGAACAGGCCCCAGGTCTCCTGGTCTTCAAGAGTAGCCGTAGCCTTGAAGTTCTTTATTGTATGCCCGCCGCCATCGAAGACACCGGTGAACGGATTGCCGCTCTCGGACTTCACGGAAGAGGCGTAGTTGCCGTTGGTTGTGACAACTTTTCCAATCGGAGTCCAATTCTCTACGCTGGCCAGGTCGATATCAGCCTGGAGTTCCACCTCCATCTTGGAGTTCATCCAGCGGATGGGAGCTTCACCATTGTTGACAGTATTCACGAAATCGAGGAATTCGGCGAGGTTGGGAATGCCGCCAATGCTGGCATTCGGATCGACAACTGCGGTGTGTCCGAGCTGATTGATGGGCACGGATACCGAGGTGTTACCGCCGGAAATCTTGATTTCACCACTGCGGGCATAAGTCGTTGTCGCTTCGTTCTTATAGTTCGAAGCGATTGTCAAAGAGACGATGGTGCTTTGGCCACCACCCACGCCCTGTTTTGTGTCGGGCGTGACCCAGTCGGGCGCTGTCAGAAGCCAGTAAGGAGCATCGGTAGTAATCACCAATGCCTCCACACCGGGGTTGTTGGCGGCCACATCAGTGATCGCCGCACGGTCGACCGTGATGGTATAAACTTTCTTTTCCTGCTCCTTTTTCTGACAGGAAAACACCATCACCGCTCCGAGGAGCACGGTCAAAAGACATTTAAAAGCTTTCATAATGGTTTTATTGATTATTGTTTCTCTCTTATGAGTAAATAAGTCATACAACTGCGTTCTCCCTTGGAATCGCTGGGTCTGTTCACTATTCTTCCGCTTCCGGAAGCCGGGTTCCATACCCACATTGCAGAAGACCCGCCACCGTCCATCACGGTAACCCATGCGCCTCCGAGCTTTTTGGAGATACGATACATCTCATATCCCCTGACGCCGAGGGAGTACCAGGTCGGGGAAATCTGGCGTCCATCCACCTCAACTATCCAGACCTTCTTGCGGTCGGCGCTGACGACCGGCCAGGTCTTGGGATCATATGCCGTGTAAAGGCTGGAGCTCGAGCCTGGTGTATTGGACGCATCCTGCCCGTCCGTCATCAGTTGATACATGGTGGAATCCAGTGTCAGGATAGGCTTCGAGGCATCTCCATCAATGGATATATCGCATTTGAACTCCACCGTATCCCCCACTTTGAGGAAGGCAATCAGGTTCTCTGCCATCTCTCCGGAAAGGGCGATGCCCACCCGGTTCTTGTCTGTAATATACGGCTTCTGGCTAAGAGGCGTGTTGCGGCCATCCCTGATCTCCACGACCCTGGCGGCAGCATAGCCCTTGTTCACCAGCATTACGCCGGACGTATATTCGCATACCACATAGAGGGCATTGGGAGCCAGGTCGTTGATTAGATTAGGATATGCCGGATACGGAGTACGGACATAGTGCGAAGTAAAGAGGGATGCCTGATACTTTTCGGAAGTATGGCGGAGCAAGGTGTCGTTGACGGAATAATAGGAGAACTCCTTTCCGCCGGCCTTGAACTTGCCCGTAAACTTCTTTATGCCGCAGGATGCCGTCCTGTCTTCGAACACGGTAAAGCCCCACTTGTGATTTCCCAGGGCATTGACTACATTGGGATTATTGATGTACACAGGGCGGCCTTCCTCAACGTGGAAACCGCGGGAAATACCATCATTCGAATCGAAGTAGCAACAGTTGGTGCCGGCGAGAATCCTCTGTCCCTCGGCACGCTTGCGCACGCAGAGTTCGGATAACAGCTCGCGCTTGTTCTTTCCATTGTTTCCATTGCCGTTCCCATTGGGATTGGGGACCATGTCTCCTGCGAAAGCCGAAGTAATCTCGATTCCCGGGTCCTGCAGGTCTATTTCAAGCACACGCACCTCCCGAGGCACATTCGTGCAGGAATAATGGTAGTAAGTAGCACCGCTATGAAGCTGCCAGCTCTCCACCTCTTCCCAATCGTAGTATCCGTCCTTGGTTACGTCGACGCTGTTGTTCTCGATATCGTAGGCACTTTCGCCATTCATCATGGCATTCTTGATGGCATCCGGGGCGCTTCCAACAAACCCATTGCCGGTGTTGGATGCGACATTGGCCTTGATGCTGTTGTGGGAGCATAGCCATCCCGGACCGTAATTGCCTTCTTTCTTTGCCGTAACCGTGCCGTAGTGGGTGCAACCCTTGATAACGCCGGAATTGTATCCTACCAGGCCGCCGGCCTGGGCCACGACCGATGTGGTTACGTCGCCCTTGTTGACGCATCCCTTGGAGGAAGCAGGCTCTCCGCCTACAGTCGAGTTTGAATCCATATAACCGGCAATCCCGCCAATGATGAGATTGTTTCCGGTCGCGCTCGTGCCGCTGACGGTCAGGTTGGCATTGTTGGTAACCTTGTTGAGCGTGACGGTCAGGCCATAGCCAAGGATGCCGCCGACTCGGACCTTTCCGCTGTTGTTACCGGTGAAGGTCACCTGGCTCCCTTCGCTGCCGAAGGTAAGCTTGGAGATCGTGATTCCGCGGGCGTATCCAATCAGACCCGCATGCGGATACTTGGTCACATCCACGGTCCAGTTGACATTCTTCAGGGTCTTGCCGTTGCCGTCGATGCTATAGGTCAAAGGAACGGCTTCCGACCCTGCGGGAATCCACTCTTTAATTGAAGAGCAGTCTATGTCGTTGAGTATCTTGACCACACCGTCTACGAGATAGGGCGTGATGGAACCCTCTCCTCTGGTTGCCTTGGCAAAGGCGAGAAGGTCTTCCGCGGTGGAAATACCGCGTGAGCCTCCCCCGTTCAAGTCACCGGCGGTCTGTTTCACACTGACCTCGATGCTCTCATTCCCGAGATTCGATACCGTCAGGACACCCGTACGCTCCGAAGTGGTCTTGTTCTCCTCAACGTTAATCGTCAGTTGCGATGCCGTAGGGCCTCCCTTACCGGACGCAGTGACAATCTTGAGCCAGCTCGCGGAACTGCGGGCCAGCCAGTCGGTCGATGAGGTAACCGAAAAACTCTTCTGCTCTCCAAGCGCCAGGGCTTCGGCGGAGTTCGGCGACACCGTAAGTGGCACCTCTCCGCCGTTGTCCACCGGCTGCTTCTCACCGCAGGCACATAGGAACAGTGCCAGGATGGTAGAGAATAGCATTATCTTCTTGATAGTCATATTATTATTGACTCAGCCCGTCATCCCAGCCCGGATTCTGCGTCAGGGCATACTCTGTAAGGGTACGCTGATCTGCAGGGATGGGCCAGAGATAGTCACGGCCTTCATTCCAAACATAATCTTCTGCCGCCCAGTAGGTCAGATAGCCTGATGTCCCGTTGCTGAGAGTGAAACCGCTTCCCAGCTGAATCTGGTTGGTAGAAGGAGCCTTGGTGCTGCCTTTGGCTCCAGTGTAAACATAGAGGTCAGCCTTGCCGTCCTTATCCAGGTCTATATCGACACCCACCTGGTCGGCAGCAATGTAGATACCCTGGAAACCGCCCGTAGCCTTGGGAGTCAGCAGTGCGCCTTCTCCCCAGCGGAGCATATCCCACTGGCGGAAGCCTTCGCAGAAGAGTTCCACTGCGCGTTCGCGGCGCACCTCCAGGATGGCTGCCTTCTGGGCGCCCTTGGCATGAGGATAATAGCTCTCCATCAGGGCATCTGCAGTTGCAGGCACGGCCGTAATTCCGGGCATGCCCACGCGGGCACGGATCACGTTGATAGTCTTGGCGAGATCCTCTGCAGTCAACTCTCCGAGCTCGGCCTTGGCCTCCGCATAGTTCAGCAGAACTTCCGAATAACGGATCAGCGGATAGTCGGTAGTGGAGGTGGTAGCGCCTTCATGGTTGGTATCGGAGATGAACTTGATGATACGGAATCCGTTGAAGGTCCTTTCCCAGGACAGCTGCTCAGTCTTGTGGAGTTTCGTGGTCTCATCGATGTCCGCCATCAGATAGCCGGGGCCCTGGATGGTCTGGGACAGACGGGGATCGCGGTTCTGGAAAACATCATAATAGCTGAGTGTCTGCCAGCCGGTGCGGTCCTGGATAGGAGTTCCATCGGCCTGGAGATAGTGGTTCACCTGCCTGATGCTGGCACTGCGGTGCTGGTTCTTGAAGTCGAACTGCAGCCCGTGACGGACCTTCAGGTCCACGTTGTAGCGGCGGGAAAAGATGGTCTCGTCCGTCTCTGCATCTTCAAGAATGAAATACTCGCGGTAGGAAGCATCCGTCGCGGCATCCGCCAGTTGCAGGGTATTGCCGGTGTACAGTTTGCGGGTGCCGACAATCTTGCCGGCTGCCTCGGCTGCCTGGCGGAGGAAGTAGTCGGAAGAGATGACTACGCCATCCACGGTCTCGGAATCGCTGGGAACAAAAGCACTCCCTGCATGATACTTACGGAAGGTTCCTTCGAAAAGGGCTGCGCGGGACTTGAGTGCGAGTGCGGCATCCTTTGAAACGTGATACACTGCATCGGAAGGCCAGCGGGCCGGGAGCATTTCGTAGGCTTTGTCCAGATCCTGGAGGACCTTATACATCACGTATCCGCGGGAATCGCGGGGCTTGTTCAAATCTTCAGTATCTCCCGATCCGATCACGTGGTCGTACCAGGGAATATCGCCATACTGGCGCACCTTCTCGAAATAGAACCACGCACGGAAGAAATAGCAGACTCCGTCGAATCGGGCCTTTACCGCTACGTCGGAGCACTTGTTGTTCTCCAGCATGTAGTTTATGTTCCGCAGAGGCTTCCAGGTGTCGGCGCTCCAGGATTTTGAAGAAGGAGTCCGGGTTCCCTTCTGAAGGGCGCTCAGCGACGAAGATGAGCCGTTGTCATCCGCATTGAGTTCCACCAGGTCGCCGGGATCCGGAAGGATGTCATTATAGAATTTATTGGCCCAAAGGTCGAGTTCACGCTCGGAAGAGAAATAGGTATCCGGCGAGAGGCTGGTTTCGGGCGACTTTGTCAGAAGGTCCTCGCAAGAGGAAAACGCCATTGCGGCGGCCAGGAGGACGAACGGTATGATAATCTTTTTCATAGGCATCAGAATGTTACGTCAATACCAACAGAGAAAGTCTTGGAATAAGGATAGATGCAGTCCTCGCTGATGGAGGATGTTGCAATTTCCGGGTCGATGTACCTGGTGGCCTTCTTCATGGGAGAGTAGTACCAGAGGTTTTCGCCCGAGAAGTAGATGCGGGCCTTCTCCACCATCTTGCTCTTGACAGGAAGGGTGTATCCGATGGTCAGGTTCTTCAGGCGCAGATAAGCAGCGTTCTGGAGATAGAAGTCGGAGGTAACGATATTGGAAGAGTTGGCGATACGGCCGCGCTGGCGGGGATAGACGATATTGCTGTTGTCTGCACCGGGTTCGGCCGACCAGCATTTACCGGCAAAGTCCGTGGGGAGGAAGGTCGGGCGCTGATAGGAATAAGGGCCCCAGAAATAGATGCAGTTGTAATTCGGCATCCAGTCCATCTTGCCTACGCCCTGGAAGAAGACGCTGAGGTCGAAACCATACCAGCTGAAATCTCCCTTGAATGCGTAGTTGTAGCGGGGACGGGAGTTACCTATAACCTGGCGGTCTCCAGGATTGTCGAGGGTATTGTCGCCGGTATTGATCTTGTTGTCGCCGTTGAGATCCTTGTAGATGATATCTCCGGACATCAGATGGTTCCAGGGAGCAACCTGGCCCTTGATGCCCTTGTTGACAGTCGAGAACGAATCGATTGACTGCTCATATGCAGCAGCATCTTCATCAGTTGCGAATACACCGTCGGTCACATAACCCCATATATCTCCGAGGCGCTTGCCTACGTAGTTGTCGCTAAGAATGTTCTTTTCGTTCTCGAAGCGGGTAATATGGGTAACGAAGTCACCGAGGGTGGCGGTAACGCCATAGTACATAGGCTTGCCAAGCACTGTTTTATGATCTTTCCAGCTGATAGCCAGCTCATAACCCTTGGTACGAAGGTCTGCAGCATTCTCCTTGGGAGCAGACTCGCCATAGACATAAGGCAGAGACATTCCTGCAGTCAGCATGTTCTTGGTGTCACGGATGAAGAAGTCGGCGTTTACCGTCAGGCGGTCCCTGAGGAATCCGAGGTCAAAGCCCAGGTTCTTGGAGATGACCGTCTCCCAGGTCAGACTGCTGGATACCGGAGCATCTGCATAAGCATAACCGGCGTTGGTGAGGCCGTCGAAGGTATATCCGCTGAGCAGACCGGTCTTAAGTTCTTCCCAGTAGTAGTAATTGTCCACCTGCTGGTTGCCGAGGGTACCGTAACTGACGCGGACCTTGGCATTGCTGACATAAGGTTTGACCGGGGCCCAGAACGGCTCTTCGCTCAGGCGCCATCCTGCGGATGCTGAAGGGAAGAAGCCCCAGCGGTGACCCTTGGGGAAGCGTGAGGTGCCATCGTAACGGCAGCTGACTTCCAGCAGATAGCGGCCCTTCCAGTCGTAATTGACGCGGCCGAAGAAGCCCAGCGTGCGGTATGAAGAGTTGGACTGGGAAGCCTTTTCGATTTCGCCGTTCGCCATGTTGATATAAGAAAGGACGTCACTCAGCGAGCCTTTCTGCTGAATGGTAATGCTGGAACCATAATAATCGTCGTAGTTGGCACCGAGAGTGGCCGCCACGTGGTGGTCTCCGAAGGTATCGTTATAAGAGAAGTACGCATTCATCACGGTACCATCCTGATAATAACGATACTCCCTGGTGAAGTCATAAACCGAACCGTTGGAGAACAGGCCGCCTGACAAACCGTTACCGGAATACATGCGTTTATTGATGTTATCGTAGCTGTTGGCGGTGGGAAGGCTGCGGAAATTCGCCCTGCGGTCCCTGCGGCGATAGGTGTAGTCGGTAATGAAATCCAGCCCCTCCACGATGTGTGCAGTGAGTCGGTTGGTCCAGGTCCAGTAGTTGTTGATGTTCATGTTATGGTTGCGGCCGTCCATGAGGGTGCCGGCACGGCCGGACATCAGAGGAGAAGTAGCATCTGCCATGAAACCGGGGACCATCGCAATGGTGCCGTCAGGATTGTAAGGCACATAGTTCGGGCCCACGTTCTGGGTCACGTTCCAGAGAATACCCTGGCTCACATAACCGGTGGATCCGTCCATCTCCCAGAATCCGCCCCAGTCGTACTGGGTGCGCTCCAGGCTGACGTTCGAGGAATAGGTCAACCAAGGAGTGATGTTGGCATCCATTTTCGCGCGCAGCGAGAGGCTGTTGTAGATATCCTGCGCCTTGCCGGCGAAGAGGCCTTCGCGATAGAGGTAACGGGCGGATGCGTAGTAGCGAGCCTTGTCCGTACCTCCACGCACTGTAACGTTGTGCTCGGTCTCGGGACGAGTGCGGTTGAATACGAATCCGTACCAGTCGAAGTTGCCGAGATAAACATAGCTATACGTTCCTGTCTCATCCGGAACAACCCAAGGGCGGGTAGGATCTTCCGTCACGTCGTTACGGCGATCCTTCAGCATCTGCATCTGCTCGTCAGAGTAGGTCCAGGCGCCATAACCCTTCAGGGTCTTGTAGAAATCGTTGGTCAGAGTCACATAGTCGTAACCGCAGGTCATGAAATCGGTAGACGTGGTATTGGCGGATATGCTGTAGCGGCCGTTGTAGGTGATCTTCGCATCGCCTGCGCTGCCGCTCTTGGTGGTAATCAGGATAACACCCGCGGATGCCTTTGCACCATAAATGGCGCAGGCAGAAGCATCCTTCAGCACGGAAATGCTCTCGATATCATTAGGGTTCACCTGGGTGAGCGAACTCTCGATTCCATCTACCAGAATGAGAGGGGAACCGCTGTTCAGCGAAAGCTTGCCTCGGACGTTGACGCTATAGTTGGTGCCGTCGATGGAACCGCTGGAGTTCGTGATAATCAGCGAAGGATCGGCACCCTGAATGGCCATGGCCGTGTTGGTAACTGGACGGAAGTTGAGTTCCTTGCCGTCGATAACCGAAACGGCGCCGGTCAGGTTAACCCTCTTCTGGGTACCGTAACCGACGACCACGAGTTCTTCGAGAACATTGTTTTCGGAGGTCATTACGAAACGGAAAGGCTGCCCCTCGCGTCCGGAGATTTCAAAGTCCTGATCGTCGAAACCCAGATAGGAAACCGTCAGGACTACCGGGAAGGCAAGTTTGTCGATGGCAAATTCTCCATTGTCATCGGTCAGGGCATATTTGCCCGATTTTCTGTCGACGACGGAGGCGCCGATGAGTGCTTCCCCGTTACGGTCGACCACCACGCCCCTGAAAACGGTTTTGGAAGCCGCATTCTGGTAGGCTGGCTTGGATCTGGTTACGGACACAGTGTTGCCCGTAACTGCGAAGTCCAGATTCTGCCCGGCAAAAATCTGGGACAGAACCTCGGAGAGCGGAGCATCTTTTGCAGAGACGGATATCCGCTTCTGCAAATCTACGTCATCCGCATTGATTACGATGGTGTAATTGCCCTGACTCTGGAGGATGGTCACTGCCTCCTGCACGGAGACATTCCTCGCATCCATTGTCACATTCTGTGCCCCGAGTTTGCCCGGAACCAGAAGGGCCGTCAACACCAGCATAGCGCGAAACATGCGCAGATAGTGTGTTATTCTCATTTTAGAGGTTGATAATAGTTAGTAATTTTTAATATATGGTATATTTTATTTTTTTCCGTACAAATAAACCGTCCCGTCTGAGCGGACCACAGTCAGGTTCCCGTTGCGTGAGAGCAGCTTCAGTATTTCGTCCAGATTCTCTCCGTTGGTAAAGAAGGCCAGGAAACGCTGGGATGCTACACTTGCATCAGCCACCACGATCTGGGTCCCGAAAGAGCGCTCCAGATCCGCCGCGATGTCCTTGAGCGGGATATTGATAAAACTGAAGGAGTGGTTATCGTTAAAAGTCTTGAACCCGTCCGTAGAAACCTTTCCAAGGGACACTGCGCCAGTATTATGGTCGAACTGGGCAATGTCGCCCGGCGCCATCCGCACCTCTCGCCTACCTTCTTCCGCCGGGAGGATGAGGCTTACGGAACCTTCCAGAAGCACGACCTCCAGCATAGTGGCATCGCGGTATGACTTCAGGTCGAAGGTGGTTCCGTGTACCCGTATATCAGCTTCACCGGAATGGATGACGAAAGGGTGCTCTGCATCCTTGGCAACAGACGCCACAACCTCCCCATCCAGGAAAATCTCACGCTCTCTGCCGGTGAACTCTGCAGGCCAGGTAACGCGCGACCCTGCATTAAGCACCAGATTCGTGCCGTCCGGGAGCGTAACTTCCCGAGTCTGGGATATGGGGACTGTAAGTTCGTTCCAGGCAACAGGAGCAGGATCCCCATGAAGTTTGTAACCAAGAGTGAGTGATGCGGGTATGACCAGCAGCAGGGCCAATACAGCAGCTGCGAGCCACAGGATGGGACGACGAGGGGCGACTCCCATTCCGAGCCTGTTGCGCACAGATTTCAGGGCTTTGTCTGAAGAAGCGCTTGAATCCGAACGGTTGCTGTCAAAATGCTCATCAAGGAGTTTCCGAACCATAGGATCGTCCATGTGTTCGGCCAGGTAAAGCTGCACATCCAAAGACTCTTCTTTGGATAGAGTTCCCTCCAGATAGGCCTGAAGAATATTGCGGGAAATGTTCATACGATCTATGTGGTTTCCCATATAGAACGAATAAAGAACTTCCTCTACGTAATCTTAATTGAGAAACTTGCGAATATTGTCGAGGGCCAACTGAATATGCTTTTCCACAGTACGGACACTCAGTCCAAGGCTGCTGGCAATCTCTTCGCTTGAGAGGTGCTGGAAACGACTCATCTCAAAAACGCTTCTCCGCTGGGGCGGCATCTGCTGAACAGCCTGGATAAGCCTGGATTGAGTTTCCGCGAACTCCGCCAAGTCTTCAGCGCGATCCGAAGAGGGCTTTTCAGACGGAGTGTCCAGATTGTCCATAACAAGAGTGCGTTTCGACCTGAAAACATCCAAAGCACTGTTGCGGGAAAGCACGAGCAGGTAGTTTTTGAGAGACTTTGAAGGGTCGAGTCTGTCCCTGTAGAGCCATAACCTCATAAAGACTCCCTGGGCGAGATCCTCTGAGAGCGCAATATCCTTTACAAGCGCCAGCAGAAACCTGCACACCTGAGGATACCACCTTAAGAAAAGGGCGTCGAATGCCCGGTCGTCCCCACTGCGGACAGCAGCAGTCAGTTCCGAATCAGACATCATCCGATATTTATCTCTTTTCCCGCTCATGTTTCAGATATGGCAAACCTTAGATTTGCAGCGTAGTTTTCTGCCAACCAGGTTTGTTTGACAAAAGTAGTAAATTTATGCCGATAAAGAAAGTTTAACAAAGGACAATGGAGCCGGGCGGTTCTCAATTTTGGCAAATGGGTAAGACCCGTGTATAT
>CACXKV010000014.1:0-57982 GCA_902768365.1 uncultured Bacteroidia bacterium | reverse complement strand
AGCCCCGAGAACCGCGAGCAATACGAAGTCCTCTTCAATTCCCTCTGGGGCGCAATGCTGGACGAAATAGCGGAATCCCGCGGTATCGATGTCAATGATCTGAAGAGCTGGATAGACAATCTCGAGCTGAGCACCGCCGACACCTGGCTCTCGAAGGGCCTGATAGACGGCCTCAAGTACCGCGATGAGATGGAGACCTACCTCTGCAACCTGTTCGGCAAGAGCACGGCCGAAGAAGTGAAGGTCGTTCCTATCCAAAAGTACATCTCAGACCTTAAGAAGGGTCCCTCCTCGAAGAAAGTAGCCATCATCTATGCAGATGGTGAAATCGACCGCAGCGGAAACGAGGTTGCTGGCGAGAAACTCTCCCACATCATAGCCTCCGTTCGCAAGGACTCCACCATCAAGGCTGTCGTCTTCCGCGTGAACTCCCCCGGCGGAGAAGTAGTCGGTGCAGATATGATACGCCGCGAAATCGAGGTCCTACAGCAGTACAAGCCCGTTATTGCCAGTTATGGCTCATATGCCGCCTCCGGCGGATATCTGATTTCCGCGGGCTGCGACAGGATCTTCGTCGACAACACCACCCTTACCGGTTCCATCGGTGTGTTCGGGATGATTCCCTCGGTCGGCAAGGCCATCAGGAAGAACCTGAAAGTCAACCCGGTAACCATTGGCACCAACAAGCACAGCGGAATGGGATCCGGAATGGAACCCCTCAGCGAAGAGGAGCAGGCCTGGTACCAGAAAGAAATCGAAGGAATCTATGACGACTTCGTGGGGGTAGTTGCAAAGGGCCGCTCTGTTAGCAAAGAATATGTTGATTCAATTGCCCAGGGACGCGTTTGGTCCGGAAAGGATGCCATAGAAATCAAGCTTGCCGACGAAAAAGGCACCCTGCTGGATGCCGTGAAATATGCGGCCGAAAAGGTTGGACTCAGCAATTACCGTATCCAGTCCGTTCCCGAAGAGAAATCCTTCTTCCAGCAGCTCAAGGATGGAGATAACGACAAGAAGGACTCTCCTCTCGTGAAGTCTCTGCTGGAGCCCGGCTTCAAAGCCATGGCCATACTCCCCTTTATTCCTGAAGAAACCATCAAATCCCTCGTAAAATGAAAAAGACCATTATCACAATAGCCCTGTGCATACTTGCAGCGAATGTCTATGCCCAGGAAGAACAGAAATCCGCCAAAGACCGCCTCAGTGAAATCGAGGGCATGGCCGACCAGATCATCCCCGGAAAAAGCAAAAGCAGTTCCGACGGCATTTTCAAAGCGAATGCCCTTTCCCATCTTTATGTAGGCGAGCATATACTAGACCGTAACCTGTTCCCCGGCAACAGGTCCCACGAGGTCGGGCTGAATATACTTGAACTGTCCCTCGCTCCTGCAAAATGGATTTCATTCAACGTAGGATGCGATATCAAGTGGGACAGATTCATTTCCAAGGGTAAACTCTACGAGGTAGATAGCAACGGACAGTTCGCCCTGTCCGCAGCCCCTGCCCCCAAAAACCTCAAGTCCAAGATCTGCGCCTTCGGGTTCAGCGCTCCGGCCGACATCGCCTTCCGTTTCGGCAAAGTGGGCCTCAAGTTAGGCGCAGAGGCAGTTTATGACCTGGACCGTTGCAACAAAGTCAAAAACAAGTTCCGCGACGACAACGGCAAGAAGGCCAAAGACATCATTTATGGTGGAGATATACAGAATTTCCGCCTGGCCTACTTTGCAGTCCTGGATTTCGACGGGGACGGAGCATATATCAAATACTGCCCGGGAACCATTCTCCCAGGCAGCATCAATTTGGAAAACCTCATCAGCGTAGGTTTGTATTTCGATATCTAGGATTACCTGATTTTTATAAGGCCCATCTGAAGTCCCCAGCATCCGTCAGTGATGATGGGGACTTTCTTTCCCCTTGCATCCCTGACATAAAGCAGATCGTCCACGAAAGTGTGCGTGTGGCCGCCGATTATGATGTCCAGTCCTTTAGTCTGAGGCACGATTTCCTGATCCACATCATAGCCGAGATGGCTTAGGAGAATAACAAAATCGCATTTGTCTTCCTTACGGAGATGCTCAGCCCATTTGTTGACTGTCTCAACATTGTTCAGCTGACGTATGCGCTGAGCTGTGGGCGCCGCAACCATGGTAGCGATGTCGGATTCCATGCCTATGATGCCTATGCGCATTCCGCCACGTTCGATAACAGCCGTAGGCTTGATATACTGCTGAAGGATATCTGGAAACTCGCAGTTGGCACAAACCACGGGGCATTCCACTTTGCTGAGGCGCTCCGCAAGGCTCTCTATACCCTCATCAAGTTCATGATTACCAAGAGTAATGCAATCATAGCCCATGGCATTTATCATCTTCGGCTCGAGAGAGCCGCCGAGTTCACTGTGATAGGACGTGCCCTGATTGAAATCTCCGGCATGGAGAAGCAGGACTTTCTCCGGAGGATAAGCAGCGCGGATGCTGTCCACGAAGGCGGCACGTTCCACTATTCCTCCCAGGCCATCACGTTCTCCCCCGCGGACGGGATCGAAATGGCTGTGGGTATCGTTGGTATGAATTATCACCAGCCTCGGCTGGCAGGCTGCGGCAGCAAGGCATACCGCGAGAATAGTCAAAAACCTTTTCATTTCTCCCTAACAATGCGTCCGTCCGTAAAATACTTGAGTTCCTGCCCCTCCGCCGTCATCTTGCGGATATCCGCAAGGATGGCATCCCCTATCTTGACATCGGTCAGCACATAATCCTTGGCGTTGCGGGCTATCTTGTATCCGTCGCCGCCGTCGAGCAGGAAATCTATTGTTGCCACTCCATAGAGCTTGTCGTCATCGATGGGTTTACCCCCGACCTCGGCCGAAACCAGTTTCTTGTCTTTGATGGTTATCCTGGCCCCTGAAACCGCCTGAATGCCGTTTTCGGCCATATACTCGAAGATATTGCGGAGATCCCGCCCCTCCATCTGAACGTAGCACAGATAGTTGGCAAAGGGAAGCATCGAAACGATATCATCCAGCAGCACATCCCCCTGGGCGATATCCTGACGTATGCCACCGCGGTTGGTGAAGGCGACATCCACCTTGCGGCCGCTCGGGGCAATCAGGGCCTGCGTATCGGCAAACAGCCTGTCGGCGATGAAGTTGCAGAGCGGATCCTCAGGTTTATGCTTGATCATCGGCTCCGGAGCATAGGCCACTACCTCTTTGAGACGCGCCATCGCAGGCTGAACCTCGAGAAGGAGACTGGCCACCTCGGGGGTGGAGCCACCTTCGAACACTCTGCCGTTCGGAGCGGTATACACTCCGCTTTCCACCACACCTATTGCCTCTGCAACATTCGTGGCTGTGGGCACGGTGACTCCGGTGCGATGCCCATCTATTACATAGGATTCCCACTTATAGGAATGGCCGCAGGAGCAGAGGGCGAGAATCGCCGCAAGGGCTGTAATTACTTTTGCTTTAACCATTTCCATAGGTCTCCCCAAGTTGATTTCTTACCGAACATCAGTATGCCTGCCTTATAGATCTTGGCAGACGCCCATGCCATTAAGACAAAGGTTGCAAAGAGCAGCGCCACCGACACGACAATCTCCCAGGTAGGCACGCCATAAGGAATTCGCGCGAGCATCACGATCGGGGATGTGAACGGAATCATAGACCCCCACCACACAACTGCGCTTTCGGGATTCTTGAATGCGAAGAACACTATGAAGAACGCAAGCATCAGCGGAATAGTGACAGGGAGCTGAAGCTGCTGGGTGTCGGCCTCGTTCTCAACAGCCGATCCAATGGCGGCATACATCGACGCATAGAGCAGATAGCCGAGGATGAAGAAGATGAAGAAACTCACGATCAACGTCCCCCAGGGAATATGCGAGAGGGTGGTGAAGATAACCGAAGCCTCGCTGTTCTGGGCCATTGCAGCCACATCCACCCCACTCATATTGGCGCTCATGCCCATCATATCGGCCGAGTTCATGATGTCTCCGAAGCCGAAGATGGCGCTTGCTCCAAGAACAAGCAGGAGGGTGAGTATGATCCAGAGAGCAAACTGGGTAAGGGCCACCAGCGCAATGCCGATTATCTTGCCGAACATCAGTTCAGTTGCCTTCACCGACGACACCAGGACCTCGACCACACGGGAGCTCTTCTCTTCGATCACCGAAGACATCAGGGAGCCACCGAACATGGCAATGAACATGTAGATAAGCATGCCGAGGACCATGGAGATGATCATGTAGATGCCGGATTCGGAAACAGAAGCATTGCCGCTCTCGTCGAGGGTGAACTCATTCACCTTCACATCTGCCTTCACATCTTTCATTATCTGGTCCAGGCCGGCTATCTGGTAACTGCCTATGCGGTACTGCTCGACGGCCTTGTTGGCACGAACCCTGAGACTGGAGTTGAAATCCACACCGGTAGGCTTCTTGCTGAAGGTCTGGATGCTCACGCTCTTGGCGCTGTCCAGCTGCGATACTACCACCAGCACGTCGAATCCGCGGCTCTTGAGTTCATCCTTGAGCACTGCCGGATCCTCTCCGCTGCAATCCGTGAACTCAGCTGCCTCGTTGCTTTCGAAATAGGGCATAACGATGCCGGAATAGTCCACCACGGCCACCTTCTGGCTCTTCTCCTTCACGTTCATCATCAAAAGCGAAGGCAGCACGCAGATAGCCGCAAACAGTATAGGCACCAGGAAAGTGGTGATGAGGAAACTCTTTTTCTTGACTTTGTTGAGATATTCGCGGGATATCACGATCCCAGTCTTGTGCAGATTCATTTTTCAGGGGCCTCCCCTCCCGTAACGAGTTTAATGAATATATCGTTCATCCTGGGCATCAGTTCCTTGTAGGAGTTGATGGTAGCGCCCTTGTCGATGAAGGACTGGAGCACTTCGTTGCCTGCCTTCTCACGGGAGATGACTTCCGTGTGGCGGCCGTCGGCATCGGTGTACTCGATTTCGATGTTATTGTTGCCGTATTCCCGGCGGATGTGCTCCACACCTCCGGTGATCACGAGCTTGCTCTTGTTGATGAGGGCGATGTTGTCGCAGAGTTCCTCTACGCTTTCCATATTATGGGTGGAGAGGATGATGGTGGCGCCTTCTTCCTTGAGACGGAGTATCTCTTTGCGGATAAGGTCGGCATTCACCGGGTCGAAGCCGCTGAAAGGCTCGTCCAGTATCATCAGAGAAGGCTTGTGAACCACGGTGGTAATGAACTGGAGCTTCTGGGCCATACCCTTTGAGAGCTCCTCGACCTTCTTGCCCCACCAGTCCTGGATGCCGAAGCGGATGAACCATTCCTTGAGTGCCTTCTGGGCGGCAGATGCGCTCATTCCCTTCAGCTGGGCGAGATACATGACCTGGTCGCCCACCTTCATCTTGCGGTAAAGGCCGCGCTCCTCGGGCATGTAGCCTATCTTCTCTACATCAGCCTGGGTAATAGGCTTTCCTTTGAAGAGCACATCTCCCCCATTGGGTATGGTTATCCTGTTAATAATACGTATAAGCGTGGTCTTGCCGGCGCCGTTCGGGCCCAGCAGGCCAAAGATTCCCCCTTCGGGGATTTCGAGGCTTACGTGGTCCAGAGCCACCTTCTCCCCGAAACTTTTGCAGACTTCCCTGCATTCTATAATAGCCATTGAGTTCAGTTTTAACTTAACCCACAAATTTAATCATAAAATTTTGTATTTTTGTGCTGATATGGCCAAAAGTACCGTCAATATAGCACAGCAGAGCACAGACATCATAAACGATGTGAAGGGCGGTCGATTTGCGCCCGTATACCTGCTGATGGGCGACGAGCCGTATTATCCCGAACTCGTCTGTCAGGCAATCGTAGAGAACTGCCTGCAGGATTTTGAGAAGGATTTCAACGAAACCATCTGCTATGGTTCCGATGTCACCGCCTCCCAGATTATAACAACCGCCAGGCGCTTTCCCATGATGGCCGAGAGGCAGCTTGTGGTGGTTAAGGAGGCTCAGCAGATGAAAGGCATAGAGGACCTTGCCGTTTATTGCAACGAGCCTCTGGACTCTACCGTCCTGGTGCTGCTCCTCCACAAAGCCTCCGTAGACCGCCGCAAAGGGCTTTACAAGGCAGTTCAGAAAAACGGCATCGTGCTGGACTCCCCCGCTATCAGGGATTATGAGATCACCGGCTGGATCAGTTCCTACTATTCCGGCAGGGGCCTTCAGATAGAGCCTCAGGCAGCCGCCCTGCTCGGGGAGTCTGCAGGCACCGACCTGTCTGTAGTGGTGGCCGAAACCGAAAAACTTCTGAGAAACCTTCCCGAGGGATGCACCCAGGTCCGCACAGAAGACGTTGAGAAGAATGTCGGCATCTCCCGCCAGTTCAGCGTCTTCGAACTAACGAGAGAGCTCTCCCTGAAGAATTCCGCCAAGGCCATTAAAATAGCAACCCACATCGGCACAGCAGCAAAATTTGCCATGCCTATGGCGGTAAGTGCCCTGTACACGCATTTCTACCGCATCCTGAAATATGAAGCAGCGCTAAAGCAGAAGCCCGGCATGGGGCAGCAGGAGCGCGCCGCTATCCTGGGCGTAAGCCCATTTTTCCTGCGTGAATACGATGCTGCCGTGCGCAATTACCCTCTGCCATCCGTCATGAGCATAATCTCCATGCTCTGCGATTTCGATTATCAGGGCAAGGGTGGAGACGGCGCCGCGCTCCCGCCGGACCAACTGCTGATTGAGCTTACCGCAAAGATACTCAATGCCTGAAACCGATAAATACTACGACCCCCTGAGGCGCAAATGGGTAGCCGCCACTCCCGAAGAAAGGGTGCGGCAGTGGTTCATTGGCCAGCTCTCAGGCGCCGGTCAGGTCCCTACCTGGCTGATGATGAGCGAAGTATCCATGAAGTTCGGGCAAAAAAGCTGGAGAGCGGATATTGTTGTGTACGACAGCCAGGGCAGGCCGCTTGCCGTAGTGGAATGCAAACGTCCGGACGTGGCCATAGACGGGGCAGTAGCCGAACAGGCCCTTCGTTACACGGCCGTCCAGAACGTACGCTACATCTTCCTGACCAACGGAACCAGCACTTATGTGTACAGGAGGGCAGATGATGGCTTCGAGCCCATGAAACACTTTCCCAATTATCTTGAAATGAGCAAGTCATGTCCACAGTAACAGCACAATACGTTCAAAAGGAGATATTCCGCATAGTAAGCCGGGTAGCCCGCGAACGGGGCGTCCGCGCATTCGTGATCGGAGGATACGTGCGGGATTGCTTCCTGGGGCGCCCCTGCAACGACATCGACATAGTCGTGGAGGGCAGCGGCATAGATTTCGCGCAGGCTGTCGGCCAGGCAACCGGGAAAAACGTATCCTATTTCAAGAATTTCGGCACGGCGATGCTTCATTACGAGGGAGATGAAATCGAGTTCGTGGGAGCCCGCAAGGAGTCTTATCGCAGGGAATCCCGCAATCCCATAGTTGAGAATGGCACCCTGCAGGACGACCAGCTCCGCCGGGACTTTACCATCAACGCCATGGCCTTCTCCCTTCAGGAAGAAGACTACGGTGCACTCGTCGACCCCTTCGGAGGCATTAAAGACTTGGCCGCAGGCATCATCCGCACCCCTCTGGATCCTGATACCACCTACTCCGACGATCCCCTGAGGATGCTGCGGGCCGTGCGTTTCGCCACAAAACTCAGCACCCCGGAACATACATTCAGCATAGTGCCGGAATCCATGGAATCCATGCGCAGGATGGCTCCCAGAATGGAGATTTTATCAAAAGAAAGGATTGCGGAAGAGTTGAACAAGATGCTGATGTGCGCCACGCCTTCCATGGCATTCTACCTCATGGACGAGGCCGGACTCCTGCAGGGTATACTCCCCCAGATAGCCGCCCTCAAAGGTGTGGAAACGATAGACGGGCGAGGGCATAAAGACATTTTTACCCACACTCTGGCTGTGCTGGACAATGTCGCTGCCGTTTCCGACAATCTCTGGCTGCGCTGGGCCGCACTGCTTCACGATGTAGGCAAGGCTGCAGTCAAAAAATATGATTCCCATCTGGGATGGACCTTCCACGGACATGATGTGGTTGGTTCCAAGATGGTCCCTAAGATTTTCGCATCGCTGAAGCTGCCCCTCGACGACAAGCTGAAATATGTTAAGAAGATGGTTTGGCTGCACATGCGGCCGATAGCCCTTGTCGACGACGAAGTGACGGATTCAGCGGTTCGAAGGCTCCTTTTCGATGCAGGCGACGACATCGACGACCTGATGACGCTGTGCAACGCCGATATCACATCCAAGAACCCGGTAAAAGTAGCCCGCATTCGCGCCAACTTCGAGCTTGTCAAGCAGAAACTTGTGGAGGTGGAAGAAAAGGATGCGCTGCGCAACTTCAAGAACCCCATTTCCGGAGACTACATCATGGAAGTATACGGGATTGAGCCTTGCAACACCATAGGGCAGCTGAAAGAACTCATAAAAGAGGCCATCCTGGAGGGAGAAATAGGCAATACCTTCGAGGAAGCTGATGCACTTATGCGCCAGAAGGCTCCCGAATTCGGACTCACCCCGTGCAAATAGATGAGTACATAAACTACATAGCCGGCGTGCGCAGGTATTCCCAGCGCACAAAAGACTTGTATAAAGAGATACTGAACAGCTACAAGGCCTATTTCAAGGACGTAGAACCGCGCTTTACCCCTACCGACATCCGCAACTACGAGATACATCTTCTCGAAGAAAAGAAAGAGGGAGCACGCACGGTCGGGCTTCATCTCAGCGTGCTGAGCGGGTACTGCAAGTACCTGATGAAGAAGGGAGAGCTCAAGGCCAACCCAGTGCGTCTTGTGAGCAGGCCTAAAGAAGAAAAGAGGCTTCCAAATTTTTACAGGGCAGATGCCATGCAGGAGTATTTTGCAACTACCGAATGCAATGCAGACACCGACTCCCTGAATTTCCTTTTATCCCTTCCAGCAGCGGATAATACTGCAGAAGAGCTTTACAGCAGGCGTCTGAGAAGGCTTATCATTTCCATACTGTTCAACACCGGCATCCGCCGCAGTGAACTTATCTCGCTGGACCTTGGCTCCCTCAACCGTGGCCGAAGGACCTTATCTGTGCATGGCAAAGGGGATAAGATGAGGGAAATTCCGCTGACAGAATCATTATTTGCTGAAATTTTGTTATATTTGGATGCAGCCGAATATATGTTGGGGGCTGGAACAGGGAGCGGCACTCCCCTTTTGAGGACGCTGAAAGGCACAAGGCTCTATCCTGTTTTTGTCGACAGGGCAGTAAAAGAGGAGCTCGGCAGTTCGGAGGGCTTCACCGGAAGGAAATCGCCGCACGTGCTCAGGCACACCATCGCCAGTGAGCTTCTGGACGAAGGAACAGACCTGAACTCCATTAAAGAGATGCTGGGCCACAGCTCTCTGGCAGCCACCCAGGTCTACACCCACAACACCATAGAAAGGCTGAAGAAAGTGTACAACAACGCCCATCCCAGGGCAAATAAAAAAGGAGTTAATAATGGAGATCAAGATTAAAACTCTCAAGTTCGATGCCGACCAGAAGCTGATCGAGTACGTCGAGAAAAAAGTTTCCAAGCTGGACAAATTCTTCAAAGGGGCCGCAGACGTTGCAGAAGTAACGCTTTCCCTCCTGTCCGAGCCGGATAACAAGCAGGCCAAGATTCAGATGCATGTCAAGGGAGAAGACCTCATCATCGAAAGGAACTCCTCTACTTTCGAGCAGGCTATCACCGATTGCGCCGATGCAATGAAGGAGAAACTCACCCGTAAGAAAGAGAAAACGTACGATATTTAAAAAATATCCTTATATTTGCAGTCTCAAAAGGAAAGATGCTCGAGTGGCTGAAGAGGCGCGTCTGGAAAGCGCGTGGCCGCCCAAAGCGGCTCCAGGGTTCGAATCCCTGTCTTTCCGCGTCATGCAAAACTGTTCAAATCCCGCAATCGCGGGATTTGTTTTTTTGTTTTATCTTTGCAGCCGCTTTCAAGGGCGCATAGCTCAGCTGGTTTAGAGCACCTGCCTTACAAGCAGGGGGTCGGCGGTTCGAATCCGTCTGCGCCCACACAAAAAAAGACAGCCGGTCAGGCTGTCTTTTTTGCATTTATTTTGCGGAACCGCAATTTCAACACTCCCCAGAAGGCCTCACCGAAGATGCCTCCGGACATCTTGGAAGTACCTTCTTTCCGGTTCACGAATATAACCGGCACTTCGGCAAGTTTGAATCCAAGTTTCACCGCAGAGTATTTCATCTCTATCTGGAAGCCATAACCTTTCATACGCACGGCATCCAGGTCAATGGTCTCCAGCACCCTGCGAGTGTAGCACACGAACCCGGCGGTGCTGTCGAAGATCTTCACGCCAAGGGTCTTGCGCACATAAATGGATGCGCAATAAGACATGAGGATACGCCCAATGGGCCAGTTGACAACACTCACTCCGTCGCAGTAGCGGGAGCCTACGGCCAGATCCGCGCCTTCTTCGCATGCACTGCAAAGCCTTGCAAGGTCGAATGGATCGTGCGAGAAATCCGCATCCATCTCGAAAACATAGTCATAACCCCGTTCCAAAGCCCATTTGAAGCCGGCAAGATAGGCCGTTCCCAAACCAAGCTTTCCCCTGCGCTCAATAAGAAACAGCCTGTCTTTTAACTCCGGAAGGAGCTTCTTTACCGCGATTGCTGTTCCATCAGGGGAACCGTCATCGATAATCAGAATATGATAGTTTCCGTCCAGCCCCATGACGGCACGGATAATCCTGGAGATATTCTCAATCTCGTTGTAAGTGGGGATTATGACCAGTTTGCTCTTCATCTATTTCTTTTTGAAAAGGCCCCCGAGGATGCCGGTGGCGGCACCGAGGAGTGCAGAAGATCCGGATTTCTTTCCGGTAAGGGAAATAATTATATCGTTGATGTCCACATCGCCATCACCATCCTGATCTTTGATAACATTGGACAGTTTGCCGATGATGCCGGGAATCAACGCTGTGAGGGAATTGCCGAGACCGCTCCCGAGGGAGAGCTTGCTCAGGACATTGTTCTTGAAAAGGGTGCCGGCAAGTGCGGTTACAGGGCTGCTGGCTGCCTGACTCTTACCGGTAAGGAGGCCCTTGATGAGGTCCACTCCGCCGGGCTTGGCTGCAGTCTGGGTAAGACTCCCGAGGATGGAGTTGGAAAGGCCGCCCAGAACCTGGTCCTTAACATTGGAGGGGATTTCCACCCCACCGGCAGCAGACTTAACCTGCTGCATGATCAAATCGGTGATAGATGCCATAATCGAAGATTTAGCTTACAAAAATATAAAAAATCAGAATACAAGCAAGTACAAGCCGGCAGCAAGGGCAGCACCAAACGCAGGCCCAAGCACAGGCACCCAGGAGTACGCCCATCCGCTGTCACGCTTCCCGGCAATCGGGAGCAGTGCGTGGGCACAGCGCGGACTGAGGTCTCGGGCAGGGTTCATGGCATATCCCGTGGTTCCGCCAAGCGACATGCCAATACTCATGATTACGCAGGTGACAGGCCAGCTGCCAATTGCACCGATGGAGGCTTTTGCCTCACCTACTGCAAACACATTGCTCCCCCAGCCAATGGCGAGGATGCAGAAGACAAGCAGCCAGGTTGCAATAGCCTCACACCAGAAATTGCGCCATTTGTTATCGATGGCTGGCATGGTGCAGAACGTGCCGAGAATGGTATCAGGCTGATCTGCAGTAGCTTTATAATGATCTTTGTAGAAAGACCACACCAGGCAAGCGCCCAGGAATCCACCCAGCATCTGCGCAATCACATAACCGCATACGGAAGCCCAGGGGAAAAGGCCTGCCAAGGCAAGACCAAGGGTCACCACAGGATTAAGATGGGCTCCCGAAACAGGACCGGCAATCAACACGCCAAGCATAACCGCCAGGCCCCAGCCAAGGGCTATCACCACCCATCCTCCGCCTTGAGCCTTGGATTTATTAAGAGATGTGGCTGCGCATACTCCGTCACCGAGCAGCACCAGAACAAGGGTGCCAATGAATTCGAAAACGTACTGTATCATCGTCTTATTTGTTTATAGTTCTGGAAATTGCGTCTGCCCAACCGGCCTTTAGCGGAGCGACGTCCTTGCCGGAAGGAGAGAATGTGCGGTCTGCCTGCCACTGACTGCGGATTTCGTCGGGCGAAGCCCAGAATCCGACCGCCAGTCCGGCCAGGTACGCCGCACCCATTCCCGTAGTTTCAGTAACTTTGGGGCGCACTACGTCTGCCCCCAGCACGTCGGACTGAAACTGCATGAGAAGGTTGTTTCGGGATGCACCACCATCCACCTTCAGCTCTGCAAGCTTAACTCCGGCATCCTTCTCCATTGCGGAAACTATATCCATTGTCTGGAATGCGATTCCCTCCAGAGCAGCACGCGCGATATGCGCCGCAGTGGCACCGCGCGTGAGACCGCAGATGGTTCCGCGGGCATCCTGGTCCCAGTAAGGGGCTCCCATTCCGGTAAGGGCAGGCACGAAATAGACACCGCCATTGTCCGGAACCGAATCAGCCAGGGCCTCGATTTCGGAAGAACTGCGGATGATGCCCAAGCCGTCGCGCAGCCACTGCACCACCGAGCCTCCTACGAAAATAGAGCCCTCCAGCGCATAATTGACAGTATCGCCTATCTTCCACGCGATGGTGGTAAGGAGCTTATTCTTGGACAGGATGGGCTTCGTGCCTGTATTCATGAGCAGGAAGCATCCAGTTCCATAGGTGTTCTTGACCGATCCCGGGGTTGTGCACATCTGCCCGAAAAGGGCGGCCTGCTGATCCCCCGCTATGCCTGCGATGGGCACTTCGTGAGCAAAGATGGTAGTCTTGGTGTGGCCATACACTTCCGATGAGGATTTGACTTCCGGCAGCATGGAGGCAGGGATTCCGAGAAGGTCGAGCATCTCCTTGTCCCACTCCAGAGTATTGATGTTGTACAGCATGGTACGTGAGGCATTGGTCACATCGGTAATGTGCACCTCACCTTTGGTTAGCTGCCATACCAGCCAGCTGTCCACGGTTCCGAAGCGGAGTTTGCCGGCCTCAGCCCTTTCGCGGGCGCCGGGAACATTGTCCAATATCCATTTTATCTTGGTGCCGGAGAAATATGCGTCTATGATAAGACCCGTCTTCTCGCGGATTCTGTCGGTAAGGCCGCGTGCCTTGAGTTCATCGCAGTATGCGGCGGTGCGGCGGTCCTGCCAGACGATGGCATTATGCACCGGCTTTCCTGTTTCAGCATCCCAGACAATAGTGGTTTCACGCTGGTTGGTGATGCCTATTGCAGCGATATCCTTGCCATTAATGCCTATCTTTGATATAGCTTCCGCAATCACGGCAGCTTCCGAAGCCCATATTTCCATAGGATCATGCTCCACCCATCCGGGCTGGGGGAAATGCTGGGTAAACTCCATCTGGGCCACGCTGCAGACGTTGCCTTCGTGGTCGAAAACCAGCGCACGTGAAGAACTGGTTCCCTGGTCGAGTGCAAGAATGTATTTGGTCATTTTATGTGTTATTTTTTAACTTTGCATAAAGATACGAATTTTTATGGAAAGAGTACGAATTTTCCGCCCTGCATCCTTCAGCACAGAAGAAATCAGAAAGATAGCCGCTTCTGCGGATACTGAATATACTGTTATTTACACAAAAGCCACGGATCTCAAGTTCATTGCCTTTGGCATTGAGCGTATGATACAGGTCGCAGACGACACTGGCGCCGCCATGGTTTATTCCGACCATTTCAACGGCGAAGAGCCCGCTCCGGTAATCGACTACCAGGAGGGTTCCCTCAGGGACGACTTTGATTTCGGCGGGGTTCAGATGTACAGGACAAGCATCCTGAAAAATGCTGTAGCAGGGATGGATAAGGAATACAGGTTCGCCGGCCTCTACGACTTGAGGCTTAGGGTGTCTCGCCTAGGGAGTCTGCTGCACATTCCGGAATTCCTGTATTACGAGCTTGACACCGACCACAGGGACTCGGGAGAAAAGCTGTTCGACTACGTAGATCCAAAGAACAGGGCAGTCCAGGTTGAGATGGAGGACGCCTGCACCTCCCACCTTAAGGCTGTCGGAGCCTGGCTGGAGCCGTCATTCAAAGATGTCGACCTGAAGGCAGGAGCCTTTGAGTACGAAGCATCCGTGGTCATCCCCTGCAAGAACAGGGTCCGCACCATTGCAGATGCCATCCGAAGCGCACTTTCCCAGAAAACAGAATTCAAGTACAATGTGATAGTGGTGGATGACAATTCCACCGATGGCACGGTAGAGGTAATAAAGTCTTTCCAGGAAGACCCCAGGCTGATCTACATCGCCCAAGACAAGAGCTATCACGCCATTGGCGGCAACTGGAATGCCGCCCTGCATCATCCGAAGTGCGGGCGCTTTGCTCTCCAGCTGGATTCGGACGACCTCTACAGCGACGAACATACGGTGCAGAAGTTCGTAGATGCCTTCTATGAGCAGAACTGCGCAATGGTGGTGGGCACATACAGGATTACGGACTTCGACCTCAACACCATTCCTCCCGGAGTGATAGACCATAAGGAATGGACACTGGAGAACGGGCGTAACAATGCCCTCAGGGTGAATGGCCTGGGCGCTCCGCGCGGATTCTTCACTCCCATTCTCCGCGAGCTGAACTTCCCTACCACGAAATATGGCGAGGACTACGCCGTAGGCCTCCGTGTGAGCAGGGAATACCGTATCGGACGAATCTACGACGTGATGTACAACTGCCGCCGCTGGGAAGACAATTCAGACCATGGTCTGGACGTGGTCAAAGTGAATGCAAATAATTTCTATAAAGACAGGCTCCGCACTATCGAGTTGCTTGCCCGAAAAAAATAGCTATATTTGCAGCCACAAACTTTCTGGGGATGTTTTGGTTTTGACAGCACTGATCCGGGAAGGTAAGCACGCCGGGCTTTCGAAGGCTGGCCCGTTAATCTCAACCGACAAAAAATTAGCTGGCAACAGCAACTATGCACTCGCTGCCTAATCTGCCAAGCGGATTAGCTTAATCGGGGCGCCCAGGTGCGTCGCCGACGAGTATCCCTCCGACTTTAGGGCTTCTATGCGCGGATTCAGGGGTATCATTCAAGAAGCCTGCACGCGGGGACTCCCTTAAACCGCGCCAAGATTCAGGGGATAAGTTGGGTCTTGCCCGTCTTCCGGCCGGGCCCCACCGACAATCAAAGGAAGAATAAGCGTGTAGAAAGCCCTCTGGGACTTTGTTTGGACGGCGGTTCGAGTCCGCCCATCTCCACTAGATATGCCCTCCGCCCTGGGCTTTAAGTTCTTCGTCCACTTTATCCTTCTCCTGCATCAGAAGGTCGAGAAGCCAGTCTTTCTGTTCGTCGACCAGTCCAAGGTCGCGGCATGCGCTCTCGTAGCGCCCGAGGACAGCTTCCTGGTAGCGATGATACACCATGGATTTGCGAATCTCCTCCTCTATGGTCTCATGCTCAATTTCATAGCTGTCTTTATAGTAATCCTTATAGACTTTTTCGGATGTATAGCGTATGCAGAAGAAAAACAAGCCGCAGGCGAGAATCACTATACCAACTATGCCGACTGCAAGCGGCACTATCTGGATGAGCCCCAGCATACTGAGCGCCGAGCCTGCAAGGAAGACCACAAGCGCAATCAATTCATTAATGTGATATTTGAATAAATCTTTGAAAATCATAATCTTAGCATGTTAGTCTTGCGGTTCTGCAATATCTTGATTTTGTATTGGTTCTCGGCCTCCTTTGCATCCATGGCTTTTTGGAAGGCCCGGCGGGAAGCAAGCATCTGGTTGTTCCTGACCCTCATCTCTTCCAAATTCTGACGCAGTTTCCACTGGCTCAGAAGGATCGCAAAGAATGCGATGGCGAACATCACGAGAAAGCCGAGCAGAATAGTCCGTTCATTGCTGGCCTTGAGTCTTTCAGCCTCCTCCCGCAACTCGGCATTATGCATCTCAGCATCCAGGATTGCAAGGTCTTCATTCTGAACCTTGATATAAACCGAGTCCTTATCCATCATCAACTGGGAAAGCTGTGAATAAGCCTCGTCGAACTCTCCCATCTCTGCATAGATGCCATGTTTTTGCTCAAAACGCCCGCGAAGAGTCCCCAGCGAATCGGCGACAGCAAGAGCCTGCGCAAGCAAGCCGCGTGAACGAAGATAATTGATATCCAGCACATGTCGGGAGTCAGCATCGGCCTGCATACGATACAAGGGATTGTCCAGCAGGGCTTTATAGCTTTCACAGAAGGAATCCCAATCCCCTTTGGCATAGTAGATGAAAGCCCGTGTCATGCCTGCCTTGATGCCTATGGTAGGGAAAAATGGCACATATTCCTCTGCCTTTGCCACATACTCTTCGGCCTTGGAAAAGACGCTTGCCTTCACATACTCCTGTGAGAGGAGGATATACAGATTGGGCAGATCCTGCTCCAGGTGAGCCGGCTTGCAGTAAGATGCCGCCTCCTCCAAATTGCGGATGGCAAGATAGTGGTTATCCCTCGAACTGTGGATCAAACCAATGATGCGGTAGGAATACATCTTGCCGGCAGCCCGCTGTTCGGCTGATGCTATCCTGCCTAGTTCACGGGCAAGAAGCATGGCATCCGAGGCCCGTCCCAGCCGGATCAGGTACTCGCAGTACTCATGAAGGAAGGTAAAGTAGAAATCCCGCGTTTCCTTGCGCTCACCGAGAAGAGCCTTTACTTCCATTGCCGTAGAGTCCATCCTCTCATACTGGCGGAGAGCGAAACGAACGGGCATTTCGAGCGAAAGGGCAAGACTCTTGTAGCGGAAATCGTCTTTCGCGACACCTGCTGCGTAGATGGAATCCGCAAGCACGAGATTATCCGGATTGAACTGCTGCATACGGCCATAGGCATAGCGCAGGAATGTCTTCTGGTCTACGCGCAGACGATTCACTATCTGTGCGTCGGCAAGAAGACATACCAAGGCTGCCGACAGGCAGAGAAGCAATTTTCGGATCATTACTTCCTCTGGGCCTGGATCATCTGTATCTGGGTGATTACAGTGGTGAGGAGTTTCTCCATGATGATGGGCTTCATAATGAAGTCATCAGCTCCGAGATTGTAACCTTTCACCACATCTTCGTTGGAGTTCAGCGCGCTGAGTATCACAATGCGGATGTCTGCCGTTTCGGGATTCTCCCGGATTCTGCGCAGAACTTCGAATCCATCTATGCCGGGCATCATCAGATCAAGAAGAATCAGGTCCGGCTTCTTGGCAGCGACAGCATCCAGGGCTGCCTGTCCATTAGCTGCGGTGCTCATCTGGAAGTTGAATCGCGCCAGCATTTTCTGCACGAGAATCAGGTTGATCGGAACATCGTCAACTGCAAGGACACTAAAAGATGAGTAGTCGTGATCTTGAGCGTAAAGTGGTGTCATCATTTATGTTGTTTATTATTCTTCTTTTTAAATAGGGCAGAGAGTGCCGCAAGCAAAGCGGCCCCAACTACACAGAGCGCAATCAGAAGCATCCGTTTTATGGATTTCTGGCGCTCCAGTTCCATTTTAAAATGGTGCTGGTTTATAGAGGCTGACATCTCCTCCATCTTCATATCATTCAAATTGCTGATGTCGGAATAGAAGGTAACGATAATCTTGGAGCCCATCCATATAGCTATGTCTTCGCGCTGGCATGCAATGGCCAGGCTCCTGATATAAAGCAACTGCGGCCGGCCATTAACTTTATTTGCACGAGCTATGACTGTGTCCCTGGGGGCACCTTCGAGAAGGGCATCCGCAGTAGAAAAAAGAAGGTCGCCATACTTGATCTGGTCTGCAAACTCATAGTCATTCAGGCAATAATCCCGGTAACGTTGGTATTCGGCGACTTTCCTGTCAAACGCCGCAAGTTGCGCCTTGTAATAATTGACCCGAAGCGAGTCATAATGCAATTTTGCAAAATCCTCCGCCTTGCGAATATATAAACGGGAAGAATCGGTACCGGTTTCGTACGTATCGGAAAGGTCACAGCACATACGTGAGACGCTCTGCCGGCGAATGGATTCATCTTCTGAGGAATCAAAGATGGAAAGTGCTATACGAAGGTGTTTGCGGGTGTTGAAATAGTCGTTCTGGTGCTGGTAGAGTTTGGCAAGATAAACATGGCTTTCCCATAGGCCGTACTCATCCCCCCTCCGGGTGGCAATATCCAGCATATCCTGAAGCTGAGCCTGGGCGTGGGCTTCCTGACGGGTATTCACGTAGTAGGTCTCGCTCAGGGAATAGGCATAGTATAAATACTGTGTATACCCTGTTTCCAAGGCAACCGATACGGTCTCTGCCCTTAGAGCATCAACCCTTGCATTTGCCTCTTCCCTGTTTTCCATGTGCCTTGCCACACGGCACTCACGCTTAAGTTTCTCAACATAATGGAGTGTGCGGGCCTTTTCGTCACCCACCTCTGTGGCTCTCTTTAACAGCGTTTCATTTGCATAATCAAATGCATCGTTTGAAAGATCGTTGATAAGAGATTCCGCCATCCGGAAATACTCGTAGCACTGATCATCGATTCCATATGGATTATTCTGCGCCATGGCTGGCGTAAAGACAGAGGCTAAAACAGCGGATATGATTATCAGGCGTTTCATTACTCGGTGGGGGTCACAGGAACTAAGAAAACAAATCTGGCACCGGGACCAGTATGCGAAACATCCAACTTGACTATCGAGCCCATCCTGGAGGCGATATCCCGGCAGATGCTGAGGCCAAGGCCTGTGCCCTGCACGAATTCATCCAGTTTTGTGAAACGTTCGAAAATCTTTTCTGCCTGCTCAGGAGGCACTCCTGTGCCGGTATCAGTTACAGAGAAGGTCACATAACCGGGATTCTCGGTAAGAGAACTGGTGAGACGTATCTCTCCCTTGGCCGTGTGCTTGCAAGAGTTTGTGAGAAGATTGATGAGTATCTGCTGCACACGTCGGGGATCTGTCCTGAATGTAAAGGGAGCAGGATCCTCGGGATCATAATACATCTTAACGCCGGGCTGGAGCCTGTGTTCAGCGCTGGAAATGGCACTCTCACACATGAAATTCTTTTCTCCGTTTTCGTATGTGATACGGTATTCACCCTTATCCATCGCAGAAGCATTCAGGATGTCGTCCAAAAGCATGGTCAGCATTTTGGTATTGTTGACTATATAGCCTGAGTATTCATCCTTCTCCTCCGGTGTAATGGAGCCATCAGGCAGGCTCAGCAACTGGGAAAAACCTACGATGGCATTCAGGGGGGTGCGCACCTCGTGGCTCATATTCTGCACGAAACGGGTCTTCGCAGCGTTCGCCATGAGCACCATCTTGTTGGACTTATGCAGCTGCCTGATGTATGTAAAAGAGAAGATGGAAACTACAATCAATATGATTCCCAACAACAGGGAGAGCATACGGGAGAATCTGACTATCGTCTGCTCCTTAGAAACCAGTTCCGCATTGAGTGCGGCCTTTCCCATAGTCACATCAAGTTCGGAGATACGGGAGAGGGTGGTGTTGGAAATCAGGGTTTCCATCAGATTGACCAGTTTCTTTTCCACTATGAAGGCGAATTCCTTATACCCCCTGTTTTCGCACAGGTTTGCAATAACCTTCATTTCGCGCACGGTGGCAAGACGGTAGATTTCTTCTTCACGCTGAAGGATGGTTCCGTCACGGGTGGCATCGATAAGCGAAAAGAAAAGCTCTGCATCCGAAGTGATTCTGGGGAAATCAGGATCCTGGGTGCACAGCTCTTTCAGCCGCTGATACTCGACCTGATCGTTATCCAGAGCAGCGAGCCTGAGGCGATAATAGCGGCAGCGCAGGGAATCCATATGGGTCTTTGCATGAGAAAGCCCCAGCATTACATTGATGCGGACCGAATCGGATGCAATCGGATAGGTATCGGCAAGGTCGCAATAAAGACGCGTGGGAGATTCCCTTCTGATAGACTCGTCAGTGGTGGTGTTATACAGTTCTATCGCACGCTTGATATGAGGCTTGGCACTGATGAAGTCGTTGTTCCGGATATAGATATCCACAAGATACTTCGAACTGGTCCACAGGCCATAGGCATCGTTGTCGTTAATAGCATCCTGCTGCATTTCCTGAAGAAGGAGCAGAGCGCGGTAAGGCTTTCCACGTTTGGAGTAATACTCTTGCGAAACCTGATAAGCCCGGTAGTAATACAAGGGCTGTTGCTTATCGCGGGCTATATCTTTTAAATTCTCACGCGCTTCATCGACAAGCGCATCATTATCTTCCGAAACCGGCCGGGCAACAAAGTTCCTTAGAATCTCCAGGTGGTAAAGGACCAGAGCCTTGTCATCTTTTTTCTCTACTGCAGCCTGACGGAGAAGTTCAGAGGCTGTGGCAAATCCCTCTTTCCCAAGATGCCTTTCGGTTTCAAGATAGAGGGCATAGCAGGTATTGTCTATCCCGATGGGATTACTACCGGCCTTCGTATCCGCGGCTGATGCCGCCCAGGTTGAAGCGAAGACCAGTAATATTACGGAGAGAACACATTTCCTTACCTGCCGGCTAGAAATCATCATTGTTTTCGTAAATCTTCGTTTCCCAGTCACTTACCGAAGCGGTGAATGAAATCTGATGGAAGAATTTTCCGGTGTCCAGCCCAAGGTGGAAAGTATACTGCTTGCCGTACACCATCACGTTGTCCGGAAGCACGCCATAAAGCATGTACTTTACTTTCTGGTTCTTCAGAGGCTCATAATGGAAACCTCCAATATCGAAACCGTCGATATCGAACTCAACCTCGACATATTGCTTTCCCATGAGCAGATCGTCCGGAACTGCATAGAAACGATGGCTGTCCACCATATGGGGAACCAACGCATTACGGCCTATGAACTTTTCGTTCTCCATTCCGACACCAACCACGGCATCGCCATTGAAAACCTCCTCGTTGCGGTAGTAGCCGCGGCGCTGCCAGGCGCCCATACCGAATTCCAGGTCGTTTACAAAGATGCCGGCAGAGGCAATATTATGGGCGGTCACCTTCTTCAGATGGATAAGGCCCTGAAGATTGGGATCTGTGGTCACATCGCAGATCTTGAAGCCAATATCGTTTGTAATATGCTGGAACTCAAGGGGAATCATATTGAGCTTGTCCACAGCGCTCTGCACGGTCTTGGACACAAGAGGGCCCGCCTCCGTATCAGCACTGCTGAAAGGAATGCTGTAGCTCTTATACTCATCTCCATAGTCCAAACTGTTCACATAAGGATAGTAAGCACTGAAGGAGACAACGGAAGGCATTTCCCAGAGGCCATTCTCAAAGAAACCACGGTAAAGGCCGTCGGAATACGAAACTCTTTCATTATCCAGGATCAAAGCACCGGACTCGAAATCCACACCAACGATTCCGAAGGGAATGGAAGTGTCCATAGTGGCAATCTTATCTCCGGTTTCTACGGCCTCACTCTTTGTAAGGGCTTCTTGAGGGATGGCCTCACCGTCACGGGTAACATTTACGGGGAAGGAAATCTCCTTCTTGCGGGCTTCGCGGGACGGCTCATCGGAGTCGATGTCAAGGGCACAGGAAATTGCTGATGCGGCAACGGCAATCAGAAGAACAGGTTTAATAAGAAAATCTTTCAAAGTCTTGTCGTTTTAATGAATTGCCGAATATAGTAATTTTTTTTCAAAAAAAACACTAAATACGGCCAAGAGATATGCGTTTTCTGTCTAAATCCACCCCAATTACCCTCACCCGGACCTGCTGATGGAGCTTCAGGACCTTGGAAGGGTCGGTTCCACGCGGGCCCAGCTGGGAGACATGCAGAAGGCCATTTTCATGCAAGCCTATGTCTACAAATGCCCCGAATGCAGTGATATTGGTAACGATCCCGGGGAGTTCCATCCCGACTTTCAGATCTTCTATCTCATGGATATCATCTGCAAAGGCAAAATCGGAAGCCGCCTCGCGTGGATCCAGCCCCGGTTTTGCAAGTTCCTTGAGTATGTCGTTTACCGTAGGCAGCCCCACAGGCCCGCCTACGTAACGTTCTGCGTTGATCTTGGAGCAGAGTTCCGCATTGCCCACAAGTTCCTTCACGCTCACTCCAAGGTCCGCGGCCATCCTGTCCACCACGAAATAAGACTCAGGATGCACTGCCGAGTCGTCCAGCGGATTGGCGGCAGCCTTCACCCTGAGAAAGCCCGCACACTGCTCAAAAGCCTTGGCCCCCAGGCGAGGCACTTTCTTAAGTTCGGCGCGGGAACTGAACCCCCCGTTTTCCGTGCGGTATGCAACGATATTCGCGGCGAGCTGCGGGCCGATTCCGGCCACATAGCGCAGCAGGTATGGGCTGGCGGTGTTGAGGTTCACGCCCACCGAGTTCACGCATGCCTCCACGGTGTTATCCAGTTTTTCCTTAAGCAGGGCCTGGTCCACATCGTGCTGGTATTGCCCGATTCCGAGATTCTTGGGATCTATCTTCACCAACTCTGCCAGCGGATCCATAAGCCTTCGGCCGATGGATACTGCTCCTCGGACGGTCACGTCCTCATCCGGGAACTCTTCCCTACCCACTTCCGATGCGGAATAGATAGACGCACCGTCTTCACTTACCGTCCATACCTTGCATCCTTCGGGAAGCAATACTTTCTTGAAGAACTCGGAGGTTTCGCGGCTGGCGGTGCCATTACCGATAGCCACAGCCTCTATATGGTATTTCTCAAGCATGTCCTGCACCGCCATCAATGCCTTGACTTTTTCATTCTGAGGGGGATGCGGGAAGATGATGGTATGATAAAGCAAGCCTCCCCTCTCATCCAGACAGGCAATCTTGCATCCATTGCGGAAGCCCGGGTCCACTGCCATGGTGCGCTTCTGCCCGACAGGGGCTCCCAGCAGGAGCTGCTTCAGATTCTCCCCGAACACACGGATACTCTCGATATCGGCCTTTTCCTTTGCCTCTCGCAGGACTTCGGAACTGATAGAAGGCTCGAGCAGGCGCTTGTAACTGTCGTCTACGGCCTCGCGTATCTGCTCCCCGAGCTCGCCGCCCGGATACCCCTGCATCTGGCAGAAATCATAATAGATCTTCTTGCCGCAGCGCTCCGCATCCGAATCCACGCCCACGTTCAGATATCCTTCATTCTCCGCCCTCAGGATGGCCAACAGGCTGTGGGAAGGCACTTTGTCCAGCGGATAGGACCAGTTGAAATAACTGCGGTACTTGTCTGCTTCCGGGCCTTCGGCTTTCTTTGTCACTTTGGAAACCACCCTTCGGGAACGGAAGATCTGCCGGAGGTTTTCACGTATAACCGCAGTTTCACTGAGGCGTTCGGCAACAATATCCCTGGCTCCGGCAAGGGCTGCTTCCGCATCTTCCACCTTACCAGGCTTTACGTACTTCGCGGCATCTGCATGCGGATTGCGGGTACGGAGGTTCCACATGGCATCTGCAAGGGGCTCGAGCCCGAGCTCCTTGGCCACAGTCGCACGGGTACGGCGTTTGGGCCTGTACGGGAGATACAGGTCTTCCAGCTCGGAAGACACCACGCAGTTCTCTATCTTTTTCTGCAGTTCATCTGTCAAGGCACCGGCTTCCGCAATAGTCTTGAGCACAGTATCCTTGCGCTTCTCCATTTCGGCGAAAACATCCACCCAGTGCTTCAGTTCAGCTACTTCGGAATCATCCATCCCACCGGTCTTCTCCTTGCGGTAGCGGCTGATAAAGGGGATGGTATCCCCCTCCTCGAACATATCCGCACAGTTCTCCACCTGCCAGACCTTGAGATTCATAAGGCCTGCGATATGATTTAGATAAATCTCTTTCATACTGCTTAATCTTCGGCTGTAATTTGCTTAAGTTCCTCACGATAGGCTGCCAGGAGCCTGGAACGCGAAATGAACCCAAGGTATATCCCCTCATGTGTCAGCACAGGCAGGCGCCAGACATCCGGGCGTTCGAACTTCCGCATCACGCTATCCATACGTTCATCCTCATAGATAAAGTCCGCCGGGGCATGCATGAGATCCCGCACGCGGAGGCGGGAAAACCTGTCGGGATCGAACACGTGCTTTCGTATGTCATCCATCTCCAGCACACCTTCAAAGCGGCCGTCATCATCCAGGACAGGGAAAACCGCCACGGTGCTTCCGGAAATCACGGAGGACACATCCTGCAGCCTGTCATCGGAGTGCAGCCGGGGATACTTGTCGCGGATGAGGTCCGCTGTCTTCATAAGGGTGAGCACAGCCTGGTCGCTGGAATGTGTCAGCAGATCCCCGCTCTGGGCTATGCGTTTTGTGTAGATTGAATACCGTTCCCTGATGCGGGTGACCCCATAAGAGACGGTGGCACAGAGTATCAGGGGCAGAAGCAGGTCATAGCCTCCGGTAATTTCGGCAATGAGGAAAATGGCCGTCATGGGAGCCTGCATGACTCCCGCCATCAGCCCAGCCATGCCAACCAATGCAAAGTTCTGCTCCGGAACGGACAGCCCGCAGAGGTTCACGATCCTCGCTATCAGAAAGCCCAGGATAGCCCCTTCAAACAAGGTAGGGCCGAAAGTACCGCCGACTCCACCTCCGGAATTGGTCAGAGTCATGCTCACTACCTTCAGCAGCAGCACCATCACCAGCAGGCCTATCCCGGCCTCTCCGCCGTTCAGCAGCACACTCACGAAATCGTAGCCTTCACCGAACAGAGGCGGGAATAGCCAGACCAGGAGGGTGAGCCCGGCACCGCATACAAGCCAGCGCAGCCACGGGCTCCGCAGGGCCCTGGCAAGATGGTCCTCCAGCCAAAGGGTGAACCTGGTGAAATACTGCGACATCAATCCGCAGAAAACACCCAGGACCAGATAGAAAGGCAGATTCCCCATATTGAACGGGGCCAGCGAACAGGCAAACGGAGACTGCGGCCCCATGAAAACATAAGACACCACGGTGGCAGTCAGCGTAGATATCAGCAGGGGCATTATAGAACTCATGGAGATATTGAAAAGGAGTATCTCCAGAGTGAAGAGCACACCCGCCAGAGGTGCTTTGAATATGCCGGCTATCGCACCGGCCGCTCCGCATCCCAAAAGCACGGTCACTCCCCTGTATGAGAGTTTGGCCGCACGCCCGATATTGCTGCCGAAAGCGGCGCCCGTATAGACTATAGGGGCCTCGGCTCCCACAGAACCGCCTGATCCTATGGTAATAGCACTGGTGAGAAGCGAAGACCACATGTTGTGGGGCTTGATCCGGGATTCGTTTCTGGAAACTGCAAGCAGCACCTTGGTTACTCCATGGCCGATGTTATCCTTAATCAGATAGCGCACCAGCACCAGCGAAAGCAGCATGCCCAATGCAGGGAAAAGGAAATGACCGGTCTTGATCAGGCCGTGGATGAAAGCTATCACCTTCAGCAGCACAACAGCAGAAGCTCCTGCGCAGAGCCCCACGATAAGGCTGAGCAGCAGGAGTTTGGTGCTTTCGCTGAACTTTATGAAAGATAGCTTCATATGCGGCTAATCGCCGTCCGCCCCGTCATCGTCCCCGCCATACTGGGAGATGTTGTCGTCCGGCAGGGTGCCGGCACCAGGATCCGCATCGGCTGAGGGGCCTGCCACCTGCTCATTCTCCGCATTCTCCTCCCCTTCGAGCCAGCGCTCAATGTCTTCCAGGTCGTCGGTTTCCACCTTGATCTTTACCAGGCATATGGAATCCGGCATATCGATTGTCACAGCGTAGAACGGGGTACCGTCCGGCTTTGTATATTTGGTAAGGTCTTGAAACCAGTCGTTGAAGCCGCCGGGATACTTCTCGTTGAAAGCAGCAGCAAGTTCATCCGACATGTTTTCATAACTTATTACGCGTCTTTTTTTGTTGTCAAAGGGCATAGGTAATTCAGTGTTAGTTTTACTCCGCAATATTAGAGTAAACTTTTTGATTTTGCAATAGGAAACATCACATTCTTTCCGGAAGATCGATTCCGAGCAGTGCCATCGAATTCACAAGTACCTGAGCAACAGCATTAATAAGGGCAAGCCGCATGTCGCGAACTTTTTCGTCAGGTTCCCGCAAAATCTGGGTGTCGTGATAATACTGGTTGAATTCCTTTGCCAGGTCATAGGCATAGTTGGCCATGATTGCCGGTGAGAAGGATGCCGCAGCTTCCGAGAGTTTCTGGCGATACAGATTCAGCTGCTGCACGATACGTATTTCCTTCGCGCTCAAAGCCGCCGGCGCGAGAGCGTCTACCGGTCTGCCGGCTTTGCGGAGTATGCTGCAAATGCGCGCGTGAGTATACTGGATGAAAGGGCCGGTATTGCCGTTGAAGTCGATGGACTCCTTGGGGTTGAAGAGCATCTTCTTGCGGGGATCCACCTTGAGGATGAAATACTTGAGGGCACCGAGGCCTATCATATGGTAAAGCCTGTCTTTCTCTTCTTCGCTGATGTCAGCTAGCTTTCCGGACTCTTCCGAAGTGGCTTTCGCCTCCAGATACATGTCTTCTATGAGGTCGTCCGCATCCACAACCGTGCCTTCGCGGGATTTCATCTTGCCTTCGGGGAGCTCCACCATGCCATAGGAAAGATGGTAGATGCGCTCCGCCCAGTCGAATCCAAGCTTGGCAAGCACCAGCTTGAGCACCTGGAAATGATAGTTCTGCTCATCGCCCACCACATACACATGGCTGTCCAGCTTATACTCGGCAAAACGGCGCTCGGCCGTACCCAGGTCCTGGGTCATGTAAACCGATGTGCCGTCAGAGCGCAGGAGCAGCTTGCGGTCCAGGCCGTCCGAAGTCAGGTCGCACCACACGCTTCCATCCGGATCCTGCACAAAAACGCCCTTTTCAAGGCCTTTCTGAACCAGTTCCTTCCCAAGCAGATAGGTGTCGTGCTCGTAATAGGTTTTGTCGAAACTGATGCCCAGAGCCCGGTAGGTCTGGTCGAAGCCGTCGAACACCCAGCCATTCATCTTCTGCCAGAGGGCACGCACCTCGGGGTCTCCCTGTTCCCACTTCACAAGCATCTCGTGAACCTTCTCCATCACGGAGGGGTCCTCTTTCTCCATCTTGGCGAACTCCACATAGCAGTCCCCTACCAGATGGTCCCCCTTCTTGCCGGTGCTCTCCGGGGTGGCCCCGTTGAAACGCTGCTGCCAGGCATACATGCTCTTGCAGATGTGCACACCGCGGTCGTTCACCAGCGTTGCCTTGATTACTTCGTTGCCCGCTGCGGAAAGCAGACGGCTGACGGAATCCCCGAGGAGATTGTTTCGGATGTGCCCGAGATGTAGCGGCTTGTTGGTGTTAGGAGAAGAAAACTCCACCATGATCTTCTTGCCGGTCGACGGCAGGCGGAAGTAGTCTTTCCCTGCAGAGATAATCGCTTCCAGCGCCTCGCGCCAGTAAAGGTTGCTGAGGCTCAGGTTAAGAAAGCCCTTCACGCTGTTGAAAGCGCTGATCTCCGGGCAGTTGGCAAGCAGCCATTCACCTATGGCAGAGCCGGTTGCATCGGGCGCAGCATGAGATATCCTTAAAAGAGGAAAGACTACCAGTGTGTAGTCTCCCTCGAATTCCTTTCGGGTCACCTGCACCTGAAGGGTTGCAGCGTCAACCTCGGCACCATAAAGCTCCTTAACGGCCGATGCGGCCTTTGCGGAGATAAACTGTTCAGGGGTCATCCTTTATCCCAGATAAGATTTGAGTAATTTGCTTGCAGAAGGTTTCTTGAGTTTGCGTATAGCCTTCTCCTTAATCTGACGCACACGCTCGCGGGTGAGGTCCAGACGCTCGCCAATCTCTTCGAGAGTCATCTCCTGGCAACCTATGCCGAAGAAACTCTTGATGATCTCACGTTCGCGGCCGGTAAGGATCTGGAGCGCACGCTCGATTTCGATGCTTAGGCTCTCGTTCGTGAGGCCTTTGTCCGCCATGGGGCTGTCGTCATTGGGCAGCACATCCAGAAGGCTGTTGTCCTCCCCTTCCACAAAAGGAGCATCCACACTCACGTGGCGGCCGCTCACACGAAGGGTATCCGCGATCTTGTCCGTGGGGATATCAATCAT
Source organism: uncultured Bacteroidia bacterium (assembly GCA_902768365.1). GTDB lineage: Bacteria > Bacteroidota > Bacteroidia > Bacteroidales > UBA932 > Cryptobacteroides. The sequence continues at coordinate 29,885 of CACXKV010000014.1, read as the reverse complement.
CTCCGCCAGCTCCTCGGTAGAAGGCTGGCGCTCATGCTCCTGCTCGAACTTTCCGAGGGCCTTGTTGATCTTGTTAAGTGATCCCACCTGGTTCAGGGGCAGACGCACGATACGGCTCTGCTCGGCAAGGGCCTGAAGAATGCTCTGGCGGATCCACCACACTGCGTAAGAGATGAACTTGAAACCGCGGGTTTCGTCGAATTTTTCTGCAGCCTTGATCAGGCCGAGGTTGCCTTCGTTAATCAAATCAGGAAGGCTAAGCCCCTGATTCTGATACTGTTTCGCAACAGATACCACAAATCGGAGATTAGCCCTCGTGAGTTTTTCCAGCGCCACCTGATCGCCTTTGCGTATGCGCTGGGCAAGTTCTACTTCCTCTTCCGGTGATACCAACTCTTCACGGCCTATTTCCTGGAGGTATTTGTCCAGCGAGGCACTCTCGCGGTTGGTAATCGATTTGGTAATCTTTAATTGTCTCATTTACTTTTATTCGTCTTTCGCGAAGCCGAAGTAGACGGACTTGCCCGTGGCGTCGACGCCCTCGATGTAGATCGCCCTCTTGCTGCGGTACGCGATATCAATCACTTCCCGAGGTTTGGAAACAGGCTGATCGTTAACATAGAGGATCACGATGCCGTCGGTTGCGCCTGCCTTGGCAAGGACGCCGTTGCCGGCGGAGACGATCTCAACTCCCTTCTTGAGCCCGAGTGCTGCAAGTTTGTCCTTGTCCGCTTCCTTCAGCAAACCGCCGTAGAAAGCTGTCTGTCCGTCTTCATCGACAGTGCCGGTAATCAGCTCCGTGCCCTGGAAAGTCACGGGGAGTTCCTTCACCTTGCCGTCGCGGACAATCTTGAGGACCGACTTGTCGCCGGGATGGAAACTGTTGACCTTTTCCTGAAGTGCTGAAGGCGACTTTATGACCGTAGAATCGATTGCAAGCAGGATATCTCCTTCCTTGACACCGGCCTTGTCTGCCGCTCCACCCTTCGAAACCTCGTTAATATATACGCCGTCAAGCGAAGAAAGTTTCATTTTATCTGCACTTTCCTGAGTGACAGGAGTCATCGCCACTCCAAGCTTGGCGCGCTTCACGGAACCGAAGTCGATGAGATCGCCCACAATCTTCTTTACGATGTTGGAAGGGACAGCAAAGGAATAACCCGAGAAGGCACCGGTCTGGCTCACGATTGCAGTGTTGATGCCAACCAGTTCGCCAGCCTTGTTCACAAGAGCGCCGCCCGAGTTGCCGGGATTGACGGCAGCATCGGTCTGGATGAAGGATTCAATCTTGAATTCGCGGTTGGGGTTGGGCATCGAACGGCCCTTTGCACTCACGATACCGGCAGTGATGGTGCCGCGAAGTTCCTCTCCAAGCGGGGATCCGATGGCAAGCACCCATTCTCCCAGGCGAAGATTGTCGGAATCGCCGATAGGCACGATGGGAAGCCCGTTTGCATCTATCTTGATGAGAGCCACATCGGTGGCAGGGTCGGTGCCGATGACGCTGGCCTTGTAGGTCTTGTTGTTGTTGAGAGTGACTTCGATTTCGGTAGCACCCTGCACTACGTGATTGTTGGTAACGATATAGCCATCTTCACGGATAATTACGCCGGAACCGCTGCCCTGCTGCACACGCTCGCGAGACTGGGGTTCTCCGGGATTCCCAAAGAAGAAGCTGAACGGATCGAAATTATAATACTGCTGGGTGGTCTTGACAGTCACCTTGACGAACACCACCGCATCCACCGCGGATTCGGCGGCATATGTAAAATCGGGGTACTTGTCTTGTGACAGATTGACAGTCCGGTATGCGGATCCGTCTATGGAGTAAGACGTCTGGGTATTGTCTGTCTGGGTTTCTGGTTGATTGGCTTTGACGACGCCGAATGCGGTAAGACCGCTTAAAAGCACGGATGCGATAACTGTTAGCATATTCTTGTTCATATCATTTTGTTTTTATTGTCTTTGGACGGAATCTTAAAAAATCAAAAGATATGCCAAATTATTCGCCATTAATTCTTATATTTGCGGTTACCCTCGCGCGAGGGCGCTACGTACGAAATAAAATAAAGAAGAGATATGGAATTCAACGTTTCTAGTGCAGAACTGCTCAAAGCCCTGGTGGATGTTTCCAAAGCCATCCCCGCAAAGACAACCCTGACCATCCTGGAGAACTTCCTTTTTGTTGTGAAAGGGGGCAAACTCGAGATCACCGCTTCCGACCAGGAGCTCACCCTCCGCACAATCGTCCCTGTAGACAATGTGAAAGAAGAAGGCAGCATAGCTGTGCCTGCACGCCAGATGATAGACCTCTTCAAGGCACTTCCGGACCAGCCCGTGAACATCCACACTACTTCAGACTCATCTTTCGAATGCGTATGGTCCAACGGTAATTCCGCCCTTCCCTTCTTCCCGGCCGAAGACTTCCCCGAAATCAAGGGAGCCGGAGCGGAAGCCATCACCATCACACTTCCCGCTTCAAACCTTGTAGATGGCATCAGCAGCACCATTTATGCAACAGCAGACGACGAGATGCGCCCTGCCATGAACGGCATTTTCTTCGATATTACCCCTGAAGCAACCACTCTCGTGGCCTCCGACTCCCACAAACTCATCTGCTACACCACCAACGAGGTCAAGTCAGATTCAGTTGCATCCTTCATCCTTCACAAGAAGCCCGCCGGCGTGCTGAAGGCAATCGTGGACAAGGAAGCCGGAGACGTCACCGTATGCTTCGACAATGCCACCGCAGTGTTCACCTTCGGAGAGACCTTGATGGTCTGCCGCCTGGTGGTCGGCAAATATCCCCGCTATCGCGATGTCATCCCACAGAATAACGCCAATGTGCTCCGCATCGACAGGGCTCAGCTCCTGAACACCGTGCGCCGCGTTGCCGTATGTGCCAACAAAGCTTCGAACCACATCAAGTTCGAGCTCAAGCCCGGCCAGCTGGAGATCACCGCTCAGGATCTCGGCTTTGCAACCGAAGCCTACGAAAAGCTCGAGTGCGATTACAGCGGTGCAGATCTCGTCATCGGATTCAAATCTTCCTTCCTCATCGAGATACTTGGCAATATGAGCTGCGAAACTGTTGTGCTCAAGTTCGCCGACGCCCGCAGGGCAGCGCTCATAGTTCCTTCTGAAGAAGAAGCCGAGAGCGAAAAGATCTGCGGCATCCTGATGCCGATCATGGTTTCCTAAAGCAAGTCACTATGGATCTGAATCTTACACGGCCCTTGATTTTCTTCGACATAGAGAGCACGGGCCTGAGCATTCCCGCGGATTCCATCATCGAACTCAGCTTTGTCAAAGTGTTTCCCGGCAATCCTGAGCCGGTGGTCAAGACATGGAAAATCCGCCCATGGGACTATGAGAACAACTGCCAGCGCCATATCAGCGAAGACGCATCCAAAGTGAACGGAGTTCACGATGAAGACCTTAAGGACTGCCCTTTGTTCATGAAGGTCGCCGGTGAGATCGCCACCTGGCTGGAAGGCAGCGACCTTGCAGGATTCAACTCCGCAAAGTTCGACCTCCCCATGCTGGCAGAAGAATTCGAGCGTGTGAAAAAGTACTGCCGAATGCGTATCTCTTCCGTGTCCGCAGGCGCGGAGAAGAAGGCAGAAGCACAGGAACTGCTCACCAAGGTGGAAGGTATCAATCTTCATGAGCCTCTCATGGTGGATGTGCAGAACATCTACCATTCAATGGAGCCCAGGAATCTGCGTGCTGCATACCGTTTCTACTGCGGCGGTGAGGACTTCGAAAATGCCCATGCCGCGGAAGCCGATACCCTCGCCACTTTCGAAGTGCTCAAAGCCCAGCTGGACCGCTACAAGGAGCCCGACAAATACCACGAACAGGTGCTTAAGAACGACATACAGTCCCTCTCCGCATTTGTGGGCAGGAAGTATGTCGACTTCTCCGGACACCTGATCCTCGGGGATGACGGCGAGGTATACATAAACTTCGGCAAGCACAAAGGCAAGACTGCCCGCGAGGTATGGAAAACCGAACCTGCATATTATGCATGGATACAGGATGCCAGTTTCACCCTGGATACCAAAGCCCAGTTCGCAAAACTGGAAAAGCAGTTCAGGTCCGAACGGGATTCCGCCGGGAAGCGCCCTGCAACTGCAGACGAACTTGAAAGTTTGAAGAACAAATTCAATAACGGTAAACTATTTTAAACCCCATCAGTCGTGAGACTCATACCAATCTATACCTGGAACAAAGGTATACGCAACTTTGACATAAGAAGCAAACGATTCAGCAAGCAGCCCTGGGCCCAGGGAGTCATTCTGCTGGTCTGTGTTGTCGTTGCAATGCTTCTTGCAAACCTCCCTTTCACAAAGGTTTTTTATAACGATTTTCTGAACACCGCCTTCACCCTTCATGTAGCCAGCCCGGACGGAGCGCTGAACGTCTACATTCCAAGGGATATGACTGTAGAAAAGCTCATCAACGATGTGTTGATGATGGTCTTTTTCTTCACCGTAGGCCTTGAAATCAGGCGGGAAATCGCGTATGGCGAGTTGTCCTCCCCCAAGAAAGCCCTGCTGCCTGTGATAGCTGCATTCGGCGGTGTGGTTGCCCCCGCAGCCATATACACCCTCGTAAACCAGGGCACATTGGCGGCCTCAGGATGGGGAATCCCGACGGCAACGGATATAGCATTCGCAGTCTGCATACTGTCAGTCCTCGGGGACAAGGTTCCCGTATCGCTCAAGGTGTTCCTCACTGCCCTCGCCATCGCGGACGACCTGATTGCCATCCTGGTGGTTGCACTGTTCTACGGAGGTGCCATACGCATGAACCTTCTTGGCATTGCGCTGCTTGTCATCCTGTTCATCTTCCTTCTCAAAAAACTGGGAGAAAAGAGTGTATTCCCCTATCTGATGCTGGCATTGGTGGTCTGGGTGCTCTTCTACTATTCCGGCATCCATGCAACCATGTCCGGGGTCGTGATGGCATTCCTGATCCCTTCCACTCCGCGCTACAACAAGTCGCAGTTCCAGCACAGGTGGCTCAAGTATACCAGGCGCTTCAACGAGTTCTCCGACGTGCCTTCCAATGCATTCCCCAACGGCCCCCAGCGCCACTGCCTCAAGAAACTGGGCAAGATAGGCAAGGGCTCGATGGATATGACTTACCGTCTCGAAGTTGCCTTGTCCCCCTGGGTCAATTTCCTCATAATGCCTCTGTTCGCCCTGGCGAATGCCGGTGTGGAAATAGCGGATCCAAGCTACTTCAACGTGTTTAACTACGATGCGCTCCTGGGCAGTGTGAGCATGGGTGTGTTCCTTGGGCTCGTGCTCGGCAAGCCCATAGGGATCACCCTTTTCAGCTGGATCGCCATCAAGTGCAAGGTCGGCGAGATGCCTGCCAAGGCCACATGGCCTATGTTCTTTGCAGTTGCCTGCCTCGGAGGAATAGGATTCACGATGTCGATCTTTGTGGACACCCTGTCCTTTGACGGCCTGAGTACTGCGCATGAAATGCGGGATATGGGCAAGATTGCAGTCCTGATGGGCTCGCTGTGTGCCGGAATACTTGGTTCCGTGCTGGTTAATCTGGCGGGCAAGTTTGAGAATCGCAAAAAATAACTATATTTGCATCCCCGTTCCCAGTGGACGGTATGCCACTTTAGCTCAGCGGTAGAGCAGCGCATTCGTAACGCGCAGGTCGGGAGTTCAAATCTGCCAAGTGGCTCGAAAGGCGGCCGGACGGCTGCCTTTTTCGCAATAAATAACTACATTTGCATCATGATGAGAAGTATTTATTGTTCTGTATTGGCCATTCTGCTCTGTGCGAATGTCTCGGCAGCGCCAAAAATCAACGATTTTCCCGCGAACGACAGCCGCATCACCTATGTTGCACGCACATTCACCGAGGGGAATGACGTTTCTTTCGACTGGACCGGCTCATACATCCGCATCGCCTTTGAAGGCGATTACCTCTCTGTCAATCTTTCCGACAGCGGAAGAGATTGGTTCAACGTATGGCTGGACGGCCCATTCTCGAAAGACGCCGACCGGATAATCACAGCCAAAGGGGACACCACCCTGGTGCTCTGCGACGCCGACATCCTTAAGGCAAGATACGGCAAAAAGGCTCCCAGGCAGCATACCATAATACTCCAGAAACGCACCGAGGCCAGCCAGGGCCGCGTTACCATCCACGGCTTCAAAGCCGAAAAACTCCTTCAGGCCGCCCCGGTAAAGAACCGTGTAATCGAGTTTATCGGCGATTCCTTCACCTGCGGTTACGGTGCAGAGAACAGTAAGCCTTCCGACCCTTTCCGTCCGGAAGATGAAAACCAGAACCACACCCATGCAGCAATCCTGGGCAGGTATTTCGATGCCGACATCCTGGTTGCTGCCCATTCAGGCCAGGGAGTGAATCGCAATTACAACGACGGCGGACGCGGCTACACCATGGTAGACCGTTATCTTCGCATTTTCGATTCCTCCGACCAGAAAGATGCCGACAGTCCCAAATGGCAACCCTCCGCATTCCAGGTAAAACCGGCGATTACGGTCATATACTTGGGAGAAAACGACTTCTCCCGCCAGCGTCAGCCTTCAAAACGTGCTTTCACGGAAGATTACATAAAGCTTCTCAAGGAGATCAAAGCCTTCTATGGAGAAGACCATCCTATCCTCTGCGCAGCACCGAGAATAGAAGTCTTCGAATATGTGCAGACAGCTGTGGAGCAGGCCGGCATGAAAAACGTTGCCTGCACAGGAATCTTCCGCAAGGCGTTCCTTGTAACGGAAACGGGGTCCGCAGGTCATCCTGCTTACCCCGCCCAACTGAAAATAGCACACAACTTCATCCCCTACGTATCCTCCCTCACAGGCTGGCCCATGGAGGAAAAGGCGATTCGCTAGGGGCAGAATCAGCCCTACCCGCAATAGAAATACTGGGCAACTAGGCGACGCATAAGTTTTGTGTCGTTGCGTGCATCGTGGTGAAGCGATGCGTCATTGTATGAACGCAGGGCCTTTAGGATACCGTCGATCATGCGGGGACGGAACACGTCCGCCTCTTCATAAACCGAACGCATCTTCTCAAGGCAGTCTGCACTCTCCATACAGCAGGTCGGCAGCTGCTCCAGCGTTGCGAGACGGGCCGCATTCTCGCTCTTGTGGATGTCCATATCTACATACTTCTCCTCTGCTATGCGAAGAGCCTTCTCGCGGGGCATTTCAAGCCCCTTCCTGGCGGCAACGCACAGGCCGGCCATCAACTGATAAATATCCGCAGAGCAGTCGGGGCTGCGCATCTCGAAGGTCTGTTTGGCTGTAGTATCATGGTCGGCAGGCTGCTCAACAGGATTAGCCTTGGAGCACATATCCGTGCCGGAACTCCAGCCCAGGGGCACACGCACCAGTGCGGAACGGTTGCAATCCCCCCAGCAAACATTCGTAGGAGCTTCCTGATGAGGCACAAGGCGGAAGTAGGATGTGGGATTCTTGTTGCCGAACGCAGTAATGGAAGGGGCCATCTCCATAAGACCCGCGATAGCGCGCCTGGCCTCTTCGGAAAGGCGTCCATCCGCCCCAAGCGTAGCATTGCGGCCATCCTTCATCAGCCTCATGTGGATATGCATTCCCGAACCCGCCTTGCCGGTGGTTATTTTCGGGGCGAAACTCACGTCCAGCCCGTACTTGAATGCAAGGTTGCGGATAACCCACTTGGCAAGGAGCAGCTGGTCTGCGGCTGTCACTACAGGATTCGGCAGGAATTCTATCTCGTTCTGCTCATACACCTTCCCGTCCAGGGTAAAGTTCCCCACTTCGCTGTGCCCGTACTTTATCTGGCCGCCTGTCTTTGCCACATGGTCCATGCAGTCCCGGCGGAAGTCGTTCAACTTCGCAAAGGGTTCGCTCTCGTGATACCCCTTCTGGTCGGTTGCAGGGAAAAGCGGATCTTCGTTGCATATCACATAGTACTCGAGTTCACCCATTGCCTCGAACTGCATGCCTGTAGACTCTTCGAATGCCTTCTCGGCCCTCATCAGCGTAGCATGGGGAGCGCAGTCGAAGGGCTCACCGTCCTTATTGAAGAAACTGCACAGGAAGCACAGGGTCGGTATTTCGTTGAAGGGATCCACAAATGCGGTGCGATAGCGCGGAATCACATACAGGTCGCTGTTCCCTGCCTCTATGAAAGAAGGGAAAAGACTGGATCCGTCCACACGCTCACCTTCCGTGAGGATGGTTTCGGCGTATTCAAGGTTATTGATAGTAAAATTGAGCGTCTTCACGCGTCCGTCTTCTGCCGGATACATGAAGTCTATCATGCGTATATTCTTTTCGCAGATAAAATTGAGCATATCCTCACGGGTGAAGGTCTCCGGAGACTTTTCCAGAAATGAAACCACCTGGTTGGGATTCAAAGCAATTCGTTTGTCCATTACAGAAATTGGTTATTTATATAATTTAAGTGTTGCAATCAAAGGGTTTGCCGGAGTTGTCGATTCCGGAAGGTATTCCACAGCGCATTGCAGGTGCAGTTCGGCTGCTTTCAGCCGCATCGCCATAATTACTTCGCCCGCCTCCAGCAGGTACCGCCTCGGAGACGTAGGCCCCAGCACCCGTATCATCCCCTCCTTCTCGTCCGTCTCGTACCTAAAAGATTCGGATTCTTTTATTATGGTTCCCGCCCGCAGCACCGCCTGCACTTGTGCTGGCATAATGGGCTCTCTGCGGCCCTCAGGACGCACGGCGGAGGCCGGGACGGATCCGTCAGGCGATGTCGGTAGGCCGGGAGCCGCGGGGGTGTTTGAGGGGGTGGAACCCCCTGTTAGATGTTCCGGAAGGGTCTCCCCTCCGGTACCAGCCACAGCATTCAGCAATGATTCCAGCGAAGCCGACGGGCGGCGAACCACCGTCCTGCCTTCACGGAACTCAGCCATCTTGTTTTCCAGGTAATTATCTGCCATTTGCAACTGCCTCCGCACAGCGAATGCCATCTATGGCCGATGAGACAATGCCTCCGGAATAGCCCGCGCCCTCTCCGCAAGGGTAGACCCCGGGCATGGAAACATATTCAAGGGTTTCGGGGTCGCGGGGGATGCGGACGGGGGAAGAAGTCCTGGACTCGACACCAAGGAGCAAGGCGGCATTAGTATAATAGTTACGTATCTTGACCCTCGGAAAAACCTTGCGCAGACGGTCCGCAATCATCGGCGGAAGCAACTCATGGAGCGGAGCGGACACCACGCCGGGATGATATGTGGTTTCCGGCATCTTCTTGCTGATCTTGCCGAGGCAGAAATCCTCCATGCGCTGCGCTGGGGCGGCCATAGGATTCTCAGCACCGTTGGCAGCACAGAAGTCATACATCTTCTTTTCCACAGAGTGCTGGAAATCCATCAGGCGGAAAGCCGAATCTCCGGGAACATCTTCCGGCTCAATCTGCACCACGACCCCGGCATTAGCGAACTTGCCGCTGCGGGCAGAGTTGCTCATGCCATTGAGCACGACAGTGCCGGGCTCGGTGGAAGATGGCACCAGGATACCTCCGGGGCACATGCAGAAAGAGAAGACTCCGCGGCCATCCTGCTGCTCCACAAAAGAATATTCGGCAGCGGGAACACCAGGCTTCCATGTGCCGTGATACTGCGACCAGTTTATCTTTTCCTGAGGATGCTCAACCCGCACTCCCATCGCAAAACCCTTGGCTTCCAGGGCAGCTCCCCGAGCCGCAAGCATCTCATAAACATCGCGGGCAGAGTGGCCTGTAGCCAGGATTACAGCCTTACCGGAGTAGACTGAGCCATCGGCTGTGCCGACCCTGAACGCACCGCTTTCACCTTCAATGGAAACCACCCGCGAATCGAAGTGATATTCTCCACCGTGGGCGAGAATGCACTTACGGATGTTCTCTACCACAAGCGGCAGTTTATCGGATCCTATGTGAGGATGAGCATCTATGAGGATGTCTTTCGAAGCTCCGAAATCCACCAGTTGCTGCAGCACCTCACGTATGTCTCCACGTTTGGAGGAACGGGTGTAAAGCTTCCCGTCCGAAAAAGCGCCTGCTCCACCTTCGCCATAGCAATAGTTGGAATCCGGATTCACGAGCCCGGTCTGAGAGAGTTTAGCCATGTCGAACTTTCGGGCATGGACATCTTTCCCACGTTCCAGGATCACGGGCTTAAGGCCCAGCATCAGAAGCTTCAGCGAAGCAAACATTCCGGCGGGGCCGGCACCCACGACAATCACGGGCTCTGCCGCTGAAACGTCCTTATATTCAGCAAGTTGATAAGGCTGATATTCCCCGGGGGCATAGGCCTCGTAGCGGTAGCGCCAAACAGGCTCCTTGCGGGCGTCGATTGAACGCTTGACGGCCACCCATTGCAGCCCTCCGGCCTTGGCTTCTATCTCCTTCAGACGCGGTTCCCGCGTCAGGGGGCAACTGATTTCAAACTCTTTCATATCACTCCACTTCCTATCATTTCGCCGTCATGGGCATACCACACGGCAAACTGGCCTGGGGTAATGCCTCGCTGTGCGGCATCGAACATAATATATAGACCGTCATTCCGGCGCAAGAGGGTCGCGTCCTGCAGAGGCTGGCGGTAGCGGATGCGAACGCGGTAACGACGGGACTCCCCTACGGCCATCTCCAGGTCCGGCCTGATCCAATGAAGCTCATCCGGGGCAATGCGCAGGCACAGCCTGGAAAGCCCGGGGTGGGTATGGCCTTCGCCCACATAAATGATATTTCTGTCTATGTCGGTGGATATCACGAAGATAGATTCCTTGTGCCCCCCTATGTCCAAGCCCTTTCGCTGGCCTATGGTATAGAACTGTGCGCCCTCGTGCCGCCCCACTATCTTCCCGAAAGGATTCTCCTTCCAGCGGGTTTTCTTCACGTGCTTTTTGCCGGAACGGTAGGTTTCGGTCTCGAAGCGGATGGAGTTGTAGTTCAGAGGGGTGGCCAGGGTGCGCAGGTCTTCCTCCGGGCAGGACTCAATCTTGGTCATGTCGAAAGGATGCGAATCCTCCACGGGTGTAGCCTTATCCTCCGAGATATAATGGGAAATCATCGGCAGGGGGCCTTCAAAGCCATCTTTCAGCAGGCCGGCGACTATCTGCCGCTGGCGCTGATAGAGGGGATCCGACTCATAGAAAGCGGGGAATACCTCCACCACATCTCCCTCGACGGATTTCAGCTTCTGCTGCAGAAAAGTGGGAAGATCCACCTTTCCGACAAAGCATATGCCCTGGGAATCTTTCTTGTCGGCCGAAGGCAGATCCGCCTCCTTTGCCAAAGCACGAACCTCGCTCTTCAGCATGCCGCCGATGGGGAAGATTGCCTTGGAAAGCTGCTCCTGGCTTAGCTGGCAGAGGAAATAACTCTGGTCCTTGCCGGGGTCCACGCCTTCCAGGATGCGAAATCCATTCTCAATCGCCTCCTTCCGGCAATAATGCCCTGTCGCAACGATATCCGCGCCCATCTTCTGCGCGACTTTCAGGAAGGCATCGAACTTTATCTCCCTGTTGCACAGCACGTCCGGATTAGGAGTACGGCCTTTGGAATACTCATCGAACATATAGTCTACCACACGCTGGCGGTAGCTTTTGCTCAGGTCTACGAAGTAAAAGGGAATCTCCAGTTTGCGGGCCACCATTTCGGCCACGAACTTATCCTCCTCCCACTCACAATCCCCATGCAAGGTGGCATCGGCATCATGCCAGTTCTGCATGAACATGGCAAAAATGTCGTATCCCTGCCGCTTCAGCAACAGGGCGGCGACGCTGGAGTCTACTCCGCCGGACAGTCCTACGCATATCTTCATATCGTGCAAATTTAGCATTATTCTCGCAATATTTTTGTATATTTGAAAGTTGTAACGCTGAATTATGACCGACAAACAAATCAATATCAAGTTCCACGAATACACTTCGCTGGAAGAACTGGGCAAAGAAGACCGCGAACTTGCCGAAGCGGCAATAGATGCCATGAAGGGTTCTTACGCTCCATATTCCCACTTCAATGTGGGTGCGGCCGTGAGGCTTAGCAACGGCGCCATCGTCCAGGGAGCCAATCAGGAGAATGCCGCATTCCCTTCCGGGCTCTGTGCAGAACGCACCGCAATGTTCCATGCGGGAGCCACATATCCGGACAAGGCAATGGTTTCGCTGGCAATTGCCGGAGGAGTTATGGGCCGCCTCGCAAAGGCCCCGGCAACTCCCTGCGGAGCATGCCGCCAAGTCATGGCCCAGTATCAGCTGAAGGGGGGAAAGCCCATGTCCGTAATAATGATCGGAGACGGACAAATATGGAAGTTCGACAAAGTTGACGACATCCTTCCCCTTATCTTTGACAGTATTTAAGAAAGTTTTCTTATATTTGCCGACGGGAAAGTCGTACACGACCAGCTCCCTCCCAACTCCCCCAGGGCAGGAATGCAGCAAGGGTCAGAGGTTGTAGCGGTGCGATGTGCTAAGCTTTCCCTTTTTTTGTGCAATGAAGTCTGATATCATAGTCATAGGCGGAGGCGCAGCCGGTCTGATGGCCGCATACGGGGCTGCCTCGGCACTGGTTTCCGCCGGCAGCGACGCATCGGTAACGCTGCTGGAGAAGATGCCCCGTCCCGGGCGCAAGATAATGATTACCGGCAAGGGGCGCTGCAATTTCACGAATGTCAAGGATTGGAATGAATTCAGTCCGCACATCCGTACAAATCCCAATTTCCTGAAGCCGGCGTTTTTCAACCTTACTCCCGCTAAGCTGGTGGAATGGTTCGAAGCTGCAGGCATGCCAGCCGTCATCGAGCGGGGCGACAGGGCTTATCCGGCATCATACCACTCCACCGACGTGATCGACACCCTGGTCCGTGCCTGTCACGGAGTCGGTGTCAAAATTGAAAGTGATGCAGAGGTTTCGAGCGTAACCACCGACCCTTTCAACATCACCACCGCCGACGGTCGTAACTGGACCTGCCAGTGCCTGATAATTGCCACCGGCGGGCTTTCATACCCCGGAACGGGTTCAACAGGCGACGGCTACCGCTTCGCATCTGCCGCAGGCCATACCATCACCCCCCTCTTTCCTTCGCTTACCGCCCTGGTCCCCCGCGGCTACAAACTTGCTACCCCCGAGGCTGACCGTCATATCGACAGGGCCACGCCGCTGACCGAATTGGGCGAAAAGCTGAAAGGCGTCCAGCTGAAAAACATAGGCGTGCAACTCTTCATAGAAGGCACGCAGGCCGGAAGCGAATTCGGCGACATCGACTTCACAGACGGCGGAATAGAGGGCCCCATCGGCTTCCAACTCAGCCGAAAGGCAGTCAAGGCCCTGATCAACGGCTCCCGCGTGAAACTTTCCATGGACCTCAAGGCCGGAGTGCCGCTGCCCGAACTCACCGCCCGAGTCAAGGAACTCTGGATGCAGATAGATAAGGATCCCCGGAGCCGCGGAGTCCGCGAAAAGGAGAAATGCCGCATCCTGCTTGGAAAGCTGATGCCCTGGGAACTCATCCAGGGTTTCGTCGCAGCCAATCCCGGAATCATGACACTGGAGCGCAAGAGCCGCACGGAAACCAAACTCTGGGTTAACCTCCCGACCATAGCCAAATGCCTGAAAGAGTGGACTTTCGACATAGAAGGATACGTCGGCTACGAGCGTGCCGTGGTCACGGCAGGAGGCGTGAGCACAGACGACGTTGTGGCCAAAACCCTGGAATCCAGGAAGATAAAGGGCATGTACTTCTGCGGAGAAGTGCTGGATGCCGACTGCGATACGGGCGGATACAACCTTCACTGCGCTTTCGCAACAGGCCTGCTCGCAGGGCAGTCAGCAGCTAAAAATCTGATATCCTAGAAACCGGTGCCACATCAAGCGCCGTTCTCTCTCCCGCCAGATAATGATAATACCCGGCGATGGCTATCATGGCAGCATTGTCGGTAGTGAACTTGAATTCAGGAAGATAGGTGTTCCATCCACGCTTGCGGCCTTCCGCCACGATACGGTCGCGGAGCCCGCTGTTCGCCGACACGCCGCCGCCTATGGTTATCTCCCGTATTCCGGTCTGCTTCGAGGCCTTGATCAGTTTATCCAGGAGGATGTCGATGAGTGTCTTCTGGAACGAAGCGCATATATCTTCTTTATTCTTTTCCATGAAATCGGGATCCTTGGCAATTTCGTCCCGCACGAAGTACAGCAGCGAAGTCTTTATGCCGCTGAAGCTGTAATCCAGCCCGGGAATATGCGGCTTCGCGAACTTGAAACGCTCCGGATCTCCCAGTTTTGCCAGCCTGTCGATTACCGGCCCGCCAGGGTATCCCAGCCCCATCATTTTGGAGCACTTGTCGAAAGCTTCACCCACAGCATCGTCTATTGTCTGCCCAAGAATCTCAAAGTCCAGGGGAGAATTCACCTTCACGATCTGGGAATTGCCACCGGAAACCAGCAGGCACAGGTAAGGGAAGGAGGGTTGCACTACGGGCTTATCTTTCTGTTTGACAAACCCCGCAAGGATATGCCCCTGAAGATGGTTTACTTCAACTATCGGTATATCAAGAGCAAGGCCGAGAGCCTTTGCGAAAGAGGTGCCTACGAGCAGCGATCCGAGCAGGCCCGGTCCGCGTGTGAATGCTATGGCAGTAAGGTCCGAAGCGGAAATGCCGGCCCGCGACAAAGCTTCGCTGACAACCGGGACTATATTCTGCTCGTGCGCCCTGGAAGCCAGTTCCGGCACAACGCCTCCATAAGCCTTGTGCACATCCTGGCTGGCAATCACGTTAGAAAGAAGCCATCCATCGGAGATAACGGCCGCCGAAGTATCGTCGCAAGAGGACTCAATTCCTAAAATAATGTCCATTTCACCTGTTTTGAGCATGCAAATTTAAGCATTATTTCTTATTTTTGTAGATTAGTATAATTGTACACTGACGAAAAGGAATAGTGACATATCCGCCCGGATCTTCGGATTCATAGTACTGTTGCTGGCAACGGCTGCAGTTGCCGTGCAGTCCCCCTCCGTCCAATCCCGCCTCGTCCGCGAATTCCTGGAGCGAAGCGCAGGCAAGATCGGAGGCAAGGTGGATTTTTCGTCCGTCGACTTCCAGTCCCCCGGCACAATCGCCCTCAGGGATGTGCTGCTGCTGGACAACAATCCATACACAGACCCCGAGAATACAGGCAACACCACTTGCGATACCATCCTGTTTGCCAGGGAAATCCGGGGCAACGTCTCCACCGGCATGCTCCTCAAACGCAAGGGCCTGCACCTGAGCAGGGTGGAAGTGCGGGATGCTGATTTCTTCCTGGCCATGGAGCCGGACGCCCCAGGCTTCATGAATATCAGCAGGGTGCTGGGAGCAGAAGACAAGGACAGCACCTCCGCCGGGCTGCCTGTCAGCATTTCCCGCATTTACGGAGAGAACATACGTTTCAGGATGTCCGAGTTCAGGAATGCCCCCAAGCCATGCACCCCTACATCCATCAACTACGACAACCTGGATGCACGGATCAGCACCCTCACAGCACATAACCTCAGCATTAAAGACGGGCTCTTTTCCCTGAACGTAGACAACGTCGAGGTGGTAGAAAAATGCGGGGCCGATGCGAAAGTCAGCGCACGGGTCAATGTCAGCCACGGAGTAACCCAGATCAGGGACATTCACATCGTCGATTCCTACACCGACATGCGGGCTCCCCTCTATTCCATGACAACCACAGGGCCGAGGGCCTACAAGAACTACTGCAGGGCCATACGCATGAAACTGAAGGTCGCGAAAGGG
Source organism: uncultured Bacteroidia bacterium (assembly GCA_902768365.1). GTDB lineage: Bacteria > Bacteroidota > Bacteroidia > Bacteroidales > UBA932 > Cryptobacteroides. The sequence goes on along the minus strand of CACXKV010000014.1, from coordinate 14,118 downwards.
AGCATCATCTCCTCCAAGACCATATCCAAATTCTCCCTTGGCAGGCTGGACGACATGGACTTCCTGCTGAACGTGGATGAGATCGAGGCCGATGGATATGTGAGTGACCTCAACATCTCCCGGCTCAAGTTCACCGACCTGTACGGGGGAGTTACGGGAGATGTTACATGCCGGCTCACAGGCATCACCGTTACGAAAGACATGCTTCTGGACGCAAAGGTAGACAAACTCGATTTTACCACCGAGGGAGTCAGCAAGTTTGCAAGCCACATGACCGGGAAACCGGTAAAACTGGACAATTACGCCAGGGGGCAGAAGATATCTTTCAGCGGAAAGGCTAAAGGCACACTTAACAAGCTTGCCGCCAACGGAAAAATCCGTACCGGTGCAGGCACGGCAAATGCCGACCTGAGCATAAAGGATCTTACCAGCAAGACTCAGGGAACCGAAGTCGGCGGCACCGTCAGTACCCACAACCTTGCACTCGGGCGCATCATCAACCAGAAACTCATAGGAAAGGTGACGGCGAATACCGGATTCAAAGCCGTGCTCGACAAAGACAACATCTCAGTCAAGGTGGATTCCCTGATGGTAGACCGCCTCGGCCTGCATGATTACGACTACACCGGGATTGCCGCCGCAGGCACTTATTCCGACAATGCCTTCGACGGAAAGATCATCTGTGCGGATCCCAACCTCAATTTCATATTCCAGGGCATATTCAACCTGTCTCCCAAGACGAAGAACGCACTCTACAAGTTTTCTGCAAATGTCGGATACGCCGATCTGGAAGCCCTGAATCTGGACACCCGCGGAGGCACCTCCAAGGTATCGGCCCAGCTGAATGCAAACCTTATGAAAATCCCCCGGGGGGACCTGCTCGGCGATTTCAACATCTATGACCTCACCCTCGAAAACGACAACGGGGTCAAGTACATAGGCGATATCTATGCCGGCTCGCACACCAACGGAAGCACCAGCCGCGCCCAGATATCTTCCAGTTTCATGGATGCCGGATACGTGGGGAACAGGAGTATAATGGACCTGATCAACGACCTTCAGAGCGTGACCACACGCCGGGAACTGCCTTCCCTCTACAGCCGTAAAGACAAGGACAAAGGCGACCCCAAGGCCAGCTACGACATCTCCGTAGACTTCCACGACAGCCGGGACCTCCTGTCTTTCATCAAGCCGGGAATGTACATTTCCGACTCTACCAAGATAGACCTCAAGATGTCCAACGGGGACCTTTCCGGCACGGTGCATTCCTCCAGGCTGGCCTACATGACCAACTACCTGAAGGGCCTGGACATCATTGTGGATAATCAGGGAGGCAGCGTGAATGCTTCGCTGCTGACCGATGAACTCAGGATGGGGCAGATAGGATTCGTGAACAGCGCCCTGATCGCCTTCGCCCAGGGCGACAGTTTCTTCCTCAGCTTCCACTACGATAACATTTCCGGCATGGACAACGTGGGAGAGCTATACCTGGCCGGAAACATAGAAAGGGATGCCACCGACACTCTCACGGTGTATGCAAAACCGCTTTCATCCTATGTCAGATTCGAAGATTCCCAGTGGGACCTGGCAGAATCCGACATAATCTACCGCTCCGGAGAGGCCAGTTTCAACAACTTCTCCATCGTTAACGGAGACCAGTCAATAAAGATAAACGGAGGCATATCCAGAAGCAAGGCAGACACGCTCATAGTCGGCATAGACAATGTGGACATGAGCATCATAAACCACTTTACGGGGAAAGATTACGGCTTCGGCGGGCGCACGTCCGGCCGGGGAATCCTTTCCTCCCCTCTAAAAGGAGATGTGATGGGTCTGGTTAACCTGAGCTGCGATTCCCTAGCCGTCGGCGGGGAAGAGGCCGGGTCGCTCCGCATGGCTCTGGTATGGGACAAGGCTGAAGACAAGGTGAGTGCTTTCGTTCGGGATATAAACGATGGCATGGATGCCCTCAACATAAAGGCCAACTACGGTATCTCCAGAAAGACTCTGGATGCAAGCGCAGTTGCTGACGGGCTGCATCTGGCACTTCTGTCTCCCCTGCTCCCCGAAGCACTGACCGACCTGGGAGGCAGCCTGAGCGGCAGTTTCAACGCCCGCGGCAATCTGGACAGCCTGGCCCTCAGCAGCGACGGCGCCAGGATTGAGGGAGGAAAACTTAAAATCGCATACACCGGCGTAGACTATAAGCTGGGCGGGCCTTTCCATATCGACAACCAAGGGCTTCACTTCGACAACTTCAATATCACGGACCCTCAGGGCGGATTCGGAATCCTTAACGGAGGCCTGCTCTTCAAGGAGCTCAAGGACTTCAGGCTCGATACCGACCTTGCCCTCAACAACCTCATGGTTTTCGGGAACAAGGGCGGCAATGTGTATGGAGACCTTTTCATCAGCGGAAATGCCTATCTGACGGGGCCTCTGGATGCCATCAACATGGACGCCGACATCTTCACCAACAAGGCGGGCACCATGCATGTATCCCTCGGAGGAGCTTCTTCCGCAAGTGTCGGCGACCTGCTGACCTTCACGGACCATACCGTTGTCGAGATCGACCCCTATGAGGAGATGCTCAACGAGATACTCCAGCAGGTGGCGACCCGCAAACAGACCTCTGCCTCCAACTTCACGGCACATGCCCGCATAAATGCCACGCCGGACCTTGAGGCCGTGCTCGAGCTGGACAACACCGGGGACAACTTCCTAACAGCCAGAGGTTCAGGCCAGCTGGTCCTTGAAATGAATTCCGCGCGCAAACTCCTGGATGTATCCGGCGACTACAACATCTCCAACGGTAAATACCACTTTGCCCTACCTGGAATCGTCAGCAAGAACTTCAACATCGAAAACGGCAGCAGCATCAAGTTCGGAGGAGACGTGATGAACAGCGAACTGGACATCAACGCATCCTACTCTCTGCGTACTTCCATCAACCGCCTCCTCGCGGACACTTCTTCCGTGCAGACGCGACGCATGGTAAACTGCGGAATCAGCATCACAGACAAGATCAGTTCGCCCAAGGTAGGATTCTCCATAGATATCCCCGACCTGGATCCTTCCACCAAATCCGAGGTGGAAAGCGCCCTGAACACCGAAGACAAGGTGCAGAAGCAGTTCCTGGCCCTGCTGATTACGGGATCCTTCCTCGAAGGAGAACAGTCCGGTATTGTAAACAACACCAACCTGGTGTTCTCAAATGTGAGCGAAATGATGTCCAGGCAGCTAAGCAACCTTCTCAACAGGATGGATATCCCTGTCGACCTGGGTGTCGGCTACCAACAGAATGCCGGCGGCACAGACCTCTACGACGTGTCGGTGAGCACCGAGCTCTTCGACAACCGGGTCGAAGTGCGGGGTTCTTTCGGCAACCGCCAGTACAGCACCACGACCAACCCGAACGGAGACATGGTCGGGGATCTCGACATAGACGTGAAACTGGACAAGCCGGGAGAGCTTCGCCTCAATCTATTCTCGCATTCCGCCGACGAATACACCAGCTACCTCGACTACTCACAGCGCAATGGCGTCGGCATCACCTACCAGAGGGAATTCAACAAGTGGAAAGAATTCTGGCGCAGCCTTTTCATCAGCCGCAAGAAACGGCAGGAGATCAACCGCGAAGCCAGCCTGACGGAAGAAAAACAGACAATAACCATCGAAGCAGATGAATAAAGGGAAACTATACCTGATACCTTCCCCGCTCGGGGATTACGATCCTCTGGAAGTGATTCCGGAGGGCACCCTGAAAGTGCTGAAGGGGATCAGGACCTTCGTTGTGGAAGAGACCAGGACGGCCCGGCGCTACCTTTCTGCAGCCGGCTTGAAAGGGCATATCGGTGAATTGGAATTCCACGAGCTGAACGAGCACACCCCGGCCTCTGAAGTGGAAGGCTTTGCCAGCCTTTTCGAAAACGGAGATGTAGGATTGATTTCCGAAGCGGGGCTTCCTGCCGTGGCGGATCCGGGAGCCGCACTGGTGGCTCTCTGCCACCGGCACGGCATCACCGTAGTGCCTCTGGTCGGCCCTTCTTCCCTCATGCTCTCGCTCATGGCTTCCGGCCTGGACGGCCAGAGTTTCGCCTTCCGGGGATATCTCCCTGCAAAAACCGACGAACGCCGCGCAGCCATACGACGCTGCGAAAAAGACTCCGCCGCCTTGCATCAGACTCAGATCTTCATAGAAACCCCCTACCGCAACGATTCCCTGCTGAAGGACCTCCTGGAGCAACTCTCCCCTGCCACACGCCTCTGCATCGCTGCAGATATCACCCTTCCCGACGCATTCATCCACACCGACACAGTAGCCTCCTGGCGCAAAAATAACCCTCAAATCGGAAAAAGACCATGTGTATTCCTTCTTCTGGCAAAATAGAACTTCTCGGGATGCGCTTCAAAGCCTACCATGGCTGCTTCCCCGAAGAAAGGGTCAAGGGCGGAGAATATGTAGTCGATTTCCGCTGCCCGGTGAATCCTGAGACCGCCATCCAGACCGACGACCTGTCCTTTACCCTGGATTACGGCGCAATCTACGACATCGTTGCCGCAGAGATGAAACAGCCTTCGAACCTTATCGAAAACGTGGCCGGGCGCATCCGGGATGCCATCGAGGAGGCTTTCCCCATACTGGAAGAATTCGAAATCAGCGTCTCCAAACTGAATCCTCCTCTGGGAGGGCCGGTAGACTGCGCACGCATAACGCTAAGCGGAGGATCCGAACAATGAAGATAGCCTTCATCACACTTGGCTGCAAACTGAATTTTGCAGAGACTGCAACCTGGGAGCGGGGTTTTCGCAAAGCCGGGCTGGAGGTAGTTCCCTGGCGCGAGAAGGCCGACATCTACCTCATCAACACCTGCACTGTAACCGAAACTTCCAACAAGAAGTCCCGCGGCGAAATCCGCAAAGTGCACCGCATCAATCCCGATGCGCGTATCATAGTCACCGGCTGTTATGCCCAGATGAAACCCGAAGAGGTCCGCGCCATTCCCGGCGTTTCCCGCGTCTTCCTTGCCACTGAAAAATCATTAGTTGTTTCGGAAACATTGGCAGCGGCAGGGTTACTGCCTGCCGGGGAACTCCGTTCGCTTCGCTCACTCCGGCCCCTCCCATCTGCGATGGGCCCCTCCCCCTGCCCGAATAGCGGGGCCCCCGAAAAGCTCCCGCTTTTTGGGGTGCTCTCTCCGGGGGTGGACACGTCCCCGGGGGACAACACCCTGCCGCTGCCGGTATTCGGAGCATACTCCACTAGCGAACGGACGCGGGCATTCCTGAAGGTTCAGGACGGATGCGACAATTTCTGCCGCTACTGCACGGTACCATATGCCAGGGGCAGGAGCAGAAGCGTGCCTCTGTGTGAAGTTGTGAAAGCGGCGGAGTCGATTGCCGCTGAAGGTGTGAAAGAGGTAGTTATAACTGGCGTGAATACTGGCGATTACGGGCGTGGAACGGACGATAGTTTCCTGGGGTTGCTGAAGGCGCTGAATGCCGTGGAAGGCATAGAAAGGTGGAGGATTTCCAGCATCGAACCAAACCTGATAACGGAAGAGATTATCGACTGGATAGCCTCAGGGACGAAGTTCCAGCCCCACTTCCACATACCCCTGCAGCAGGGCACCGACACCATCCTGTCACGCATGGGCCGCAAATACACCACCGCCTTCTTTGCCGACCGCATTGCCTACATCCGCAACAAGATGGAAGGCCCCGGCAAGCCTAAGGTTTTCTTCGGGATAGACGTGATGGCAGGCCTTCCGGGAGAAACGGAGGAACTGTTCCTGCAGGAACTGGAATTCCTGAAACAGATAAGACCTGCCTTCATCCACGTATTTCCCTACTCCAGACGCCCAGGCACACCTGCCGCCACCATGCCGGACCAGGTGCCCGAACCTGTCAAGGCAGAGCGTGTCGCAAGGCTGGAAGAACTCTGCAAGACACTCCACGGCGAGTTCGTGGAAGCCAACCGTGGCATACGCGAAAGAGTGCTCTTCGAGTCCAAAGAGAAAGATGGTTCAATGAGCGGATACACAGGCAATTACATCCGTATCACCAGGCCCTACGATGAGGCGCTGGTGGGAAAACTGACGGAGCTTATTATATGAAACTTACATTCTTTGGAACCGGCACTTCACTGGGTGTACCGATAGTCGGATGCACCTGCCCTGTGTGCACGAGCAAGGACCCTCGCGACAAGCGTTTCCGCGCATCTGCCCTGTTTGAAGCAGACGGCCTGAACATACTGGTAGACTGCGGGCCGGACTTCCGCAGCCAGATGCTGCGCGCAGGCATAGGACATCTGGACGCCATCCTGTTCACACACAATCATAAAGACCATACCGGCGGCATAGATGATGTCCGTTCACTGAACTATATTGACAAGCGGGCCGCCGAGATTTACTGCGAGCAGCGTGTGCTGGAAAGCCTCCAGCGCGAGTATCCCTATGCGTTCACATCCCCCCGCTATCCCGGTGCCCCGGAATGGCACATTCACCTTATCGAAAACAAGCCTTTCGCGGTTCATCCAAACAAAGAAGACAGGGAACTGGTCTGGGTGCACGACGTGGGTTACGGATATCGTATGCCGGACGGCAGCGTGCAGCCCACCCCGGCCGACAACATAGACAATGCCGTTGATGATGGCAAAGGAGTGAAAGTGATTCCGATTCGAGGGATACATGGCAAACTCCCCATACTGGGATTCCGCATTGGCAGGATTGCCTATCTGACAGACCTCAGCAGCATTCCCGAAGAAGAATTACCCAAGTTGGAAGGCCTCGAGCACGTAACGCTTAACACCGTCACATACGGCCCCCATCACTCGCATCTGTCGTTGGATGAAGCGCTTGCTCTTGCCGACCGCATAGGAGCGAAGCACACCTGGCTCACACACCTCAGCCACCACTTCCCTACCCACCCGCAGTTCTGCAAAGAACTAAGGCAGCTCTGCGCAGAGCGCGGCATACACTCCGATGTTCAGCCCGCCTATGACGGACTGCAGATTAACGATTAGAAGAACGGCAGATATCGCAGCGGCCGCAGGGGGCGCTGTCGCTCTGACCGAAGTAATCCAGCAGATATGACTGACGGCAGCGGTCGGTTTCAGAAACGTATCCGACTATGGCCTCAGTGCGCGCGGAGCTCTTCTCGCGCAGCATCTCGTAGCGCTTTGGCTGAAGATCCACATTCCCGCGCTGCAAGTGATTGTGGTGCAGGGTGATCACGTCGCTCTTGTCCCCGGGGACATAGCGTATCACATGCTCCAGCGAAAGCCGGTAGAGAAGCTGCCTCAAATCCGGAATGCTTACTCCGATGCTGGCCGCCACATAATCCTCGGCAATCGAAACAGGATAGGAGAAGATGCCGGTATAATTCCGCATAAGAAGCTCCAGAAGAGCGACCATTCGCTGGTCCGGAAGGTCTATTTCGTACAGATCCCTGCGGTCTACGGCAATCTTCACCTGAGTATTGATATCCACCGCTTCGGTATAGCTGAGATGCTCCGACCTTTCAAGGTAGATGATGGCGTTCCGCACCGATGCCTGGTTCAGTTTGAAGTGCTTGCAGAATTCCACCAGGTCGAAGCGCAGCTGCCGGCCCATTCCCTGTTCGTAGGGTATCTGGAAGAAGACGTGGAGCTTGTGATAGATGTCCTCGATATATTCCAGCGGGGGGAATCCCAGGCTGTCCAGCTGATGCAGGCGGCGTACGTCATCCGGGCTCCACAGAAGCACCGCGTATGACTGTTTTCCGTCCCTTCCGGCACGGCCTGCCTCCTGGAAATATGCCTCGGGGCTCTCGGGAATGTCGCAGTGAACTACGAAGCGCACGTCCGGCTTGTCGATGCCCATTCCGAAGGCGTTGGTGCAGATCATCACCCGGATATCTCCCTTCTTCCAGGCCGCCTGGCGCTGAGTGCGGATTTCGTTGGAAAGCCCTGCATGATAATAAGATACGCTAACACCTTCGGCCTTCATCATGGCTGCATACTCCTCGCATTTCCTGCGGCTTCGGAGGTAGATGATGCCGCTCCCCTTCACTCCCTGGCAGACCCCCAGCAGCTGGCCGAACTTATCTTCGCACCTGCGCACTATATAACTAAGGTTGGGGCGCTCGAAGCTGCTCTTGAGCATCAGTTTCTCCTTGAAGCGGAGCTTGTCCATTATGTCCTGCGCAACCTCCGGAGTGGCAGTGGCGGTCAGGGCGATTACCGGAGCGTCGAAGCGATCGCGGAGTTTGCCGATGTGGAGGTAGTCCGGGCGGAAATCATATCCCCATTGCGAGATGCAGTGGGCCTCGTCCACCACTATGTAGCTGACATTCAATATGTCTACATAGGATTGGAAAAGCGCTGTTCCGAGGCGCTCCGGCGAGAGATAGAGGAACTTGAAATCCCCGTAGGCGGCGTTGTTCAGGGCGGTATCCACCTGGAAACGGTTCATCCCTGCATGTATGGCAAGAGCCTTGATGCCACGGGCTTCGAGGTTCTGCACCTGGTCTTTCATCAGGGCTATCAGCGGCGTCACCACCAGGGCAACGCCTTCCTTCATCATGGCAGGCACCTGGAAGCAGACGGACTTGCCCCCGCCGGTGGGCAGGATGGCCAGCACGTCGCGCCCGTCCGCCGCAGCAGAAATTATCTCCTCCTGCATCGGCCGGAAGGCATCGTAGCCCCAGTATTGTTTCAATATCTCCTTGGCGCCCATAGCAGATACAAATATAATTAAAAAAATAGGGGATGAAAAGTCTGTAAGGGTACGGACCAAGCGCATTTTTCTTGGTCTCCCATAAAATTATTATTTTTGCACTTCATTTCACACCGGATGAAGTACAGCACCACATACCAGATAACGGCCGCTCAGATAACGGCCCGGTACCGCCTTACCATCGACGGACTTCTAACCTTCCACGAGAACACTGTTGCCAGATACCTGACCACCCTCGGCCTGGCCGCTTTTGACGTCCAGAAGACGGGAAACCGATAATCACCAAGGACTTTTATAAGAAATAGACACCATGACACTCGAACAACAGATTCAGGAAGACATTAAGGCCGCGAACAAGGCCCTCGCAGGCCAGTCCGACGGCAGGACTATATCCACGGTAGTCAAGGAACTCCTTTCGTAGTTTCTAACATTTATTCAATACTGCATGAAACGAACATTCATACTTGCAGCCATCTTGACAGTACTCTTTGTCGGATGCTCGAAAGATAATCCCGACCCGGGGAAGAACTATTTCACCCTGTGGAATTCCTGCGAAGCCCTTACTGCCCTGCAGGAGTATGTCGAGGATGTGACGGACCCTTCTTCCAGTAATTACATCCAGCCTGCGGACAGAATCGCCACATTCGATATGGACGGCACTTTCGTTGGTGAACTCTATCCGACGTACTTTGAATACAACCTTCTGGAGTACCGTGTGCTGGATGACCCTGACTATAAAGACCGGGCTCCTGCAGAGGTTAAGGAAACCGCCAGGGAGATTCGGGATTTCGTCCGAAACGGAACCAAGCTTCCGGACCATTTCGACATGAAACACGCACAGGCTGCCGCCACGGCCTACGCCGGAATGACCCTCGCCGAGTTCGACGCCTATGTAAAAGCATACGCAGCCAAGCCGGCGAACGGCTTCACAGGAATGACCTACGGCCAGAGTTTCTACAAGCCCATGCTTGAGGTGTTCGATTATCTGGAAGACAACGGCTTCACCTACTACGTCGTCTCCGGCTCCGACCGCTTCATCTGCCGCGCGCTGGTCCAGGCCATCGGCATCGCCCCCAACCGGGTCATCGGAATGGACGTGAAGCTGGAATCCACTGGCCAGGGCGACGAAGAGGGTGTCAACCACACTTTCGGCAAGGAGGAAAGCCTCGTCCGCACCGACCAGCTGATTATCAAGAACCTTAAGACCAACAAGGTGCTGCAGATCACCCAGGAGATAGGCAAGGTGCCGGTCCTCTCGTTCGGCAACAGCGGCGGCGACAGCGCCATGCATAACTATTGCCTGAGCAACACCGAGCACAAGACCGCGGCCTTCATGCTCAGTGCCGACGATGAAGCCCGCGACCACGCCAACCGCGAGAAAGCCCTTAAGTTGGGAGAGCAGTGGCGCGAAGCCGGATACCATGTCATTTCCATGAGGGACGACTTCCGGACGATTTACGGTGACAATGTAAAGAAAGTCCCGTTCACTTTTGACGATTGACGCTCTGGGAAGCATCATATATTTCAATATCGAAAAACGCGTTTAAATATGTATTTCTCTGATCTTTCATGGAGCATACGCGGTACGCTGGGGCGGAAGTTCCTCGCGCTTGCGCAGCAATACGACGATGTGGTGGACTTCACGCTGGGAGATCCGGATATCCCCACGCCGGAAGGCATCTGCGAAGCGGCCAGAAGGTGTATCGGCGAGCATAGAACAAGGTACACTGCCAGCGCTGGCATCATGCAGTTAAGAGAAGCAATTGCCGCGTATGAATCTGCGAAATCAGGTATAATGGCCGAAGCCACTAACGTTGCAGTGACCTTTGGAGCCACCGAAGCCATTCACCTGGCATTCCGGATGCTCCTGAATCCCGGTGACGAGGTAATAATTATCGGCCCCACATGGGCTCAGTGCCCGAATAATGTGCTTCTGTGCGGGGCGAAACCCGTTATTGCCGATAGATTTACGGAAGGGTTTCTCCCGGACCTTGACTACCTTCGGACACTTATTAACGACAGGACCAAACTCATCGTAGTCAATTCTCCGAACAATCCTACCGGGGCCGTCTATCCATATGAGATTCTTCGGCAAATAGCATCCCTTGCCGATGAAAAAGGGTTGTTTGTATTCTCCGACGAAGTTTATTCGACGCTGGTTTACGACAAGCCCTTCCATTCCATTTCAGAATTCTATCCTTCGGCCGAAAATCTGGTGGTGTTCAACTCTTTCTCAAAGGCTTTTTGCATGACAGGCTGGCGAGTAGGTTATGTTGTAGGCCCCTCCCATTTCATCAAGAGGCTGGTAAAGATGCAGGAAAACGTGGCTGTCTGCGTCAGTTCCATATCCCAGTGGGCCGCCATTGAGGCAATCAGTGGAGCATCCGCCTACACGGAGCCCATACGCGAACAGTTCCGTGCCCGCAGGACAACGCTCTTGGATTCCCTGGAAGGTTCTCCGCTAATCAAATACACCGTTCCGGATGCCACATTTTATCTATTTGTGGACATATCTGCTACCGGGCTTGATTCGCGCTCTTTCTGCAGCGCCCTGCTGGAGAATGAGCACGTTGCTATTACGCCGGGGCTTTCATTCGGTGATGCATTTGACGGCTATATCAGGCTGGCATTCACTTTGGAAGACGACGTAATCCGGGAAGGGGTTCGCAGGATTCAGCATTTTCTTACAACACTGAATGCTTGAATCTAATATCACTCTTGTGCTGGCTTCCGGCGGATGGCATATGCCGGAAGGCTATTTAAATTCTACTTCGTGGGAAACCTGATGGTTTTCGGGCATGAAACGGACAGCAATCTTGCGGAGGCGCGGGACACGCTTCTCGATGAAGGTCAGGATATGCCTGTCGCGCTTGTCCGGATACATCTCGTCGAAGTGTATCATCAGTCCGGTCTCGATTGCATCCGAAAGCTCATCATTCACCGTAGAACCAAAAATCTTCATGGTGGAAGAAGAATTGATGTAGGAATTCACCAGCGGAGGGATTCTGGTGCCGAGCTTGCGCAGGGCCTCCTTAAGGCAGAGTAAATCCTCCTTGAGGCCATCCTCCCTGAGGATCAGGTCCAGAAGACGCCCGTCTGTATGCGACCTGAGCGGCCTATAGGGGCGGACAAGCACATCTTTATCCATGAAATGTTTCTCCAGGAAACGGATGATCAGCTCGCGGGCACTCTTGTTATAACTCTTATAGATGGTCATCTTCCCGAAGAGATATTCCACGCCGGGGTTGCTGAGCAGCCCGCCTGCTATGCCGTCCCAAAGGTTGTCCATTGTGAACAGAGCCTTTGCGCCCGCCTTGGAGCTCTGGTACTCGGGAGCCACGAAAGAGCGGCCCAGTTCCATTGTCTTGGGAAGATACTCGTCGATGAACTTATCCGAAAAAGTGTAAAGATGGGACGAGGTCACATTCGGCTGGCCGTCCTTCTTGAAAGTCACATCCTTTCCGAGCAGATAGCGATAACCGCCGATGATCGCTTCTGCATCGGGATCCCAGACTATCAGTTGCTGGTAAGGCTTTTCCAGGTAATCATATTCATCCAGATCCACCTCCTTTCCGGAACAACCGCCGGCTTCGCGATAGGTAAGCTCGCGTATACGGCCTATCTCCCGGAGGGTATTCGGGGCATTATAGCAATCTACAACATAGAGCTCGTTTCCGCCCTTGTTGGTGTCCATTATCTTACGGGCATTGGTCAGTTCGGCCTTGATAAGGCTGGTCGGAACAGGATCGATGATCTTTTCCATATGAAACAGGTTCTAATACACTACTGCAAAAATAGAATATTTTTCGTAATTTTGAACGTTTGACAAAACCTTATTCCTGATGAAAAAAACCATCATACTTGCAGCAGCCCTTCTGGCCTCGGTTTCTGCGCTGGCCAAAGTAGACCTTACTCCCCTGTTCACCGACAATATGATCTTCCAGCAGAACACCCAGGCACCGGTCTGGGGCAAGGCGGTGCCTGGAGCGGCTGTGAAGGTCACTCCCTCCTGGAACAACAAGACCTACACCGCCACGGCAGGTGCAGACGGACGCTGGGAAGTGCGTATCCCCACCCCCAAGGGAAGCTTCAAGAAATACAGCCTGACCATCTCCGACGGCGAGCCCGTAACCCTTCAGAACGTGCTTGTGGGTGAGGTTTGGCTTGCCTCCGGGCAGTCCAACATGCAGATCCCTATGGAGAGCTGGAGGGCTATACGCACCAATCAGGAAGACATCGAAAACGCCTCCGACTATGCCAGCCTCCGGGTGCTTCAGGTTTCACGGGCCACCGGCATGCGCGAGCACGACTACTTCAGTGCGGATTTCGACGGCTGGATGGAATCATCCCCCACCAGCATCCGCAACTTCAGCGCAGCCGGCTGGTTTTTCGGGCGCAAGCTGATGCAGGAGCTGAAAGTGCCCGTAGGCATCATCCACACCAGTTGGGGCGGAACAATCATCGAAGCCTGGATGAGTGCCGGGGCCCTGTCCATGTATCCCGAGATGGCCGCGCCCATCGAACACACCAGGTCCCTGGCAGACAGTGAAGCAGAGCGCGCAGCCACATTCGACGGCGAGATCAAGGCCTTCTACCGCAAGGTCACGGTGCAGGATACCGGCCTCAGGGCCGGGGTTGCCACCTGGGCACTGCCATCATTCGACGATTCGTCCTGGAAGGATATCACCCTCCCCTGCAAGGTGCAGCAGATCTGGCAGCGCATCAACGGCATCTACTGGTTCCGCAAGACCATCGACATACCCAAGGCATGGGAAGGCAAGGACCTTACCCTGAGTCTCGGCCCCATCGACGACTTCGACGAGACTTATTGGGACGGCGAGATGGTGGGCAAGGGCACGGTCTGGAACCTCCCCAGGACCTATACCGTCCCCGGCAACCTGGTCAAGGCCGGCAAGAGCGTGATCTGCATCCGCAATACCGATGACCATGGAGACGGCGGCCTCTACGGAGACGGCAGGATAATGTATGTGCAGGGCCCTGACGGCACCCGGATTATGCTGAACAACGTGTGGAAGGTAACGCTTTCCGTGTCGTTTGAGGACATGCCCAAGTCTTCGGCACGCGAGCCCAACATGCCCACGGTTCTTTACAATGCCATGATCAAGCCCCTGGCCCCCTTTGCCATCAAGGGCGCAATCTGGTATCAGGGAGAATCCAATGCCGAAAAATCTTACCGCTACCGCGAGCTAATGCAGGGAATGATCCTCGACTGGCGCTCACTCTGGGGCTACGACTTCCCCTTCTACATCACACAGATAGCAGGATACAAGGCAGTCAGCGAGAACCCCGGCGAATTCAACTGGGCCGAACTGCGTGAAGCCCAGGCCATGGCCACCGAAACCATAGCCAAAACCGGCATGGCATGCATAATCGATATCGG
>CACXKV010000013.1:0-74221 GCA_902768365.1 uncultured Bacteroidia bacterium | reverse complement strand
TGATGCCGAAGGCAATCTTGTTTTCGAATCAATCAGCGGAGGCAATAACTACATGACACTGAGCAGCTCCAATGCAGGTTGGAATACCCTTAACCTTGAGGCGTCACTGAACTATGAACGTACGCTTGCCAATGCCCACAGGGTTGGCGCGATGTTCCTTTACAACATGCGAACCCGTACCAACAACGTGCCGGGAGCTTCCTACATCGCCGCCTTCCCCTACAAGCACATGGGTATCGCAGGACGCGCCACCTACTCGTTCAAGGACCGTTATTTCGCAGAATTCAACTTCGGTTACAATGGCTCCGAGAACTTCGCTCCCGGGCACAGGTTCGGTTTCTTCCCGTCTTATGCACTCGGTTACATGATCAGCAATGAACCATTCTGGGAGCCAATAAGCCATATTGTTACCACATTGAAGTTCAAGGCTTCCTACGGTCACATCGGAAGCGACCAGATTTCTACCGACAACAGTCGCAGGTTTGCGTACAATACCACCATCAACACCGGTGCGGCAGGCGCCCTCTTCGGAGATACTCCCACGTCGAAAGGAGGTATCACAACCGATCAGTACGGCAACCCGGAGGTGTCTTGGGAGAAAGCCACCAAGGCCAATGCCGGTTTTGAGATGACGCTGTTCAAGGATCTCCGCTACATCGTGGATTTCTTCTACGACAAGCGTGACGGGATATTCATTCTCCGTCAATCCACTCCTTCGGCAGTGGGTATCAACGTGAACCAGTATGTCAATATAGGAAGGATGAGGAATCAGGGTGTGGACATGACTCTGGAATACGACCATACTTTTGCCAACAATCTTTTTGTCTCGGCGAGGGCCAACTATTCGTTCAATCGCAACAAAATTGAATACAACGACCAGCCTGACCAGATCTGGAAATACCAGAACACGGCAGGTTTTGCATACCAGCAGCAGTTCGGACTGATCGCGGAAGGGCTCTTCAGCAGCAAAGAAGAAATAGCGTCGTGGCCGGCCCAGCAGTTCGGTACGGTGCAGCCCGGCGACATCAAATACCGCGACATAAACGGTGACGGCGTGGTCAACACCTACGACAAGGTTGCGATAGGCTATACAGTCGTTCCTGAAATCAACTATGGTTTCGGTGTCAGCCTCGGTTACAAGGGCTTCGACGCTTCGGTGTTCTTCAGCGGAGTCGCTCACGTTACCCGCATAATCACCGGCAACAACCTTTTCGGAGCTACTGCCGACATTAAATATGAAGGCCAGATTTTCGCCGATGTGGCAGAGAAGCGCTGGACACGCCAGAACCCGGATCCGAATGCCGAGTATCCGCGCCTTTCGCTCGAAAACGTTACCAACAACCAGCAGGCATCCACTTTCTGGCAGAAGGATATGAGTTTCATGCGACTCAAAAACGCCGAGATCGGCTATACTCTTCCCAAGAAGCTCAGCCAGAAGATAGGTCTCTCCACAACCAGGGTATATATCCAGGGCACCAATCTCCTGACTCTCTCCAAGTTCAAGTTGTGGGATCCGGAACTTGCCACCGCCAATGGCAGCGCGTACCCCAACATCAGGTCTTACAGTATCGGGCTCAACCTTAATTTCTGATGCTCATGAAAAAGTATATATACATAATTTCGGCAATGCTGCTCCTCGCATCCTGTGATTCCTATTTCGACATAGATTTCCAGGATCAGGCCAACCTTGAGGAGATTTTTGCAAAGAAAAACACTACGGAAGGTTATCTTGCGCACCTGTACTCGTACCTTCCGCATGACGAAGATACACACAAAGGCGCCGGCTACGTGATTCCGCGTTCCGACGAAGGCCTCTTCGGTTTCCTTGGTTACGGCCCGTTCAATAAACTGCGCAGCGGCGACTACAGCACTGCTGCCTCCGGCGATGTCGTGGAGTACAACCAGTGGAAGAGAATGTATGTAGGCATCAGACAATGCACTATTTTCATGGACTATGTGGACCTTGACAAGGAAGACACCCAGATGGTTCGTGATGCGATGCGTGCCGAGGCCAGATTCCTTCGTGCATACTATTATTTCTGCCTGTTCCGACAGTATGGACCTGTGATCATCTGGGGCGACAGCCTTGCGCCGGAAGATGCCGCCGGGGCGGATCTGGACCGCAATACAGTCGACGAAAACATCAATTTCATGGTGTCTGAACTCGACAAGGCTTGCGAATACCTGCCCGACGATATCAAGGAAATCGGAGCCAACGATTCCTGGACCGGACGTGCTACCAGGGGAGCGGCCCTTGCACTCAAAAGCCGTATCCTCACATACGCTGCTTCTCCTTTGTACAACGGACAGGACGGTGGAAGACTTACGGGCATCTTCTCGGCCAAGACAAATCTTGCCGGCAAGCGGATTTTCGCCGATTACGATGCCGCGAAGTGGCAGGCAGCTGCTGATGCAGCCAAAGCCGTGATCGACATGAACCGTTACAGTCTCTGTCAGTCAACCGTGGGGGCGAACGATTTCCAGAAGGCGGCGTCGGCATATCAGAACGTTTTCTTCGAACGCTGGAACAGCGAAACGATCTGGGGCTGGTGGCACCTCGGAATCGGTCATTCGGACGGAGGCTTTGCTACCTGGATCGGTGCCACCGGATCGTTCATGTACTGCACCATTCCTGATTTCAAGGAGGTGACTACCTCCTACAGGCCTCTGCAGGCTTATACACCAACCCTCAAAATGGTTGATGCCTATCCTATGGCCGAGAGCGGCAGGTATCCCGTTCTCGGATACGAAAAGAGCGGAAGATTCAACGATTTCTCCCGCCCTATCGTGGATGCGGCATCAGGTTATGAAACCACAGGTTGGGTTGAGGATTATGTGCAGCCGGTGGATGCCGATTGGGCCCCTGCCTTCAAGGCACACAAGACTACTGTCGGGCGCGATGCACGTTACTATTCCAGTATAGTTCCCGACGGTTTCTATTGGCCCAGCGACAAGATTAAGAAACGCTGGACAAGTTACAAGAGTTCATCTGCAACGGTACCGGTCGAGAAGTTCGAATCTGCGGCGCTGAACTGGGTCGGCTATGCCTGCCGTCGCTGGTACAAGGCGAATACCGCATTCGCTACCGGACAGGACTTCGTAGGAGCCACACGTTATGTGTATCCGGCATTCCGTCTTGCGGAAATCTACCTGAATTATGCCGAAGCCTGCAACGAGAAGACGACCCGGGACGTGGACGAGGCTATCAAGTATCTTGATATGGTCCGTGCCCGCAGCGGCCTGAATGGCATTCAGGCGGCTTATCCGGAAATCAATTTTGCAAATGCGGATGCCAGCACCACCATCAGCGGAATCACCAAGACCAACAAGGAATGGCTGCGCTGGCTTATCCTTCAGGAACGCTGGTGCGAATTCGGCATGGAAGCCATGCGCCACTATGATATGTGCCGCTGGCTCCGTGCAGAAGATGAGTATCCGGCCCAGGCATGGACTCTGAATATGCAGTCCGAGACATACGAAGGCCTGTATGAACGTGTGAGCGATATCATGCCGATGGATAATGCAGACTTCCATTACAGGGACTATTTCTACCCCATCATTTCGACACAATTGGCAGAAATGGTTAACTTTACGCAAAACCCCGGTTGGGAATAGAATGAATGCGCTATGAAAAAAGTTTTCAAATATATGATGATTGCCGGTTTGCTGGTTGCAAGCCTCCAGTCCTGCATTGAAGATTCCCGAAACAACGATATGGTGGACGACCAACTTTCTATCGTATATGAGGATGTCGTCACTCCGGTATCGGTCTATGCCGGCAGCTATACCGTATCCATACTGAAGTCAGGCAAAGGACAGAGTGATGCCAAGGCGATTGTGGGTACGTCTTCTTCTGCCCTCATTGATTATCTCGATAGCGGTGAATCCGACATCAAATACAAGGAGATTCCTGGGTCGTACTTCAACTTCAGCACCGACCAGCTGCATTTCGCCCAGTCCGACATGGTCCAGAGTTTTACATTGACCTGGGATGTCAACCAGCTGGCGTCTTACGTGAAGGATGATCTCGCCGTTCTTCCTGTCAGCATCCTCGGCGGAAGCCTGGATGTCAATCAAAGCCGTAACCTGTTGGCTCTCAATTTCCTGAAGTCTACCGTGGGGTTTGCATCCAGCGGATCCACCGTTGTTGCAAAGGAGAACGCTGATGAAAACGGCCAGTTGCAGGTCAAGATCAAACTCGACCGTGCAGTCCCGGAAGATGTGACTGTGAGCTATTCCATCGACAACAGCCTGATCGCTGCCTATAATGAAGCAAAGGGAAGCGATTACACCCAGGCCCCCGAAGGGTTTGTGGTGCTTCCGCAGACTCCCGACAGGATTCCGGCCGGAACCCTCGACATTTTCTCTGACGTGACCCTGAAGACATCCGTGCTTTTCGGAGCTGATGGAAAAATGATGAATTTCCGCACATTCCTCGTGCCTCTCCGCATTACCGGGACATCTCTTGACGGCCTGCTCGTCTCCGACCAGATTTATTATCTGCTGGTCAATTCTCCTTTCGCAGGAGCATCGTTCAGCCGTATCTGGGGCAAGTATTCCATTGATCAGCTCTGGACAAAGGAATACGCGGGCATACCCGATGGCGGCGACAGGAATCTTGCTCTCGATGGCAAGTATGTCTATTTCCCATACGCAATAGGCGGGGCGACGGCAAAGATCACTGCAATAAGTGTAGATGATCCTGCCGAGGTAAAAGAGGTCAACTGCACTGGATTTACCACCGCTACCATCACAAGCGCCTGTGTGCGCGTCATCGACAAGGGTGACGGCACCACTATGCTTGTGGCTTCCGGTGCAGGGGAGAACAACTTCCCCTTCTACGCATGGGAGAACGGTATCGACAATCCTCCTACCGTCTTCTCTCTCCAGTGCACATGGCGACGCGGCGGCGACCGCTTCGAGTATCACGGAACCTGGAAGGACGGTGTTCTTTATGTGCACGCATATCAGGGCCGCTTCGCAACGCGCTACAAGGTCTCTGACGGCAAGTTCGTGAAGACAGATGACGGTATGTTCAACGGCACCGACCGTGCGCTTGTCGACATGAAGGCGACCGATACCGGATTCGGAGGATTCTATCTCTATCCCGGCCAGGACCAGATGGCGTTCACGACTTCCGATGTCTCGGCATTCGTCACGATGAAGGATACATACAATGATCCCGGTGACGGCCAGAAGGCCTGGGAAACTTCCAGCGAAGAATTCCCGGGAGCCGAAATGAGTTGGGGATACCGTGTGTTCTCCTACAGGGGCGACAAGTACATAGCCTACACGCAGATCGACAAGGACGACCAGTTGAAAGACGACGGCATTTCCGTATATACCAGCAAACAGAGGGCGCGTCTGATAGTTGTCAAAGACAAGGGTGGCTTCAAGGCTTCGCTTCTCGGTGACAACAAGGACATCGTATTTGAGGCTCCTCTGCAGGGCGAAGAATACACCGACATAGCCGTGGCAGCTCCTACTTCGGCCCAAGGCGACTGTGCCGTGCAGGCGTTCAGCGACAAGGTGCTGATTGCCGCAGGCGTCCAGGGTATCGGCGCCAGCGTGTTCAAAATGGAATAAATGAATAGGATATCCTTATATTTTTCCGTACTCCTTCTCCTGACTTCATGCGTGGGGAAGGAGCCGGAGGATTATAAGGGGGCTCCGGCCGTGCAGTTGAGTTTCATATCTTCGACACACACCACTGCAACTTTCCTGGTTGAGAGTCTCAATTCCGATGAGGTCAGGCTTTTCTGCTCCAAAGATGAACTTGTGCCGGATGCCGCGACAGTATTTTCTTCAGGCATCAAAGCGGAAGGGGATACCGTTCTGGTAAGCGGCCTTGAAGCGTCTTCTCACTATTACGCATACGCAGCTGCAGTTCAAGGAAAAGACAGGTATTCTTCGGTAGTGTCGAAGGACTTTTCCACTGGTATCGTAGCCGGAGACCTTTATTCATGGGAAAAGGAGAGGGGGGAACTGCCGGTGTTCGCCGACATCACTCTTTGCACGGGAGGAGGAACTCCGAACAGCAATTACTGGTTTTCTATACCGGAATACTGGGATACCGACCGTTTTGCGCCTCATGTGTCGTTCGAGGACGAGTCCGGAGAGCATTGGCTCTTTGATGCCTTTCTTGCCATCAGCGGAATTGATATGGATGGCAATAACTATGGCATAAACAACAATGGACGCAAATCTGCTGACAAGGAGTCCTGGGAGGCATTCGCATCATACTGGCTCGATAAGGGAGGTGCATTCGATGAACTGGACAAAGCCATAGGCAAAGTCGCAGGACGCATCGGTATGCCGCCGCATAAGAGGCAGGTGGTGATGATGATGCCGGACCCGGTAATGTTCGATCGTTTTACCGACAAGAGTTCTTCCACCACTTACTGGGGAGCTGTCGACGGAATCCTGCTCGATTTTTCGAAGGTGGATGACCAGGTCAAGGCTCTGCAGTGGTATGCGGATCTGGTGCGTTCCAAGTTCAATGCCTTGGGCGCCAGTCATATCGAGCTGGCCGGTCTGTACATCCTCTCGGAGGAACTTGTTGCTGTGCCCGGCGGATGGAATTACCAGTACAAACGCTGGGACCGTATTCTCCCCAAGATAGCCGCGTACCTGAACGAGAGGAACGAAGGCCTCTACTGGATTCCATACCGCAAGGCGGACGGAACGGACATTTGGAAAGATCTCGGGATCAATCAGGCATGGCTGCAGCCGAACTACTATTGGGACTACAACCACGAGATGCCCATCAGGGATGCCTTCAACATGATGAAGGACAATGGGATGGGCATGGAGTTGGAATTCGAATACTCCATGGTGGAAGAAGTCATGGGAATGGCCGGGATTATGGGACCGGACGGTTCCGGCAACTATGTTTTCTCTCTCAAGGATGTGCCGTCTTTACGTGAACGCTTCCGCGAGTATATGGACGGCTATAAAACCGCAGGCTTCTACGGGAAACGTCCCATCGCGTTGTATTCCGGCTCCAATGCATTATGGCAACTGGGAACTTCCAAAAACAAGAACGACATGGAAATGTACAGGGAACTATGTCATTTCATAGCAAATTCTCCACTAAAACGATGAATAAGACAACTTTACTGCTGTTATCCGCAATAAGCATCCTTTCGGCCTGCGCCTCCGCAAAACACGGGGTTCGCGTGCCTGCCGATCTCGACCTTGTCGGATACTACCATCGGGAACCCCTTGTCTGGAAAGCCGACCGGTTTGCTCCGCACGTGAGCTTCACCGACGAGAACGGCAAGGAGCAGTGGCTTTTTGAGGCATTCCTTTTCATAGAGGCTAATGACGGGAAGCGGGGCCTGACCATGTCGGTGGCTCCAAGCGGGCATTCTGCCACAAAGGAGTCGTGGGAAGACCAGCTGGATCTTTGGTTGGGGCCGGACGGAGGTGTCGCCGAACTGGACAAAGCCTGTGCCGCCGTTGCAGAACGCATAGGCAGGCCTTCACATAAACGCCAGGTCGTCATCACTGTGCCGGATGCCATAATGTTCGAGCATTTTGCCGATAAATCATCTTCTACCAAATATTGGGGTTCAGTAGATGGCAGGGAACTCGACTTCGCCGATGTATCCGACCAGCTGACAGCCCTCAAATGGTATATCGACAAAGCAAGGGCTATGTTCGCTTCGCTGAAATGCAAGTATCTTGAACTTGGAGGCTTCTATGTGGTTTCCGAAGATCTGCCTGTGGCCTATGGAGATACCGAAAAAGACAGTTTCAATCACCAGTACAAGCGCTGGGAAACCATCGTTCCAGCCTTGTCTGATTATTGTCATGCGAAGGGAGAAGGCCTTTACTGGATACCCTACCACATGGCAGGCGGTTTCAAGTATTGGGAGCGCATGGGTTTCGATATGGCCTGGATGCAGCCCAATTATTACTGGGACCTCAAATCTCCAGGAAGACATCCTTTCGACAAGACGCTCGAAGCAATCAAGGAATACAGGATGGGAATGGAGCTCGAGTTCGAGTATTCTTTGGTTACGGCCCAGATGCAAGGCGGACGCAAAGGCCCGGACGGTGCGGGAAGGCTGATTTTCGATTCTTCAGATGTGCCCGCTCTAAAGGAGCAGTTCCGGGATTATATGCGCAAGTTCAAGGATGCCGGTTTGTATGGAATCGCACCTCTGGCATTGTATTCCGGTTCAAACGCCCTTACTCAACTGGCTGAATCTTCCGATCCTGAAGACGAAGCGTTGTATCTGGAATTATGTAAATTTGTGGTCAATAATCCATTACGTGAGTCAGGCGTGAAGACAAGCCACGCTGCAACAGTAAACGATGCCGGGCAATTACAGTCGTTGATCAATCCTGCAACCGGATGGAACTATGCCGGAGGGAGCACGCTGTGGCGTCTTTACTACAATACTCCCGACGAAAAAGAAATACAGGTAAGCGGTGCGGACCAGATTCCGGTAATCCACACGACCGACGGATGCACGGTGCTCGAATACAAGGGGTTAAGAAGCAGGGGAGAGACTGTGGACATCGACCTGCGCCTGACAATCACCCCGGAAGGCGACGGCTTCCGATTTGCTGCCGAACTCACCAATAACGAGCCCCATACCATCGTACGGGAACTCCAGTATCCTCTCATCGGCAATCTCCAGCTTCCCGAAGGGTACAAGCTTCTGACCACCCATACCGGAGGTCAGCTGTTCGATGATCCTCTGAAGGCAATTCTCGACGTGCCCCAGCGTACGCTTTATATGAAACCGGACCAGTACTTTCGTCAGTACGACCTGCAGTATCCGCGCAATGCCGCGTCCAACTGCTTCGCATTCGTAGGGGAGAAAGACGGCCTGTATTTTGGCAGTCACGACGATTCATTCCAGCAGACCTGGCATGGGCTCAGGGCCTATCCTACGGAAGGTAAGATGAGCGCCAAGGGCGATTTCACAAGGATGGAAGCAGGATTCTACCGTTATCCAAATGCCTTCTGCGGCGATACCTGGACTAACGATGCGTCCATGATCATTCCGTACGAAGGAGACTGGACGCAGACATCCCGCATTTACCGCAATTGGGCTGACAGCTGGTGGGACAAGAAACCCGTTCCAAAGTGGGTTCAGGATATGACCGGCTGGCAGAGGATCATTTTCAAGCATCAGTACGGAGAGTATCTGCGCCATTATGAAGATCTACCCGGGCGTATCTTCGAGGCAGGAGAGATGGCCGGTTCCGATGCTGTGCTCGCCTTCGGCTGGTGGAAAGAGGGGATGGACAATGGATACCCTGATTACACTCCGGATGAAAGCCAGGGCGGGGATGCTGCGTGGAAAGAGCGGATTGCAGAGTACAAATCGAAGGGAGGGCATCTGATCCTGTATTACAACGGACGTCTCATCGACAACGAAAGCCGGTTCTACAAGTCGGGTGAGGCTTCCAAGGTAAGCAATCACGACAACACCGGAGATGAATTCACTGAGCATTACAAATTCACGGGAGAGGGAACGACTCTGGGGTACTACGATTCCCGCACATTCGTGATTGCAGACATGAGCAGACGTGTATGGAGAGACAAGTTGCTCGAATGGGCCGACAGGGCCATTGCGCTTGGCGCAAACAGTGTTTTTTACGACCAGCTTGGAGTGGCGGAAGAATTCCCGAACTGGGATCTTTCCCGCGAGTATCCCGTTCCGGACATTTTCACCGGACGTTATAAGGCTGAAGCATTGAAGGAGATACGCGATCACGTCAAGGCGGTTGATCCGGACTTCTGTCTCGGAACCGAATGGCTTAGCGACTGCACCAGCCGATACTGCGATTTCGTGCACATCGTAGAGTTTACGGCGCTGCCCGAGAGTTTTCCGGAATGGTTCCGTTACACCTTCCCCGAAGTTGTATGGAGCGACCGTTGCGTACGTGACGAAGTGGATATGGTACGTCGTGTGAACAATACCCTGGTAAAGGGGCTGCGTAACGACATCGAAGTATTCCGATGCCGCGGACTTATCGATGAAACGCCTGATTATCAACAGTATCTGGGCAAGATCAACGCCATACGTCTAAAGTATCCCGAACTGCTTCTTGAAGGACGGTTTGCATGGCACGACGACTTTTCGTCATCGAATCCTGCAGTCACTGCGTGCGAATACAAAGGCGAAGACAGGCTTGCCATAGTGCTGACATCGGAATCTTCCGGCAGGCAGAAAACCAGGCTGCAGGTGCCCGGGTATGAATTTGAAACAGCCGAAACCATCGGGGATGCCCGCACTGACGGCAGGACTGTGAGCCTCGGCCAATACGGTCTTGCAGTGCTGGTTTTTAGAAAAGCGGATAAATGATCTCTCCATGCTGAGTTCTGCGGAGTCCTGCTTTTGCAAAGTCGGACTCCGTTTCCATATCGAAACCGTTGTATCCCAAAGCACGGAAAACATCCAGCAGGGCCTCTGCCCTGGTACGGAATTCGTCCGCATCCCTCGGTCCGGAAGGACTCCATCCGATTTCGGCTATGGCGAAGAGTCTCGGGTAAAGCATGTATTCAGCATGCTCGGGAGTTGGAACCTTTTCGCACCATAGATTGGCCTGAAGCCCCAGCACGTTCGGGTCATCTCCCGGATCGTATGTATATACCCAGTGCAGGGAGGTCAGTTCACCCGTGGCAAGCGGCTCCTTGCGGATAAGGTCTTGGTAATAATCGAAATAGCAGTGGGTATTGGGCGACATTATCACCTTGTGCCCTGCCGCGGAAGCCTTTTTGCCACCCGAGCTGCCGCGCCAGGACTGCACCACTGCATCGTCCGGAATCCCGGTCTCGAGAATCTCGTCCCAGCCTATGGCGGTACGTCCGCGATCATGCAGGAAAGACGTCATCCTCCTAACCAGATACCCCTGGAGTTGGCGGACGTCGGTGAAACCTTCTTCCTGCATTCGCTTGCGGCAGTTTACGCACACCGGCCAGTCCTTCATCACGGCTTCGTCTCCTCCTATATGGATATACTTGCTTGGGAAGATGTCCATCACTTCGGTCAGCACGTCTTCCAGCAACTTGAAAACGCCCTCGTTGCCGGGGCAGAGGTCCCAAGCCCAGGCCCGGCGGCGGCCGGTGCTGTCGAGGCAGGCGAGTTCCGGATACGTACGGTTGACCTCCATGCTGTGTCCCGGCATTTCGATTTCCGGAATAACGTTAATGAAGCGTTGCTTTGCGTATTGCACAATCTCGATAAGATCCTCGCGTGTATAATATCCTCCGTAGGCTTTCGGGTCGTCTACAGTAGTGAAGGGATACCCGTTCTTCTCCCATTCCGCGTAGGTGCGTCCTATGCGCCAGGCCGCCTTCTGCGTCAGTTCCGGATGGCTTTTGATCTCTATCCGCCAGCCTGCAGCATCGGTAAGATGGAGGTGCAGGGTGTTGAGACCGAGCAGAGCCATCGCGTCTATCTGTTTTTTAATGAATGACTTGCCCTTGAAACTCCGGGATTCGTCGATCATAAGACCCCTGTGAGCATAGCGGGGATAGTCGAATATGGTGCATCGCTCCGGCTTTTCGCCGAGGAGTGCCATCTTTTTGAGTGTCTGTTCCGCCCGGAACCTGCCTTCTGCGCTGTTTGCCTTGATACTTGTTCTTTTACCTTTTATCTTTATTTGATATGCTTCCCTGCGTGCGAATTCAGGCAATGCCTGCGTCTTCCTGCGAAAAGACATCCCGTCGCCGGGATTGTATTCCACAGGTGCCGGGATCAATTGCAGAAGAATAGCTATGAGGTAAAATTTCATAAATCAGAAGGTATGGCGGCGGTTCATACGGAAGGGGCAGTGCACTTTCTCGAGTTTGCCTGTGATGATCATCTGCGCGGCCAGCCTTCCCATCTCTGCAAAGTCGGCGGAGATAGTCGTGAGACCGCCGAGAACTACGTCGTTAAGTGCAAAATCGTTATAGGAAATGATGAAGACATCTTTGCCTATTTCAAGTCCCTGCTCTCCGATCCGGCGCGCAAGTGCTGCGAGTCCCCAGTCGAGTTGGGAATTCAAAACCAGGAAGGTGTCGCCTTTCGAGATTGATTCCGGCGGCGCAGTCATGAACTTCAGGTGTACGCCGAAATCTTTTGCAAAGCGCTCCAGCCCCTTGTGGATGCACTGCCCGTATAGACTCTTGGGCAGGGTGATTACGCTCAGGTCCTTGCTGCTGCCGGGTCTGTTGACTCCGCTCAGAAGACCGTCGTATACGTCATTCTCGAAATCCTGATAAACTGCCCCGTAATTGCCTGGGTACTCAGATATCCAGCGGTCGAGCATAATCAGTTTGCGGTTCGGGATGCGTGAAAGGAGTTTTACCGCTTGTTTCTGGCTCTGCTCATCCAGTGCGAAGTGCGGGCTGACCACATACCAGTCGAAGTCGTCGAGGTGCGAGTCAAGGTAGTATTTCAGCAGGTCGAGGCTCTGGTTGTGGGTGAGAACGGTGATGTCTGCGCGGGTGCCGAGAGTCTCCTCGAACGCGCTGAAGATGACCTGCTTGTAAACGCTGAATTTGTCGAAGATCACAAGAACCTTCTTACGCCCGTCCGGATTCGGCTCGGCCACATAGAAACCCTTTCCCTGTTTTGGAACGATTACGCCATCCTTCGACAGGATTGCATAAGCTTTTTTTACGGTCTCGCGCGATATGCCTTCTTTGGCGGCGAGTTCGTTCATCGAAGGCAGCATCTCTCCCGGCTTGATGCTCCCGGTTTTTACGGAAAACTTGATTTTGTCGACCAACTGCCGGTAGATGGGGGTGCGGTTCAGGGTGTCTATATGTATCTTCATTATTTCGGGAGATTAATTTACCAAAGATAACCAAGATTTTTGACAAAGCGAAAAAAAGGGAGGATGGCCGCGGCCATCCTCCCTGAAATAAAGGGTACTTAAGATTATTCAAGTGAGAGTTTGAATACACTTACACCTACGTTGTGCAGGTGGCCCATAATATAAGCGGCTCTTTCTGTAACAAGTACATCGCAGCTTCCGGTACTCTGATCGGTGTAGGTTGCACCTGCCATTACATTGGTGGAAGGTCCTTCTTCGTCAATCTGCACAGCGTGCTGGAATGCAATATTGCTGCCGTCCTTGGCAAAGGTCTCAAGATCTGCCTTGTAGTCGTCGGTGCAATTGATAACTGTAAGCCAGGCACGTGCTGCATTGTACATCTTGGTAAATGCAAGATACTTCTTGCCATTGAATTCGAAGGGAGTAAAGCCGAATAGGTTCTTGAAGTTACTGTTGTCGAGGTTGTTGCCCCAAGTCTGGCCTTCAGCGCTGTTAAGGTCATAGAACATTCCGATGCTGCCGGTAATCAGCAGACCAAGTTTTGCATCCATTGAAAGCTGATAGAAAGCGCCCTTGCCCTGGGAAGCGGCATAACCGTAATTCCATCCGTCGGGAGTCTGTGACTGGAGCTTTCCGTCAACGATATTCCAACGTGCTGTCGTGGAAGCACCGGAGGTGTTGGTGCGGAACCAGATATAACCCTTGCTCCAGTCACCAACTACGGTGAAGAAGTCGCCGAAACGACGTTCTGCCCATGTAGGGAGAGTGTAGTCGCTGAGGAGAACGGTAGGAGCCTTGTCAATGCCGTTCTCATAGGCGTAAAGATAGAGGTGAACGCCTCCTTCAAGGGCAAGATTGCTGACGAGGAGAATCCGTTTGCCAGTGGTAGGGTTGTAGATGGTCTTGACGCAGGAAGTTGCAAAAGTGCCTTCGCTCTTGATGCTCTCGGTATTCACTTCGGTAACCTTTGAAGGATCCTTAAGGTCGATGGCCCAGATGCCCTTTGCGGAGCCGCCGGCTTTGACAACATAGACGCAGTTATCGCCGAGAGCTGCATTCCTGTCGAGGTTGTTTGTAAATGTAGGCCACTCGGTAGGATACTTGCCCCACACTTTCGAGAAGGTAGGAGTTGTTTCAGCAATATTTTCGATTGCATCGTCCTTGAATATCTTGACTTCCTGTGTGCCGTCCTTGAAGGTAAGAGGAATACCTGCAACAATGTCGAACTTGTTATTCTGCGCGATCTTGAGGCTGGTTGTCTGGTTTACATAGAGGATGGTTTCGTCGTCACCGTCATATATTACATTGTTGCCCTTGGCGATGGCTTTGCCTGCTTTGACTTCCGTAAGTTTGACAAGCATATTCTCATATGCATCAAAGTTGGCATTGAGTTCTGCAATGGTAACTACGGTAGGTGCAGGGGCCTCTCCAATTGTTATTGTGGCGGAGGAAGCATCGAGATTGGTTACTTCGCGCTGGCCGTTGAAGCGGGTAATCTTGCCCTTTACGGTACCGTTGATGGTAGTACCTGCCACGAGGTTGTGATCCTTCAGATACACATACATTCCTGCGGTAGCATCCTGCACGAAGAACTGACTGGTGCTGGCGACATAGCTTACTACGGCATTCTTGAGAGTTGCGGTGAACTCTTCGCTGGAAGTGTCTGTGAGTTTTTCAGGGGCAAGGGTCTTGAGTTCAGCGAGGCTCTCGGCAGGTTTTGCGGCCTGCACGAGTTCGAGTGTCTGGAGAACGACTTCCTTGTCGCTTGCTGCAACAATCTTTATGGTCGCCGTGCGAGCCTTGAGGGTGACATTGGGCTTTACATTGAGAACAAGGAACTCATCGTGAGCGGCCTTGGTGGTGATTTCATATGTAACCCAGTCGGCATCTGTTGCGACTGCATAGTCGATGTTGGAAACCACATTGACTTTGAGGGCGTCCGTTCCTGCCGCTTCTACAGCAAGTGCCTCGGTAATCTCTATACCTGCCTCGGTCTTTGTTTCAACTTTTCCGACGGTAGCGACCTTGATGGCCTTCATATCGGCCTTGCCCTTGCCATTGGCGGCAAATACGATGATCTTGCCAGTGGCGATGTCATCGGGTGCTGTGATGGCGATTGTGCCTTCGGTGTTGGACTCTCCGGGGATTATTTCTGCTTTGTATGGACCTTCGACGAAAAGTTCAACAGTAATTTCGTCACCGCTTTCGACACCTGTGAGGGTGTATGTGGCATTTGCCTTCTGACCTGCGCCGATGTTGTTGGATTCGAGTGTCACCTTGATTGCGAAATCCTTGGCTACGGGCAGTACTATGCTCTTGCCGTCGACTACGAGAGTCACTGTGCCGTCATTGTTCTCGGTAAGAGACACGGAAACGGGAACGAAACCTTCTGTGGCGACCTTTTCCCAGGTGGTTCCGTCGAAGGAAACCATCCATACGCCGTCAGCGAGTTTGAACTGAGGAGTCTTGCCGTTTTCCCCGTTCTTTCCATCATTTCCAGTTACAGGGTATTCGGTCATTACGCCGTTGATGACCCAATAATAAACGTCGCCCTTCTTTTCGATGGTTACGGAAGGAGTGGCGCCGTTTTCGCCGTCCACACCATTCTTGATGGTGATGACTTTGGTCTCACTGCCCTTTACAAGGGTAAGTGTGTAGCCGGTTCCGTCGGAAAGGGCTTCATAGCTCTTTACAAGGTAGCCGTTCTCAACGAGAGTTGCAATGCTCTGGAGTCCTATGACCTTGCTTTCGAGGTCTTTCACGCGGGACTCGATTTTGGTGACGGTCGTCTGGAGATCGTCAACCTTGTTTTGCAGTTCGGAGTCATCGTAGCACGCTACGGTGAGAGTCAGACAGGCTGCAATGGCCCAAAGAAAAGATTTTCTCATAATAGTTATTGGTTGATAAATAAAATTGTTCAGTTTTAACTGTGTTGCACTGTGGTGTTTATGCTGCAAATATAAGAATTTATTCTTAAAGACAAAAGATTAAGGAGTTAAAAGAGGAAATTCGCTGATGCGCAAGGTGGTGCAGCCGTAGGGGACCAGTAAGATGTCTTCTGCGGCTGTATCGTCGTGGCTGGTGAGGTCATTTACGTCTTTCCCGGCACCGAGCGACCAGGGCAGGGGACCGCAGTCGCCGTTGTAGAGGCTCCAGTCGGGTATGCGGGCGGCCTTGAGTTTCAGTGAAATCGGGGCGGAATCCAGACTCCAGTACCATGGCCGGGCAAGTTTTGATGAGTCGCACAGGAACTGCACTTCTTCGGGATGATCGATCAACTGTTTTTTTACAAGACCGTAATTCCACGGGGTGGTGGCAAGAACCTCGTAGCAGCCGTCGCCGAACTCTTTCTTCATCTCGCCGTCAAAACTGTGCCACTTCCAGAGTTCACCGATACCGAGGGCATATACGAGGGGCCCGCGTTCAACTGCAACTGAATTCTGATGCCATCGTGAAATGCTGACTGTCATGCCGAGCTGAAGTCGCACAATGTCGCCGTCGTGCCATTCACGCGCCATCCTTACAATAGGTCCTTCTGCTTGAATCGCCTCTCCATTTATGCTTAAAGAGCTTTCTGCCGCCCACGTGGGGATGCGCAGTTCAAGAGGGAAGCGGACAGGCTTGTTGGTCGAAATAATGAACTCTATTGTTCCGTCCATGGGGTAAACGGTTTTTTCTTCAATGCAGACATTTGCATCTCCAATGCCGGCATTTACCCGGCAGGGAGAGTAAACCAATGCGGCAAGCCCTCCGTCGCGGGTGGAATACCAGAGATTTCTCGTGAATTTTGGCCAACCCTGATGATGGTTGCTGAGGCAGCAGGGGTAAGCGGTCAGGAATCCGAATACCTGACCGGTGCCTTTTTGGCCGACATCGAAATTGTGCAATCCCAATGTGACCTGTGCCTGGTTAGGCTTCTGGAAGTACTGGTGGTAGCGGAAGTCGTCGCTGGTCTGGGCAGGCAGTGCGTTGAAGGCAACACGCTCGAGTTCGTCGGCATAGTGGGTGTTGCCGGTAATGGCAAGCATGCGTTCGTAACTGAACATGAGTTCCACGGCGCTGCATAGCTCGGATCCCTGACGTGGATCATTTCCGTGCAGGGCTTCGTCGCCTCCAAACATGCCGTTGGCGAATCCGTTGTATTTGCGAAGGTCTGCAAGGCCTTTTTTCACTGCGTCAAGATATTTGTCGTCCTTCGCGTACTGCCAATATATGATGGGCTCCTTAAGCCCCTGAGCGAGATTTACGCAGTGAATGCTTCCCGGGGTAGAGAGAAGTTTGCCATTCTGGAATTCTCCCGTAAAATCAAAACTCTGGGAATGAATCAGGTCCGCCAATTCGAGAAGATACTCCTTGTGTGTGAGCGAATAGAACCACAGGACCACATCCAGATTGTCTCCTGCCCGATAGCGGGCCCAGAAAGTCCATTTGTCGAGAGGAGTTTCGGGGAGAGTGGAGAGTTGATATTTGAAATACCGGTCGAAAAACTCCATCACACGCTCGTCGGCGGTGGCCTCGTAGTATTGCCTGAGGACTTTGAGCATCACGATGCGAGGCCACCAGTCCAGTGGCAGTCCGCGCTGTAGCCCTTCGATATAGGGATATCCTTTGTCGGGGCCGAAGAAACCGTCTTCCTTCTGGCTTGCCAGAGCCCATTCCACCCATTTCTGAGCCTTGTCTTTGAGTGCCTGGTCGTCCAGGATATAAGCGAGTGGCAGCAGGCCGTCTATCCAGTATGGGCCTCTTTCCCAACGGTCTCCTTCTCCTCCGAGCCATCCGTTGTCGGCTCCCATCACCTGGGGGTAAGTCTCGTCGAGAGTAGCGGTGATGCCGTCGCGCTGGCGTTCAAGCATCTCTTTC
Source organism: uncultured Bacteroidia bacterium (assembly GCA_902768365.1). Classification (GTDB taxonomy): domain Bacteria; phylum Bacteroidota; class Bacteroidia; order Bacteroidales; family UBA932; genus Cryptobacteroides. Next base: position 56,572 of record CACXKV010000013.1, on the reverse strand, counting down.
AGCCATCCTTCCGGGCGCACTGCACCCAAAGGGAGTTCCTCGTAACGGCGGTCAAGTTCCAGACTATTCTGAGATGCGCATGCAGATAGCACAAGCGCGGTAAAAAGAAGCGGAAACCATTTCATAATTGCTCCAAATATACTAATTTTGCGCGATAATTCACTTTGTTATGATCAAATCAATGACAGGCTACGGCAAGGCAGAGGCAAATCTCGCAGCCGGCAAGCTGACCATCGAAATACGTACCTTAAATTCCAAGAGCGCGGACATCAGCATCAAGTCGTCCCTCCTGCCTAAGGACAAGGATTTGGCGATCAGGCAGAAAATAGCGGACCGCCTGGTGCGGGGGACTATCGATGTCTATCTGACTTTCGAAGCGGCAGCTTCAGACAACGCCAATGTCATCGACGCGGCGCTGGTGCTGGATTATTACACCCAGGTGCAGCAGATACGCAGTGGCCTGCCGGGGTTTGCCATGGGCTCCATGGAAGCGAACGACAGGATGAATAACGAGATCCTGGCCTCTGTGCTGCGTTTCCCGGACGTGATAGCATCCAAGAAGGATGAAGTTATCACCGAGGCCAACTGGCCCGATGTGGAAGCGGCTTTCGACGCAGCGCTGGATGAGGTTGACAAGTATCGCCAGCACGAGGGAGAGGCACTGTACAAAGATGTTACAGGCCGGGTGCAGAATATCCTGGATCTGGAGAACGAGGTGGAGGCCAACGAAGGAGAGAGGGTGCAGGCCGTTCGCGAAAGGATACTGAAGGCGGCAGAAGAGTTGAATGTGAAGTTGGACAAGGAGCGCTTCGAGCAGGAAATGATATTCTGGCTGGAGAAGTTCGATATAAACGAAGAAAAAGTGCGCCTGCGCCAGCACTGCACCTATTTTATGGACACCATTGACGGTGAACCATACCCCGGAAAGAAGCTGGGATTCATTATCCAGGAGATGGGACGTGAAATCAACACCACCGGTTCCAAAGCCAATAATGCGGCCATTCAGAAGGCGGTGGTGCGGATGAAAGACGAGCTCGAGAAGATCCGCGAGCAGTCTATGAATATCCTTTAATAATTCTTGGCGGAAGACAGTTTGAAGGCTGCTTCGGCGGCAGGCTTTGTTGCGTCTGCGCCAAAATAGGCCTTATAGCTGCCTTTTGCGGTTTCCCAGCGTGATTTCTGGCTGTTGTAGGACGCAAGCTGGCGGACAGGGACGCTGAATGTAAGGGTCTGGCTTTCGCCTGGCTGGAGCAGCCTGGTCTTTCCAAATTCCTTAAGTTCTGCCGATGGTTTGTCTTTGAAGGAACCGAGAGGGGCCTTAACGTAGATGCCCACGGCTTCCTTCCCGGCAACGCTTCCGGTGTTGGTGACCGTGATGCTGGCGCTTAGCACATTTCCTTTGATTTTTGCTACGGGTTTCGAATAGGCGAAGGTGGTGTAGGCAAGGCCATATCCGAAAGGATAGGAGACTTCTTTATTATTGGTGCAGAAGTACCTGTAACCCACATAGATGCCTTCGGTATAGTCGGTGTAGGCAATGTTCTTCAGAGGGAGCCCGCGGCGTTCAGGATGGACCACGCTTTCGTTGGCCTTGTCGCTCAGGAATTCATAAGGGAAATCCTCTGCTCCGGCTGCATCGAAATAGTCGATAGGGAAGGTCATGGGCAGCCTTCCGGAAGGGTTAATCCTGCCTGTGAGCACATCTGTAATGGCATTTCCGCCCTCTTCGCCCGGAAGCCAGGCGCACAGGATGGCATCCGGAAGATCTTTCCACGAAGCGGTTTCTATCGCCCCGCAGATATTGAGCACCACTATCACCTTCTTGCCCAGGGCGTGGAATTCATCGCACACGGCCTCCAGCAAGTTGGTTTCATCCTCCTGAAGGAGGAATTCCTTGCTAAGGATACGGTCGCGGGCTTCTCCTGATATGCGGCCGAGGGTGATGACTGCTACGTCGTTATTGCGGGCGCTGGCTTTGATTAGTGGCAGGGTGATCTCCAGCTCGGGCTTTTGAGCATCCCCAACGTGTACGTTCACCTTATGGTTGTTCTTTAGGTCTTCGGAGATGAAAGCATCATAACCCTTATAGAGCTTCTCCAACTTGGAATCCAGTTCGAAGCCTGCATTCTGCAGGCCCTCGTCGAGACTCACCACATGGGGGGCTCGTACAAAGGCGGCTCCGTTGCCGCCGGATATCAAATCGTAGGAATAGACTCCGAACAGTGCGGTCTTTGCCGGCTTGAATGGCAGTACGCCATTATTTTTCAACAGAACCATTCCATCCGTTGCGCAGGCCCTGGCCGTCTGGGCATGAGCCTCGAGTTCAGGTTTGAATGTGGGTTTGTTGCCCTTGAAAGAGGGAGACTTGACTATCAGCTCCAGCAGTTTGGTGCAGGCACGGTCCAGATCCTCCATCTTCATTGTGCCGTTCTTCAGGCACTCGAGAATGTGCTCTGTCTGGTTGGGATGGCCTCCCATGAGGAGGTCGGAGCCCGCATTCAGCTGTTTTGGGGTGTTGCGCTTGCCCGTCCAGTCGGTAACCACGAGGCCCTCGAAGCCGAAGTCTTCGCGCAGGATGCCTGTAAGAAGATCACGGCTCTCCTGGGTGTATTCTCCGTTGAGATAGTTGTATGATGCCATCACCGTCCAGGGCTGGGAATCCCTTACGCAGAGTTCGAAGGCCTTGGTGTAGATTTCCCGGAGAGTGCGGGTATCCATGCGTGAATCGCCGTCCAGGCGGTTGGTTTCCTGGCTGTTTGCCGCAAAGTGCTTGGCGGAGGTGCCAACGCCTTTGGACTGCACTCCGTTCACATAGGCGGCAGCAATCAGTCCGGTAAGGACAGGATCTTCGGAAAAATACTCAAAGTTCCTGCCGTTCAGGGGGTTACGCAGTATGTTCATGCCGGGCCCGAGTATTACGTCATTGCCGAAAGACAGGCACTCTTCTCCAATCTTCTCTCCTATCGTGCGGGCGATTTCCTTGTCCCAGGTGGCGGCGGTAAGCAGGCCGGTAGGGAAGGATGTCGCGGGGTATACGTCCTGACGCACGCCCACCGGGCCATCCATCATCACTATTGATGGAACACCCAGGCGTGGGATGGGGTAGGTGACACCTCCGGTCCCGTCGAGATATTTGCCTTTGTAGGGCTCCTCTGTGTATCTCACTCCGACCACGAACGCGGCTTTCTCTTCGGGGGTCATGGCTGCGACTATTTCCGGAATGTTGCCAGAATTGAGTTTAGGTTGTGCAAAAGCCCCTACGCTGAGCAGCAGGCAGGAGACGGCTAGAAACAATCTTTTCATTGTCTGTTCTATAGTTGATTCAAATATTTACTTCTGGAAAGCAGGCAGTCGCCTATGGCGCCGGCGCTGCGGCCAAGGCGCGAGAAGCGTATCTTTGTGTCTGCGCTGACTTTGCTGAGGGAATACTTGTTGACAGCGGTGCGTATGGGCAGCATCAGATAGTCCCTGCCGACTATGAGGCGGCCTCCGATCACCACCAGGCCGGGATTGAATATGTTGATGAGGCCTGCTATGCCCCGTCCCAGGGTCTCTCCTATGGCTCCTATGCCCTCGATGGCGAGCACGTCTTCATCTTCTACGGCATCCAGCACGTTCTGAAGGGTGATGTCCCCGTTTTCTTTGTAGATGTTGTAGAGGGAGGACCTGCGCCCTTCCTTGAGCCGGTTAAGTATCCATTTGGTGAGGGCTGAGCCGGATGCTCCGGTCTCCAGGCATCCTATCTTGCCGCAGCGGCAGATGATGTTGTTCTCCAGCATGGGCGTATGGCCGAATTCGCCGGAGAAGCCGGATTTGCCGTAGTATAGCTTGCCGTCCAGTATCATCCCCATGCCAAGGCCCCAGCTGAGGTTTACGAAGAGCATGTCCGGGTCTGAATCTGAATTGAAGGACATGTATTCTCCGTAGGTCATGGCCCGGGAGTCGTTCTCTATGTTGACGGGGATGCCCAGCTCGCGCTGGAAGATGTCTTTCAGGGGGATATCGTCACTGACGAAGTAGGACAGGCTGAAGCCCTTTTCGGGATTTACCCTGCCGGAGAGGCTGATTCCCACGCCCAAAACCTTGTTCCAGGGCACGTAAGAGCCTGTGACCACCTCCTTGATTTTCTTGCAGATGGTGCGGAAGGAATCGGCATTCGCCTCGAGGACGAAAGAAATGTCCTGAATGAAGAACTTCAGGTTGCCGGTGAAATCCGCAATGGCGATATGGATGTGCTGACGGGCGACATCCACTCCGACGAAGTATCCTGCTTCGGGGTTGAGCCCGAATGTGTTGGGCCTCCGGCCGCCGCTGGTTCCCACTTTGCCTTTGTCTGTAATGTACCCTTCAAATATCAACTCTCCAACGAGTTTGGTGACCGTTGGAACGCTGACGGAAAGGTCCTTGCTGAAATCTGCTATGCTGCAGTCCCCATTCTTGATGCAAAGCTCTATTATTCCTTTCTGAATCGGCGTCATAAGTCTTAGCGTTGAATTATACAAAATTAACAAATAATTAGTACTTTTGTAAAGTTTTTTAAATTTTTTTAAAAAATGAGAGAAAGGAGACTGTCCCTCAGAGCCAAGCTCTACCTGAGCCTTTGTTCCATCGCGCTGGTGCTGCTGATTTCCAGCATCATTTCCGTGATGGAGTTCAGGCGCATGAGTTCGTATATCTCCGACATGGTTGCAGATAATATTGAGAGCATAAACGCCGCCCAGAAGCTCTACGACGATGCCAACGCCTACAACCTTGCCATTCTCTCCGTCATTGGCGATGAGACATCCACAAGCAGGCCCGGTTTCGATGAATCTTCTTTCTCTTCCCGCCTGGACAGCCTTCGCTCATCTGCTCCTAATACCATCGTAGCGCATCAGGCGGATTCGGTGCAGTATGCCTATGCCGCCTACATGCTCACATCGTTCGAGCTTGAAGATGTGCTACAGTCGGACTTCATCGACACCAGGACCTGGTATTTCGAGCGTCTCCAACCCCGCTACAACCGTCTCCGTCACGATATTGATGCTCTTTCAAGCGCTATTTACGACGAACTTGCAGATAATTCCGAAACCTTCCAGGGAGCATTCTACAGGAGTATAATTCCCGGAATGGTGGCAGTCGCCGTCGGGCTCCTGCTCGTTATCATGCTTCTGTTCTTCCTTGAATCGAACTATACCAAGCCCATCTACAGGATGCTGTCTTCGCTTAAGAACTACAAGAGCCTGGGAAGGGATTACACCTATAGCTTCGACGGCGACGACCAGCTGAACGAACTCAACACCGGCATCCGTGAGCTTACCGAGGAGAACGGCAACCTGCGGAAGCGTATCTCTGCGATGAAACTGAATTCCAAAACACAGAGCGGTCGATGAATTGGAAAACAATCAGCAGGAATGTGGGCTACGCGCTTCTTGTGAGCGCGTTGTTCATGTTCATAGCCCTGTGTATCGCTGTTTTCGGCAGGGAAGATACTGCGATTGCACCGCTTTCCATCAGTTTCATCCTGACCTTTATCTTCGGATTCTTCCCTTTTATCTTTGTTCGGAAGACGGCTGCGATTACAATGCGTGAGGGCTATGTGATCATCGTTCTGTCGTGGTTGTTGTCTTTCGTTTTCGGAATGTTGCCATATGTGCTCTGGGGCGGGCCTTTCAACGTGATAAACGCCTGGTTCGAGAGCGTGTCCGGCTTCACCACCACCGGCGCGAGCATCCTTTCGGATGTGGAAGCACTGCCCAGGTCGCTTCTCTTCTGGAGGGCTTCCACACACTTTATCGGGGGCTTGGGAGTAGTGGTGTTCCTGCTGCTCATCATCCCGTCTTCCAGCCCCATGAGGCTGAGGCTCACCAATATGGAGCTTTCCTCCTTGTCGAAGGATTCCTATAATGTGAGGGCCAACCAGACCGTCTACATCTTTTCGTCCATATATCTTGGGATGAACATTGCCGCCTTCCTGGCCTATATGATTGCCGGGATGTCGCCTTTCGATTCCATCTGCCACTCCTTCAGCGTGTGTGCCACGGGTGGCTTCAGCAGCCGTAATCTTTCGATACTTTCGTTCAATTCGCTGCCGATCACGCTGGTGACTATGTTCTTCATGTATGTCGCATCCCTTCACTTCGGGATGTTGTTCCTTTCGATTGTCACCCGCTCCCTGAAGCCGCTTAACAACGATGTGTTCAAGTTCTTTACCGGCACCCTGGTTGTCGGTTCGATCGTGCTGGCTACCGTGCTTAAATCTGAAGGAATTGTGGCTACATGGTTCGAGGCCTTCCTGGACGGCAGTTTCCAACTCCTGAGCTATACCTCTACCACAGGGTTTGCCATCTGCGACAACAGTGTCTGGCCGCTCTTCCCGGCGGTGCTTATCATGGTATTCGGAATTCAGTGCGGTATGGCAGGGTCCACTACCGGCGGCATAAAGTCGGACCGTATCCTGCTGACGCTCAAGAGTATGGTGGTGCATTTGAGGCGCTCCATCAATCCCTCAACGGTGAACGAGGTCCGCTTGAACGGCAAGCCGTTGAGCGACAAGGACGTGGAGCCACATGTGCTTTACGTGGCCATATTCTTTATCGTATTCGCTATTTCCACCCTGCTCTGCCTGGCATCCGGATCGGACAATGCCAACGCCATCATGGGCACCCTGTGCTGCCTGGATAATGTCGGCCCTGCGGCCGGCACCTCAATCGGATCCCTTGGCAATTATGGCGCAGAGCCCTCACTCGCAAAATTCTTCTACACGATAGACATGTTCATGGGGCGCGTAGAGATTTATCCCGTGCTCGCAGTCGCATCATTCCTTTTTGCCCGCAAGAAACGTTAGATGGACCGCAGCGACTTTCTCTTCAAAGAGTTTATCTCCCGTTTCTCGTATGACCTGACGCCCTGTCAGGAGGCGCTGATGCATAAGGTTGCATCTTTCCTGACCAGTGATGACGGGGATATCCTTGTGGTGAACGGTTATGCCGGAACCGGCAAGACTACCGCAATCTCCGTGGTGATTGATGCTCTGGAGGATTTGAAACTCCAGACTGTTCTTCTCGCCCCCACAGGGCGCGCTGCCAAGGTCCTTTCCGGGATGGCTCACCGGCCTGCGTTCACGGTCCATAAACACATCTACCGCCAGAAATCCGTGGGTGCCGATGGTTTCGGGCAGTTTTCGCTGGCTCCTAACAAGGCCAGGAACACCCTGTATGTGGTGGATGAGGTATCTCTGATAGGTATAGAGGATTCCGGCAGGCAGTCCATGAGCGCATTCGGAACCGGCAATCTGCTGGAGGATCTGGTTAGCTTCGTGCGGGCCGGGGCCGACTGCCGCCTTATTCTTATAGGGGATGCCGCGCAGCTGCCTCCGGTGGGCCTGGATGCCAGTCCGGCCCTGATTCCGGACTATATGGACGGATTCGGCGGTGTTCAGTATGCTGAGCTTACCACAGTCGTGCGCCAGGCTCTGGAATCCGGAATACTGCGCAATGCCACCATGCTGAGGGAATTGATCCGCAATGCCGAAAACGGGGATTTTTCTGCACCGCTAAAGCTGGATGTGCGCGGCTGCCCGGACATAGTGAGGATAAGCGGGGGAGAACTGATTGACACGCTGAGTTCGGCGTACGGCGATTACGGTGAGGACGGCACCATTATACTCTGCCGCTCCAACAAGCGTGCTATACGCTATAACCTTGGCATACGCTCCCAGGTGCAGTACAAGGAAGACCGACTTGTGCGTGGCGACAGGCTGATGATAGTGAAGAACTGCTATCAGTTTGTGCAGGATGTGGAAGGTATGGATTATATTGCCAACGGCGACATGGCGGAACTGGTGCGGATACGTAATTATGAAGACCGCTATGGCTTGCACTTCGCAGATGCGGTGCTTGCTTTCCCGGATTATGACGACAGGGAGATAGCCGCGAAAGTCTGTCTGGATACACTGGACAGCGAATCGGCATCGCTTACCTATGAGCAGCAGAATCAGCTTTATCAGGGAGTGTCGGAGGATTATGCTTCGCTTAAGACAAAGAAGGCACGCTACGATGCCGTGCGGGAGGACCCGTATTACAATGCACTCCAGCTGAAGTATGCCGATGCCATTACCTGCCACAAGTCGCAGGGCGGGCAGTGGGGCTGCGTGTTCATAGACTGCCCGTTCTGGCAGGACGAACAGACTCTGGACGACCTTAAATGGCTCTACACCGCACTTACCCGTGCCGTAGAAAAAGTATATCTGGTTAATTTCAACGACCGTTTCTTCGTATGAAAACACTCATTATAGCCCTTTCTCTGATTGCGAACCTGACCTGGGCCCCGGATTCTTCACGATTCGCTTTTACCCGCGACGGAAATCTTTTCGTTTGCGCAAAGGCTTCTGCCGACACGGTGCAGCTGACTCATGACGGTTCAGATCTTATTCTGAACGGATATGCTTCCTGGGTGTATTACGAGGAGATTTTCGGGCGTGCGTCCCGCTACCGCGCCTTCTGGTGGAGCAAGGATGGCCGGAAGCTGGCCTTCTACCGCTTCGATCAGACGGATGTGCCTATGTTCCCCATATATTCTCCCGTGGGGCAGGATGGAGTGCTTCATGAGACGCGCTACCCTAAGGTAGGGGAGCCTAATCCAAAGGTGAGGATAGGCATTATCGACTTCGACCGGCCGACGGAAACCGTCTGGGCCGATTTTGACGAGAATGAAGACCAGTATTTCGGCACTCCGTTCTGGGGAGATGACGGCAGGTATCTTTACGTTCAGCGTGAACCCAGGGTGCAGCAGCATCTGGAACTCTTCCGTGTGGATTCTTCCGACGGCAGCAAGGCTCTTACCTATTCCGAAGACAGCAAGACATGGCTGAGCTGGATAGAAGGTATGCTCTTCTCCGACAAAGGCCTTTACATGGTGCGGGATTTTGAGACCGGATGGGAGCAGATATACTACCTTTCCTACGATGGAAAGGAACTCAAGAGGCTCACGGATGGCAGGAACTGGAGGGTGAAACTGCGCAAACTGGACAAGAAAACAGGAGACCTGTATTTTGTGGCCGAGCGGGACTCCAGGGTGATGTCCTATATGTATAAACTCAGCAGGAAAGGGCGTGTGACTCGCTTGACTCCTGAGGGATACCATGTTGAGAGCTGCTGGTTCACCAGGGATATGAGAAATGTTTATGCACGGCTCTCCAATGCCCGCACTATGGTGTTTGAGTGGTCCAGCAGGGCCCCCGGCAGCATAAAGGCAGAGGAGGATTCGCTCCACTTTGCCCTTCCCCATATAATCAGCATCAAGGCAGAGGACGGGCAGGATATGTATGGCAGGATCACATATCCGAAAGGCTTCGACCCGTCTAAAAAATATCCCGTACACTTCGAGATCTACGGCGGGCCGAATACCGCATATGTGTATAACCGCTGGCGTAAGCCGGATCCCTGGTTCTGGGAGAACGGAATCATCAGCATAGTGGCCGACTGCCGCGTGGCAGGTCACACCGGGAGAGCGGGGAGAGACCTGTCTTTCTGCGACCTTACTACTGTGCCGGTGAAGGATTTTGCCACCTGGGCCGAGTGGGCGAAATCCCTTCCTTATGTGGATGGAAACCATATCGGAGTGGAGGGATTCTCTTTCGGAGGAACCATGACGGCGATGCTCCTGATGCGCCACCCGGAGCTTTTCTGCTGCGGAATCGCGGGCGGGGGAGTATATGACTGGGAACTCTACGATTCCCATTATACTGAGCGTTTTATGCTCACCTCAGACCTCAATCACGACGGTTTTGAGCGATCCAAGGTCCTCAACTATGTGGATGAACTGAAGGATTGCGCACACCTGAAGCTGACTCACGGCACGGGCGACGACAATGTGCACTTCCAGAATACTTTACAACTCGTGGATGCCCTCCAGGAAGCCGGGAAGCAGTTCGAACTGATGATCTATCCCGACGGGATGCATGGCTACCGTGGAAAGCAGGGAGAACACTCCCGTGCGGCAGACAGGATATTCTGGCTTAAGTATCTGAAAAACCAGTAATATTTGCTATATTTGAAAGATTAAAACCACGAATTATGGCAGACTATATTTCCAGGGCCAATGCCTGGCTCACCGGCGACTTCGATCCCGAAACCAAAGGCAAGATAATCGAACTCCGCAACAGCGACCCCGCTGCATTTGAAGATGCTTTCTACAAGAATCTTGAATTCGGCACCGGCGGTCTGCGCGGCATTATGGGTGTAGGCACCAACCGAATGAACAAGTACACGGTAGGCATGGCCACCCAGGGCCTCGCAAACTATATCCTGGCCCACTGCAAGGAGGATGATCTGCGTTTCTGCATTTCCTACGACAGCCGCAACAACAGCAAGGAATTCGCCAGGATTACAGCCGACGTGATGTCTGCCAACGGCATCAATGTTTTCATCTTCGACAATATACGTCCTACTCCTGAACTGAGTTATGCCATACGTCTCAAGGGCGCGATTGCCGGCGTGATGATTACGGCTTCGCACAACCCCAAGGAGTACAACGGCTACAAGGTGTTCTGGAGCGACGGCGGGCAGATTACTTTTCCCGTCGATAAAGATATCGTAGCAGAGGTCAATAAGATTACCGACCCTTCGATGGTGAAGTTCAAGGCAGGGGAGCGCTGCGGAAGCATAGATATCATGGGCGCGGATGTGGACGAGCTGTATCTGCGCGATATCCTTTCGCTGGCGATGTCGCCGGAGGCTTGCGCCCGTCATTCGGATCTCAAGTTCGTCTATACCCCTCTGCACGGCTGCGGCGTCCGTCTGGTGCCGGAATGCCTCAGGAGGCTGGGATTCAAGAATATAATCCATGTTCCCGAGCAGGATATAAGCGACGGGGATTTCCCTACCGTAGTGTCTCCCAACCCTGAGGAGCCTGCAGCCATGAAGATGGCTCTTGAGGCTGCCGACAGGGAGGGCGCAGACGTGGTTATGGCTACCGATCCGGATGCCGACCGCCTCGGCATCGCCGTGCGGGACAATGACGGCAAGATGGTGCAGTTCAATGGAAATATGACTGCTACGCTGCTGACTTATTACATCCTTTCCCGCCGGGCCGAACTCGGCACCCTTGGCAAAGGAAAATATCTTGTAAAAACCATAGTGACCACCGAATCCATAAAGGAACTCGGCGAGAAGTTCGGAGTGCCTTGCTATGACGTGCTCACCGGCTTCAAGTACATCGCGGAAGTGGTCAAGCGCAATGAGCCTGACGGGGAATTCATCTGCGGAGGCGAGGAGAGCTACGGCTTCAACGTGGGGCAGTTCGTGCGTGACAAGGATGCCCAGATGGCCTGCATCATGGTGGCCGAGTGCGCTGCCTGGGCCGCCGACCAGGGGCTCAGCATGTATCAGCTGCTCCAGAAGGTTTACAAAGAAATCGGCTACCGGAAGGAGCACATGGTATACATAGTCCGCAAGGGCATCAGCGGCGCGCAGGAAATTGCAGACATGATGACGGATTTCCGTACCAATCCTCCCAAGGAACTGTGCGGTTCACCTGTAACCAAAGTCATTGATTATCTGGAACCTGAAAAGACAGGGCAGCCCAAGAGCAATGTGCTCCAGTTCTTTGATGAGGCGGGAGATGTGGTGTCTGTCCGTCCTTCGGGAACCGAACCAAAGATCAAGTTCTACTTTGGTGCTAAAGGCTCCGACGCAGATGCCAAGATCGAGGCTCTGACTAAGCAGTTCGTGAAGTAAAATCCCTGCACCACTCCTTCAGAGGGCAGGTTTCGCATTTCGGGCGCTGTGCCGTGCAGGTATAGCGCCCGTGAAGTAATATCCAGTGGTGCGCTATCGGACGTATGTCCAGGGGGATATGCCTTTCAAGGTCGAGCTCTACAGCCCTCGGAGTAGTGCCGTGGCTGAGGCCGAGGCGTCTCGCGACGCGGAAAACGTGAGTATCCACAGCTATGACCGGTTCGTTGTAAAGTATTGATGCAACGACGTTTGCGGTCTTGCGGCCGGCTCCCGGAAGCTTCATCAGGTTTTCCACGTCCGAAGGGATTTTACCACCGAAATCAGTCATTACTTTCCGGGCCATCGCGGCCAGGTTGCGGGCCTTGTTGTTGGGGTAGGAAACGGACTTTATGAAGGGATAGATATCTTCCGCCGTGGCCATTGAAAGAGCCTCTATTGTGGGGTATTCCGCGAACAGGGCGGGGGTGACTATATTCACCCTTTTATCCGTGCACTGGGCGGAAAGAATAACTGAAACGAGCAGTTCATAGTCGCTGTTGAAATGCAGTTCAGACTCTGCGACTGGCACGTTGTTCCGGAAGTAGTCCAGTACGGCTCCGTATCTTTCTTTGAGGGTCATTGCTCAGTGCAGCTTTCGTCCTGGCAGACGAAAACCCTGCCGGGATAGCGTTCCACTATGCTCTTGTCGTGAGTGACCATTATCAGCGTGGTTCCGTTTTCCTTGTTGAGTTTGTTTAGAAGCTGGAGTATCTCTTCCGTGGTTTCTTCGTCGAGGTTGCCTGTGGGCTCATCTGCCAGAATCACCTCGGGTTCGTTGAGCAGGGCCCTGGCGATGGCTATGCGCTGCTGCTCGCCACCGGAAAGCTGGTGGGGCATCTTGTGAGCCTTGGTAGTCATTCCAACGGCCTCCAGTACCTCGTCGATACGTGCGTCTGCCTTGCTGCGGTCTTTCCACCCGGTTGCCTTGAGGATGAAGTCCAGGTTCTCCCACACGCTGCGGTCCATCAGCAGGCGGAAATCCTGGAAGACCACTCCCAGTTTACGGCGGAGTCTGGGGATATCCCTCTGCTTGATTCCTTTCAGTTTGAAACCACATACTTCCGCTTCTCCGGAGCCGATGGGATGCTCTGCGGTTATGGTGCGGATGATGGATGTTTTGCCGCTTCCGACCTTGCCAAGAATGAATGCCAGATCGCCTTTTTCGACCTCCATGTCGAGGCCATGTACGACGACGTTGCCGCCTGCGATTATGTCTGCGTTGTGAAAGGAAATTAGAGTCATACGCAAATATACATTTTATTTGGTTCAGATGCTTAAAAATTGAGAAAAAATGACTATATTTGAAGATTAGAAATTAACGATTCTATGAAACATACTTTTTTGCTGACCATTACGGCAGTGTCGTTGCTTTTTTCTTTTTCTGTGCGCGCGGGCGCGCAGGAGAATGAAAAGTCCTTTCAGGATGCTGTAAACCTCTATCAGAATGGGGCTTACGAGAGAGCGCGTGCTATTTTTGAGGAGCTTGGGGACCCTATGTCCAGCGCCTATGCCGTTCTCTGTGCCATCAAAGGGGAAGACGATGACTACGCCCGTGTCTTCTGGGAGTATAACGACAAGTATCCCGAAACCGTCCTCGGCAACAGGATACGTTACGAATATGCCGGGAAACTTTTCGCAAAGGAAGATTACGCCGGAGCGGCCAATATGCTCCAGCAGGTCAGTGAGACCAGGCTGGATCCTGCCGACCTGCTGAACTATAATTTCCGCCGTGGCTACTGTGCCTACGCGAACGGCAGGTACGACGAAGCCATAACCTATCTCTACAAGGTTGAAGCTGCTCCAAAGAGCAGTCTCACCAACCCTGCCCGCTATCACCTTGGATACATTGCCTACAACGGCGGGCAGTTCGATGTTGCAGAAAAATGGTTCAGGCTCATAGAGCAGGACGAAAGATTCCAGGCCATAGCGAGCTACTACATTCTCGAGTGCCGCTTCATGAAGAAGGACTACGACTACATTGTGGAGAATGGCCCGGCGATGCTGGAGCAGGCCCCCGAGGAGCGCAAGGTCCGTCTTGCGAGGATAATCTCCGAGTCTTTCCTGGTTAAGGGAGACAAGAACAAGGCGCTTGCGTACTACATGATGGAGGGCGAGAAGGACATTCAGTCCCGTTCAGACCTTTACCATGCCGGTTCCGTGCTCTACGCAGTGCAGGACTACAAGGGTGCCATCGAGAAGTTTTCGAAGATGGAGAACAGGATAGATTCCCTCGGGCAGGTTGCAAACTATCAGCTTGCATACTCCTACATCCGCACCGGCAACAAGGTGGCTGCTTCGGATTCTTTCCGGGATGCTTCCCAGGCGGGGTATGACCCCCGTATCCAGGAAGATGCCTGGTTCAATTATGCCAAGCTCGCCTTCGACCTGAACAACGACATGTCCGTGTTCGGGGGATATCTGCAGCAGTACCCGCAGACCACCCGCAGGGAACAGATCTATAATTACCTGGCTATTGCCGCCCTGAACGCCAAGGATTACTCCGCTGCCATCGAGGCCTATTCCAACATCGAAGAGCTTACTGAGGAGCAGCTCGGCAACTACCTGAAAGCCAATTATCTGCGTGCAAGCCAGCTGGCTTCATCAGGGGCATGGACAGATGCCGTGGCCTATTTCCGTTCGGCTGCTTTCAACCTTCCCAAGAACGACAGGTACGCCCAGCTTTCCCGCTACTGGCTGGCGGAATCCCTTTTCAACAGCGGGGATTATGCCTCGGCAGCAGAAGTTTACGAAGACCTTTACAACATCTCGGCGCTCTACAACCGGAGTGAGGGCAAGATGCTCACCTACAACATCGGTTACGCCAATTATAACCAGGGGAAATACGAAACAGCTGCCCGCTGGCTGGACCAGTATATCAATTCCGCAGATCCCGTCGGCCGCAAGGATGCCCTTGTCCGCCGTGCGGATTGCGACTTTGCCCGGCACAACTACAAGGCAGCCATCACCTCTTACAAGAGGGTGCTGGACACCTACTACGATGTGAACGACATCTATCCTTACTACCAGCAGGCCCTTGCATATGGCCTTTCCGGAAACAAAAAAGAGAAAGTGAACGTGCTTTCGCGGGTGGCCACTGCATCTGCAGATGCCCCCATGTATTCGGAAGCCATGTACGAACTGGGGCGTGCCTATATGGAAACGGATAACAACCAGATGGCGGTGAGCACTTTCGGGAAGCTCCAGACTACCACATCGGATAACACCTATGCCGCCCGCGCCTTGATCGGCCGGGGCATGGCCCACCGCAATATGAAGGAGTATGCGAAGGCTGTGGAGGATTACAAGCAAGTGGTAGACCTTCTGCCCCAGAGTGAATTTGCCGAGGAGGCACTCATGGCCATCAACTCCATCTACCAGACCACAAACGAGCCCGAGAAGTTCCTGGAATACATGCAGTCCCGCAACATAACCGTGGGCAAGACTCCCAAGGAGCGCGAGACCATCTACTTCAATACTGCTGAGCAGATTTACCTTTCCGGTGGATTCGACCGTGCCGTGACTTCTTTCCAGAAATACCTTCAGGACTATCCTGACGGAGAAAAGAGGGGAGATGCGTGGTTCTATCTTGCCGATTCCTATCGTGCCCTTTCCGAGAAGGAAAAGGCCTGTTCGGCATACAAACTTGCTTTCGATGAGCTCAAGGAAGGGTCTTTCGCGGAAACGGCGGCCTACAACTATGCCAAGCTTTCCTTCGAGATGCAACACTATTCCGATGCATACGAAGGCTTCTGTGCCTTGCTGGATATGGCCAAGATGGAAGAGAACCGTGCTGCTGCCAGACTGGGAAAGATGCGCTCCGCATATCAGGGGCACAGTTATGAAGATGCCATTGCCGCAGCACGCGACATCATCTCCAACAGCCCTACGGCCGCAGAGCAGCGGGAGGGCTGGTTTGTGGAGGCCAAGTCGCTGCTTGCCACGAGCCATCGCGACGAGGCATATATGTTCTTCCGCAAGCTGGCAGAGCAGCCTTCCACTCCCGAGGGGGCCGAGTCTTATTACATGATAGTACGCGACCTTTGTGATTCCGGCGAATTCATCAAGCTGGAAGACAAGGTGTACGAGTTCGCATCTAAATGCGGGGACCAGACCTACTGGCTCGCTAAGTGCTACATCGTCCTGGGAGACGGCTTCCGTGAGCAGGGAAAGCTCGCCCAGGCACGTGCCACCTGGGAGAGCATCAGGGATGGATACACCGCTTATGGCGAAGGCGATGATGTTTTGGAATCTGTTAACCAGAGAATTGCCGCATTATGAGAAAATCGATATATACGCTGATTGCTGCTGCGTTCGTTTACGCAGCGCCTGCTTTCTCACAGAACCTGAACCCTCAGGTGCAGGTTACCAACGATTATAAGGCCGAGATGGGAACGTCTGCCAAGCAGTCTGTTCCTCTGGAGATCCCGGATTCCCTTACGAGTTTCCGCACATCGGTAAGCTACGACGTGTTTTCCACGCCCTATAAGGGATCTTATGAATTCGTGCCCTACGAGATCAGTGTCACACCCCAGAAACCCGCTTCGGATTACAGCAGGTTTTATCTGAAGGCCGGGGCCGGCTACACGCTCCGTCCTGAGCTTCAGTTTGTATGGACTCCCATACGCCAGCTGTCCGGGAATACCCTGTCGGTTTTTAACAACTTTAGCGGGTATGCCGGAAACTACGGCACGCTGGATCCCCGTCAGGATTACTCCGGATATGATTTCGGCGAGAACTTTGGCGTGGAAGGGCGTTATTTTGCCCGTAGTTTTGCACTTAGCTATGGCTTGAACTACAATGGTATCTTTACTTCCGACTTCGCCCTCAACGGCATTTTCAACGATTTTGCCTTGAATGGAAGGATACGCTCTGACGCAGATGCCAAACTCGTTTATGATTTTGCCCTTGAAGCAGGGCAGTCTTTCGATGCCCAGGTATCCCAGACTTCGGTCAAGGCTCAGGGAGGTTTTTTCCCCAACTGGATGCTCCCGTTCGACCTGAGGGTGGATTTCAATATTGAAGCCGATATCTATGAAAACGGTGGATTTGACAACGTCTTCGTTGCACAGATATCCCCCAAGGCCCTTTTCGACTGGGATCCCGTCCGCCTCAGCGCCGGGGTTACCCTCAGTCCCGCCAGTGACATCCAGTGGTTGTATCCGGATGTGATGATTACAGCCGATCTGCTGGATAATACCCTTCAGGCCTATGCCTTTGCAAAGGGAGGACAGTTCTCCAGGAGCTACGCAGACCTCAAGAAGGAAGATCATTGGTTTGGCCCCTCCTATACAAATGTGCTGCGTCCAACACTTGAGCGTTTGAATGCGGCGCTTGGCGCAAGGGGAAGCGTATTCAAGTATCTGCAGTTCGATGTCCGCGGCGGTTGGGCTTCATACTCGGACGCTCCCATGCGCAGTTTCGCAGTGAGTGCCCCTGGTGCTGCCTTGATGGATTGCGGAATCAGGTATGCAGATTACAACACATGGTATGCAGATGCGGACATACATTGGAAATCTCCCCGTTTCGCCATGGACCTCGGCGTCCGTTATAAGTATACCAATATAGTGGCGAATAGCAACTATCTGGATCTTCCTGCTTTGACCGGTTCTGCCCGGGCAGTCTACAACTGGAATTCCAGAATCTTTGCAGGAATCAGCTGCAACGCCCTCACTGAGCAGAAATCCTTGTCCCTTCCTGTTCCCGGATTTGTGGATCTGGGCCTCGTGGGTGAGTACCGTTTCAACAGCCGCTTCGGCGCCTGGGCCAATGTGGGCAATCTCCTTAATGGGGATATAATCCTTTCGCCCCTGCATGTGCAGAGGGGCATCTACTGCACTGCAGGAATCAGTTTGAATATGAGATAATTAGAAATATAAATACCCTTTAAAAGACAAAACAATGATTGAAAATGAAGAGATGAAGGTTGCTGAGGAACAGTATTCAGCAGGTAGTATACAGGTTCTCGAAGGGCTTGAAGCGGTGCGCAAGCGCCCCTCCATGTATATTGGAGACATTTCCGAGAGGGGACTTCACCATCTTGTATATGAGGTGGTGGACAACTGTATCGACGAGGCGATGGCGGGTTTCTGCGACAATGTGGATGTGCAAATCCTGGAAGACAATTCAATCCGGGTCCAAGATAATGGCCGAGGCATCCCTACGGGCATGCACCCGAAGGAGCACCGTTCTGCCCTTGAAGTAGTGCTTACAGTGCTCCATGCCGGAGGCAAGTTCGACAAGAACAGTTATAAGGTGTCCGGCGGTCTGCACGGTGTTGGTGTTTCCTGCGTGAATGCACTTTCCGATCTGCTCATCGCAGAGGTGCACCGCGAAGGGAAGATCTTTGTGCAGAAGTACTCCAAAGGAAAGCCTATCACCCAGGTGGAGGTTGTTGGTGAGTGCCCTGAATCCGACCACGGAACCATAATTACCTTCCATCCGGATCCCACTATTTTCGTGCAGACTACGGTCTATAAGTACGAGACTCTGGCTGCCCGCCTGCGTGAGCTTGCATTCCTTAACAAGGGAATACATATCCGTCTCACCGATAAGCGCTCCCTTGTGGAAGAATTCATTCAGGACGAGACAGGGGAGAGCAAGGCTACCGGAAAGCAGGTGTTCAAATCCGAGGTGTTCTATTCTGTGGAAGGGCTCAAGGAATTCATCGACTACCTCGATGCCGGTTCCTCCAAACTGATTCCTGAGCCTGTTTGCGTTTCTTCCGACAAGATCATCCCCATCGATATCGCCCTTCAGTATAACACCGGGTATTCGGAGAAGATATACTCCTATGTGAACAACATCAATACCATAGAAGGCGGCACCCATCTCCAGGGCTTCAAGATGGGCCTCAGCCGTTCGCTGAAGAATTACGCAGACAAGAACAAGCTTCTTGAAAAGGCAAAAGTCGAACTCGCTCCGGAAGATTTCCGCGAGGGCCTCACTGCAGTCATCTCCGTCAAGGTGGCAGAGCCTCAATTCGAGGGCCAGACTAAGACCAAACTCGGCAATACCGAGGTGACTTCTGCAGTTTCCCAGGCTACGGCTGCGGCTATGGATATCTACTTGGAAGAGAATCCCAAACTCGCGAAGACCATCATCGACAAGATCGTGCTTGCCGCTACAGCCCGTGCAGCTGCGCGCAAGGCCCGTGAAATGGTTCAGCGCAAGACAGTCATGACCGGCGCCGGGCTACCCGGCAAACTTGCCGACTGCTCCGAGAACGATCCCGAAAAGTGCGAACTCTTCCTCGTCGAGGGTGATTCCGCAGGCGGCACCGCAAAGCAGGGCCGCGACCGTCGCTACCAGGCCATCCTCCCTCTCCGTGGTAAGATACTGAATGTGGAGAAGGCTGCGGAAGGCCGTGCATTCGACAGCCAGGAAATCCAGAATATCTACACCGCCCTCGGAGTCCGAGTGGCGCAGGAAGACGAGACCGGCGAGAAGCACATGGACCTCAGCCATCTCCGTTACCATAAGGTGGTCATCATGACCGATGCCGATGTGGACGGCAGCCATATCGCCTGCCTCATCCTCACCTTCTTCTTCCGCTACATGTTCGACCTCATCAAGAACGGATACGTGTATCTGGCAACCCCTCCTCTCTACCTTGTGAAGAAGGGTAAGGAAGAAATCTACTGCTGGACCGAGGAACAGCGCGAGGAAGCCGCCCTCAAACTGGGCAAGGGTTCCGACAAGGGATATACAGTCCAGCGCTACAAAGGTCTTGGTGAAATGAGCGACCAGCAGCTCTGGGAAACCACCATGGATCCCGCAAACCGCAGGCTTCGCCAGATTACCATCGAGAACGCTGCTCAGGCCGAGCGTACCTTCTCCATGTTGATGGGTGACGACGTTCCGCCTCGCAGACAGTTTATTGAAGAGAACGCACATTACGCAAATATTGACGCATAAACCAAAAAACACTATGTTAGACATTTTCGATCGCATTGCACGTGATTCCGGAGGCCCTATCGGCCAGTATTTCGAACAGGGCTTCGGCTACTATATGTATCCCCGCCTCGAGGGTGAACTCGGCCCTCACATGATCTTCAACGGCATTCCGGTGCTGAACTGGAGTCTCAACAACTACCTCGGGCTCGCAAACCATCCCGAGGTGCGCAAGGCTGATGCACAAGGTGCCGCCGACTGGGGTCTGGCTTATCCAATGGGCGCCCGCATGATGTCGGGGCATACCCGCTATCATGAGAAACTTGAGAAGGTTCTCGCCGATTTCGAAAAGAAGGAGGATGCCTTCCTCTTCAACTTCGGTTACCAGGGAATAGTATCTACTATCGATGCCCTGCTTGCACGCCACGACGTGGTTGTGTACGACGCAGAGTGCCATGCATGCCTTCTGGACGGCATACGCCTCCACATTGGCAGCAAATATAAATATCGTCACAACAACATGGCCGATTGCGACAAGGTGCTCACACGTGCATGCGCAGAGGCCGAAGAAAATGGCGGCGGCGTGCTGCTCATTACCGAAGGCGTTTATGGAATGACCGGCGCTCTTGGCAAGCTGGATGAGATTGTCGCCCTCAAGAAGAAACACAATTTCCGCATTCTCATCGACGACGCCCACGGCTTCGGCCTCCTTGGCGAACACGGACGCGGAACCTCCGAGCATTTCGGTGTGATGGACGGGATCGACCTTTACATCGGCGCATTCGCAAAGAGCATGGCAAGTATAGGCGGATTCGTGGCCGGGCCTCACTACATCATCAACTATCTCCGCGCCAATATGCGCAGCCAGATGTATGCAAAGAGTCTCCCCATGCCTCTCGTGATAGGCAACCTGAAGCGTATGGAGATCATCGATTCCCCTGAGGGAGACGAACTCCGCAAGAAGTGCTGGGCCATCACCCATGCCATCCAGGACGGCTTCAAGAAGGAAGGATTCGATATCGGCGAAGCCGAAGCATGCGTTACTCCCGTTCATATCAAGGGCGGCATCGCCCAGGCAACCAAGATGGCGAAGGACCTGCGCGAGAACTATAAGATCTTCTGCTCTATGGTCATCTATCCTGTTATCCCCAAGGGCATGATCATCTTCCGTATTGTCTGCACCGCAGCCCATACCATGGAAGATGTGGAATACACCCTCAACGCCTTCAAGGAAATCAAGGCAAAGCTCGACGCCGGTCTTTACGACGGCGACGACATTGCCGCAATGACCGTTAAATAATCGTCATTCGTTAAACTGTCATTCGTTAAACTGTCATTCCGAACGAAGTGAAGGAATCTGTATATTTCAAAGACAAAGTGATAGTCGTCACCGGAGCCAGCTCGGGCATAGGGCTGGCTTCGGCACGGCTTTTCGGCAGCCTGGGCGCAAAGGTCGTGATGGCCGCCCGCAGGCTGGATAAACTGGAAGAACTGGCATCTTCTGTGGCTCCCTCCGAGCGTGTCCTGTGCGTTAAGTGCGACGTGTCTTCAGAAGAGGACTGCAAGGCCATGGTCGATGCTGCGGTGGAGCGATTCGGCGGGATAGACATCCTTGTGAACAATGCCGGCCTGTCCATGCGTGCCATGTTCAAAGACCTGGACCTCAAGGTGATACATTCCCTTATGGATGTGAACTTCTGGGGCACGGTGAACTGCACCAAGTACGCATTGCCGTATCTCCTGGAGCGCAAGGGGCAGGTGGTAGGAGTCATCAGCATTGCCGGCTATTCGGCATTGCCGGCCCGCACCGGGTACTCATCCTCAAAGTATGCAATCCGCGGATTCCTGGATACTCTTCGCATCGAGCATCTGAAGGACGGCCTAGGAGTTCTGGTGTTCGCGCCTGGATATACTTCGTCCAATGTCCGCAATGCCGCCCTCACCGCAGATGGCTCTGCGCAGGGGGAAACACCCCTGGATGAAGGAAAGTTGATGAGTGCCGAGGAGTGCGCAAAGCATCTTGCAAGGGCTCTTGCAAAGCGCAGGTCGCAGTGCATACTCACCGGCCTCGGCAAAGCTACGGTTTGGGCACACAGGCTCTTCCCTCGCCTTACCGACAAACTCACATATAAGTACATAGCTAGAGAAGCCAACAGCCCCTTCAAATGAAAAAGTTCCTTCCACTTTTCCTGGTGTTCGTCGTAATCCTGCTTGTGCTGCCTCGCAGCGCAAAGCTCAGTTACGATTACCGCAAAGGTGCTCCATGGAAATATGAAACCCTGATTGCACGCTTCGATTTTCCCATTCTGAAGTCGGAAGACGAAATGATGGAAGAGCGTAGGCTTGCCGCGGGGCAGCAGGTGCCTTATTATAAGTATCTGGACGATGTTGTGACCCGCAGTATCCGTGCGGTGGAAACCGCTGATATGGGGGATTACTCCTTTCTCCGCCCTTCCATGGTGGAATCGCTCAAGGAGATTTATGAAAGGGGAGTGGTTGGTGACGACGGTATCTCCAGCCCTTCCGACATTATCTATGTCCAGAAGGATAAGCGCGCATCGGCCAGGCCTGTTTCGGAGGTGGCCCGCATGGCTGAGGCCAGAGCTTACTTCCGCTCTTCGCTTGCATCTCAATGGCCGGATGTGAATGTGGATTCTGTATTCAACAGCATTTCTGCAGCCGAGATGGTTGTGCCGGACCTCGTGTACGACCGCCAGGTAAGCGAACAGATGAATTCCGACGCGAGCATGTCGGTGTCGCCGACATCCGGATATGTCAGTGCCGGACAGCTGATAGTGTCTGAAGGAGAGATAGTTACTGCTGAAATTGCTCAGATGATCGCTTCCTATGAGAAAGAATTCGATGCCAATATGGGATCGAGTTCCGGGGGCGTCCTGTTCTGGCTTGGAAATGCAATAGTTGCTCTGATGCTGGTGGTATTCCTCTATTTCGCCATCCGTCTTGTCAACCCTACCATCTTCTCCGACTATGGCAAGTACTTCTACCTGGCACTCGTGTTTACGGTGTTTGCAGTCCTGTCCATTGTCATCCCCCGCACCCATCCGGACTATCTCTGTGCCATTCCTTTCGTGCTGTGCGCGCTGCTGCTGGAGGCATTCTTCGACGACCGGCTCGTGGTCATGACATATATGCTTGCCCTGCTGCCTCTGCTATTTTATGCTGAGGGGGGAAGGGCCATATTCCCCATGTTCCTTGCTGGAGGGGTTGTTTCCATGCTCACATTCAAGTATTTCAACCGTGGCTGGAGGCAGTTCCTGAATGCTTTCATCACATTCGCTGTGATGTTCGTCGTATTCTTGGGATTCCGATTGACCGACCTTGCCGGCGGAAACATCCTCAGAATGGCCTGGATGCTGCTTATCTCTGCGTTCCTTTGCGTTGCTGGATATCCCCTGAGTTATCTCTTCGAAAAGATATTCAACCTAGTGTCGGTTTACAGGCTGCGTGAGCTTTGCGATACGTCCAGCCCCATCCTACGCGAGCTTGAGCAAAAGGCTCCCGGAACCTTCCAGCATTCCCTGCAGGTCATGAACATGGTAGATGCTGTTGCCGGAGCGATCGGCGCAGATGTGCAGCTTGTGCGTGCCGGTGCCCTCTATCACGACATAGGCAAGATGCTCAACCCCATGTGTTTTGTGGAGAACGAATCCATGCTACTTGCAGATGGCGTCAGGCGCTATCATGATGGCCTTTCTCCCCAGCAGAGTGCAAGAGACATAATAAAACATATCACCGACGGTGACGAGATTGCCCAGAGGCATCGCCTGCCCATGCAGATACGCACATTCATCCTCTCACATCACGGCACATCGGTAGTGAGTTACTTCTACGACCGCTTCCTCAAAGGCGGCGGTTCCCCTGCCGAAATAGGGGAGTTTACATACCCGGGCATCAAGCCCGTATCGCGGGAGCAGTGCATACTCATGCTGTGCGACAGTGTAGAGGCTGCATCCCGTTCGCTGAAGGAGTATACCCCGGAAGCATTTGACACCTTCGTTGAGAACATAGTTGCCGGAAAGATGGAAGAGGGGCAGTTCTCGGAGGCGGAGATCAGTGTCAAGGACCTTGGCATAGTCAAGGCATCACTTAAGAATTATCTCGCCCAGATGTATCATGGGCGCATAGAATATCCGAAACATAAGAATAAATTAATAGGTTTACTGAAATGAAATTAGAAAAAAAGCAGATCGATGCTTTGAACATCGAACTTACCCTGAACATCGAGCAGGGGGACTATGCAGAGATTGAACGCAAGAAACTCGCCCAGCGCCGCAAGACCGCAGACTTCAAGGGATTTCGTAAGGGAATGGTGCCCGAAAGCCTGGTGCGCCGCGTGTATGGCGACCAGATTCTTGCCGAGTCCGTGAACGAAGTGATTTCGAAGGGGCTTCAGGATTTTATCGATGAGAATAAGCTGAATGTGCTCGGAGAGCCTCTCGGAAGCGAGAATCAGCCCGAGGTTGAGTGGAAGGACGGAAACGACTTTACTTTCGTGTTCGACATCGCCACATATCCTGAATTCGAAGTTTCTGCCGGCAAGGAGGATACCGTTAACAAGTATACCATCAGCGCCACCGCGAAGGAAAAGGCAGACATGCTGAAGAACCTCAAGAAGTACTATGAGGACAAGAAGGAAGAGAAGACTGATGAGGATATAGAGAAGGAACTCGAGGAGCGTCTGACCAGCGAGTATGCCCAGCAGGCAGAATGGAGGCTTACCAAGGACATCCGTGACTATTTCGTAGAGAAGACCAAATTCGATCTTCCCGAAGCCTTTATGAAGCGCTGGCTCTTCGAGGCCAATGGCGGTAAGGTTAGCAAGGAAGATATCGAGAAAGATTTCGAAGGATTCCTCGCCGACTTCCGCTGGCAGCTTGTACGCGGCGCCTTCATGCGTAAGTATGAGTTCAAGGTCGAACAGAAGGACATCCAGGATGCAGCCGTGGGTTATGTACACTATCAGTATGCAATGTATGGTATGCCCAATGTTCCCGAGGAAATCGTAAAGGAAGCCGTTCAGAACATGATGGGCGACCGCAAGCAGATCGACCGCCTCGTGGAGCAGGTGGAAGACAACAAGGTCCTCGGTAAACTCAAGGAAGAGATCACCATCAAGGCCAAGAAGATCACTTCCGAGAAATTCCGCGAACTCAAATAGTCATGTCCGATTTCGAGAAATTCGCCAAGTCCGAACTGGGTGTGGGGTCCATGACCCTGCACCGCTATGGTTCGGCCATGGATTCTTACATCAACCCTACCATCATCGAAGAGCGTAAGCTGAACGTGGCATCGATGGATGTGTTCAGCCGCCTGATGATGGACCGTATCATCTTCCTGGGTGTTCCCATCGACGATGATGTGGCCAATATCGTGCAGGCGCAGCTGCTCTTCCTGGCTTCATCTACTGACAGTAATGCCGATATCACCCTCTATCTGAATACTCCCGGCGGAAGCGTTTCCGCGGGGCTTGGAATCTATGATACCATGCAGTTGGTTGAGCCCGATATCGCTACTGTGTGCACCGGGATGGCCGCCTCTATGGGCAGCGTGCTGCTCTGTGCAGGCACAAAGGGCAAGCGTTCCGCGCTTCCGCACAGCCGTGTGCTGATCCATCAGCCTCTCGGCGGTGCCCAGGGGCAGGCATCCGACATCCTAATTGCCGCCAAGGAGATAGAGAAGATGCGGGATGAGCTTTGCAAGATTATCGCCGAGCACTCCGGCCAGCCTTTCAAGAAGGTATTCGCCGATGCCGACCGGGACTATTGGATGAATGCAGAGGAGGCCCTCGCATATGGAATGGTAGACAAGATCCTCCGTAAAAAGAAGAAGTGATGGCGGAAAAAGAAGCAAGAATCCCTAAACCAAAGGAGATCAAGGCCTTTCTGGACCAGTATGTGATTGGTCAGGACAGGGCCAAGAAACTCTTGTCGGTAGCGGTCTATAATCACTATAAGCGCATCATTCACAATGTGGTGGAGAGGCCGGACGATGGAGTGGAGCTGGAGAAATCCAACATCCTCCTGATAGGACCTACCGGCACCGGCAAGACCCTGCTTGCCCGGACCATTGCCAAGATGCTGATGGTGCCCTTTGCCATAGTGGATGCGACCGTGCTGACCGAGGCCGGATATGTGGGTGAGGATGTAGAGAGCCTGCTGGTGCGTCTGCTCCAGGACGCCGATTACGACCAGGCGCAGGCCGAGATGGGTATAGTGTTTATCGACGAGATAGACAAGATCTCCCGCAAGAGCGACAATCCTTCCATTACCCGCGACGTGTCCGGGGAGGGCGTGCAGCAGGGGCTGCTGAAACTGCTGGAGGGGAGTGTGGTCAACGTTCCTCCGGCCGGCGGACGCAAGCATCCCGAGCAGGAATTCATACATTTCAACACCCAGAACGTGCTCTTCATCTGCGGCGGCGCATTCGAAGGCATAGACCGTGTTATCGCCCAGCGCTTGAATACCCGTGTGATAGGTTTCGGCTCCGATGAGAAACAGAAAGTCGACAAGGACAACCTTCTCAGCTATGTGGAGGCACAGGACATCCGTAAATACGGCCTGATTCCCGAAATTGTTGGGCGTCTCCCTGTGCTGATGAGCCTCGACAATCTGGACCGCAAGGCCCTCAAACGCATCCTGACCGAGCCGAAGAATGCAATACTGCGCCAGTACGAAAAGCTGTTCGAGATAGACGGCATCAAGCTCGAAATCGAGCCTGAGGTCCTGGATATAATCGTGGATACGGCTATCAAAGATAAACTGGGCGCCCGCGGCCTTCGCGCTATCTGCGAACGCATAATGAACGACGCCATGTATGAAGCGCCGTCCTCACGGAAGAAGACATTCAGGTTGACCGCTGAATATGCAAAAGAAAAGCTCGGGGCCTAGGCTCCGAGCTTTATTCTTAGATGCTCGATCATGTCCTTCGACATCGAGTCGAGGTCGTAATGTGGCTGCCAGCCCCATTCGGCACGGGCGCAGGAGTCATCCATATTGTCCGGCCAGGAATCTGCGATAGCCTGGCGTACAGGATCCACCTCGTACCGCATTTTCGCGTCAGGGATAATCTTCTTGATGGCCGCGAACACATCTTCCGGAGCAAAACTCATAGAAGCGATGTTGAAGGAATTCCGGTGGATGAGTTTGGAAGGATCTGCTTCCATAATGTCTACGGCCGCCTTCAAGGCATCCGGCATATACATCATATCCATCAGTGTTCCGGCAGCGATAGGGCAAACGAATTCTTCGCCTTTGACAGCCGCATAGTAAATCTCTACAGCATAGTCGGTGGTGCCGCCGCCAGGCAGGGTGGTGTAGGAAATCAGGCCCGGGAAGCGTACCGAACGGGTGTCTACTCCGTATTTGTGGAAGTAATAGTCGCTTAGAAGCTCGGTTGCAACCTTTGTAACGCCATACATGGAAGTCGGACGCTGGATGGTATCCTGGGGAGTATTCTTATGGGGAGTGCTGGGACCGAAAGAACCGATGGAACTCGGAGTGAATACGGCGCATCCGTGCTCGCGGGCAACTTCCAGGATGTTGATGAGTCCGTTCATCTGGATGTCCCAGGCCTTGAGAGGGAACTTTTCTGCCGTTGCCGAAAGCAGGGCAGCCAGGTTATAGATAGTATCGATCTTGTATCTTCCCACCGCTTCGGCAATCTGGACGGCATCGACAACGTTTACAACTGCGGAAGGTCCGCTTTCAAGAAGCTCGCCTTTGGGTTCAAAACCGGGGATATACCCTGCCACAATATTGCCTTCGGGATGCAAGTGCCTGAGTTTCATGGTTAACTCAGAACCAATCTGGCCGGTGGAGCCGATTATAAGAACATTTTTCATTCGAGTGTTACAAATTACCATACAAATTTACTATTTTTGTTGTAATAATGAACCTAAAACGATAATCATATTATGTACGGAAAGTTTCAAAAGTATCTTCAAGATGAATTGAAAGCCATTGAAGAGGCTGGTCTCTACAAACGCGAACGCAATATCTGCTCGCCCCAGGGCGCCGAAATCACCCTTGAAGGCGGCAAGAAGGCACTTAACTTCTGCGCCAACAATTACCTTGGCCTTTCAGACAATCCCCGCCTCATTGCCGCTGCCAAGAAGGCTATGGACGAGCGTGGCTACGGAATGTCTTCTGTGCGTTTCATCTGCGGTGCCCAGGACATCCACAGGCAGTTGGAGAAGGCCATCGCCAAGTATTTCCATACCGACGATACCATCCTTTATGCAGCCTGCTTCGATGCCAACGGTGGCGTTTTCGAACCCCTTCTGACAGCTGAAGATGCAATCATCTCCGATGCCCTGAACCATGCATCCATCATCGACGGCGTGCGCCTCTGCAAGGCCGTTCGCTATCGCTATGCAAATGCCGACATGGCAGATCTTGAGGAGAAACTCAAGGAAGCCCAGGCCCAGCGCTTCCGCATCATCGTCACCGACGGTGTGTTCAGTATGGACGGAAACGTCGCCCCTATGGACAAGATCTGCGAACTCGCCGAGAAGTATGATGCCCTCGTAATGGTAGATGAAAGCCACTCCGCAGGCGTAGTCGGCAAGACAGGGCACGGCGTTGCCGAAGAATTCAATCTTTACGGCCGCATCGACATCCATACCGGCACCCTCGGCAAGAGTTTCGGCGGTGCAGTCGGAGGATTCACCACCGGCCGTCAGGAGATTATCGATATGCTCCGTCAGCGCAGCCGCCCGTATCTCTTCTCCAACTCCCTGCCTCCTATGATCTGCGGTGCAGGAATCGAACTCTTCAAGATGCTGGAGGAATCCGACGAACTTCACACCAAACAGCAGGAGAACGTGAAGTATTTCCGCGAGAAGATGCTTGCCGCCGGCTTCGATTGCAAGCCCACCCAGAGCGCAATCCTGGCCGTGATGCTATATGACGCTCCCCTCAGCCAGAAGTTCGCCGCCCGCATGGCGGAAGAAGGCATCTTCGTAACCGGATTCTACTATCCCGTGGTCCCCAAGGGCCAGGCCCGCATTCGCGTGCAGATTTCCGCCGCACACGAGAAGGAACACCTGGACAAGGCAATTGCCGCCTTCATCAAGGTTGGCAAAGAGTTAGGTGTTTTAAAATAGGTTGTGGCGCCCAAGTGCCTGAATGATAGGTGATTGATAAAAGTCTCCCCCTTGAAAAACTGGGGGAGACTTTTTGTAAAACGTTGTGCGTAAGCTATTTGGCTGCCACCGACTTTATCCAAGGAAACCAAGTAATATACCTGCCGCAACAGCAGATCCAATGACGCCGGCAACGTTGGGAGCCATTGCATGCATCAGCAGATGATTTGACGGGTCGCACTCGAGACCGACGGCCTCGGATACGCGTGCGCTGTCGGGAACAGCAGACACGCCTGCGTTTCCTATCAGGGGATTGATCTTGTGGCCCTCGCTGCAGAACAGGTTCATTATCTTGACGAACAGCACACCGGAGAATGTGGCGATGATGAACGACAGCAGGCCGAGGCCGAAGATCAGCACCGAACGCCCGTTAAGGAATACGTCTGCCTGGGTGGATGCACCTACGGTAAGACCGATCAGGGTGGTTACGACATCGATGAGCGGTCCGCGTGCGGTCTCTGCAAGGCGGCGGGTTACGCCGGATTCCTTGAGAAGGTTGCCGAAGAAGAGCATACCCAGCAGCGGGAGGCCAGAAGGCACTATGAATGCAGTGCAGATGAATCCCACGATAGGGAAGATGATCTTTTCTTTCTGGCTGACGGCACGGGGTTTTGCCATACGGATCAGTCTTTCTTTCTTGCTGGTCAAAAGAAGCATGATAGGCTTCTGGA
Organism: uncultured Bacteroidia bacterium; assembly: GCA_902768365.1. GTDB lineage: Bacteria > Bacteroidota > Bacteroidia > Bacteroidales > UBA932 > Cryptobacteroides. The sequence goes on along the minus strand of CACXKV010000013.1, from coordinate 27,092 downwards.
TAACCGGCACAAGGGCCATATAGGAATATGCCGAAACCGCAATCGCTCCCATCAGTTCGGGGGCCAGCTTACCGCTCAGGAAGATGGCAGTGGGGCCGTCTGCTCCGCCTATAATGCCGATTGCACCCGCTTCGTTCGGGGTGAACCCGAGAAGCAAGGCAAGAAGATACGCGCCGAATATGCCCATCTGCGCGGCAGCGCCAATCAGCACCAGCCTGGGCTGGGAAATCAGGGCGCTGAAATCTGTCATCGCGCCTATCCCAAGGAAGATCAGCGGGGGATACCATCCCTGACGCACGCCTTGGTAGAGTATGTTCAGCACCGATCCTTCTTCATATACGCCTATACGCAGGCCTTCACCTGTGGCGGGATCGAAGAAGAGGGGAATGTTGCCTATTATCATGCCGAAACCGATAGGCACCAGAAGCAGGGGTTCCCAATGCTTCCTGATTCCCAGGAAGATGAACAGCAAACCTATGCAGATCATTACCAGATGCTGCCAGGTGCAGTTTGCAAATCCGGTGAACTGCCAGAATTGCTGCAGGCTGTCGATAACTGTATTACCCATGCTTATGCTATGCTGGCGATATCTGCTCCTTCAAGGACAGAGTCGGTTTTCTTAACGTAGATGGCGCTGACGGTTCCATCACTTTCTGCGAGGATGTCGTTTTCCATCTTCATTGCCTCGATAACAGCAATCTTCTGCCCGCGTTTGACGGTATCACCCACATTGACGCATACGTCGATGATGACGCCCGGAAGGGGAGAGACGATTTTCTTGCCTGCACCGGAAGTGGCGGGGGCTGGACGGGAGCTTTCCTCTGAAGCCGCTGCCACCCTCGGCATGCTAAGAGGGAGGGGCCCAGCAACGCTGGGAGGGGTCTCGCGGAGCGAGACGGCTGAAGAGAAAAGACTCCCGTCCAGCCCGGATTCCAGTTCGACGCTATATTCTACTCCGTTGACATTAACGGAGGCAATGTTGTTCTCGATAGAGTTCACGGCAACCTCGAATTCCTTGCCGTTGATCTTGAATTTATACTGACTCATTTTCTGGGAGTTTTTCTAAAGGTTAAGGTTTTATCGTTCCACGCGCTCTGGCAGGGCATGATGGTGATGATGCCGGGCTCAACGTCGTGGACCGGATCGTTTAAATAAAGATGTAGCGCCATTGCGATGGCGGCGTTCACTTCGCCGCCGAGTTCGGCCTCAAGGGCCATAGCGATGGCAGCTGCCGTATCTGCATCTGGATCCTTGCCGGATGCCTTCCTGGCTTTGCGCGGCTTTCTGATCTTGGGAACATCCGAATTCGCCGCTTTCCCGATGGAACTGTAGATGAAATACAGTATCACAAGTGCGGCGAAAACAGTGGTGACGGAAATCAGCGCCAAGGTCAATCCGTGGGGATCGGTCTCAGCCATCCGCTGCGCTCCTGCTGTCATGTTTAGTAGAGTGATCATCTCTTAAAGCGGCAGATTGTCGTGTTTCTTGGCAGGAAGCTCCTGTCGCTTGTTCTGAAGGCTGTCAAGAGCGCGGATAACGCGGAAACGCGTGTTGCGGGGCTCGATGACATCCTCGATATATCCCTTCTGGGCAGCCTGGTAAGGATTGTTGAAGAGCTCTTCGTATTCGGCCTTCTTCTCGGCACGCACCTCTGCCTGCTTAGCAGGGTCGGTCTCGGCCTTTATTTCCTTACCGTAGAGCACGTTAACCGCGCCGTCGGCTCCCATAACAGCTATCTGCGCGGTGGGCCATGCGTAGTTGATGTCTCCGCGCAACTGCTTGCAGCTCATTACGATATGAGCTCCGCCATAGGCTTTGCGAAGGGTGACTGTGACCTTGGGAACGGTGGCTTCGCCGTAGGCATAGAGAAGCTTTGCGCCGTTGGTGATGACCGCGCCGTATTCCTGCTGGGTGCCGGGGAGAAATCCAGGCACGTCAACCAGAGTGACCAGAGGAATGTTGAATGCATCGCAGAAGCGCACGAAACGCGCTGCCTTGCGGGAGGCGTTGATGTCCAGCACGCCTGCCAGCACCTTGGGCTGGTTGGCAACTATGCCGACACTGCGGCCGCCGAAATGGGCGAATCCCACTATGATGTTCTTGGCGAAGTCCTTATGTATCTCGAAGAAGTCCCCGTCGTCCACTATGGCACGGATCACCTCATACATGTCGTATGCCTTGTTGGGGTTATCGGGGATTATCTCGTTAAGTATGTCGCTCATGCGGTTCACAGGGTCGACCGTGGGGCGCTCCGGAGCCGTTTCCATATTGTTCTGGGGGATATAGCTGAGGAGGCGCTTGATGGTATCGAGGCCGTCCTGTTCGTTTTCGGCTGCAAAGTCGGCCACACCGCTCTTGGTGGCATGCACGCTGGCTCCGCCAAGGGATTCCTGGTCCACATCTTCTCCGGTGACGCTCTTCACCACGGCAGGGCCGGTGAGGAACATGTAGGAGGTGTTCTTGACCATCAGGGTGAAGTCTGTGAGGGCGGGGGAGTAGACCGCTCCGCCTGCGCAGGGGCCGAAGATGCCGGATATCTGAGGCACCACGCCGCTGGCGAGGATGTTGTGTTCGAAGATGTCGCCATAGCCGGCAAGGGCATCGATGCCTTCCTGGATACGTGCGCCGCCGGAGTCGTTAAGCCCGATTACCGGAGCGCCGCAGCGCATTGCCATGTCCATCACCTTGCAGATCTTCTCGCTCATGGTTTTGCTGAGAGAGCCGCCGCTGACGGTGAAGTCCTGGGCATATACGAAAACCGGGCGGCCTGCAATGGTTCCCTGACCGGTAACCACTCCGTCGCCGTCCGGATGCGATTTCTCCATTCCGAAGTTTGTGCAGTGATGCTGGACAAACATGTCGAATTCTTCGAAACTGCCTTCGTCCAGAAGGATTGCCAGGCGCTCCCTGGCGGTGAGCTTGCCCTTTTCGTGCTGGGCGTCTATTCTTTTCTGGCCGCCTCCGAGCCGGGCCGAAGCCCTGCGCTCGACAAGAGCCTTTATCTTATCTTGCTGCAAACTCATAGTTCAATGTTTTGACTTGCAAAGATAGCCATTTTATTTATATATTTGTGGTATGGATCTGAAGAAGATAGTAGTGCAGGACTTCCGCAACATCGAGTTGCAGGAGCTGGAATTCTGTCCGAATATAAACTGCATTTCCGGGGGCAACGGTGAGGGAAAGACCAATCTGATGGATGCCATATGGTACCTGTCTATGACGAAGAGCGCCTTTTCCACTTCAGACCGGTTCAACTTCCGTTTCGGCTGCAACGGCTTTGCACTTTCGGGGCTGTATTCCATGCCTTCCGGGCCGGATACCAGAGTCAGTATACAGGTTAACGGCAGCGGGAAGACTTTGCGCAGGGACGACAAACCCTATCCCAGGCTGGCAGATCATATCGGGCTGCTGCCCGTGGTGATGGTTTCTCCTGCAGATGCTGCCATGGTGAGCGAAACCGGCGAGGAGCGGCGCAAGTTTGCCAATGCCGTGATTTCGCAAATGAGCCCCGAGTACCTGAGCGCCGTGCAGAATTATTCCAGATTGCTTCTTCAACGCAATGCTATGCTGAAGGACGGCCAGCCGGACTGGGCGCTCATGGATATCATCGACAGTCAGATGGAGTCTTTTGCTTCCCCGGTGCATTCCATGCGGGCGGCGCTTGCGGAAGACCTTTCTAAGCGTATTCAGGAGTTCTATGGCCGGATATCGGGAGGAAAGGAAAGCGTAGGGATCAGCTACAGGTCTGACCTTGAATCCGGCAAACTGGCTGAAATCTTCCGCTCCCGCCGGGAGAAGGATTCAATCCTTAAATTCACTACCGCAGGCATACAGAGGGACGACCTGCTCTTCGAAATGGACGGCCGTCCGATACGCAGGTGCGGCTCGCAGGGGCAGCAGAAGTCCTTCCTGGTCGCCCTCAAGTTTGCACAGTACAGCCTTATGAAGGAGCGATGCGGCTATGCTCCCATACTCCTTCTGGACGACCTTTTCGATAAACTGGACATGGGTCGCGTGCAGAACCTGCTGACCATGGTTGCCGGTAATGATTTCGGGCAGATATTCCTTTCGGATTGCAACAAGGTGCGCCTGAGCGGAATCGTGGACGGAATCACTTCTGAGAGGACCTATTATGAGGCGAAAGGAGGCGTCTTCACCCGCAATGAGTAACAGGATTGCCCGCAAGTCTGCCCTGAGTCTCTCGGAGGTTTTCAAACAGATGCTCGCCGAAAGCGGCGCAGCCTCTACGCATAATACGAATCTTATCTTTTCTGCCTGGGATACCGTGTCCGGAGCGGGGCCCTATACTATCAAACGATTCTTCCGGGACGGGAAACTGTATATAACCCTATCATCTTCCGTCATCTGCAACCAATTGGCCATGCAGAAGGATGTCCTTCTTGCCAAGATCAATTCCAGCATTGCGGGGAACGATCTGTATATTGGCCAGAGTGCCGACGGGCCGGTTAAACAACTGATACTGAAATGAAATTTGTCATTGATCAGGCTATTCCCTTTATCAAGGGTGTGTTCGAACCTTATGCCGAGACCGTCTATAAGGATGGCGGGGCCATCTGCAGGGAAGACTTGCTGGATGCCGATGCGCTGGTGATACGCACCAGGACGCGCTGTAATGAGGCTTTGCTTGCCGGCACATCTGTAAAGATCATTTCCACCGCTGCAATAGGCATGGACCATATCGACATGCCCTTCTGCAACGATAATGGGATATTCGTGCAGAATGCCCCCGGAAGCAACTCGGGTGGGGTTATGAATTATGTCTTCTCGGCATTGTACGGTGCTGCCAGCCGGGAAAGCATCCCCCTCCAGGGAGCCACCCTGGGAATTGTCGGTGTTGGGAATGTGGGCTCCAGGATAGAGAGCATGGCCAGGCATCTGGGTTTCCGTGTCCTCCTCTGCGACCCTCCCCGTGCAGAAGCGGAAGGGTCCTCTCAGTTCGTGGCTTTGGATTATCTGCTTGAGAATTCAGATATCGTATCGTTGAGCGTTCCTTTGAATCCCGGAACCCAGAGGATGGCTGGTACGGACTTTTTTGCCAAGATGAAGTTCGGGGCTATATTTATCAATACCGCCCGTGGTGAAGTGGTTGATGATGAGGCTCTTATGGCTGCTATTCCCAAACTTGGCCCTGTTATAATAGATACCTGGAACAATGAGCCGGACGTGGATGTGAAGCTGATAAAGAGTGTCACGATTGCGACTCCGCACATAGCCGGTTACTCATATCAGGGCAAGCAGCGTGCCACTGCCGCCGCAGTGCGTGCCGTTGCCAGATTCTTTAAGCTGGAAGCCCTCTACGAGTTCTTTCCGGCTACGGAACTGGAAGAGCTGGAAGCCGTGAAACTGGATCTCACAGGGCTTACCCAGGGACAGATAACTTCTGTTTTCCAGTATAACTACCCCGTCTTTACGGATGATTTCATGTTCCGGGTGCACCCCGAAAGCTTTGAAGAGCTCAGGCAGCAGTACCGATACCGCCGCGAGTTCTATATCTGATCGAATAACCGATAATAACACTGAATATGACCATTGACGAGCAAATGAAGTACTTCCGGGAAGGTTTCCCGTGGATGAAGATAGATGCTCCCGCAGTTCCCGGCAGGGGAATAGCGGTACTCTCGCCCTCCCAGGAGGATGAATGCATAGCATATCTGCAGAAAGCGGATGTGGACGGTAAGGTAAAGTTCGTGCCGGCCTCCGGGGCTGCCTCCAGAATGTTTAAGGATATTTTCGGCGGGCTGGAGCAAGTTAACGATTCCGTCCGCCGTCTGACGGCCAATATCAGGAAATTCGCCTTCTATGATGAAGCCCTGTTCGGGAATCCTTCTGCCGATTCGGACGATGACTGCCGTGCGACGGCTTCTGTGCTGCTGAAGGAACCCGGCCTAGGATATGGCAGCAAGCCCAAAGGCGTGCTCAAATTCCACCGTTATGCCGGCGAGGTGCGGACTGCCCTTGCAGAGCATCTTGTTGAAGGTCAGGAATATATGCGTAATGCCGACGGCAGCGTGAACCTTACAATTACGATCTCTCCTGAACACAGGGAATTATTCGAAACTGCCCTTGCGGAGGTTAAAGATGAATATGAGAAGCGATACGGCGTCCGTTACAATGTCCGCTTTACCTATCAGTCCAAGGAAACTGATACCATTGCTGTCACTCCAGACAACGAACCCTTCCTCTGCGAAGATGGATCGGTGCTGCGGAGGCCTGCCGGGCATGGTGCCCTTATCTACAACCTGAATGATGTAGAGGAAGAACTTGTCTCTATAAAGAATATCGACAATGTTGCTGTCGAAAGTTTCCTTCCTGTGACATCCCGCCATAAAAAGGTGCTGATGGGCTGCGCGCTCAGGCTGAGGGACCTCGTTTTCGGCTTCCTCAATGCCTTGGATGCTGCTTCCGGTGCGGAAGCGCTGAAGATTGTCAAAGAGCGGATTATTCCTTTCCTTCAAGATGAACTCTGCATCGAGATGCCTTCTATTCCGGAAGAAGAACTTGTTGGCTATGTGCGTTCCAAACTGGACCGTCCCATCCGTGTTTGCGGCATGGTGAAGAATCAGGGCGAACCGGGCGGCGGTCCTTTCGTCATTCGCGAGGCTGATGGAAGCACATCTTTGCAAATACTTGAAAGTGTGCAGATTAACAAGGATGATCCGTCTGCCATGGCTGCTCTTCAGGCTGCCACTCATTTCAATCCGGTAGATATTGTATGCTGCCTGCGCAATTATAAGGGAGAACGTTTCAATCTTCCCGATTATGTGGATCCCGATGCCGGTTTTATTTCCTCCAAGAGTTTCCAGGGCAGGGAACTCCGGGCATTGGAATTGCCCGGTTTGTGGAATGGGTCCATGAGCCGCTGGAACACGCATTTCGTGGAGGTGCCGCTGGAAACTTTCAACCCTGTAAAGGTGGTTTTGGATCTTCTCAGGCCGGCTCATCAATGATATTGTAATATCTGCTAATTTTTTGTATTTTTGCAGGCTTAATTGAAAATACAAATAACAAGTAATATGGCTATCAAGAACAAAACCAAGGAAGAAGTTCGTCAGGAGCAGGTTGAAACCCGGGTTTCCAAGTTCGAACAGTTTTACGAGAAGTACAAGAATGTTGTGTGGGGAGTGTTGGGTGCAATTGTTGTTATCTGGCTTGCAGTCCTCGGATACCAGAAGTATATCTACCAGCCCAAGTGCGCTGAGGCCCAAAAGCAGGCTTTCCCTGCCGAAAATGCTTTCCAGCAGGGTGAGTATGAGCTTGCACTCAACGGTGACGGCAATGTGCTCGGCTTCACCGAGATTATCGACAGCTACGGCACCAAAGCCGGAAAGGCAGTTTATCTTTATGCAGGTATCTGCGAGCTTCAGCTCGGAGACTTCGAAAGCGCTATTTCCTATCTCAAGAAGTACAACGGCAAGGAGCCCATCCTGGCAGCCCGTGCTCTTGCCTGCGAGGGTGATGCCTATGTGGGTCTTGAGCAGTATAAAGAAGCTGTTGCGGCCTACAAAAAGGCAGTTGCCAAGGCAGACAACAGCTACGCTGCTGCTTACCTGCTGAAGGAAGGTCTTGCTCTTGAGCAGCTCTCTCAGAAGGCAGAGGCTCTTGAATGCTACAAGACCATCAAGGACAAGTATCCTCAGAGCGTAGAAGCATACGACATCGACCGTTATATTGCAGCCGTGGAGGACTAAGTCATGGGAAGAGCTTTTGAATTCCGTAAGGAACGCAAGTTGAAAAGGTGGGGTCACATGGCCCGCACTTTCACCAAACTCGGAAAAGAAATTACCATTGCTGTTAAGCAGGGTGGTCCCGATGTGACCGGCAACCCCCGTCTCCGCGCCCTTATGGCCGAAGCCCGCTCCGAGCAGATGCCTAAGGAGAATATCGAGCGCGCCATCAAGAAGGCTACCGAAAGCAAGCAGGGAGACTTCAAAGAGGTTATCTACGAAGGCTATGGCCCCTTCGGTATTGCATATCTGGTGGAAACTGCTACCGACAACAACACCCGCACCGTTGCCAACGTCCGCAGCTACTTCAACAAGTGTGGCGGTTCTCTCGGCACCAGCGGCAGCGTGGCTTTCATGTTCGACCACAAGTGTGTTTTCCGCATCAAGGAAACCGAAGGCCTGGATCTCGATGAACTCGAGCTCGAACTCATCGACTACGGTGCAGAGGAAGTTTTCGAAGAAACCGTGGTGGACAAGGACGACAACGAGAGCAAGGAAGTTGTCATCTACGGTGATTATACCTCTTACGGTACTATCCAGAAGTTCATCGAAGAGAACGGTTACGAGCTGATTTCCGGTGGATTCGAGCAGATTCCGAACGTGGAGCTCAAGGAGGTTACCGCCGAGCAGCGTTCCACCCTCGAGAAGCTCATCGGCCTGCTGGAAGACGATGAAGACGTGACCAACGTCTACACCACCATGAAGCCGGCGGACGAATAGCCTGGATGCAGATTACTGTTGATCGGTATGCGCAAATGTGCATACCGATTTTTTTATTTTTTGAACAGGCGCTGGATGATAATTGCTATTGCACCATCGCCGGTGACATTGCAGGCGGTGCCGAAGCTATCCATGGCGATGTAAAGCGCAATCATAAGTGCCTGCTGCTCAGCGTCGAAGCCAAGGATGGAACTGAGCGGGGCAAGCGCCGCCATAATTGCTCCGCCGGGCACTCCGGGGGCGGCAACCATCATGATTCCAAGCATAAGGATAAACTCCAGGAATTTGCCGAACTCCACGCTCACACCGGCCATCAGGCAGACGGCAATGGCGCAGCATGTAATCTTCATCGCACTGCCGGGCATATGGATGGTGGCGCAGAGAGGCACGGTGAATCCGGCCACATCCTCCTTCACACCGTTAGCCTCGCACTGCTTAAGCGTAACCGGGATGGTGGCCGCGGAGCTGGAGGTTCCGAGCGCAGTGAAGTAGGCCGGAAGCATATTCCATAGCAGTTTGAAAGGGTTGCGCTTTGTGAACAGGCCGGCAACCACGAATTCATATATCAACACCAGAATGTGAAGGGCGAATATGACCACGATTATCAGTGCGAACACCTTGAGCACACTGAATACCTTGCCTGTGGCGGTCATATCGAGGAAAATGCCGAATATATATATAGGAAGAAGAGGGATTATCAGCTTCTCTATCACCCGGGCTACGAAAGTCTTGAACTCTACGAAGAAAGACTTCATGACCGGCATTTCTGCATTGGCGATGCAAAGCCCCATGATAAAGGCGAATACCAGGGCGGTCATCACATCGAACATTGCCGGAATCGATATGCTGAAATAAGGGGAGAGTGACGCGGCCTCGGCAAGATCGGCGGCACTGCCTACTTTAGAAACTATTCCGGGAAAGAAGGCGCTTCCGACTCCGAACCCGCCCAAAGCTACGATTACCGTATCGAGATAGGCAATCAGCACAGTAACGAGCAGCATCTTTCCGGCTCCGTGCCCCAGGTCTCCGATAGCGGCAGTGACCAGACCTACTATGATCAAGGGGATCATGAACCCTAGCAGCTGAGAGAATATGCCGTTGAATGTCAGGAATATACGGGTAAACCAGTCGGGTACGATAAGTCCCAGAAGGACGCCAAGTACGATTGCAATGAGCACGCGGGGCAGAAGTCCCAGATGGAATTTCTTCATTTTGATTATCAGTTTCAGTACAAATATAAAAAAAAGTCAAAAATAATTTGCAGATATAATAATTATGCCTATCTTTGCAGTGTACTATTAAACTAATACACTATGATAAAAATAGATAATATTGATTTCAGTTACGGGAATGTCCCGTGTCTGGAGAAGATTACCCTCCATCTTGAAGAAGGGAAGATCTACGGCCTGCTGGGGGAGAACGGCGTTGGCAAGACTACGCTTCTCACTCTTCTCTGCGGACTGAAGAAAGTGCAGAGCGGTTGCATAGATGTAGACGGCTTCGACCCTTATAAACGTGATCCGGTCTTCCTCAGCAACCAGTATTACCTTGCCGACGAAGTGCCTGCTTTCAACTGCTCTGGCGAGGATCTGGTGAAGGATAAAGGCGCATTCTGGCCTGATTTCTCTGAATCGAAATTCAGGGAAATCATGACCATCTTCGAGGTCGACCCTGCCAAGAAACTCAACCGTATGTCCGCAGGACAGCTCAAGAAGACCTGGGTTGCCTTTGCCCTTGCATGCTCCACCAAGTATCTCTATCTGGACGAGCCTACCAACGGCCTGGATATCCCCTCCAAGGCACAGTTCCGCAAGGCCCTGATGACCTACACCCGCGAGGATTCCATTATCGTGATCTCCACCCATCAGGTGAAGGATCTTGAGAATATCATCGATCCTATCATCATCCTGGACAAGCGCGATATTCTGCTGAATGCCACCGTGCAGGAGATTACAGACAAACTGTATTTCGATTACGGCACTACTCTCAATCCCGATAATCTCTATAGCGAACAGGTGCCCGGCGGATTCATCCAGGTGTATCAGAATGTAAAGGGCGAAGAAAGCAAGGTGAATATCGAAGCGCTCTTCAATACCGTACATAAGAATAAGGAAATAATAAAAGGAATTTTCAGCCATGAGTAATATATTCACTTTCAAGAGGTTCGGCAAGTATTTCTGCTACGACCTCCGCACTGCCTGGCAGAACGCAGGCATCAGCGTCATCGTTATTTCCCTGATGCCTATATGGTACTTCCTTCTTGCTGAACTGTTCTCGATTGTCTTTAATGGTCATTTCACGACCATCTCCCAGCAGTTTGTCTCTGTGGCATACATGATGGCAATTTTCTTCCTGTTCATGTTCTTCCCTAAACAGCACTACGGCTCGCTTACCGACAAGCATAAGGGCTCGGACTGGCTGATGCTGCCCGCTTCCCGTCTGGAGAAATTTCTCTCTATGCTTATTGTGACCTGCGTTGCGCTTCCCGTTGTTGCAATGGCTTTGCTGGCCGGCAGTGACCTGCTCCTGTCCAGTGTTTTCAACCAGTACGATGTACCTCTTGTCAGCACCATGCTCGACTGGACCCACAAGGCGCTTGCAGAATTCCATACGGATAATGTCAATTTTGCTATGAGCGGCCCCTTTGCCCTTTGGCTCAATTGGTGCGAAAGCGTGCTCGTATTCACTCTTGGTGCCATCTATTTCAAGCGTAACAAGATTGTCTTTACTTATCTTTCCCTGCTTGCAATAGGTATCGTTGTCGCCTTGGTAGTGGGCCTTTGCGTGGGCGGAAATTTTGATCTTGACCCCCGCGATTTCGACGAAGACTCGCTGATGAGAATGCTCAATGTTGGCGTGTATGTCTTGTATGCCGTCATATTCGCTGCGCTGGATCTTGGCCTTTATTTCAGGATCAAAACCTTAAAACATTAAGATATGGAATTCGACAGCAACAAACCGATATACCTCCAGATTGCCGATTCCATCTGCAATCGTATCCTTCAGGGAGAACTGAAGGGGGAGGACAGGATACCATCTGTGCGTGAATTCGGCGCACAGATTGGCGTGAACCCCAATACGGTAGCCCGTACTTACGATACTCTCACTTCCCAGGGGGTCATCTACAACAAGCGTGGAATAGGTTTCTTTGTGACTGAAGATGCCGCCCAGAACATACGCAAAGAGGCAAAAGAAAAGTTTTTGAAAGAAGATTTGCCTCAGTTTGCAGAAAAGGCACGGCTTTTGGATATAGACAAAGAAGAGATAATAAGGTTACTATTCTAACAAGCCATAAACAGTTTACAATAAACTATTCGAAGACTAAACTATACTCAGTAAGAGCTCTGCCGGGAGGCAGGGCTCTTACTGAGTATAGCTTCGTTGAATCTTTCCCAGATATAGTCTGCCGCAGCCTTCGTCGGATGCACCAGGTCCTCGGCGAACCAGCGGTAGTCCCTGAGCTCGTCCAGCAGTATTTCATAGGCGGGGAAGTAGGCTGCGCCTGTGCCTTCCACAGCCATTTGCAGGCTGGCTTTCGAGATGGTATTCTGGTGGGCGCCTTCTCCCATATGCCGGATAGGGCTGACTGTGAAAATGAATTCCTTCCCGGGATGAGATGCGATAATCCGATTCAAAACTGCGCTAATCTGTGCCACACTCAGCATTTCGTGCGAGAACTCCCTGGAAGGGCGCTTCAGGCAATTGGAGACAACTTCGCCGCTGCATACAAGTTTCCATACCATAGCGGTGCCGAGGGTGATTATAACCTTGCTGCTTTCTTTCCATGCAAGGGATGCTTTCCGAAGTGAGGAATTTGCGTTTTCCAGAAACTCTTCGGCTGTAGGGCGGGCGAAGGAGGTATGGTGCCACCAGGAGCATATCTTGCCGGCGCCTGCTCCCATCGGTTCGCATTCATCCGGACGGAATGGTATGGCGCTGTCGAGCCTGGCGATGCTGTTGGCGATGGAAACAGGGTTGAAGAGGGTTCCGAATGGATTCAGACATATATCGTAGCCGCTATCTTTCATCCTGGTGCCTATCTCGTTTGCAAAGCAGCTCCCGAGGTAACACACTTTTTTTTTTTTTTTATATTTAAATATACCACATGAGACAGTTTATCTTTTCCCTTTTGGGAGTCATAATCTTTTCCGTGTCCCTGGCTGCAAAAGACTACAATCTCACCAGTCCTTCCGGCGCCCTTGCCGTGCGTGTATCGGTAGGCGGGCAGACAACCTGGACCCTGAGCGTAAATGGTGAAAGCGTCTTGAGCGACAACGTTGTCTCCATGACCATAGATGAAAGGACTCTGGGGCCCGGTGCCAGGGTAGTGAAGCAACGCAAAGGCAGGAAAGAGGAACACATAGTGTCGCCTTTCTACCGTCAGGCAGAGTTTGATGCTTCTTATAACTGGCTGTCTCTCAGTATGAAAGGTGACTGGTCGCTGGAATTCCGTGCATACGACGACGGGGTGGCATACCGCTTCGTGACGAACAGACCGGATATTCGCAAGGTATATTCCGAAACTGCCGAATACAATTTTTCTGAAGCCTATGATATGCTGGTCCCGTATGTGCTTAAGAGAGCCGACGGCGATCGCTACAGGTCTTCTTTCGAGAATCTCTATGAGAATGTGAAGGCCGGAGACGTGGCCAAGGCCGACGGCAGGCTGGCTTTTATGCCGGTTTATGTCGATCTTGGAGAAAAGGGACGGCTGCTTCTGATGGAGTCGGACCTCTGGGATTATCCCGGGATGTTTCTCCGCGCAACCGAAAAGGGTTTTTCTGCTGAGTTCCCGCCTTATCCCCACGATATCCACGAGCAGGATGCTCAGTATCTGGATTATCTCAATATGGTTGCCGGCAGCCGCACTTTCCCATGGCGGGTGCTTGCTTATGGGGCCGACGAGAAAGCGCTGGCCATGAACAATATGGTATATCAGCTGGCTACACCATGCAAACTGGAAGACATTTCCTGGATCAAACCCGGTTTGTCGAGCTGGGACTGGTGGAATGCTTTCAGGCGGCACGGAGTGGAGTTCAAGGCAGGGATCAATACCGAAACATACCTCTACGACATAGACTTCGCCGCGAAGTACGGCCTCTCGTATGTTCTCATCGATGAAGGGTGGTATAAGAACAGGAATATCTTTACTCCCAAAGATGATATGGACATTGCCCGCATCTGTTCGTATGCGGCCGAAAAGGGTGTGAAGGTGCTTCTCTGGGTATCGAAGGGAGTGCTTGGCCTGAAGCCAGAAAAGGCTTTCGAGCATTATTCCAAGATGGGTGTGGCCGGTTTCAAGGTGGATTTCTTTGATTCGCAGGAGGCTGCCATGGTGAACCGCATAAATATGTATGCCGAGGCAGCTGCAAAGTATCATCTCGTGCTGGATTTCCATGGCATTTTCAAGCCTGTCGGCCTGAGCAGGACCTATCCCAATGTCATTAATTACGAAGGTGTCTTCGGTCTCGAGAACCTCAAGTGGTGCAATCCTGCGCGCTGCGACATGCCGCGGAACGATGTCATCCTTCCTTTCATCCGTCAGGCCGCCGGCATGATGGACTATACACCCGGAGCTCTCCGCAACGCGACTCGAGACGACTTCCGTTCAATTCATTTTAAGCCCATGAGCATGGGCACCCGGGCGCATCAGCTTGCCTGCTACGTGGTGTTCGACGCACCCCTGCAGATGCTCTGCGATTCTCCTTCTGATTACTTGAAAGAAGATGAGACCACCAGATGGATTGCTTCCATCCCCACCGTATTCGAGCGTACGCGCTTGCTCGATGGCAAAATAGGGGATTATGTAGTCTCGCTCCGCGAGAAAGATGGCAGATTCTACATAGGCGGCATGACCAACTGGGACTCCAGGGACATAGAAATCGACTTCAGCTTCCTTCCCGAAGGGGAGTGGCGTTGCCGTATGTTCAGGGACGGAGTCAATGCGGATACTGTCGGAGAGGATTATGCCGTTTGTGAATATGGAATACGTCCTGCTCACAAGGAAAAAGTCCACCTCGCTCCAGGTGGCGGATTTGTAATGATACTTGAAAAGAAATGAAAAGATTGATTCATCTTGTAGCTCTACTGTTTCTTGTTGCATGCGGCAGTCATGAGACAGGCACCCATACCTTGCATCTGCTTACCACCAACGATGTGCATGGGTGTTGGTTCTCGACGGATTATGCAAACAAGTCATCCCGCGAGAGCCTGCTTGCCGTCAACTGGTACGTAGACAGCATACGCAATGCTGTGGGGGAGGAGAATGTGCTGCTTATCGATGCCGGCGACTGCCTGCAGGGAGACAATGCCAGCTACTACTATAACTATATTGATACAAAGTCCGAGCATCTTTTCACCCGCCTGATGGCCTATATGAAGTATGATGCTGTCACCGTGGGCAACCATGACATAGAGACCGGGCATGCGGTGTATGACAGGGTCAGCAAAGAACTCAAGCGCCACGGAATTCCCTTCCTGGCGGGAAACGCCATACGGAACGACAACGGAAAACCTTATTTCCAGCCCTACCAGATATTCGAGCGTGCCGGCATGAAGGTGCTGGTTCTAGGCTATACCAATGCAAATAACCCTGCCTGGATGGATGAAAGTCTCTGGAGCGGCATGCACTTCGTGAGTCTGGTCCCCAAGGTGCAGGAAGACGTGGACAAGCTGGTTGCAAAGGAGAAACCGGATGTGGTTATAGTGAGTGTGCACTCTGCTACGGGAAGCGGCAATGGCAAGTCGCTTGAGGCGCAGGGGAAAGACCTGTATGAATCCCTGAAAGGAGTGGATTTCGTAGTCTGCTCGCACGATCACCGTCAGGTAACCATATGCGACGGAAAAATGGCTCTCATCAATACTGGCAACAGGGCTAAGTACCTGGGACACGGCGAATTGACCGTCAAGTTCAAGGACGGGAAAAATGTCGGCAGGGATGTATCCGCAGAGTTGATAAGTGTGGACAGGCGCAAGACCGATCCTGTGATGAAGAAGGCTTTCCAGAAAGAGTATGAAACCGTGAAGGCTTTCTCCCTTAAAGAGATAGGCGCTCTTGCGATGGATCTCCGGACCAGGGATGCTTATAGCGGAATGTGCGATTATGTGAACCTCATTCACACCGTCAGCCTCAAGGGTTCTGATGCCCAGATATCTTTCGCAGCTCCTCTGTCATATAACAGTACAGTGCGTGCCGGCGTCCTTGTCTACAACGACCTGTTTACCATATATCCCTTTGAGAACCAGCTGTATACCCTGCGAATGAAAGGCAGGGAAATCAAGAATTATCTCGAGTATTCTTACCGGGGATGGCTGGCGCCTCTGGGGAAGGACCATGTGTTGAATATCTCGCGCCAGAACGACCCTCGCAACAACCAGAAGGGATGGTCTTTCATAAACAGGACATACAATTTCGATTCTGCCGCGGGAATCAATTACACGGTAGATATCACCCAGCCATACGGGAAACGCATCAACATAGAGTGTATGGCGGACGGAAGCGCATTTGATCCTGATGCGGACTACATCGTCGCAATGACATCCTACCGCGCAGCCGGAGCAGGCGGAATGTTGACCAAGGGTGCCGGAATTCCCGATGAAGAGCTCGATAAGCGCATCATACACCGTTATCCTGAAATCAGGGAGCTCCTGTATCAGTTTATTGAAGAGTACGGCTTGATTGACGATACTGCCATCTATGATTCCAAGAGGAACGGATCATGGAAGTTCATTCCTGAAGATGTCGCATCCAGGAGGATAGGGGAGGATCTGAAACTGCTTTTCTAGCCCCGGAAATACTTGAGTCTCTGGGCGAGAGATCCGTCTACTGCCATCTTCATCATTTTACGGGAGCCTTCGAACTGCTTGAGCAGTTTGTTAACTTCTTCTACAGATGTACCGCTGCCGGCAGCAATCCTGCGGCGGCGGCTTCCGTTAATAGCCTCCGGGTGCTCACGCTCGTAGGGAGTCATGGAATGGTAGATGGCTTCGGTGCTCTTGAAGGCCTTGTCGTTGTCGATATCGACATCCTTGACCGCCTTGCCCATCCCGGGAATCATTGCGGCCAGGTCCTTGATGTCCCCCATCTTGCGCACCTGCTGGATCTGATTGTAGAAGTCGTTAAGGTTGAACTGGTTCTTGGCGAGTTTCTTGCGGGTTTCGCGCATCTCCTTCTCGTCCACGGCCTGCTGGGCCTTCTCCACGAGGGAAACCACATCGCCCATGCCGAGGATGCGGTCTGCCATGCGTGAAGGATGGAAGACATCGAGGGCTTCCATTTTTTCGCCGGTGGAGATGAATTTGATGGGTTTGCCTGTGACTGCCTTGATCGAAAGGGCGGCACCGCCACGGGTGTCACCGTCGAGCTTGGTGAGCACCACACCGTCGTAATCGATTGCCTCGTTGAATGCCAGGGCGGATGCAACTGCATCCTGACCGGTCATGGCATCCACCACGAAAAGGCTCTCTGTGGGCTTTACGGCCTCGTTCATTGCCCGGATCTCATCCATGAGTTCCTGGTCTACGCTGAGGCGACCGGCAGTATCCACTATGATAACGCTGTATCCCTGCTGGCCGCCCTGCGAGATGGCGGCTTTCGCTACTTTGACAGGATCCTTCTCACCGTCGATGGTGAACATGGGCACCTGAATCTGCTCCGAAAGGGTGCGCAGCTGCTCGATGGCAGCGGGGCGGAAGGTGTCGCAAGCGGCAAGCATCACCTTTATGCCCTTGCGTTTAAGATAAAGGGCAAGTTTGCCGCTGAAGGTGGTTTTACCTGAGCCGTTCAGTCCGGCCACGAGCACAACTGCGGGATTCCCTTTGACGTTGATGTCGGCGGAGTCGCTGCCCATGAAGGCGGCCATCTCGTCGTGGACTATCTTCACCATCATCTGCTGCGGCTTGACGGCGGTGAGCACGCCCGTGCCTATGGCCTTGGTTTTTACGTTGTCGCAGAACTCCTTAGCTACTTTGTAACTTACATCTGCGTCGAGCAGGGCACGGCGCACATCTTTAAGCGTCTCGGCGACGTTGACTTCGGTAATCTTGCCTTCTCCTTTGAGAATCTTGAAGGATTTCTCCAGCCTTTCAGATAAATTTTCAAACATAGCGGTGCAAAAATACGAAAAAAAGTTAATGTATCTATACCGTTTATTTATTCATGTAATACTATGAAAAAAGTCTTTTCTTTTATGCTCAGGATGCTGATGAGGTGTTATTCCACGGTTGCGGAACCTTCACAGCGTTCTGTCAATGCCAAAATCGCACGGCAGTTCCATCTATGGGTGGCTGAGAAGAAATACTGCCGCCAGGACCTGAGCATGTCAGATGTGGCTGAGGAATTCGGCGTATCTGAAGAAGCCCTTTCTTTCTACTTTACCAATGTGGCAGGGGAGCGCTTCAGCACTATACGCAAGAAACTCCGCCTGGAGGAGGCCCGCAGGCTGATCTGTGAGGACCCTTCGCGCAAGCTCAGCCATATTGCGAACACGGTTGGGATTCCGGACAAGTGCAATTTCCGCAAGCAGTTTTTCTCTGTCTACGGGATACCTCCCAGCACTCGTTACATCCAGGTGAAAGCCCGGATGCGGGGGACTGCGCCTTCATATATATGAAAAATAATTGCTATCTTTGAAAGATATTACGTTATATGACACAGGCGAACTACATATTCCTTCTCTTGCTGGACCTGGCCCTCACCGTGGGCATATCTTTTTTATGTTCTATACTGGAGGCTGTCCTGATGTCTACCCCGCTTTCCTACATCAGCATGCGGGAAGAGGAAGGTTATAAGAGCGCCACCCTCTTCAAGAAGTACAAGACCGATATAGACAGGCCCATCGCCGCCATTCTGGCGATGAACACCATAGCCAACACCTTCGGCGCTTCACTGGTCGGCGTCCTTACCACCAAGGCTTTCGGCAGCGCGTGGGTCGGCTGGACGTCCGCCCTCACCACCCTGCTTATCCTTGTTTGCTCGGAAATCATCCCCAAAACCATAGGAACCACTAAATACCGCAGCCTGATGGGCTTCACCACCAGAGGGATCTCTTTCCTGCTGGTGCTGATGTATCCCCTGGTAGTTCTCATTCGCTACATCGGCAGCCGTTTCTCTTCCGATGAAGAGGAGGCCGCCGTAAGCAGGGAAGAGGTGTCCGCCATGGCAAACGTGGGTGAAGAAGAAGGGGTTATCGACCGCAGCGAAAACAAGGTTATCCAGAACATCATCAAACTGGACAATGTGAAGGCCTACGAAGCCATGACGCCCCGCGTGGTCTGCTCCGTGGCACCTGAGTCCATGACCCTGAAGGAGTATTTCGAGGCAGACGAATTCGAGCATCACTCCCGTATCCCCGTGTATGCCGAGTCTCCCGAGTATATCACCGGATACATCTTGAGGGACGATGCCCTGGAAGATCTTGCGGAAGACAAGTTCGGAAAGACCTTGAAGGAACTACGCCGGGATGTCTCTTTCTTCAACGAAGAGGCCTCCCTGGCAGATATCTGGGAGAAGCTCCTCAAGAGCCGCGAGCAGATGGCCCTGATCATAGATGATTACGGTTGCTTCGAAGGCATCCTAACGCTTGAAGACATAATCGAGACTATCTTCGGCCTTGAGATTATGGACGAAATGGACGAAGTGAGCGATATGCAGGAATATGCCAAGGAAAGGTGGAAGAAGCGTCAGAAACGCTATCGCAAGGTTAATTTGCAGCAAGCCGAGAATATTGAGCCGAAATCGTAACGATTTTCGGCTTTTTTTATTACTTTTGTACACTGTAGGCTAAAACGCCAATGCCATGCTTGAAGATGTCAGATCATATATAACACGTTTGATCGCCCTTTATGAAGGGGAAAAGAAACGTGCCGACGATGCCCTGGCCCTCCTTGCTGAAAGCAAAGGCGAGGTGGATGCCTGCAAAAAGCAGATTGCTGAATTGAATAGACAGATAGACAATCAGAGGCTTACAAGCGCTTTCGCGGCAGAAGGCGGCAATGCCGAAGCCAAGCAGCGCCTGACCAAGCTGATTGCGGAGATTGACAAGTGCATTTCGTTGTTGGATAGTTAGTTATGGATCAGAATATTACACTCGTCATAGCAGGAAAGCAGTTTAACCTCAAGGCTTCATCGCCTGAAATGGAGCAATCCATGAGGCTGGCTGCAGAAGACATCAACAGGATGTTGGACCGCTACACCGAGAAATATCCCGAAAAAGACTATCTGGAGATGCTCCTTTTCGTTACTTTGACGGAAACGGTATACAAGTTCAACGCCCAGAACAAGTTGAACGCTCTTTCCGCCGAGCACGAAAAGCTTGTAAATGAACTCTCCGGCTATCTGGCCAAAATAGACAGTAACCGTTAGTCCGTCCTTGCGAAACAAACAAGTTCCACGGAACCGGGTGTACTCGTGCTGAGGATGGCAAGCCTGCGGGACAGGAAGCCAGATACAGGGCGGAGCCCAAATCATACAGAAATTATTTCTGCTAAGGACTAACGGGGTTTTAACGGCATCTGCAACAGTGTTTGCGGATGCCGTTTTATTTGAAATACTAAAACACTATATATTATGTTGTTCTATTTATTGTCGGCCGCAGCAGGTGCCATAGTGGCGCTGGCCATATACATACTCGCCCATAAGGCCTCTATGAAAGGCCGTGGCGAAGCCATCATACAGAAGGCTGAAATCGAAGCTGAAAGCATCAAACAGCAGAAAATCCTACAGGCGAAAGAGAAGTTCGTGCAGCTGAAAAGCGAACACGAAGACTATATAAGCAACAAGAACAAGCAGCTTCAGGAGCGCGAAAACGCCATCCATCAGAAGGAATCCCAGCTCGGCCAGCAGGCCAGTGAACTTGGCCGCAGGCAGCACGAAATCGACAGCGCCCGCGGTCAGCTCCGTGCCCAGATGGAAAACCTCGAGCGCAAGCAGGAAGAATGCGACCGCCTTGTTGCCCAGGCGAACAAGCAGCTTGAAACCGTTGCCGGCATGACGGCAGTCGAGGCAAAGAACATGCTGGTGGAGAATTTGAAGGCAGAGGCACGCACTGAAGCCCAGGCGTACATAAACGATACGATGGATGATGCCCGCCTGAATGCTGCGAAAGAGGCTAAACGCATAGTAATCAATACCATACAGCGCACTGCTACAGAAACTGCAATCGAGAACGCCGTTACCACTTTCCCCATCGACAACGATGAAGTGAAAGGTCGTATCATCGGTCGTGAAGGTCGTAACATCCGCGCCCTCGAGGCGGCCACCGGTGTTGAAATCGTTGTGGACGATACTCCCGATGCCATCATGCTCTCCGCCTTCGATCCCGTACGCCGTGAAGTCGCCCGCCTGGCCCTTCATCAGCTCGTAATCGACGGACGCATCCATCCCGCCCGTATCGAAGAGGTTGTTGCCAAGGTGAGCAAGCAGCTCGAAGACGAAATTCTTGAAACCGGCAAGCGCACCTGCATCGACATGGGCGTGCACGGGCTCAATATTGAGCTCGTTAAGCTCATCGGCCGCATGAAATACCGTTCATCCTATGGGCAGAACCTCCTGCAGCACTCCCGCGAGGTGGCAAACATCGCTGCGGTAATGGCCTCCGAACTTGGCCTCAATCCAAAGCTTGCCAAGCGTGCCGGTCTGCTTCACGATATAGGCAAGGTATCCGACGAAGATCCCGACCTGCCTCATGCTCTCCTCGGTGCCAAACTGGCCGAGCAGTACAAGGAACGTCCCGAGATTGTGAATGCAATCGGCGCCCACCACGAAGAGATGGAGATGACCTCTACCATTGCTCCCATCGTGCTCGTCGCAGATGCCATCTCAGGCGCACGTCCCGGTGCACGCCGCGAGGTTATCGAATCTTACATCAAGCGTCTCAAGGGAATGGAAGACCTTGCTGCCTCCTATCCCGGCGTAACCAAGTCTTACGCCATCCAGGCAGGCCGTGAACTCCGTGTAATCGTCGGGGCTGAACAGGTCAGCGATGACGATGCAGCACGCCTCTCTTCCGATATCGCACAGCGTATCCAGGACGAGATGACTTATCCCGGACAGGTGAAGATCACCGTTATCCGTGAGACCCGTTCCGTTGCATACGCCAAATAATTATCCATGAGATACTTGCGCCATATCGCAATAATTGCGGCAGCCCTTTTTCAGGGGCTGTTCGCTTCTGCACAGAGGCTTCCGGACACCACGGTCAACTGGGAGACGGAAATAGTTACCGCCGAAGATGGCACAGCCCGCATAGTCTTCACCGGCACCCCCGTCATCCCTCTCGACGAGATACACGGCACCCTGCAGTGGATCTCCTGCATCGGTGAAAACTGCCATAGCCCTGAAGAACTCGAATACGACCTGCATCCCTCCGCTGCAGGAACTGGCCGTTCGCAGGGTGTACCCCCTGAAACACATGCCACCCTCGGCACTGTAAGAGGGGGGACCGTGAGCGAAGCGAACGGTGGGGTCGAGCGTAGCGAGACGGTTTCAGGGGGTACAACCCTGACGGACGGCCCGATACAGTCCAAGGGGAAATCGATTTGGGGCCTGATTCTGGAAGCGATACTGTGGGGTTTCGCCATGCTGCTGACTCCCTGCGTATTCCCCATGGTGCCCATGACCGTCTCGTTCTTCGTGAAGGGCAGTGAAAATGCCGCGGCCGGCAAGTTCAAGGCTCTGATGTACGGTCTGTTCATCGTGCTTCTGTATACCGTTCCGATCAGTATAATAATAGGCCTGACATGGGTATTCGGAGGATCTGCGGTCACAGCAGACATCTTCAACTGGCTCGCAACGCACTGGCTGCCCAACATCATTTTCTTCGTCGTATTCATGCTCTTCGCAGCATCCTTCTTCGGAGCATTCGAGATCACTCTTCCTTCGAAGTTGGTCAACTCCTCTGATAAGAAATCCGACAAGGCAGGCCTGGCAGGCGTATTCTTCATGGCTCTTACGCTGGTGCTGGTATCTTTCTCATGCACCGGCCCCATCGTAGGCACAGTTCTTATCAAATCCACTTCAGGCGAATTCTGGACTCCGATGGTCACAATGCTTGCTTTCAGCATTGCCTTCGCCTTGCCCTTCACCTTGCTGGCGCTATTCCCCTCGCTCCTGAAGAATCTTCCCAAGAGCGGAGGATGGCTTAACAGCGTGAAGGTGGTGCTCGGTTTCATTGAGGTGGCACTTGGATTCAAGTTCCTGAGCGTTGCAGACCAAACCTATCACTGGGGCATACTCGACAGGGAAGTGTATTTGGCAATATGGATAGTGTGCTTTACCATGCTGGGCTTCTATCTGCTTGGCAAGCTGCGTTTCAAGTATGACGATGAGCTTAAGCACATTGGCATCACTCGTCTTGCTCTTGCGATCGCTACTTTCTCCTTTGTGGTTTATATGATCCCCGGCATGTTCGGAGCGCCGTTGAAGGCTCTCTCAGGCTATCTGCCTCCGCTCGAAACGCAGGACTTTGTCATCTCTTCGTATGCGGCAGATACTCCCCTTGAGGGACGTGCCACCCGCGGCACGGAAGCGGGGGGACCATCGGCTCCGTCCGATGGTGGGGTGAGCCCGAAGGGCGAACTCCCGAAAGGGGAGTATCTGCCAGCATACGGACTGTTACGTATGCCCCACGGACTGAGCGCGTATGGAACGATTGATGAGGCGTTGGCGGCTGCAAAAGAGAGTGGGCGGAAGGTGTTTGTAGATATTACAGGCCACGGATGTGTAAACTGCCGCGAGATGGAGGCCAGGGTATGGTCCGATCCGCAGGTGCTGGAGCGGCTCCAGGGTTTCGTGATGGTGGCATTATACACCGATGATAAGCAGAAACTGCCTGAGAATCAATGGCTTACTACTCCAGAGGGAAAGGTCCTGAAAGACGTTGGCAGGGTGAACAGCTACATCGCCCGCACCCGTTTCGGAGTGAATGCTCAGCCGAATTACTTTATTCTGGATGCTGCCGGAAAGGTGATTGCCGGCCCGCGCGGATACGATCTTTCAATTCCCGGTTTCCTGGAATTCCTCTCTACAGAGTAGCGATAAGCGAACGGAACAGCCCCGTCATCTTACGGGAAGCGAGATCGGCCTGACGGACGATCTCGTTTTCGTCTGTGACATAGCCGTCTCCGGCTTCATGGGCGACATCTGTGATTACGGACATTCCAAGCACACGGATGCCGGCATGACGCGCCACAATCACCTCCGGTGTGACACTCATTCCCACGTCGTCGGCTCCCATCGAACGGTAGAATGCATACTCAGCAGGAGTCTCATAGGTGGGGCCTGTGCAGGATACGTATATGCCATGCTGCAGCTTGACACCCTGCTTGCCTGCTATCTTGAGCATCCTTTCCTGAAGTTCAAGGTCGTACGCACAGGTCATATCGGGGAAACGGGGGCCGAATTCCTCGAAATTTGGCCCGATGAGAGGGTTCGGAAGGAGATTGATATGGTCCCGGATAAGCATCAGGTCTCCAATAGAATAGCTCTTGTTCATGGCACCCGCTGCATTTGAAACCAGCAGGTATTTGATGCCGAGCTTGATCATAACCCGTATGGGGAGGACTACTGTGTGCATGGGGTAACCTTCGTAAAAATGGTACCGCCCCTGCATGGCCAGGACGCATTTCCCTCCGAGATATCCGCAGATGAAATTCCCCTTGTGCCCAATCGCCGTTGCAGCCGGGAAACCTGGAACACGCACGTAGGGAACGACTATGGGATTCTCGATCTCGTCAGCCAGCTGGCCAAGCCCGCTCCCCAGAATAATTCCGGCAAGGGGCTTGCGTCCGTCAAGCCATGAAGAGAGGAACGCGGCCGCTTCCTCTATAAGCGTCATTCTGCTGTCCATCAGAGAGATTCAACCATTTTAGTGAAGAGTGGAATCATGCGCTTCGTGGCGGCATTCGCCTGCATGACAACATCTTCTCCATCGTTGAAATTGCGCTCCACGTTCTGGGTGTTGCAGACATTGGTAACCACGGACATGCCGAATACGCGCAATCCGCTGTGGCGGGCAACAATCACTTCAGGCACCGTGGACATGCCCACGAGGTCTGCTCCTGATGCACGGAAGAAACGGACTTCGGCAGGAGTCTCGTATGAAGGACCGGAACCGCCGAAATATATGCCCTGGTGAAGCTTGAATCCCATGCCGGCTGCTATGTCCAGAGCCCTTTGCTGAAGCTCCAGATCGTAGGGGCAGGTCATGTCGGGGAAACGGGGACCGAAATCCTCCATGTTGGGCCCGATAAGGGGGTTGGGCATGAAGTTGATATGGTCTTTGATGATGATGGTATCACCAACTTTATATTCCGGATTCAGCGCGCCTGCAGCGTTGGAAACGAAAAGATACTTGATGCCCAGTTTGCACATCACACGCACGGGGAGGGTGAGTGTGTCCATGTCGTAGCCTTCATAGTAATGGAAGCGGCCCTGCATGGCAATCACGCACTTTCCACCAAGGGTTCCGCAGATGAAATTCCCCTTGTGGCCGATTACGGTTGAAACGGGGAAGCATGGAATCTCGGTGTAGGGGATGGTGATTCGGTCTTCTATGATTTCGGCGAGCTGGCCGAGGCCGCTGCCAAGGATGATGGCTGCAATGGGTTTGCGCCCTTCGAGGCGGGATTCTATGAATTCCGCTGCGGTGTTGATCTTACGTATTCTTTCGTCCATAGTGTTACTTTATTTTTGCAAGTGCCTGCCTGGCTTCATGGAGTATGTCCTTCTCTCCCGGAATCTCCCGGTTACGCATGACGAAGCGCCCTCCGGCGATTACGGAATCGATGCAGTCTGAATGGGCAGAGTATACAAGATTGGCCAGGAACGGGCCGGGGGAGAGGAAGTAGCTGCTGTCGGTTTCCACTATGGAAATGTCCGCAAGGGCTCCTTCCTCCAGGCGCCCGCTGTTCAAACGGAGAGCCTTGGCACCATTGATGGTGGCCATATCCAGAAGCTCCGGAAGTGGAAGTGCTTTCGGATCATTCCTCCAGGCCTTCTGGAACAGGGCGGAGGTCTTCATGGCCTCGAGTATGTCCAGATTGTTGGAGGATGCGCAGCCATCCGTGCCTATGCACACGTTCACGCCGGCATCGCGAAGTTCGTTGTAGAGGAACTTGTAGCCGGAAGCGAGCTTGGTGTTGGAATTGATGTTGTGGATGCAGTGGACGCCGTGCTTCGCGAGCAGTTCTATGTCGTTCTCGGTGAGCCAGAGGCAGTGGGCCGCCAGAAGGTTGGGCCCCAGAACACCTATCCTGTCGAGATACTCAACCGGAGTCAGCCCGCCGTGGACCGCCTTGCAGTCTTGAACTTCCTTGAGGGTCTCGCAGAGATGGATGTGAAGGGGGATATTGTGCTTGCGGGCGAAGTCTGCGGCCCATATCATCATGGGCTCGCTCACGGAGTAAATGGCATGGAAAGCCAGTTCGTAGATGGCGCCCTCGTCTTTCCACTGGTCTTTTACTTCTTCATACTTGTGCTCGCACTGCTCCATCTGGCGTTTTGCCTCTTCCGGGTCTCCATGGTCGATTATGTCGTACCCTACAGCAGGGCGTATGCCCATCTCGGAAGCGGCTTTCTGGCATGCCTGGAAGAACCAGTACTGGTCGTTGAAGGTGGTAGTGCCTGTGCGTATCATCTCGATGCAGGCCACCTTGGCGCTCCAGTACACATAGTCGTAGTCGAATCCTGCTTCTATGTCCCAGATTCTCTTGATCCAGTCCTGGAAGACCATGTCTTCACCGATTCCGCGCATCAGGGCCATTCCGGCATGGGTATGCATGTTGATGAAACCGGGCAGGGCAACCTTTCCGGTGCAGTCCATCACTTCCACGTCACCTGCCAGGTCCCAGTCAATGCATGAGCCTGCAGCTTGTATTTTCAATATACGGCTACCGCCGATGAGCACATCTTTGTTCTCATCGGCGATGCATATATTCTTCAGCAGAATGGAAGACATTAAAAGTATCCTTCCTGTTCGGGTTCCTGAGTCTCGGGCCTGACGGGAATTTCTCCGCCGAAGCAATTGTCGGTGATGTACTTGATGACCTCATCGAGCCCTTCCTTGAACTTTTCGAAATCTTCCTTATAGAGGAAAATTTTGTGCTTGTCGTAGGTGAAAGTGCCGTCGGGGTTGTTGCGCCTCTTGCTCTCGGTGATAGTCAGATAAAAGTCATTCTGCCCCTTCGTGCTCTTTACATCGAAGAAGTATGTACGTTTACCGGCTCTGACAGGCTTTGAGTAAACATCTTCTGCATTGCGATCCTGGAAATTAACCTGATCTCTGTCCTCTCTGTACATAATCTAAAGATTAAATGGTTGTTTATTTTTGCAAAATTAGAATTTTTTGAGGATTAGATGCTATATTTGCATATTATTTTTGTTTGAAAAAGATGCTTAACCGCAGAATCCTACGTATAAAGGCTTTCAAAGCCATATACAGTTTCACGGAAAACCGGTCTGCGGCACTGGCTTTTTCCGGCGGAGTGGATTCCGCATATCTGCTTTATGCCGGGCTGAAATACGGGTGTGATCTGACTGCTTATTATGTGAAAGCAGAATTTCAGCCGCAGTTTGAGCTGGACGATGCAATGAGGCTTGCAGAGCAGCTGGGAGCCCGAATGAAGGTGATC
>CACXKV010000012.1:0-61908 GCA_902768365.1 uncultured Bacteroidia bacterium | reverse complement strand
CGCATCAGCCATGGCGCGGTGAATACGTTCCCGGGCCTTGTACACACCGCCCGTCAAGCCATGAAAGCCGGGGGTGCCTGAAGTCCGTGACCGGAAGGAGCGGCCTAGGGCAAAACTGGTAATTGGGGCTAAGTCGTAACAAGGTAGCCGTACCGGAAGGTGTGGCTGGAACACCTCCTTTTTGGAGCAAGATTCCACGACGCTTCGCTCGCGGTCTGTAAACAAGGCGTTCAAGGTGCGCCTGTATTTGTTCTTCCATTATTATATAGTCTCTTAGCTCAGTTGGTTAGAGCGCCACACTGATAATGTGGAGGTCCGCGGTTCAACTCCGCGAGGGACTACTTTTATTGTCTTTGGGGGTATAGCTCAGCTGGTAGAGCGCCTGCTTTGCAAGCAGGAAGTCAGGAGTTCGAATCTCCTTATCTCCACAAAAATAGCCCGGCGCAAAGCGTCGGGCTATTTTTGTTCCGATAGCGCTTGCATTCGCAAGCGTCTGTTTAACGAGGGGGGAGCCCCTCGAGCACCCCCTTGTCGGCCTTTGGCCTCCGAAGTTCGTTCATTCTGCCGGCCTTAGTCCTTCGGACCGGCCTTCGCCGTTCGCCTGCCGGCTCATTATTCGAGGGGGGAGCCCCTCGAGCACCCCTTTGTCGGCCTTCGGCCTCCGAAGTCCGTTTTTTAAATAATGATTATCTTTGCAAACTGTTAGCATAGTAATAATTGATTTAGCTGTTATATGAAAAAAGTTATATTATTCGCTTCTGCGCTTTTGTCCCTGACCGTAATTTCATGCACTAAAGATGATACTACAACGGACAGTTCTGCTTCCGTTGTCCGCAGTTATCAGGTTTTGAACCTTTCCGGAGGCAAGGCCTATGCAAAGGATGTCGTTACTCCCACATACGGCCCGGATGGTCGTGTCATAAAAACCGTTTATGAGATGTATACGCTAAAAGACGGGAAGGCTACGCTCAAACAAGTCGAACTTATGGATTTCGATTACAGCGCGTCAGTTGCTTACGCAACCAGATGCTGGGAACTCATGACTCCCGGAGCCCTGTCAGTTACTGGCCCGTATAATTATACTCTTGAATTCGATGGTGGCGGGAACCTGACGAAAGTAATTGAAGGTGACTATACAAAGTATTTGGCTTATAACGGAGATAGGCTCGCTTCATATAAGGTGGCCGGGCCAAAAACAGATCTCACTAACGAATATACATGGAGTGGCGGAGACCTCGTGGAATTGAATCAAAGTTCAGAGATTGGGCCATATAAAGTCACAGTAACTTACGGAAAGGAGTCCAATCCGTTCGCAGACAAGGTCGATCCCATCCTATATATCTATGAATCAATACTTCCAGATTATTCACGATGGAATCTTACCGGTAAAAACAGCGCACATCTACCAGCAACATATAAGGAGGATTTCTACGCAGATATCACTTTCTCCTTCGAGTATAAGAAAGATGCCCAGGGACGCATCGTGCAAGTGGACATCAAGGGAGATGACAAAGACAGCGAGTTCGACAAGTCTATCATCATAAACTATTGATTTCCAAGGGAGCCGGGTCTTTATTCGAGGGAAGAGCCCCTCGAGCACCCCTTTGTCGGCCTTCGGCCTCCGAAGTCCGTTCATTCCATTGACCATACTACTTTTGTATTACAGGTGCTGTTAACGTCCGATAATTAAGGACGTCGACAGCAATTTAGGCCTATTTTGACGTTGACGTCCGGTTTTTGGGGACGTCAACAGCACGCGTCATGCCTGCAAAGCAAAAATATGTATATTTGTACTATGAAAAAACAACTCCTTCTCTTCTTTTCACTTATAGTACCCACCCTATCATTCGCCCAACTGATGCCGGACGGGTCGGTCCAGGTTGTCGCTTATTGGGACAAGGGGGATGAATTCAGTTACAAATGCACAAACCGTCAGGAGCGTGTAGATGATAGCGGGAAGGTTTCCCTGATAAAGTCCAGCTCCGAAGATCTGATAATAAAAGTCAGCAACCAGACGGATTCCACATATACCCTTCTTCTGGATACCAAGGATGGGTTCTATTCTGATACCCGGGTCCAATCGTATATGGAACTGTTGAACAGCCTTGGCGAGTCCAGCCCGATCCAACTCACCACCACAAGCATGGGCACCGTAGTGAGTTATGACAATCTCGATGTCCTGGTGAAGGAAACCCGGGATATGATCCCTAAACTGGTCGATGGACTTCTAAAGCAATACGACAAGGAGACCCGCAAGCAGATGGACAGGAAAGGGATGATAGAGTATTTTAACAATACCATTGCCACTCCTGAAGCCCTGACAGCAAGCATCAACGAAGAAGTCGAGGCTCTGTTTATGTTTCATGGTGCCCGTATGGATACGACATCCACATATACTCTGCCGACTCAGTTCTCAATGGCCGGAACAGAACCTATCGATGTGAATATAGAGTTTTGGGTAGACAGTGCCGAAACAGACTCCACTCTTGCCGTAATCCGCACCCATATGCATGTGGAAGGTGAAAAGTTCAACGCTGCCGTAGCCAAGTCGGCAGGTAGCACGGCATCGGCCATGGTCAAAGATGAATCCTTCGATTTGAAGACGGCAACCGAATCTGCTTTCAAGGATCAGAATTTCAAGGCCACCCTCGATGATTACTCAGCATTGGTAATACATCTTCCTACAGGATGGCCCATAAGATATAATTACGAGCGCAATGTGGTTGCCACTGCAAAAGGTGTCTCAACACAGGATAATATCTATCGCAGCATTGAGCTGATTACTGATTGACTCTCAGATGAATATCCGCGATAATTCATTAACTTTAGGCAAAAAACCAGCCACAATGAAATCTATCAGAACCATAATTGCAATCTGCGCCCTGGCACTATGCCTGCAGAATTGCGCGCAAGACAATATCATCCGCACGAAAGTCCCTGCGAGGCCGAAGGGGCAAACTGATGTCATCGGGTTGGCGCTTCCGCCACTGGACACCGTCCGGGTAGGATTTATCGGAGTCGGCATGCGCGGCAGCGACGCGGTGCGCCGCTTCTGCTTCTTCCCGAATGCCAGGATATCCGCCATCTGCGACCTGGTGCCGGAAAACATAGAGAAATGCCAGGCCCTGGTGCGCAGGAACGGCCGCCCCGAACCTGCAGTTTACTCCGGCAACGAACAGGCCTGGAAGGAGGTCTGCGAAAGGGATGACGTTAATCTGGTGTACATCTGCACGGACTGGAAGAACCATGCACCCATGGCCCTCTATGCCATGGAGCACGGGAAGCACGTGGCAATCGAAGTGCCCGCGGCAACATCCCTCGAAGAGATCTGGGCCCTCATCAACATGGCGGAGAGCAAGCGCCTGCATTGCATGATGCTGGAGAACTGCACCTACGATTTCTTCGAGCTCACCACCCTCAACATGGCCCAGAAGGGCCTCTTCGGGGAGGTGATCCACGGCGAAGGTGCGTACCACCACTGCCTGGATGAATTCTGGGACGAGTACTGGAACTCCTGGCGCCTGGACTTCAATGCCGGCCACAACGGGGATCTCTATCCCACCCACGGCCTCGGCCCTGTCTGCCAGGTGATGAACATCCACCGCGGGGACCGCTTCAAGACCCTTACCGCCATGGAAACCCGTTCGGTGGTGGGCAAGCGGCTCTGGAAGGAGCGCGGTCACAATCCGGAGGAATTCCGCAGCGGAGATGAAACCATGACCATGATATCCACCGAGAAGGGGAATACCATCCTGGTGGAGCATGATGTGATGACTCCCCGCCCCTACGACCGTATGTATCAGATAGTTGGCACTGAGGGCTATGCCGCCAAGTATCCCCGTCAGATCTATAGCCTCCGCCCGGACAGGCAGGAGGGTGCTACCGACTACGATAACCTGAATTCCCACCGTCCGGTAACTCCGGAGGTGATGGCTGCGCTGATGGAAAAGTACCGCAGCCCCATCCTCACGCCCGAAATGGAGGAGCTGGCAAAGACAGTGGGCGGCCATGGAGGGATGGATTTCATCATGGACTACCGCCTGGTCTACTGCCTCACCAACGGCCTGCCGCTGGATATGGATGTCTACGATCTGGCTGAATGGTGCTGCCTGAGCGAACTGGGCTCCATCTCCATCGCCCACGGCGGAGCCCCGGTCGAAGTTCCTGACTTTACCCGCGGCGCCTGGAACAAAGTTTGCGGGTATTCTTATGCGTTCGCGGAATGACCCGCGCCTGACATTATGACAATCAACTACGAAGAAAAACGGATCCCGGTCCTCCTTGTGACCGGTTACCTCGGAAGCGGCAAGACCACACTCCTTAACCGCATCCTTACAAACAAGAAAGGAATCAAGTTCGCCGTAATCGTGAACGATATAGGCGAAGTGAACATAGACGCCGACCTCATCCAGAAGGGTGGCATAGTGGGCGGTAGCGACGACAGCCTCGTAGCCCTCCAGAACGGATGCATCTGCTGCACGCTGAAGATGGACCTGGTGTCGCAACTCTGCGACCTCTGCCGCATAGACAAGTTCGACTACATAGTTATCGAGGCCAGCGGCATCTGCGAGCCCGGTCCTATCGCCCAGACGATCGTTTCCGTGCCCCAGATAGGCCCGAAGCAGCGCATCTATCCCAAACTGGACTGCGTCGTGACCGTTGTGGATGCCCTGCGCATGCAGAGCGAGTTCGCCTGCGGCGATGCCCTGAAGCGGCCGGATATCGACGACGAAGATCTCGAGCGACTGGTAATAGAGCAGATAGAATTCTGCAACGTAGTGCTGCTTAACAAGGCTTCCGAAGTGAAGCCGGAGGAGCTCGCCCGCGTGAAGCAGATAGTGCGCACACTGAATCCCGGCGTGGAGATAATGGAGTGCGACTATGGCGACGTGGATCTGGATAAGCTGGTGAATACCAACAAGTTCGATTTCGATAAGGTTGCCACGAGTGCGGCCTGGATATCGGAAATAGAAGGCCATCACGACGACGATGACGATGACGATGATGACGACGACCATGACGAGCACGGGCATCACCATCACCACCACGACCATGAGGGCGGGGAGGTCGAGGAATACAACATAGGCACCTATGTATATAACGTGCGTCCGGCCCTGGACCTGAACAAGTTCGATTATGCAGTGTCGCGTCTCTGGCCCGGCAATATCATACGTGCCAAGGGTCTCTGCTATTTCACTGCGGACATAGACAAATGCTATCTCTTCGAGCAGGCCGGAGTGCAGAAGACTCTCCGCGAGGCCGGCCTCTGGTATGCCGCGATGCCGAAGGACCAGCTGGAGGAAATGCTGCAGAGGGATAAGGCTCTCCAGCGGGACTGGGACCCTGCCTACGGCGACCGAATGCAGAAGATAGTCTTCATAGGCCAGAACCTCGACAAGACAGCTATCAAGGAGATAATGGATTCCTGCCTGGCGGAATGACCATCATGAGGATTTGTGCGCAAAATTTTATACCTTTGCGCTCCCTATGGTAAACTTGTTAACACAAAGAGATGCCGCTGGAGCCATTTTCATTCTTGCAATCGTGATTGCATCAGGGCTTTTCCTCGGCAAATTTAAAGTAAAAGGCATATCGATTGGCAGCACATGGATACTTTTCATGGGCATCCTGCTTGGGCATTTCGGCCTCAGGATCAACCCCGTGATGCTGTCTTTCATTAAGGATTTCGGGCTCATCCTGTTCGTGTTCGCCATTGGCCTTCAGGTAGGTCCTGGCTTCTTCCATTCTTTCCGGAAGGACGGCCTTCCCATGAATCTCCTTTCCCTGGGGCTGGTGCTTCTGGCAGTGATCACCACCTATCTGATCCACCTCGTGACCGGTGAAAATCTTGGCATTATGACCGGTATCATGTCCGGAGCGGTCACCAATACCCCCGGACTGGGTGCCGCAACCCAGACCCTGTCGGATGCCAGCGGAGTATCTCCTGAGAGTGCCGCGCAGGTGGCCGAGGCCGCAACCGGCATCGCATCCGCATATGCAGTTGCATACCCCCTGGGCGTGCTGGGAGCCATTGCAGTCCTCCTGTTCTCGAAGGCGATCTTCAAGATAAACATCGACAAAGAAAAGGAGAAGGCAGCGAAGGGTGATGCCGATGAGGGAAGCGCCCATCGCCTTGCCTGCCGTGTGGAGAATCCCGCCCTGTTCGGAAAAACGGTTCACGATATAGTCGGAAACGAGAACTCCGACCATCTGGTGATAGCCCGCATGAAGCGGGGCGACGAAGTCTTCTTCCCGGATCTGGACATGCCTCTCCAGGAAGGAGACATGCTTCTGATAGTCACTGACGTACAGCATAAAGACAAGGTCAGCATAATCTTCGGCGAAGAACTGCCGGTAGATATGAATCAGTGGCAGCAGAGCGGCACCAAACTGGTGGCCGGGCGCCTGTCCATCACCAAATCTTCAATTACCGGAAAGAGCCTGCGCAAGCTGGACATCCGCCGCAAATACGGCGTGACGGTGACGAGGATCATGCGTGCCGGCGTGGACCTCCAGGCCGATGCCGACCTGATCCTTCAGGTGGGAGACAGCATGAAGGTGGTGGGTTCCGAAGAAGGTATCCAGCGCCTTGCGCTCCTGGTCGGAAATGAGCCGGAATCGCTTCACAAGCCCAACCTGATTCCCATCTTCTTCGGAATTGCCCTGGGTGTCATACTGGGTTCGCTTCCTATCCGCTTCCCGTCCATGCCCCAGCCTCTCAAACTCGGCCTCGCAGGCGGCCCGCTTATAGTGGCAATACTCCTCGGCCATTTCGGCCCGAAGCTCCGTATAACCACCTACACAGCCCTCAGCGCCAACCTGATGATACGCGAAATCGGTATCTCCCTCTTCATGGCGGCAGTCGGGCTCGGTGCGGGAAAGACCTTCGTGGCTTCTCTTGTAGGAGGCGGCTACATGTGGGTGCTCTACGGTGCCCTGATCACCCTGATTCCCATGACCCTGACCGCCCTGGCCGCCAGGTATCTGCTGAAGATGGATTTCTTCAAGATCTGCGGTCTCCTTTCGGGAGGAACCACGGATCCGGCCCTTCTTTCCTTTGCCGAGCAGATGTACGGCAGCGGCAGGATAGCCGTGAACTATGCAACGGTCTACCCCCTCACCATGTTCCTCAGGGTGGTGGCCGCACAGGTTATGATAATGTTAATGTTATAGATACTATGAAAAAGACCCTAATCCTCGCAGTACTCGCACTTGTTGCTGCGGTATCGTGTACCGAACGTAAATCTCCCTTTGCACGCAATGTGGAAGAGTATGCCGTCGTGAACATACCGGCGCCGGACCTGAGCGGCATTACCGACAACGGAAAAGAGGTGCTTAACCTCTACCGTTTCGCGGCAGACGAAGCCGACGCCATCTACTGGAAGCAGTATTTCGGCGACAAGCAGGCCCTCCTCGGTGCCATCTCCGATCCTTTCCAGAAAACTTTCGCCGAGATGAATTACGGCCCCTGGAAGCGCACCGATGGCACTTCCTTCGTGGAAGGCTATGCCGACCGTTTCCCCGGAGTGGGATTCTATCCTTCAGACATCACCGAAGAAGAATTCGCCGCTTATGACAATCCCGACAAGAACAGCCCCTACACCCTTATCCGAAGGGCTGCGGACGGCTCGCTGGAGACCGTATGGTACCACGATGCCTACAAGGAGCACATCGGAAAGATAGTGAATTATCTTACCGCAGCTGCCGACATCACCATCAAGCCCAGCGTAAAGAACTACCTTCTCAGCAAGGCGGAAGCTCTTCAGAAAGACGATTACTACGCCAGCGCTATCGCATGGCTCGATATGGACGACAGCAAGATGGACCTCGTGATCGGTCCCAACCGCTCCGTAGACGACCATCTCTTCGGAATCAAGCGTTCCTATGAGGCATACGTCCTCCTGAAGAACGAAGAAAAGACAAAGGAACTCATGCAGTACGTGTCCCGCATTGCCGAGTTCCAGAATGAACTCCCCGGCGATCCTGCCTACAGGACCTTCCAGCCCGGCGCAGGTTCAAACATCTTCTCCTGCGATGCCCTCTACTATGCCGGTGTTGCCAATGCAGGCATCAAGAGAATCGCCCTGAACCTTCCCTTCGACGCTGATGTGCAGCGCGACCGCGGCACCAGGACTATCCTTCTCGAGAACATCACCAAGGCCAAGTACAACTACATAGTGAATCCTACAGGCGAAGTCCTTCTTGAACCCGGCCTTGCGGAGCATCTCTCATCCGAAGCATTCTTCTGGAACATAGTCTTCCGTGAGGTTGCCCACGGGCTCGGTGTAAAGCAGACGGTGAACGGGAAGGGCAGCGTGGCCGAGGCTCTCGGAGTTGCCGCCACCACTCTCGAGGACGTGAAGGCCAATGCTGCCGGAATGCTTCTCCTTTGCAAGCTGCAGGACCACTACGACATCAAGCATCTCTTCTCCAAAGAAGATGCTCTTACCACCTTCTTCGCCTCCCTGATCCGCTCTGAGCGCTTCGGCGAAGCCAATATGCTGGGCCAGGTAGCCATCATCATCTACAATTATCTAGGAGAGGCAGGCGTTTACCAGCGCAAGGCTTCCGGGCTTTACTCGCTGGATCTTCCCAAGATGGAGCAGGCACTTTCCGACCTCACCGCCCTGGTTCTCAAGACCCAGGCTACGGGAGACCACGATTATGCCGTAGAGTTCCTGAACCGCTATGGCAAGCGCGGAGCCAACTACGATGCCGATGCTGTCAGCCTCGGCCTGGAAAAGATTCCCGTGGATATCCGTTTGAATTACGAGAAGTAGGCTACTTCAAGCCATATACGCTGGCGCGCAGATAGGCCCTGAGACTGGCAAGGTCCGGAAAGGTGGCAAGGCGCGACGGCTCGATTACAGGTCCGGCAAGAATGCGAAGCGTCTTGCCGGACTTGTTCAGCAATTCGCCCGGGAGCCGCAGCAGGCGCAGCCTCCAGTCTATCAGTCCGAGGAAGTAATAGAAACGGGAGTTGCCGTTCAGCAGGCGAAGCGGCAGCACGGGAACCCCGGCGTTGCGGATGAATTTGATTATGGACATCTGCCACTCGCGGTCCCGGATGCGCGGTTCTTTCACACCCGGATGCCCCGGAACATCGGGGCGGGATTGGAAGAGTTTCAGGTCCGATACCGCTCCGGATGGGAACAGCCCCAGGCATCCCCCGGAAGAAAGAAGGTCTTTTGCCGCCCTGACCCCGGACAGGCTCTGGGCCGTGGGGGCGCCTATGCTGTTGCCGTTGGGCGTTACCGTTATGAGATTCTCCCGCAGGGGTTCGAAGCGCCAAAGCAGTTCGTTCACCATGTATTTATAATCATGGCGCAGGTGGCCGAAGAAATCTATCAGGGAAATGCCGTCCAGCGCCCCCTGGGTATGGTTGCAGATGGTGATGAAAGGCCCTTCCGGAAGCAGGCCCCGGAAATGCTCCATGGCTTCCTCACGATGGAGGCCGTTAACTGTGTAGTCCATCCCGGCTTCGGCGTTGATGGCGTGTGCGAAATCCGGGCCCCTGAACCGTTCGAAGCCGGCTATCCGCCTCTCTATCTCTCTGATACCCAGCATTCTCATCAATCCGCGGGCAAAGGCATTGCCGGCCCGCCCACGGAACAACGGGGACGCTTTCTCGAGTTCGTGGATGGAAATCAGCTCCATCAGCCCTTCCAGGGTTTGGGAGGATCGATATGGGCATACTCGTCCAGATCCTTGAATATGCTCACCACATACACCAGCGCCAGCATCACGACTATGACTATGCCGGCATAGTCGAACGCCCCGAGTTCAAACTCATATCCCAGGATGGTCACATCCCAGGAATGCTCGCGCAGCGCAGGAATGAAAATATAAAGGGTGTTGATGATGATGAGGATCAGCCTGAGTTCCGTCGGCCCCATCTTGGCATAGGTGAGCTTGAACTCTTTCTTCAGGTGCGCATTCATGCTCACATTAAGAGTCAGCAGCAGGTAAAGGATGAGGCCTGCCACTGCCAGCCAGATGTTCAGAAGGGCGGAAATGCCTATGCCCAAGAACATCAGCACCTCATTGATGGCGTCCACGGTGTGGTCCAGGTAGTAGCCGTAAATAGGCCTCTGGGTGCCGCGGTAGCGGGCCAGGTTGCCGTCCAGCGAATCCCCGTACCAGTTGACCACGAAGCCGAAGGAGGCCAGCCACAGCCAGTTTATGTTCCAGTTCGAAAGGATGTACCCGGCGGCGATGATAACCGACCCCAGGATTCCGATCCAGGTCAGGGTGTTGGATGTGACCCACCTGGGCTGGCGCGCCGCCAGCCAGACAAGCGCCTTATGTTCTGCAGCATTCAGAATCGAGGTCTGGATTCTGCGGGATGCTTTTACTTCTTCTGCCATATAAAGTTCAGGTTTCTGCAAAAATACCAATAAATTGCGATTGTTCAAAATGGAAAGGCCTTATATCTTTGCAGCGTAAAATGCAACTCTCAGATCTACATACCGGCGAGCGCGCCGTCATAGCAAAGGTTTCCGGGCATGGAAGCTTCCGCAAGCGCCTCATAGAGATGGGCTTCATCCGCGGCAAGTCCGTGCGGGTGGTGCTGAACGCCCCGCTCAAGGACCCTATCGAATACGAAATACTTGGTTACAAAGTCTCTCTCCGCCGCGAGGAGGCCTCCAAGATCGAGGTCATCAGCGAAGAAGAAGCTAAGGCGCACATCGCCACGGAGCATGCGGGCGAGTCTCTCCCCGCCATTCTCGACAGGGAAATCGTCGAACTGGCCGAAGAGCGCGGCCACAACATACGCGTGGCCCTGGTAGGCAACCCGAATTGCGGCAAGACATCTCTTTTCAATATTGCATCCGGCTCTCACGAGCACGTGGGTAACTACAGCGGCGTGACCGTGGATGCCAAGGAGGGACACTTCGAGCATAAGGGATACAAGATCACCCTGGTGGATCTGCCCGGCACATACTCGCTCTCCGCCTACAGTCCGGAAGAACTCTACGTCCGCAGGAACCTGCTCGAGAGCACTCCGGATGTCGTGTTGAACGTGGTGGACGCTTCCAACATAGAGCGCAATCTCTACCTGACCGCCCAGCTGATCGACATGAACCTCCGGGTGGTCATGGCCCTTAACATGTACGACGAACTCCAGGCTAAGGGAGACAGCATAGATGTCAGGCAGCTGGGCTACCTGCTCGGTATGCCGGTATGCCCCACGGTCTGCCGGGACGGACGGGGAGTGGAAGAACTCTTCGACACCATCGTGCAGATGTATGAGAATCCCTCTCCGCGCCTTGCACGCCACATCCACATCAATCACGGGCATGAACTTGAGCAGAGCATAGACCGCGTCAAACTCATACTCCAGCAGGATAAGGACCTCCGCGCCCGCTTCTCCACCCGCTATCTTGCGATCAAACTTCTGGAGAACGACTCTGAGGTGGTGAAGACGGTAGATGCCAGCAGCGCCGGCATGGATGCCCTGGTGGCATGCAGCGAGGAACAGCAGCGCATCCAGCGCATCCTGGGCAGCAATGCCGAATCTGCGATAGTGGATGCTAAGTACGCCTTCATCCAAGGTGCCCTCACCGAAACATGGACCCATGCCGAGGGCGCTCCCAAACACACTTTAACCGACAGGATAGATGCCATAGTCACAAACAAGTGGCTGGCCTTCCCCATCTTTATAGCCATATTGTATCTCATCTTCACTGCAACCTTCACCCTGGGCGAATACCCGATGAACTGGATAGACTGGTGCGTGGGCAAGTTCGGGGAACTGGTTGCTTCTCTGATGCCGGAAGGCTGGCTGAAGGACCTGCTGGTGGATGGCATAATTGCGGGTGTGGGGAGTGTACTTGTGTTCCTCCCCAACATCCTCATCCTCTATTTCTTCATTTCAATAATGGAGGATTCCGGATACATGGCCCGCACTGCCTTCATAGTGGATAAACTGATGCACCGGCTCGGCCTTCACGGCAAGAGCTTCATCCCCATGGTGATGGGCTTCGGCTGCAATGTGCCGGCCATAATGGCCACCCGCACCATAGAGAGCCGCAAGAGCCGTCTGATAACCATCGCGCTGATTCCTTTCATGTCCTGCGCGGGCAGGCTGCCGATATTCGTGTTGCTTGTGGGCGCCTTCTTCCCCCAGAGCCCGGCGCTGGCGCTGATGTGCATCTACCTGCTTGGAGTGGTCCTGGCTATTCTGTCTGCGCTGGTGATGAAACGGCTTATCAGGGATGACGACCTCCCCTTCGTGATGGAGCTGCCTCCCTACCGCATCCCCACAGCCAAAGCTATCGGCCGCCATACCTGGGAGAAGGGCAGGCAGTATCTTCAGAAGATGGCAACCACCATCCTCATTGCCTCCGTCGTCATCTGGGCCCTGGGCTACTATCCTAAAAATGAGGGCCTGCCCCGTTCGGAGCAGCAGGAGCAGAGCTGGCTCGGGCACATCGGCAAGGCTGTCGCTCCCGCTCTGGATCCGCTTGGGTTCGACTGGAGGATGGATGTTGGCCTGCTCTCCGGTGTCGCTGCCAAGGAGCTGGTAGTCAGTTCGTTGGGTGTAATGTATGCCGGAGAGGAAGCAGGTTCTGCCGACGAGAACGACACTGCCCTTCAGAGCGCGCTGAAGAATACCGTTCCCCTGCCGGTTGCAGTGGCCTTCATGATATTCGTGCTGCTGTATTTCCCCTGCATCGCCACCTTCGTGGCCATCAAGAACGAAACCGGCCGATGGAGTTGGGCCTGGGGAATCTGCGCCTACACCATGGCCGTAGCCTGGGTGTTCGCCTGGCTCGGGAAAGTGGTCTGTCAGATGCTGGCAGCAGGCTAGCGGAGCCAGAGTTCAGGATTGCGGGGAGTCTTCCCTTCCCAGAGTTCGAAATGAAGCTGGGTTTCACCCGCGATGGTATCCACGCGGCCCAGCACCTGCCCGGTCTTTACCTTTTCACCGGCCTTCACGTTCACGCTGGCAAGCTTGCAGTAGAATGTGAAGTATCCGCCGTGCTGCACCAGCACACACTGGTTGTAGCCTGGGATCACCACAACGTTTGCAACCACCCCGTCGAACACTGCCTTGATGGCCGTATCCTTGGCGAGGGCGATGTTCATGCCATTGTTGAAGGGGAGCTCAACGTTCTTGTATACAGGATGATAGTGCTTGCCGAAAGAGTCTACCACCGGGCCGTCGGCAGGCCAGGGAAGTTTGCCGTAGTTGTCGGCAAATTCCTTGTCGAGTTTCTCGTCAACGGCGGTCTTGGGCTTGGATGCCGACTTCTTGACCATCTTGTTCATCTCGGCCTTCAAGGCCTCCACCTGCTTTCTCTTGGCAGACAGCTCCTTCTGGTAACGGGCCTTGTCTTTGTTGAGGCTGGCCACCAGCTGCCGGGATTGGGTTTCGTCGGCTTCGAGTTTCTTGAGTTCTCCTACACGGGAGGACCTCAGCACGCTGGCCTCTTCGCGCAGTTTCTGAAGCCCCGCCTTCTCTTCCTCTATCTTCGCCCGGGTGTCCTTTATCTCCAGCGCCTGGGCATTCAGCCCACGTGCCATCTCCTTTAGATAGCCGTATCGCCGAAGGCCCTGCGAAAGCCCCTCGCTGGAAAGGAGATACATATACCAGATGCGGGTGTCGCGGTTTTTGTAGGCCGTGCGCACCAGCTTTTCGTAGTTGTCGGAGATGAGGGTATATCGCTTCTCGAGACTGTCCAGCACGTGGTTTTTCTCCCGTATGCGGCTGTCCAAGGTCTTGATCTGGGCATCGCTTTCAGCCACCAGGCCCTTGCGCGCGCTGATCTTCTTGCGGGTGAGCTTGAGGGCTGTGTTGGCGCTGCGCACCTTGCCGGCATTCTCCTTGAGCTGCTGGTCTAGGATGGCAATTTCGCGCTCCAGCTTTGCCTTTTTCTGTGCAGAGCCGGACTTCTGGGTGAAACCCTGCGGGCAGGCAAGGACGGCGGCGAGCAGTATGAGCAGTATCTTCCTCATTCTTCTGTTTTATTCTCCGCCAGCATGCGGAAGGATTTGGCGAGATCGTTCTCACCGAGAGCCTCCAGCACGGTGGCGTAGTGCTCGAGTATTACCTTGCTGTCCCGCCCGCCGTAAAGCATGGCGTGCTTGAAGTATGGTTTGGCCTTCTGTGGCTTGCCCTGAAGGTAGAGAATCCATCCGTACGTGTCCAGATACGTGGCGTTGTCGGGATCCTTCTCCACCGTTATCTTGCTCATGGCAGCCGCCTTCTTCAGCTTTTTCTTCTGCAGGCTGAGGTAGTAGGCGTAGTTGTTCAGCACCGGCAGATACTCCGGATCCGCCTTCAGGGCGCGGTCGTATGCCTTGAAGGCGTTTTTGTACTGATTGAGTTTGTAGTATGTGTCTCCGATGGTGGCCAGGGCGGGCATCACCCTCGGGTTGCTCTCTCCTCCAACCTTTATTATGTTCTCGCACTGGTCGATGATCTCGCGGGCGGTGCTGCCGCTGTCCATCATCACCTGCATCTTCAGGTACTGGGCGTCCAGGTTGTCGGGATATGCCTCCACGAAGCGGTTGAAGTACTCCCTGCCCTTCTCTTTGCGGTCTGTGCCGTAGAACCAGTTGCCTGCCAGGCGCAGGGCGCTGCTGTCGGTGGGATGCACGGTGGCGCATCCGCTCACCAGGGAATCCAGCTGCACGTTCCACATGCGGTAGAAGTTGTAATCTATGTGCTTGAGAAGTTCATTCACATAGTCGCATTTGGCGGAAGGGTTCAGGTTGGGATTCTGCACCATCTCGTTTATGGATGCGAAATAAGCCGGGATATTCCCGCGCATCCGGTAAACCTCGCTCTGGCCCAGGATGGCAGGGGCGTAGTCCGGCGAAAGGACCAGCGCCTTTTCGAAATTGTCCATCGCAAGGGAATCCTTGTACTCGCTCAGGGCCCTGTTGCCCAGGAGGGTAAGGGTGTAGGCGTTGGTGTATTTGGAGGGATGCTTCTTCAGTAGGTCGAGGAAAATCCCGGTAGACTTATCTCCCTTTCCTTCGTTGAGGTAGATGTTGGCGAGGTAATCTTGATACCAGACGTTTGTAGAGTCGGCCTCGATAGCGGCCAGAAGGCACTGCTCCGCATCTTCCAGGCGCCCCGTCATGGCATAGCACTGGCCGAGATAGTAGTTGAGCGCATCGTTGCCGGGGTAGGTTTTTTTGAGGTATTCAAGGTGGTTTATGGCGGTTTCGAAGTCCCCTGACTGCATTTTTGCTACGGCTCCCAACAGCATGGTCTCCATGACGCTCTGCTGCTGTGCAGCCTTGGAGGGCTGGGCCGTGAGCCCCTGAGGCAGCAGGAGCATGAATGCGGTTATAATGTGGATCAGATTCTTCATATCTGTCTATCTGTACAAAAATAGTGCTTTTTTGGAGTTAATTCGTTATTTTTGCATATACAATTGTTCGAAGATGCAACTTTTCGGAGGTAAACTGCATCTTAAAAACCGAGAACGGGAATCCGGCAAGGCCGGCAATGCCATCGGGCCAGACGTCATTGAGCAATGCAAAAATGGCAACAGGCTGGCGCAGAAGGCCGTTTACGATGCTTTGTCTTCCAAGATGTTCGCAGTTTGCGTGCGCTATATGGGAGGGGACAGAGATTCGGCGGCAGACATCCTTCAGGATGGTTTTGTGACATTGTTTACCAAGCTGGACAGCTATTCGGGAGAGGGTTCTTTCGAAGGCTGGGCCCGCAAGATCTTTGTTAATACGGCATTGATGAGTTTACGGAAAAAAGACGTGCTCAAACAGAGCGAAGATGTGGACGCCGCATGGAATGTAAGCAGTTCAGATCCTTCGCCAATACAGAATATAGGGTTTCAGGAGCTGTGCAAGATGATTGCCGCCCTCCCGCCCGGGTTCAGGACTGTTTTCAATATGTACGTCGTCGAGGGTTTCTCCCACAAGGAAATCGCGGAGGCCCTGGACATTTCGGAAACCACTTCGCGCTCGCAGCTTCAGCGTGCGCGAACATTGCTGCAGAACAAGATCAAAGAGAGATTTTAAGATGCAAAAAGGCTTTAACGAGGATTTCGACCTTCAGGTCCGCTCAATGATGGACCAGGCTCAGGAACCTGCACCGGCAGGGGCCTGGGAGGCCATTTCGGCCCGTCTCGATGCGATGGCAGCCGCCACCGCCGCCTCTGCTGCATCCGCTCCCGCCGCCCGCACGGGCAGTGCTTTCCGCCGCACCTGGTATTGGGCCGGCGCTGCCCTGGCTATGGCCGCCGCTATAGCTCTGGGTGTATTCTTCAGAG
This sequence comes from uncultured Bacteroidia bacterium, assembly GCA_902768365.1. Lineage (GTDB taxonomy): Bacteria > Bacteroidota > Bacteroidia > Bacteroidales > UBA932 > Cryptobacteroides. The sequence continues at coordinate 45,658 of CACXKV010000012.1, read as the reverse complement.
GAACCTCCGATAACAATTCCAACCTTATAAATATTACATCGGGCGAGGGCTTTGTTGCCCAGGAAGTCGCCCCGGCAGCAGTTCCGGTTGAAGCCGTAGCTGCTCCCGCTGAACCGGCTGCCGCTCCCGTTGCAGCCAGCCGTAGTGGCCACCAGAGCCCTGTTCCGGTCACTAACCCCGCAGAAGATCCGAAGCCTGCGGCAGAACCTGCAGCAAAGCTTTCAGACGAAACTCCTGCTGAGCCGGCCGTGGCTGCAGCCGAACCATCTGCAGAGCCGGCCGATCCATTCGCGCAGATGGCCTTCGAGGATTCCCGCAAATCGGGCCGCAGGGCACCTGTTTCCCTTACCATTTCCGGTGGGGCCACCGGCAATAATGTCGGATCGGCAAAACCCTCATACGGCGGCCCTGGTCCGTATCTGAAAGAGGGTATTTTGGAAACCAGCCAGTCGTCGTACGGGATTCCGGTGATCGTGGGGCTTGGTGTCAGGTATCCCATCAACGATGTGCTTTCCCTTGGCACCGGGCTCGATTATTCGATCCTGACCCGCACGTTCACGGGTAAATACACTCATGGCACTACTGTCGAGGCGGGGGATTTCAGCCATGTCGTGCAGTATGTCGGTATCCCTGTCGACCTTTCGCTCAAGCTTCTCACAAAGAATGACATCACCCTCTACACCACCGTGGGCACGGAAGCGGAATATGCAGTCTACAACAAGTACCGTCTGCTGGGCACAGACACCGTGATCGGCGAAAAGGTTAACAATCTGCAGTGGAGCGTTGGCGGCGGCCTCGGCCTTGAGTTCAACGTCAGCGGGCGCTTCGGAATCTTTGCCGAGCCTTCGGTCAAGTACTACTTCGACTGCGGCCAGCCCAAGAGCATACGCACCGACAAGCCTTTCCAGATGGTGCTGCGCCTCGGAGTGCGTTTTGAGCTTTAATCATTGAAAATCAGCCTTTTACCTATAGGCAAATAATTAATTTGGTTTTTACCCCCGGTCTTACCCCCGGGGGTATGTTTTTTTCGCATAGTTTTGCAGAAAAAAGGCCATGAAGGGTTTGACTATCGCATTGTGCGGACTGCTGCTCCTGCAGTCCTGCGAAAAATACACGCTGAGCCGGGTCTACAGGTCCCAGGTGATGCATAATACCGGCGGGAGCAGGGACACTATCCCAGGGAGCCCCGGCCATCCGTCGGCCGACACAATCGTGTATGTGTCGGCAGTGACCGTGCCGGAAGGCTACGACTGGAGAAGAGATTCGCTGTATGGTTCCATACCCTGTGAACTCCTGTTTTTCCGCAACGGCGTGCCTCTGTTTTCGGTGCAGACCGGCAGCATAGCATCCCCGTCTCCCGACACGCATCATATCCTGGACGGGCATCTCTATACCGAGTATGCTTCGATGGAAGGAACTATAATATGCCGTGATGGGGAGGAACTGTTCCGTTATCCACAGAGGGAGATGCTAAAAGGCCTGCTGGTCAAGGGAAAGGATGTCTATACCCTGGGAAGGGCCTTGGACGGAGGAGGATTTTATTACCGATGCAACGGCGAGACCCTGCTGAAGCAGGAGAACGGCGAACCGTTCGGGGATTTCACCAATCCGGCATATGGCAGGAACGGGGCGTTATATGAAAGCAGGAACGGGGTATGCTTCTGCTACAAAACGGCATCTGCATGCTTCTCATGCGTGGATGGTACGGTCTCCCAGATACAGACCAGTGTTGGAGCAGCCCGCATCAAGGATATGCGTTTGTTTGGGAACAGCCCCTGTTATGCGGCGGATTACTACACTACCGTGCTGGTTTTCACCTCGAATCGTGCATATACACTGCCCGCCGGCACCGACTGGAATGCCATCAGTCTTTTCCTGAGGGACGGAAACTGGTGGTTCATTGCAGATTCCCCTTCTTCGACTGTCTGCAGGAGGGTGGATCAGGCAGATGACGACCATGCCGGAGTGAGTTTCACCGGCAACGACAACTGCATCTACATGGGGCGTTCCCATTTTTATTCGGCAAGATTCGGGGGTGGTATGTTCAGCATCTCCGATGATACAGGGCGGATAATGTATGTCCGGGATTCCACATACTATTTCGGGCGGAGCACTATATATTGTGAGGGCGATGAAATATACGCCCTCATCAACCCGCGGGAGCGCTCCCAACCGCCCTCCGTCTGGCACGCAGGGCAGGCAACGGTGTATGGGATAAATGGTTATCTGACCGGGGTGGAAGTGGATGTCAGTCTTCCCAGCTTATGACGCGGCTCTCATCCGGCAGCACTTCTATCTTCACCCGCACGGCTTCTTCGGGAATGATTTCCTCGATGTTTTCAGGCCACTCCAGAATGCAGGTGCATCCGCTGTCGATATAGTCGTAGAAGCCTATGTCCAAAGCTTCGGACGGCTTGGTAATGCGGTAGAAATCAAAGTGATAGATGGATTCTCCGGACGCTGCCCTATACTCGTTGACTATTGCGAAGGTGGGTGAAGACACCGCATCTCCCTTCACCCCAAGCACACGGCAGATGGCTGTGGTGAAAGTGGTCTTGCCGGCGCCCATGGGGGCGTAGAAGGCGATAATGCGTCCGGGGCCGAGCTCTTCCAGGAACTGCGCCGCAGCCTGGTCGATTTCGGAAAGATTATGGATTACAATTCGATGCTGCATCAGCGGCAAAGATACAAATAATAGGATTATGTTGATAAACATTGTTGGAGCGAAATGCATAGGGATCGATGCCGTTCCCGTGCTTGTAGAGGTAAAAATCGACAGGGGTATAGGAATTCACCTGGTGGGGCTTGCGGATGTAGCCGTAAAGGAGAGCCTGCTCCGCACGGTGACGGCTCTGCAGTCCATGGATTTCCATATCCCTGGAAAGAAGATAGTGATTAACCTGGCACCTGCGGATCTGCATAAAAACGGCAGCGGATACGATTTGCCCATTGCGCTGGGCATCATTGCGGCATCCGGGCAGAGAGACCTTCGCGGGCTGGATAAATATCTGATTATGGGGGAGTTGGGCCTGGACGGGTCGATACGCCCCGTGCCGGGTGCATTGCCTTATGCCGAGGTGGCCGTGGATCTGGGGCTGGAAGGCTGCATCCTTCCGGCCCAGTCTGCACTGGAAGCGGTGGAGTACAGGCAGGCACGCATCTACGGAGTGGACAACCTGGAACAGGTGCTGTCGATCCTGGAGGAAAAGGAAGACAGGGAAGACCTTCTGGTATGGAACCGCCCCGAGTATACCAGGGCATCCTCCTGCAAGGAAGCGGACAGGCCGTACATGGATTTCTCTGAGATTATCGGTCAGGAGGCGGCAAAACGGGCCGCGGAGGTGGCGGTGGCCGGAGGACACAATCTCATCCTCATAGGTCCTCCAGGAGGCGGGAAAAGCTCTCTGGCAAAGGCGATTACGGGCATTCTTCCTCCGATGACGCTGGAGGAATCCCTGGTTACCAGCAAGATTTATTCAGTGTCCGGGCTTCCCAACCGGGACGCGGGGCTCATCCGCCGAAGGCCATTCCGTGCACCGCATTACAGCGCCTCCCTGGCGGCAATCGTAGGAGGGGGGAACGGAGGCAGTATAGTGCCGGGCGAGATATCCCTCGCGCACAATGGCGTGCTCTTCTGCGATGAGTTTGCACAGATGCCCAAATCGGTGGTGGAGGCGCTCCGGGCCCCTATGGAGGACAGGAAGGTGGTGGTCTCCCGTCTTCGGGGTAAGGTGGAGTATCCGGCATCGTTCATGCTGGTTGCGGCCACCAATCCCTGCCCCTGCGGCTATTATGGTGACGGGGACCGCTGCACCTGCACCGTAGGCCAGCGGGTGGGCTATCTCAACCGCCTCTCGGGCCCTTTACTCGATAGAATCGACCTGCATGTGTGGATGAGTCCGGTGGATACGCGCCGCCTTATCGACAGGCCGAAAGGGGAAAGCAGCGCGGTGGTTGCCGCCAGGGTGCTGAAGGCGCGCGAAGTGCAGTTGAAACGTCTCCGGGGCAGCGGCATCAGCACGAATGCAGAGATGACAAACGCCATGATGGAGAAATACTGTAGCCTTTCGGAGGAGTGCAAGAGCTTGCTGGAAAGCATAATAGACCGGCTCGGACTGTCTGCCAGGGCATATTCGCGCATAGTACGGATATCCCGCACGATAGCCGACCTGGCGGGCTGCCCCGACATTGTGCCGGCGCATATATCCGAAGCATCCGGCTATCGCTTCCTGGACCGCCGCAACTTCGGAGAATTGTAGCTAACTACTGGATCTCGAACAGATTCAGGAATCCGGTCATCATGAAGACGGAACGGATATCGTTGCTTATGGAGCGGACGATTACCTTGCCGCCCTTTTCAGCCGCAGCTTTGCGAATGGTCAGGAAAAGCCTGAGGCCGGAACTGGAAATATAGCTTAACTCGCTGCAGTCCAGCACAATGACTCCGGCGGCATCGGCCTTGAGTTCTTCAAATTCGGGTGCGACTTCCTGAGAGGCCGGAGTGTCCAGGCGGCCGATCAGGAAAGCGGTTACGGCAGATTCGTCTTTTTTAATCTTAATTTCCATGTTATCAAATATTTTTAGTCATCGTTAGAATGTTCATCCCCTCCTTGCGCTCATAACTTACCGAGTCCATTATCTGGCGAACGAGATGGATGCCCAGCCCGCCTATGGGGCGGTCTTCAACGCCCGCGTTGATGTCTGCTTCCGGGCGCAGGGTGGGGTCGAATTCCTTTCCGCTGTCGGACAGTATGAATTTCAGCTCATTTCCTTCCAGGGAAGCATCAAGTTCAATGGAGCCGTATGTGCCCTTGGGATAGGCGTAGTTGATTACGTTGGTCACCGCTTCTTCCAAGGCGAGGTTGATGCCCGGTATGAGCATCTCGTCTATCCCCAATTCAGGAGATATGGCCTCCAGCCAGTCTTGTATGCGAGAGACCTGCCTGATATTATTATGCATGAAGAGGTGGCGGCCGTAGATGTCCGGATCTTTCCCAAGGTAATGGATGAAGAGCATTGTGAGGTCGTCGCTCTGAGGGGCTTCTGCAACAAAAGCTGAAACCTTCTTTTCCATACACCTGAGATGTTCGTATGCACCTTTCCTCCCGTGGAGGGACTCGAGCATGCGTTCTTCCCCGAACTGCTCGTGAGCGCTGTTTTCAGCCTCTGTGAGCCCGTCGGTGTAGAGGAAGATGGCATCGTCGTAGCGGAACTGCATTTCCTGTTCCTTGAAATCCATGCCCGGCATGATGCCCAGAGGCAGATTTGCCTCCACACTCAGCATCTTCTTTGAATCGGTAAGCAGCACGGGAGGATTGTGACCTGCGTTGCAGAAGCGCATATGCCCGTTCTCCAGGTCGAGAACTCCGCAGAAGAAGGTGACGAACATGCCGCTCTCGTTCGTAGCCGAGAGGCTTTCATTCATGGAACGGACAATGACTCCGGGGCTGTCTTCCATGGCCGAGAGGTTACGGAAGGTGGTTCGGGTAACAGCCATCACCAGCGATGCCGGCACGCCCTTGCCGCTCACGTCACCAATGCAGAAGAACAGTTTCTCGTCCCTGACGAAGTAGTCGTACAGGTCTCCTCCCACCTCCTTGGCAGGCACTATGTCGGCAGCCATGTCCAGGTCGTGGCGATCCGGGAAGGGAGGGAAGGACTGAGGAACCATCGACATCTGTATGTCCTTGGCAATGTTGAGTTCCCCTTCCATGCGTTCACGCTTTTCGTTCAGTTTCTTGTTCTGCATGTAGTGCCTGAACATGGAGCGGAACATCAGGATGAGCAGCAGGATACCCAGAACCTGGAAAAGGGTAACCATCAGGCCGACATTCTTGAGGTTATGGAATATCTCATCTTCCGGTATCACGATGGACATTGCCCACCCGGTGCGTTCCACGGGGGCGAAATACACGTAGTTGTTGGCTCCGTTGTATTTGATCTGCGTATGGCCGGATTGCCCGGAAAGCATGGCCCTGTTCAGCTCCCTGGTCGCAGAGGTGTCGTCCATCTGGGGAATCATGTCATCGATGTGATTGTTCATGATCAGGGACTCCACGGGGCAGACCATGATCTGCCCGGCCCGGCTGACCACCATGTTGAAGGCATTGGGATAGACGGTAAGGTTGCCGACCAGATCCGTGAGCCAATCCAGGGAGATGTCTGCGGTCAGCACTGCCGCGGTTGTGCCGTTGACGTCCTTGATGGGCATGGAGAAGGTGGTCATGAGGATGTTGCCTCCCCCTGTGTCGATGTATGGTTCCGACCAATAGCCGGACTCCTTGTCAAGGGCCTTGCTGAACCATTCCTGGGAAGGATAATCGTATTCGTTGGTGGCGAGGGACGAAAAACTCAGGGTTCCGTCCTTCGCCTGGAAGACGTAGGGGGAGAACAAGGGCCGCTTGGGCAGGTATCCGGGCACCAGGGCAACGGTGGATCCCACCACCACGGGGTTGTCCTCGACTATCCTCTGGGCCACCCTGTGAAGGCTGTCGGGCACCGCCAGGCACCACTGCGCAATCCAAACGCTGTTGCGCACCGCGGCTTCAGCCTGGTTTATGATATCCATGATGCGGTTCTGAGTGGCTTCCAGCTGGCTCTCCGCACGCTTGTTGGCCTCTTCCTGCAAGCCCTTGCGGGAGAAGGCGTACTGGAGGATGGATGTCGCTTCGAGGGTGCCGACGACAACCACTATTATCATCAGACCGGCGCGGGACCACTGCCGTATCGCTTCACTGGCTTTCTTTATCTTCATAGTATGCTGCGCAGTTTTTCACGGAATTCGGGCATGGGACGCTTGGTATCCCGTTCTATGATAAGGGTCTTGAGCCCGGCGTAGGGGCCTATCTCTTCTTCGATGTCTTTCAGGCTGCGGTCCGAGCCGAAATAGACAGGGGCGAATTCCTGCCAGAAGCGTATGGAGAGGGATTTCGGCATGTGGAAGGTTTCGAGAATGAAAGGCTCGTCGCTGAGGCAGCAGCACACGAGCACCATTCCCACATCGAACAGATGATTGCCCCAGCAGAAGTCTCCCAGGTCGATGAAATAGCGTTTGTCTCCGACAAAGATGGCATTGCTGAACTGTAGGTCGCCGTGGATGGCGGTGTATTCGTCGGGCGTGTCGGCTATGAACTTGCCGAGCCTGTCTTTCTCTGCGGTGCTGAAGAAAGGGTTCTCTTCCAGAAGCCTGTAGTAGCGGTCTTTCACGTTTTCGAATTCGCTGGTATCCACCTTGGTGGAATGCAGTTTAAGGCACATCTGTGCGAATTCTGCCGCGAACATTGCCACCTTTTCAGGTTCGTCGGCAGTGGCCCTGGAGTAGGATTTCTTGCCCACTATGCGCTTGAAACGTATGCCATAGCGGCCGTCCTCAGTCACCACGTATTCTCCGGGTTCCGGGGTGGGGATACCCAGGTTGTAGACTTTGCGGGCAAGGTTCATTTCGTCCAGCGGCTGCTGGATCTTGCCCGGGAAGTACAGCTTCAGCATCACCGAAGGGTCGGTCTTGTGGTCGAAGCTCTCGCCGTTGGCTCCACCACCGGAGAGGATATAGTCGTCAAGCGAAATCTTAATTGCGTCCATCGAATACTTGATTTATAAGTTGTTCAAATTCCTGGAAGGCGAATGTGTCCGAGAGCTCCCGGAGGGCATCCGCAAGGCCGCGGTAGTGCCATTCATGGGCACTTCGGTCTGTAACATGGAAGAGTTGCCAGAAGGCATCTCCTTGCACTGCGTAATCCCGGGCGATGGCCCTCATATTGGAAAGCTTGTCGCCGAGTGCTACCATCTTCGCTTCGCGGGATGCGCGGGCGAGGCGCTCGATCGCAGCGCGCTTGCGGGCGTGCCAGCTGTCTTCCTCGCTCACTCCAGTCTCGAATTCGTCACTCTCATCTGCCACAAGCCTGGCAATCCTGTCCCCGAATTCCGCCCGGAGCTGGTCGACGGTCACATCTGTGTCTTCCACGGTGTCGTGCAGGGCGGCGGCTGCGAGCAGCTCCTGATCTGCAGTCATGGTGGATACGATTGCTACGGCCTCCATTGGGTGTACGATGTACGGGAAGCCTTTGCCACGACGTTCGGTGCCGGCGTGGGCATGGACGGCAAATACTATGGCGCGGTCCAGAAGGGCTGTGTCTAAGGGTTTGTTAGCCATGTTACGGGATAATCGAAATATGTGTCTTTGTAGGGTTCGTCGGCAAGGGTGAAATGCCACCACTCGCTCTCCAGGGGCTTGAATCCGTGGCGAAGCATCGCCTCGCGGAGGAGCATGCGGTTGGCGAACTGCTCAACTGTGATTCCGGTATAGTCCGGGTGGCTTTCCTCTCCGAACCAGTCGAAGGTTCCGCCCATGTCCACTTCCTTCTCCGTGCTCATGTCGAAAAGGGTCAGATCTACGGTAGAGCCGCGCGTGTGGCCGCTTTTTGCCATGATGTAGTCCTGCTCGAACAGGACGCTTTTGTCCAGGTCGGGATAGAAGTAGCGCTTCATGAGGGTGTCCGGCACGTCGGCCGCCCAGCGGACAAAATGGTCTACCGCACGCTGGGGGCGATAGGCATCGTAGATCTTGAGGCGATACCCTTTGGCAATCATCTCGTCGCTCACTCCCTTGAGGGCCGCGGCGGCTTCCCTGGTGAGAAGGGCGGTGGGTTGCAGATAGCCGTCGATGCGGGTGCCCACGAAGTTGTAGGTGCCGAAGTAGCGGATTTCCAGAATGGCATCCGGCACCACGTCGGTGAGGTTTACAAATGCCTTCTCGAAAGCACGCTTCTCCCTGCTCTGGCAGCATCCGGTCAGCAGGAGGATGGAGAGAAGTATTTTAATGCAATTATTCATGTGCGAAAGACTGGATGCTGATTCCTATGCCTCCCTGGATGGAGTAGCGGGTGAATATCAGGTTGATGCTGAACCATTTGAGCGGCTGCACGGATATGCCTCCGCCGAAGTCGAAATAGTGGATTCTGGACCCCGGGGTCACTTTGTATGGGTGATAAAGGGTGACTGTAGAATCATCATCGGCCTCGGCGTTCAATTTGGAGGCATCCGTGATGCCTTCGTTCGTCTGCATGTATCCGACAAGGGGCATTATCCTCAACCATTTGAGAACAGGCAGCTGATATCCTGCATGGATAAGGAAAGCTTTATCGTCGTTCCATTTGGTGTCGCTGACAGTGTTGTCGTATCTGTGCTGCGGCAGAGCCGTGGTTATGCCCATATAGGCGCCCCAAGCCATGAGGCTCCCGCCTAGAGTGAGCCTTGAATACTGGGTGTTTGTGGCAACCTGGCTCAGATTAATCCCGACTTCGTAGCGGCCTTTGTTGAGAGAAAGGTCGAAATACTGGGCATTCGCGGCGGCCACGGCTGTGAGGCTCAGAATAATAGTTAACAGGATGCGTTTCATTATAATGATATCGAATTCTACAAATATAATCTTTTTTCAGTCCATATTCACTATATTTGTGCTTATGACACGCACAATAATCGGCATAGGAGAGACGGTCCTGGACATCGTCTTCCGGGGAGGGCAGCCGCAGGCGGCGGTGCCCGGAGGCTCTGTTTTCAATTCCATGATTTCGCTGGGGCGCACGGTCGGGAGGAAGTTTCCCGGAGTGCGGCTGCTGATGGAATCGCAGGTGGGAGATGACTACGTTGCCGATATGGTGGCCGATTTCATGGCTTCAAATGGCGTCAGCACGGAAGGTATCAAGAGGGCAAAAGGGCAGAGCGTGGTGTCTCTTGCCATGCTGGACGAAAACAACAACGCTCACTATGAGTTCTACAGGGACAAGGACCTGCCGCCCTTCCGCACTCCCGACACAGCCGTCAGGCCGGACGACATAGCGCTCTTCGGGTCTTTCTTCGCGGTCAGCCCGGTCACCGGCCGCCAGGCCGTGGAATTTATCAGCAGGGCAAAAGAAGCCGGTGCGATTGTCTATTATGATATCAACTTCCGCAAGAACCATCCGGCCGAACCCGCCAGGTTCGAGGCCAATATTGCCCTTGCAGACATCGTCCGCGGCTCATCGGAGGACATAGAGTATCTATACGGCAGCAGTGATGCCGCCAAGGTGTACAGGGAACACATCGCTCCCCTCTGCCGGAACTTCATCTGCACCCGCGGGGGAGAGGATGCCGAGGTCTTTTCGCCCGGTGTGCACGCGGTGTTCCCCACCGCCCCGGTGGAAAAGATAGTCTCCACCATCGGCGCCGGCGACAATTTCAACGCCGGAATAATCTACGCTCTGGTGAAGAATGGCTTCGGCAAGGCGGGGCTGGAGCGCCTCACGGCCGATGACTGGGCCCTGCTGGTGCCCACGGCAATGAAATTCTCTGCCAACGTATGCGGCAGTCTCTACAATTATGTGGATCCGGACTTTGCCGATTCTATTTAGCAAGGGAGATCGCCCCGAAAACACCGAGAGAAGCAATCAGCATAATCACGCCGGCGAGCAGCACGCCCAGAAGAACGAATAGCACGCTCTTCTTGAAGTCCATGTTCAGGAAACTGGCTGCCAGAGTGCCTGTCCATGCACCGGTGCCGGGGAGAGGTATGCCCACGAACAGCAGCAGTGCGATGTAGAGGCCGCGTCCGGCCTTCGACTCCAGCTTGACCCTGGCTTTGTCTCCCTTTTCCAGGCACCAGCGGAAGAATCCGCCAATCACCTTCTTGTCCTTGCCCCATTCGAGTATCCTTCTGGCAAACAGGAAGATGAAGGGCACAGGCAGCATGTTGCCGAGCACCGCAACCAGGCAGGAAGGCCATATCGGAAGTTCGAACCCCACCGCATAGGGAATGGCTCCGCGGAGTTCGATCAGCGGCACCATCGAAATCAGGAAGACTATAATGTATTTCTTGAGCATCGTACTGAATGATTATTTGAGTGATTCCACCAACTCCATCATCCTGGCGAAGACTTCGCACTGGGGGTAGGAGGTGCCGGCGGGGTCGGATACTACGAGGTCGAAGGGCTCGCCGGGGAACTGGGTGCGGCCGATCTTGAAGAGGGCGCGGCTGCGCTTCACCACATATTCCAGGCGCCAGCTGCTTCCTGGCACGAGGGAGAGCAGGACCTGGGTATTCCGGTATGCCCGGATAAACTTTTTCTGACGGACGGGAAAGATGACCAGCTGTATCCCTTTCCTGGCGAAATAGCCCTGCACCTTATCCATTGCCGCGGAGGCGTCCTCCGCATCGGCATCGAGGAGCACGGTCACCTGGGAGATGTCCGCGAGGCGCATCAGCGACGTGGGATTCTTGCTCCGGAAAGCACGGATCAGGATACTTGCGGGGAAACTAGCCATTGACTTTTGCAATCAGTTCCTTGATTTCCAGTTTGGCATCGCGCCAGCGGGGCACGTCAATCTTGGTGCCCACCACCTCCACGACCTTGGCGGCGATGATGGAACCTATCTCTCCGCATGCCTTCAGCGGCATCCCGAGGGAATGTGCATAGAGGAAACCGGCTGCGTAGGTATCGCCTGCTCCGGTGCCGTCTATGGCTTTTGCAGGCCAGGCGGCGATAAAATGCTCTTCTTCGCCCTTCTTTACCCAGCTGCCATCCTTGCCCACCTTTACGACCGCGATCTCGCAGTGATTCGCCAGCTCACGAAGGCCCTCTTCGACTCCTTCCACCTTGGTGAAAGCGCGTGCCTCGGTCTCGTTGGCGAAGACGATATCCACATATTTGTCTACCAGGTTGTGAAGGAAGGCATTGTTGCTTTCCACCACGTTATATGACGCCATGTCGATGGATATGATGCATCCGGCTTCTTTTGCCATCTGCACGGCTTTGGCTATAAGGTCCTGGTTCTGAACGAGATAACCTTCGATATGGAAATAGTCGTAGCCCTCGAAGAACTCGGGCTTGAGGTCTTCCGGGCCCATCTCCAGCGCCGCGCCCATGTAGTCTGCGAAGGTGCGTTCCGCGTTGGCTCCGGTGATGAATACCATGCACCGGCCGGAAGACTTGTCGCTGTGGAGCATTGTGGTCTTTACCCCGTACTGCTCCATCGTGCTCTTGAACAGCTGGCCCAGTTCGTCGTCCCCTATCTTGCCAATGTATCCGGAGGGCATGCCGAAAATGGATGTGCAGGTGATGGTGTTGGCGGCGGATCCGCCGGGCACGTACTTCACCCCAACTTCCTTCAGGGCGTTCCAGATGCGGTCCCCGGTTTCCATGTCTACGTGCTGCATGCTCCCCAGGGGGAGATGATACCTCTTCAGGAGGGTATCATCCGGCAGGATGGCCAGGATATCGGTGAGTGCGTTTCCTATTCCTAAAATCGACTTCATAATCATCTTTTTGATTAACAAAAGTAACTAAAAATATCGGGATATTCACTAACTTTGCAATCTGTGAGCAAAAAGCTTATCAATATCCTCAAATATCTGCTGTCCTTCGGGCTGGCCGTACTCCTTGTTTATTTCGCCTTCCGGGGCATAGACTGGCACGAATTCTTCGCAGGCCTGAAGGCCACGCGCTGGGGCTGGATAATGCTTTATCTCATTGTAGGATATCTGGCGCTGGTGTTCCGCGCCCTCCGCTGGACCCAACTCGTGCATCCGCTAGACAACGACCTGCACTACGGCAAGGTGTGGGATGCCAACAATATCGGCGGAATGGCCAGCATCGCTCTCCCGGGTTCCGGAGATCTGGTGCGCACCGCCCTTCTCACCACATCCAAACTGCCCTATCAGACGGTGTTCGGCACTGTGATGATGGAGCGTGCATGGGACATCCTTGCTATCCTGCTGATGTTCGTCGGCTCTCTGGTGTTCGCCTGGGGCCGATTCGGAGGCTTTTTCGTAGATAACATCTGGCATCCGCTCCAGACCCACGCAATCATTCTCTGGGGGCTGGCTTTCATCGTTGTGGCCATCGTGGTGTTCATCGTGCTGGTGCGGAAACTCCGGGACAGGAGCAAATTCTTCGGCAAACTCAACGATATCCTGGAGGGCTTCCTCACCGGGTTCAAGACCTTCGCGCATGTAAAGAACAAGTTCCTTTTCCTCGTCTACTCCGTGCTGATCTGGATAATGTATATGCTGATGAGCTATTTTGTGCTCAAGGCTATTCCGCAGCTTTCCGGAGCGCTGCTCTCCGACGGCCTCTTCGTGGCATCGCTCGGGAACGTGGCATCGCTGGTGCCTGTGCCGGGAGGAATCGGGGCATACCATTATCTGCTGAAAGTGTCGCTGATGGGCCTCTATGGCACCACAGAAGAGATCGGCCTGCTCTTCGCCACCCTCTGCCACGAACTTCACGCAGTGCTGGTAATCGTGCTTGGCGTTTGGTCCTACATCTTCCGCATCGTCATCCTGGGGAATGGCAGTGCATCCAGAAAAAATTAGTATATTTGCGCACTTTTTGCGGCCGGCTTTCCGGCCCTGTCTGGTCCCTTAACTCAGTTGGATAGAGTAACGGTCTTCTAAACCGTAAGTCGTGAGTTCGAATCTCACAGGGACTACAACTTCTTCCCCTGGGTTTCAGCGCGATAGGAGAGCGGGGTCTGGCCGGTGATGCGGTGGAAGACGGTGAAGAAGTAGTCTGTGTTCTCGAATCCGAGATTGAATGCGATTTCCTTTATTTCTGAAGATGTGTTGGTGAGGAGTTCCTTGGCCTGGTTGATCTTCAGGTTCAGTATGTATTTGGCCGGGGAGAAGCCGGTGTATTCCTTGAAAGTGCGCCGGAAAGACGAATAACTCACGAACAGCTGGTCGGCGAGGGATTTCGGATCTATCGAATACAACTGCTCGGCGACTATCATCTTTGCCCTGGCGATCATCCGGTCCGTGTTGGACTCCATGAAACTCTCGTTCTTGTTGTAGTAGTATACCATCCCCAACAGAGAGCTGACAATCCCGGACAGGGCCTGCTGGAAGCCCGATTTCTGGCTCTCGGCAATATTGATGGCCTTGGTGTAGCAATCGGAAATGTCGTCGTGGAAGGAGACCTTAAGCACGGGCCTGTTCTTGCTGAAGAAGCCTTTCTCCACCAACTGGTCGGCCTGGGAACCCTTGAAACCTATCCAGTATTCCGTCCATCCGGTTTCCGGATCCGGCCTGTAGTTGTGCCATTCCCCCGGGAACAGCATGATCACCGTACCTGCGGAGACGCTGATCTTCCGCTCCCTCCCCAGGGTCTCGCAGGAAAAGCTGCCCCTGCCGGAAGTAATGTACAGCATCTGGTATTCGTTCAGCACCCTGCCCCTTTCGGGCGAAAACAGGTAACGTGTAGGGTGGTTTGCCGGAGGATACGCACTGTGTTCGGCGATTTCCTGCCTGCCCACCGAGTTGACGGCAAGGCCCCAGTCCAGGTCGAATGGATTAACGGCAAGGTATTTCAGGTGAATAGAGGTCATTTCTCAAAGTTATGAGGTCGCACTGCAAAGTTATAAAACAATTTGGAATAGATAACTTTGAAAACTGCATAATTAACCTACAATGAACAAAGATCACAAATTTCTAGCTTTCGACCTTGGCGCCACCAGCGGGCGCGCGATCGTGGGCGGTTTTGAAGACGGGAAATTCTCGATGGAGGAGATCCATCGTTTCCCCAACGGCGCACAGGAAAAGTGCGGGCGTTTCCACTGGAACACCGACGAGCTTTTCGGCCACCTCAAGGCCGGTCTCAAGCGTGCAGCCGAACTTGGCTACAAGATAGAATCCATAGGCATCGACACCTGGGGAGTCGATTTTGGAGCCATAGGAGCCGACGGAAAGCTTCTGGAGTGGCCCAGAGCCTATAGGGATCCTTATACCGAGGGCATCCCGGAAGAGGTTTTCGGCATCATCCCGCGCGATGAGCTCTACGGAGTCACCGGCATCCAGATCATGAATTTCAACACCATCTTCCAGCTTTACGCCCAGAAGAAGGCCGGGTATGAACCGCTGCTCAAGGCAGACAAGATCCTCTTTATGCCGGATCTGCTCTCATATCTTCTCACCGGCAACATGGTCTGCGAGTACACCGACGCCTCCACCTCCGGCATGATGAACCAGAACACCCGCCAGTTCGAGAAGCCTTTCCTTCAAAGATTGGGCATCAATCCGAACATCCTGCCCGAGATTGTGCAGCCGGGAACAAAAGTTGGAGTTTTGAAGAAGGAAATCGCGGATGAGACCGGCATAGGGCAGGTGCCCGTGATTGCCGTCGCCGGCCACGATACCGCTTCGGCCATCGCCGCCGTGCCTGCCGCGAATCCTCATTTCGCATACCTGAGCAGCGGCACATGGAGCCTGATGGGCATAGAGTCTCCCCGCCCTCTCATCTCGGACGAGACCTGCCGCCTGAACTTTACAAACGAAGGCGGAATCGAGGGCACAACGCGCTTCCTCAAGAATATCACCGGCATGTGGCTGCTGGAGCAGAGCCGCAAGTCCTGGGCAAAGGAGGGCCGCACCTACACCTATCCCGAAATCGAAGCCATGGCGAATGCCGCTGCCTCCTTTACGGGCACGATAGATCCCGACGATCCCACTCTTGCCAACCCTGCGGACATGCCCAAGGCCATCTGCGAACTTCTCCAGAAAGCAGGTAAGCCGGTTCCGGAGAACGATGCCGAGATGATTCGCTGCATCTACTGCAGCCTCGCCGCCAAGTATCACGAAGTGCTGGAGATACTGCGCGCGCAGGCATCCTTCACCATAGACACCCTGCATGTGATCGGAGGCGGGTCGGCAAATGATACCATGAGCCGTCTTACTGCCCAGGCCACCGGCGTAAAGGTTGTCGCCGGCCCCACCGAGGCCACCGCAATCGGCAACCTGATGATGCAGGCCAAGGCCGCCGGCATAGTCCGGGACCGCTGGGCCATGCGCGAGATAATATCCAAGGAATTCAAAGTCAAAACATTTTAATATATGAAAGAAGCTAATATCCTGAGCGCCTACGCAAACGCTAAAGAGCGCTACGCTGCTATCGGTGTGGATACCGACAAGGCTATCGCTGAGCTTGAAAAGCAGCAGATTTCCCTACATTGCTGGCAGACCGACGATGTTATGGGATTCGAAAGTAAAGCCGGTCTTTCCGGAGGCATCCAGACCACCGGTAACTATCCCGGCCGCGCCCGCAACATCGATGAGGTGCGTGCAGACCTCGAGTTCGTGAAGACCCTGCTCGCCGGCAACCACCGCGTGAACCTCCACGAGATCTACGGAGACTTCGGCGGCAAGTTCGTCGATCGTAACGAAGTCGGCGTAGAGCATTTCCAGAGCTGGATCGACTGGGCAAAAGCCAACAACTTCAAGCTGGACTTCAACTCCACTTCCTTCGGCCATCCCAAGAGCGGAGATCTTTCGCTTGCCAACCCCGACAAGGCAATCCGTGACTTCTGGATCGACCATACCATACGCTGCCGCAAGATCGCAGACGCTATGGGCAAGGCACAGAACGACCCCTGCATCATGAACATCTGGGTGCATGACGGGCAGAAGGATTACACCGTGAACCGCAAGAAGTACCGCGAGATACTTGCCGATTCCCTCGATACCATCCTGAAGGAGGATATGCCCGGCATGAAGAGCTGCGTCGAGGCAAAACTGTTCGGCATCGGCCTGGAGAGCTACACCGTCGGTTCGATGGACTTCTTCGAAGGCTACTGCGCATCCCGCAAGGTTATCTATACCCTCGATACCGGCCACTACGAGCCCACCGAGAATGTAGCGGACAAGGTCAGCTCCCTGCTGCTCTATGTTCCTGAACTGATGCTCCACGTAAGCCGTCCAGTCCGCTGGGATTCCGACCACGTGACCATCATGAACGACATGACCCTGGACTTCTTCAAGGAGCTCGTCCGTGCAGACGGTCTGCACCGCGCACATGTCGGCCTCGACTACTTCGATGCTTCCATCAACCGCATCGGCGCCTACATCATTGGCACCCGTGCCACGCAGAAGTGCATCCTGAGCGCCCTGCTCGAGCCCCTCGCAAAGCTTCGCGAATACGAGGCCGAGGGCAAGGGATTCCAGAAGCTCGCCCTCCTCGAGGAGGCCAAGACTCTGCCTTTCGGAGCAGTGTTCGATTACTTCAACTTCAAGAACGGAGTTCCCGTCGGCGAGGAATTCATTCCCGTCATCGAGAAATACGAACGCGAAGTTACCTCGAAGCGATAGACAAAAAGAAGGCTGCCGGACGGCAGCCTTCTTTTTATATGAGAAGTAGAATTACTTCACAACTTCCCAGGCATACTGATAAACCTCGGGATCGTCGGTGCCGTAGACCTTGTTGACCTTGGTCACGAAGCCGTCGGCGTCCTTCTCGTAGGTGTGAACAGCAGCCTTATCAGAACCTTCCCAAGCGGCCTGGTCGAGCAGGTGCTTCGAAGGCTTGCCGCAGAAGCCGAGTTCGAAAATCCAACGGGAAACATCAGCCTTGTCGCATGCGTCTGCGAAGATGCCACCCACGTTCTCGTCGGCGAGGAAGGTCTGGATCTTCCACTCTTCAACTCCACCGTCCTTCATGCGGGACCACTTCACGAGGTCGCCGCCCTGCCAGCTGCAGTTTGCCTTGACGGCGTCCTTGTCAACCCTCTTGATCTGGGTGAGATAGCCGTCCTTGTCGTAGGTGAATCCCCAGGTGTCGCCCCACTCGTTTGCATAGCTCTCAAGATAGCCGTTTGCACCAAGAGTGAAAACGCAGTCACCCTTCTCTTCGCCTTCCTTCACGTACTTGGCGGTGCCTACATTGCCCTTCCAGGTGAAAGACCAGGTGCGCTCATACTCATAAGCTGCGCCGGCTTCCTGCTTGTTGCGGTTAACCTGCTTGATGGTGCCGTCAGTGTTGTAAACGAAATAGTAGACATCCCACTGGTCACCGCACTGGGTCAGACGCTTGACGATCTTTGCTTCTTCTTTCTGCTCCTTCTTGCAGCCGGTGAATGCAACTGCTGCAACCATGAGGAGTGCGAATGCATAAAATACTTTTTTCATGATTGTTTTGATTAAATGGTTAATGAATTAAATATTGTGATAATTGGTTTTTGCATAAGATATACCGGTCAGGAAGTCTGTCCTGGCATCGTCGAGGTGGTTGCGGCAGCGATATTCGAACTCCGCTCCCTCGACCTTGCAGGATTTGTAGAGCGCATTGGCGGAGATGTACTCCTCGCCCGTGTCGCACTGACCTATATAATAGAACTTCTCTTTGTCGGCCTTCACCGTGCTGCCCAGGCTGGCGTTCTCGAAATACAGTACGGAGAACAGCTCCGAGCGCTTGAAAACATCCTCGCCGGCCTTCCCGACTGCAAGCGCCTGGCGGGTGCCGGTGGGATACAGGTCCTTATAGTAAGACACCCATTCGGAGGCATTCTTCTTTTTGGTGTCGCAGGGGAGGATGACGAATTTCTTCCTGTCCATGCCTTCCTGCAGAATCGCTATGGCATCTTTTACCAGGGCTGCATCCATCCCGTCGTGGAAGAAATACAGGGCGGTGCCGTCCTTGCGGCCACCATCGGTATATGCCTGTGATTCAAAAACCCCTTCTGAATTAAGCTTTACGCCTTCCGGGACCTTGACCTCCTTGAGGGTCTTCTGCCAGTTGGTGCCCCCGGCCATCAGCGAAGAGAACCAGGGGAGGACCTCCTCCAGGGCGCCTCTCCAGTAGGACGTGGAATGCCCTCCGTCCCACACGCGGTACTCGTGGGCATAGCCATTGGCGCGCATCATCACGTGAAGGTCGTCATTGGCAATCAGCAGCTTGTCTTCATTGTCGCCGCAGGTTAGGAACCAGCGCACGGAAGAGTATTTGTCTTTGTTTTCGGCAGTGAACTGATGCAGTGGGCAGTGGGCCTTGTAGTAATCGGTAAGGCGCCCGTTGCCGCTCTGGCCTACTCCTCCGAAGATCTTCCCCCACTGATTGTCCCATCCGCTCTGCGACTCGGTGGTGTATCGCTGGTCGGTGCAGATGGACATGCTCAGGGGAGCGCTCATCGAGAAGAGCTCGGGGTGCTTCATGGCCACTACCATCGCTCCGAAACCTCCCATGGAATAGCCGATTACGGCTCTGTGGTCCCGGTCTGCAATGGTGCGGTAGGTCTTGTCTATCATAGGCACGAACTCTTCCGCCAGCATCGACATATAAGGCATGGTGCCGTCGTAACGGTCGCAATAGTAGGAGGTATATCCCATGGGGAACACATAGATCATGGGCTCCAGCCCTTCGGCTTCGAGAGCTTTGATCTTTGCCTCTCCCTTCATGTACTGGCCGTTCCAGGAGGTGTTGTTGTCGCCCAGGCCGTGGAATGCATAAACCACGGGGTAACGCTTGTCGGTGTCCTTGTCGTAGCCCTCCGGAAGAAGGATATCATATTTGATGGAATATCCCAGCAGTTTGCTGGAGAAGTCCAGATTGGTGCTGTAGCGCTCGAAGGGCACTGGATCCACCGGGGGGAGTTCGTGCTCCTTGTTGCCGTTGCAGGCGCAGGTGCTCAGCACTACTGCCAGAAAGAACAGTTCTATTCTAGATCTCATCATAGATTACCATTTCCTGTGCGTTAATCTCATAATCCTTGTGCGGATTCAGCAGCTTGAACTCAAGCTTATGATGCCCGCTTCCAAAGCAATACCTGGAGAAGACTTCGTATTTGCGCGTGATATAGTCGTGCGGCATTACGAACTCTTCCACCATCTCTCCGTCCAGCCAGGCCTGGATGCGTGCGCGGTAATCGCTGTCGTCGTGCCCCGTCTTCACCACATTGCCTTCCACCACTATCGAGTTGCCGTCGAACTCAAGCGTAAGGGTGTCGGAGAAACGCTTCTTCAGCACTACCTTCCCGACCGGCTTTATGCCCTCGAACGACTGCTCAAAGCGCACCGCCACAGGCTCTTCAGTTGTAAAGATGAAATCTTTACCCTCTGCGTTGCACCCTGCGGTCTCTTTCATGAGGCGGAGGTTCTCCGCGCAGGCGGTGTTGAGGCTGAGGGTGGTATAGGGGAAGGGAAGATCCGCGATGGCATCTGCCCCGCTGCGGTATTTCTCGGGGATGGCCTTGTAGCCCTGCATCACGCCCAGGATGCCTGCGGCGGATGCCGGATTGCAGTCGGAGTCCTGCCCGCAGCGGGTGGATATCTCCATGGTCTTCTCGAAGTCTCCTTCGCCGTAGAGCAGGCCTATTACCACATAGGCGGAGTTGATTACGGCGTCGATGTTAAAGCCGTTCCAGACGCCCTCGGGGCAGCCCACGTCGAAGCTGTGGCGCTTATCCACCTCGAACCAGCAGGCCTTCCAGTCTTTCGGATACTTGGCGTGGAATTTAATCACATCCTCTATGGCATTGCGGAATTTGGTGCCTTCGGGGATGGTCTTGAGGGCTTCGCGCACCAGGGTGGGGATGTCGTCGCAGACGTAGGCCAGCGAGTAAAGGGCACTCACATACACGCCGCCGTACCAGCCGTCACCGTAGTTCATTATGTGGCCGATGCGGTCCGCGATCGCAGCGGCATCGTTGGGGCGTCCCGGGGTGAGCATGCCTATGAAGTCGGCCTCGATCTGGAAGTCGATGTCATCTGCATGGGGATTGTATTTCCAGTGGCCGGATTCCGGGGCACCGCGCCCGTTGAGGATGTTGTAGCGCGCAGCCTGGTTGGCGTGCCAGAGCTTGTAGGGAGCGTTTGCGAAACGGTCGGCGAACTCGGAGGCCGGAGCCTCGATGCCCAGTTCTGCCATCACCTCCAGGAAGGTCAGGTCCATATACACATCATCGTACAGGCCGGGATCCTCCACGAAGGTCTCGCTGATGTAGCTGTCGCTCCAGAAGATGGGTTCGGCGTCCTGGATTAGCCCGCCCTTGAACTTGAATTCGGTGGGGCCCCCGTAGGTGCAGCCTATTGTCTGTGCGAACCATCCTCCGCGGATGCGGTCCATCATATCCTCTTCACCCATGCGGACGGTCTGCCCGTATTTGAATGAAGGGCCGGCGCAGGAGGCCAGGAGCAGGAGGAAAAGTGGTATAATTGTTTTCTTCATAAGATTCCTTCGTTTCACTCGGAATGACAGATTAATTATGATAGTAAGTGTCCGGCGCGGGATGCTCGGAGTAATACTGTATTGCGTTGATTCTCAGAAGGTACTGGGAAGGGTCGGGGTTGCGCCAGACCATCTTCACCTTGTGCCTTCCCTCGGGAAGGAGATACTTCCAGGCGGGTTCCAGCTTGCGGGAGGTGCCCTTCATCGGGAGGATGGACAGCTGGTCCAGTTCGCCGTCTATCCAGACCTCTATCTCCGCCACATACGGGTCGGCTTCCTCCGCCAGGGCGAAGACCTCGGAACCCACATGCTTCTTGGAAACGCGGTCGGCGTAGCTCTTGCTGATGCCGCGAAGGCACACGAGGTTGCCCCAGATGCAGAATCCGTTGCCGCTGAAGTCGAACTCGTATTCGTTTTCCATCCAGGCATCCTTCTGGTCGCGGAAGATGGGATAGGTGTTGGTGAAATTCTGCTCGAGAGGCAGCACCTTCACCGGTGCGGCAGGGATGGTGACTGAGTCCCCGTCCACCTTGCCGCCGTTCTTCTCTATGAGCTGGAGGGCCTGGTTGAAGGAGTAGACGCTTCCCTTTGCGAGCGAAACATCTGTGCCTTCGAAGTCAAGGTCCCAGATCTCGTCGAGGGGCTCGCGCCAGAAGGCGGGGATGCCGCTCTTGCCGAGCATCACGCCCAGCACTCCGCCCACTGTGGCGGGGTTGCAGTCGGAATCCTGGCCGCAGCGGGTGGCAATCTCCATGGATTTGCCGAAATCGCCCTCGCCGTAGAGCATGCCCATCGCAACATATGCGGAGTTTATCTTGGCATCGATGTCGAAGCTCAGGAACACTCCCTTGGGGCAGCCGGTATCCGATCCCCATTTCTTGAGAATCTCGAACCAGCAGGCCTTCCAGTCGCGGGGGTATTTCTTGTGGAGCTTGCGCACGTCGTCGATGCACTGCCAGAATGTGCTTTCTGCGGGGATGCCTTCAAGGGCCATATCCACCACCTTGGCGGGGTCGTTCTCGATGAAAGCTGCGGAATACAGGCCGGAGACGAAGGCTCCGCCGTAGAATCCGTCGCCGCTGTTCATGATGTGGCCTACCTTGTCGGCAATCTCAAGCGCCTGCTGCACCATTCCCGGGGCCATCAGGCCAACGAAGTCGGCCTCAATCTGGAAGTCCAGGTCGTCGGCGTGAGGGTTGTTGAGCCAGTTGCCGGATTCGGGGGGCATGATGCCCTGGCGTACGTTGTAGCGCCCGGCCTGGTTGGCGTGTGCGAGATGGTAGGGCGCGTATGCGAAGCGCATCGCAAGATCCTTGGAACTGCAGTCCAGTCCGAGCTGCTCGAAGGCCTCGGCGAAGGTAAGGTCGTTGTAGACGTCGTCGAAGAGCCCGGGCTTGCGGTCCCACCAGTGCTTCACATATCCTTCTCCCCAGGAAATGGGTTGATTGTCGGGGATGAGGGTGCCCTGGTGCTTGAACTCCGTGGGGGCGCCGTAAACTACGCCTATGGTCTGACCGGCCCATCCTCCCATGATCTTGTCCATCAGCGCATCCTTCGTGAGGATGGTCTCGGAGGTCCTGGGTGCGGAGCAGGCTGCGAGCAGGAGCGCGGCGGAGAGTATGATTCTACTGTGCTTCATATACTTCGAGTTCGGTTATGGAGATGAAGGCAGACACAGCCTTTGTATACTTGTGCCAGTGGATCAGTACGGCATCGTCGCCGATCACGCGAACGGCAGTGGTCGTGACCTTGGGGAAGGTGAATACGAATTCCCCGTTGTGCGGCTGGAAGAAGACTTCGTCGCAGTAGGGCCAGTCCGGAGTAACCTTTGCATCCAGGGCTACCCAGTTGCCGTTTTCGTCCAGGTACTCGGGGTGCAGGTTGCTGTACCATCCGCCGAATTCCTCCAGCGGTCCGTAGTGGAAGGAGATCATGTCTGTGGTGATGGGTGTATCCCAGCGATAGCCGAAGTAATCCTGCTTGGGGGCGTTGGACTTGCTGCCCAGCGAGTAGAATGCCGCTCCGGGGCCTCCGGTGACGCCGTCGTTAATCACATCCACGCTGTAGGCTCGGTAGCTTACAGGGATGGTGAGCCAGCAGGAATCCAGGGTGGCCCTGTCGGTCTCGCGGGTAAGAGCGAGGATTTCGGCTGCATCGGGCGCCAGGTTGCGTCCGCTCTTCTCGGGAAGGGTGAACGTCGCGCTCGCCTCCACGGGTGCCTTGAAGCGTGCCCTGGCGTTGATGGTGTAGATCTTCTCGCCGTTTTTTTTACGCACCTTTCCGCCGCGGGCGAGTATGTTCTTCTCTGCCAGCACTACGGTGCGCTCGATGATATCCTCGATGGAGGCGTCGGGCATGTCGTAGCGGGTGACGTTGATGTAACGGTCGTTGAAGGGCTTGGTCCAGTGGGGGAATTCAGAAGGCATGGCGCGGTCCAGCGGAACTCCGCCGATGCCGTTGATGACGCCGAGAAGGCCGCACATCGTGGCGGTCTGGTTGTCGCAGTCGAATCCCATCGCGCAGCCGATGAGGAGGGTCTTGTCGATATCTCCTCCGCCATAGAGCAGGGAGAGGATGCCCATCGCGCCGTTGAGGTCGGCGTTCCATATGCTGCGGGTGATATCGGGCTCTTCGAAATAAAGCTTGTCCGCCATCGCCTTGCGGGCGGGTTTCCAGTCATCGGGGTTCTTCTTCCAGAGATCCAGGCACTCGTCGATTATGGCGCGGAAACGGTCTCCCTTGGGAAGATATGCCTTGGCGTGCTTCACGAGAGTAGGGATATCCTTCTCGAAGAAGGCCTCGGAATACATCGCACCGTAAACCACGGTGGGGGAGACTGCCCAGTCGTCGGAGGTGATGCGGGCCGCCCAGTCGGAGATGCCTGCGGCGTATGCGGGCATGCCGGGAGCGGTGTAGGCCCATATCTCATTGATGAGCTGAGGGTCGATCTGGAACCAGTGGGGGTTATACTCCTTCTTGCCTGTGAGAGGCGGGGTGAAGCCGTAGTGCATCAGGCCCAGGGCCGCACGGTTGGCAAGCCATACGCGGTCCCGGATGTGATACATCCATTTCTCTTTCACCTGAGCGTAGGTAGGATCCACACCATACTGCTCCATCATCATCAGATAGAGATACTCCACGTCGGTGTCGTCGTCCGAGAAGGCTCCGTCCACGGCAGTCATCTTGCGTATGGCCTTGTTGAACACGAAGGGGCCTTCGCCGGGTTCTTCCACGAACTTGTTCTCATATTCGAGCCCGTAGATGTTGCCCACCATCTGGCCGAGCCATGCGCCGGCGATCTTGTTCTTAAGTTCGGTGCGGGTAATCTCTTTCTGCTGGCAGCAGGAGGCCGCGAGCAGGGTGACAGCCAATATATAAAGGATTCTTTTCATTACTTTGTGAGGTTAGGGTTGGCTGCAAGAGCACTCTTGGGGATGGAAAGATTGAAATCCTTCTCTTCCTTGGCAGGCTTGTTCCACCATGCGCCCAGATACTTGCCGAAGCGTATCATGTCCTGGCGGTGCCAGCCTTCTACGGCCAGTTCGTGGGAGCGCTCCTGGTAGATGTTATCGAGGGTAAGGGTGCCGGCAGTGAAAGGTGTCAGGCCGGCGCGGGTGCGTATCTTCTGGAGGTCTGCGTTGCCAACGACTTCGCCGCCCTTGTTCTGGCGCACCATGGCCTCGGCGTACATCAGCACCACATCGGCGTAGCGCATGATGTAGAACTCGTTCTCCATGCCCACCTGGCCCCCGGTGAGGGTGCCGTCGCTCTGATACTCCCATTTGCCTATACGGGCGCCCTGGAGGTCTGTGCGGTGTGTGGTGTAGGCCTCTTCGGGCATATAGGGATCGATCACGTAAGGCACGGTGACCGTCTTCTCGGGATCGGACGGATCCGGCACGTCTATGGTAAGATTGTTGCCGGAGAGGTCTTTCATCTGTCCGAACATCCAGGTCCAGGCCTTGCGCTTGTCGCCGGTCTCGTAGCTCGCCATGAAGTCAGGCTGTGCCACTATGCCGTCCCAGGCGTTTGCGGGAATGCCCAGAGGCGCGCAGAGGGCCACGGGAAGGGTAGACATGTGGATGAGGAAGGCGTAGTGGTCGGATACGGTGTAGACGGTGCTGTAGGGGATGGCCAGGATGCCTTCCTCGCAGAACTCGTTCTTAACCTTGAACATATCCTTGTAGTTGTCCACTATCTTGTACCAGCTTCCGCCGTTGTTGTTTGTCATTATGTCCTTGCAGGCTGCTGCGGCCTCGGCCCATTTGGGCGTGCCGATCAGGAACTCCGCGTTGAGGTAGAGCTTCGCGAGGATGAAGTTGGCGACGCCCCTGGTCACGCGGCCGTAGTATTCGGTCGTAGGCTCCACGGCGAGGTTGTCGATATTCTCCTTTATCTCGCTCTCTACGAAGTCGAAGATGAAGGCGCGGTCCTTCTTTTCGGGGTAACCTTCCATCTTCTTGGTGACCGCGAAGGGGATGTTCTTCCAGTAGCAGGTGGCCATGAAGTAGTAGAAGGCCCTCAGCACTTTAACTTCAGATTCCACCCTCTTCTTGCCGTCGAACTCCTTCTCCACTCCGGCGAAGGTGTCCAGCACGTCGTTGCAGGCGGTGATGCCGTTGAAGCAGAACTCCCAGGCGCATTCAAGCAAGCGGTTGCTGTTGGGGATCTCGTGGAACTGCACTTCGCGGTAGCGTCCGCCGTCATCCCATCCGCCGTTGGGGTTGATGGGGGTGCAGGCCTCGTCGGTAATCAGCATGTCGAAGGTCCAGTAGCTCTTCTCGGTTCCCCAGTGCTGCAGCGATGTGTAGGCACGGGCGGAATACTTCGCGAACTGCTCTTCGGAGGTGAAGAAGTTCTCTTTGGCAATCTTGGAATAGATTTCCTCGTCCAGATTGGTGCAGGCTGCCGCAGCGGCCAGGCACATTACCATATAAAATATCTTTTTCATATCCGTTGCAGATTAGAAGGTTAACGAAGCGCCGAGGGTGAAGGTGCTGGTGCGGGGATAGTAGCTCATGCTCTCCTTGCCGGGGGTGAGGCCGCTGAGGCTGACCTCGGGATCCACTCCCTTGTAGCCGGTGATGCAGAGGAGGTTCTGCCCGGAGACGAACACTTTCGCAGCATGCACGAACTTGTTCTTCAGAGGCAGGTCGTAGGTGACCGAGATATTGTCCAGCTTGAGGTAGCTGGCGTTCTCGATATACTTTGACGAGTAGCGGATAGGGCCGCGGAAGTCGGTGTTGTCCAGCCAGGAACTCATTATGTTTTTCAGCCCTATGCTGCCAAGGTTCTCGTACTGGGCTCTGTAGCCGTTGAACACGAGGCCGCCTATGGCACCGCGCAGGGTGGTGCTCAGCGTCCAGTTCTTATACTTGAGTGTATTGCTCCATCCGAGGGTGACGTCCGGATAGGCCGAGCCTATCCTCTGCCACTTCGCCTCCTGGGTCTTGCCCTGGAATTCGTCGATGAAGTGGTCGTTGCCGTCGCTCCCCACTCCTGTCCAGACCGGGGCGTAGAAGGAACCGAGGCTCTCGCCTTCGATGAGCCGCTGCAGGTAGGCTCCCACGGGGGTTGCCACCCAGCCGATGTTGTAGTCGGCGTTCTTGAACTCTTCGTTGGTGAAGGAGATGAGCTTGTTCTCGTTATGCGCGGCCACCAGGCTGGTGTTCCACATGAAGTCCTTGGTTTTCACGGGGATAGCATAGATGGAAAGCTCTATGCCGGAGTTGCTGATGGAACCCACGTTGGTGAACAGGGTCTTGTAGTCGTACGGAGGTACGGGAACGTTGTAGTCATAGAGAAGGTCGGTGGTCAGGCGGTAGTAGTAGTCTATCGTTCCGCCTATGCGTCCGTCCTTTATGGAGAAGTCCAGACCGACGTTGAACTCGCTCTTACGCTCCCATGCGAGGTCGGGGTTGGAGTTGGATGCCGGGGCATAGGACTTGACCCATCTGCCGTCGTAGAAGAAGTTGGTGCCGGAACTCATCAGCATCAGGGACTTGTAGTTGCCGAAGTCCTGGTTGCCGGTCACACCGTAGCCGGCGCGGAGCTTGAGCTCGCTGAGCCAGTCGATGCCCTGCATCCAGGGTTCCTTGCTGATGCGCCAGCCGGCGCTGATGGCGGGGAACCATCCCCACTTGTGATCCTTGCCGAAGCGGCTGGAGCCGTCGCGGCGGAGCGATACCGATGCGAGGTATTTCTCGTTCCAGTTGTAGATCACGCGGCCGAAGAAGGCAATGTATCGGCTGGATGAGCGGTTGGTGTACATCTCTGCCATTCCTTCCTGCAGGGCCTTGCCGGCGCTCATGTTGTTCCATTTGTAGAAGTCGGTGTCGAAACCGTAGTTCATCATCTCGGTCTCCCAGTTCATCTGCTGCTGCCAGGTGTATCCGAGTATGCCCTGGAAGGAGTGGCCCCCGATGGTCTTGGAATACTGCAAGGTGCTCTCCCACTGGAAGTTAGTGTACTGGTCGGCGTTCGACTTGGCTATACCCTTCTTGCCGGTGTTGCCGGGATAGTAGGAGGTCTTGTAGTCCTGGCTGAAGTACTTCTCATCTGACCAGTTGAAGAAATTGTCCCA
This sequence comes from uncultured Bacteroidia bacterium, assembly GCA_902768365.1. Classification (GTDB taxonomy): domain Bacteria; phylum Bacteroidota; class Bacteroidia; order Bacteroidales; family UBA932; genus Cryptobacteroides. Next base: position 18,115 of record CACXKV010000012.1, on the reverse strand, counting down.
CTTGAGGCCTTCGATGGGAAGGATGTTGAGGGTCGCCCTGGCGTTTGCGCTCAGGTAGCCGGTCTCTTTGTTGGCGTAGTGCTCCTTGATGAGGGCCACGGGGTTGGTGTAGTCCACTTCAGGCACGGTGAAATATCCGCCGTATTCCTTTGCTGTGGGGTCGTAGATGGGCTCGGTGGGATTGTGGATGAATGCCTGGTAGAAGGCACTGTAATTTGCCGGCGAGGACTTGCGGCGGGTGTAGCTGAGGTTGTAGTCCAGATCCAGCCAGCCCTGGAGGGCAGTCTGGCGGATGTTGGTCTTGAACAGCCACTTGCTTGCCTCGTTGCCTATCTGCAGGCCCTGGTTCTGCTCCACATTCAGCACCGTGCGGTGCGAGAACTGCTCTGTGCCGCCGGAAACCGCCAGGTTGTGCTTGTGGCTGAACGGGGTGCGGGTGATGGCGTCGAACCAGTCTGTATCTGCCCCATAAAGGTTGATGGTCTTGGCAGGGGCGTAGTTCTTGATGGTGTACTCGAACTCGTTGGCGGTCATCGGCCTTGCCCGGGCGGCCACCGTCTGAACGGAAACCTGGCCGTCGTACTGCACGGAGGTGTTGCCGCTGCGGGCGCGCTTGGTGGTGATGATGACAACGCCGTTGGTGCCGCGGGTGCCGTAGATGGCGGCTGCGGAGCCGTCCTTCAGCACGTCCACGGATTCTACTTCCTGAAAATTGATGCTGCGGATGTCGGCGTCAATCACTCCGTCGATGATGATGAGCGGGCCCTGGCCTGCCGCGAGGGTGTTGGTGCCCCGGAGCAGGAACTGGAAGGATGCCTCAGGGTCGCCGCCGTCTGGATTGACCACGGAGAGGCCGGCCACCTTGCCCTGGAGCATGCCGCCTGCGTTGGTGTAGGCGCCTACATCCAGGTCTTCAGCCTTGAGGCTGGAAACGGATCCGGTTATCTCCTTCTTGGTGGTTTTGCCGTAACCGATGACCACGGTCTCCTCAAGCATCATGGATGCCGCTGCGGGGAGCACAGCGTCCAGAACGTTGGATGCGCCCACTGTGAGGGTGAGGTCGTCGTAGCCGAAGAATGCGAAGGTGAGGGTGTTGCCGCTGGCTGCCGCGATGGTGTAGCGGCCGTTGTTGTCGGCAATCGCCCAGGCGCCGCTGGCGTTGTTGAGCACCGTGGCTCCGGCGAGCACTTCGCCGTCGTTGCCGGTGATGCGGCCGCTGACGTCCTTTGTCTGAGCCACTGCGTTGGCCGCTGCTAGCAGCAGGCAGAGGGTGGCAAAGAGCTTGATCAGTTGTTTCATATTCTCGGGTTTATTTTATTTCGTCTCTGGTAGGGATGGAGTTCTGCGCACCGGGCCTTGTGACCGTGATGGCAGATGCCTTGGTGGCGAATTTGGCCGCCTCGGTGAGGCTGAGGCCTTCGGACAGGGCCACGCAGAGGGCGCCGCAGAAGGTGTCGCCGGCCGCGGTGGCATCCACCGCCTTAACCTTAAGGGAAGGGATCATATCGGACTTGCCGCCCTTGAATACCAGCGAGCCCTTGCTGCCGAGGGTGACCACGAAATCCTGCACGCCATAGCCGCGGAGCACGTCCACCGCTTTGGCAAGAGATACCTCGTCCGTAACCTCGCATCCGCTCATAAGCGATGCCTCGCTGCGGTTGGGGGTCATCAGGGAGATGTACTGGAAGAGTTCCTTGGGGAGTTCGCATGCCGGGGCTGGATTGAGAATCACGTATACCCCTGCCTCGTGGGCTATCTTCGCCGCGCGGAGCACCGCCGGCACGGGAATCTCGAGCTGGAGGATGAGGAAGCCCGCGCTGCGGATCACGTCCGCTACGCTGTCGATATCTTCCGGGGTGATGTCGCCGTTGGCGCCGGAGGCCACCGAGATGCAGTTCTCACCGCTCTCGTCCACGAGGATGAGGGCCGTGCCGGAAGCCTTCTCCGAACGCATCACATGCGAGATGTCGATGCCTTCTTTCTCATAGCCTGCAAGGGCGTTGTCGCCAAAGATGTCGCGGCCGACCTTGCAGATGAATTCCACGTCACCGCCGAGGCGCTTTGCCGCCACAGCCTGGTTGGCGCCCTTTCCGCCGGGGCCCATGTAGAAGGTTCCACCTGTAACTGTTTCGCCGGGAACGGGTAGCCGGTCCCCCTTGATTGTCATGTCGGTATTGCTGCTGCCGATGACCAGAATCTTGTTGTTCATGTTATCTAGATTATTGATTATTAACTTGGTATGGGGCGAATATATCAATTTGCCCGGCAAAATGCTGCCGGGCTTTGCGTAAAAATACACAAGAGACTGTGTTAACTTTGCGCAAACTTTGCGCAATTTGAGGCTATTTTCTGGGTTTGGCCACCGAACTGCCTGCAACGATTGCGGGCATCAGACGGATCTGCGAGTCGCTGGCGGCCGCTTCCGGATGCATCAGCTTGTCGCACAGGATCTTGACAGCGAGCTTGGCCATATTATCTACCGGCTGCCCCACACGGACTATGGGCGGCGTGAGGTAATCCATATACATATTGTCGTCGAACGATATCAGCGACACATCCTCCGGTACTCTTAGCGGGGATTCCCTGAGGGCGCGTAGGGCTCCCAGCAGGATGGTGTTGCTGAGTGCGAAAATTGCAGTCGGGGGCTTGCTCCCGTTCATCAGGACCTTTGTCTCCAGGTATCCGTTCTGCACCGAGAACTCGTCGCCCACCACCCTGGCGTTATGGGTGAGCCCGGCCTCTTCCATCGCTTTCATGAATCCGTTCACCCTTTCCTTGTTCGGCATGGAATCCAGTTCTCCCTGGATACAGGCTATCCTTTCGTGCCCGGCGGTAATGAGTATCTTGGTGGCGTCGTAGCCGCCCTTGAAGTTGTTTGTAGTCACGTAGGGGAGGGGTGAGGCCTCGTAGTAGCGGTCGATCAGCACCACCGGAATCTCCCTGCTTATCTGCTCCAGGGTTTCGGGTTTGTCGCCGCAGGGCACTGCGATGATGCCTTCCACCCGGCGCAGCAGCAGGTCCCGCGCCGCCTCGTCCAGGCGGGTCTCATCCTCCATCGTATCCATGAGGATGGCGGTGTAGCCGTTCTTGTAGAGTTCCGGCACAATGCTGCCGGCCATGTCGGCGAAGTAGGGGTTGGCGATGGACGGCAGCAGCAGCCCAATCATGCCGGATCCTCCACGCCGCAAGCTCTGTGCGGTAAACGGCGGGATGTATCCGGATGCCGTCACCTCCGCCATCACCTTCTCTGCCGTCTGCCTGCCGATGCGGTACTTCTTAGCCTGCCCGTTGATAACCCGGGACACCGTCGTGATCGAGCATCCGCACCTTGCGGCAATATCCTGCAATGTTGTTTGCTTCATATCTGCAAAGGTAATATAATTTGCGCAAAATTTGTGCAAATTTTGTCGCCGTACCTGGTGCGAAATCGGCCTTCAGCGCCCCAGGTCGTATTCGGCCCCCAGACACCAGACAGGCCGTTTTCGTGTCTGCAAACCGTTATTTGCCACTCCAGACACCAGACAGGCCGATTTCGTGTCTGCAAGCTGGTTTTTGCCGCTCCAGACACCGTTCAGGCCGATTTCGTGTCTGCAAGTGCGAACGATGGCCATCCTAGCACGAAGCATCTACGCCACCCTTGCCCACATCGGGAAGATTTTTGTATCTTTGTATCCACTATGCGAACACTCTTCCTGACCAATACCCTTACCCGCAGCAAAGAGGTTTTCAAGCCCGTGAATCCCGGGCATGCGGGGATGTATGTCTGCGGCCCTACCGTTTATGGGGATGCCCATCTGGGCCATGCCCGTCCCGGGGTCACATACGATGTGCTTTTCAAACTCCTCCGCCATCTCGGCTACAAGGTGCGCTATGTGCGCAATATTACCGATGTGGGCCACCTGGAGCACGATGCCGACGAGGGTGAGGATAAGATCGCGAAGAAGGCCCGCCTGGAGCAACTGGAGCCGATGGAGGTGGTGCAGGCCTACACCCTGCGCTATCACGAGGCGATGCGCCAGCTGAACGTGGCGCCTCCGTCCATCGAGCCGCGCGCATCCGGGCATATAGTGGAGCAGATAGAGGCCATCAAGAAGATTCTGAAGGCTGGATATGCCTATGAATCCAACGGCAGCATCTACTTCGACGTGCAGAAGTACAATCAGGACCATCACTATGGGGTGCTTTCCGGCCGCAATCTGGACGATACCCTCGAGGGTACCCGCAGCCTCGACGGCCAGAGCGACAAGCGTGCGCCGTTCGATTTCGCCCTCTGGAAAAAGGCTGAGCCTGAGCACATTATGCACTGGCCGTCTCCCTGGAGCGAAGGTTTCCCCGGCTGGCACCTCGAGTGCTCGGTGATGGGAGAGAAGTACCTCGGCGAGGAGTTCGACATCCACGGCGGAGGCATGGACCTGATGTTCCCGCACCATGAGTGCGAAATTGCCCAGAACGTGGCATCCCGCGGCACCCAGGGCGTTCATTACTGGGTTCACAACAACATGATCACCATCAACGGGCAGAAGATGGGCAAGAGCCTCGGCAACTTCATCACACTGCCGCAGCTCTTCGCCGGCGACCATCCCAAGCTGGACCGCGCCTATAGCCCGATGACCATACGATTCTTCATCCTCCAGGCCCACTACCGCGGCACGCTGGACTTCAGCAACGAGGCCCTGCAGGCCTCTGAGAAGGCATATAAGAAGGTGATGCAGGCGGCGAAGGACCTTTATGCGATGGAAGGTAAGCACGCGCCTAATCTCCCTTACGGAGAGCTTTCGGATGCCGTCGCGCCTGACACCTGCCCCGCAGAAAATACAGAGGTAAAGGCTGTTTTCGAAGGAGTTTATGACGCTCTTTGCGATGACATGAACACCCCTATCGCAATCAGCCATATCTTCGATGCCGTGCGCATAATCAATTCCGCCAAGGCCGGGCAGATCAAGCTCGCTGCCGGCGATGTGGATACGCTGGTGCAGATATTCGATGACATTGTGTTCGGAGTTCTAGGCCTTCGCGACGAAGAAGCAGCCGAAGCCGGTTCCGGCAAGGTGGTGAGCGGCCTGATGGACATGGTGCTCGCCGAGCGTGCGAAGGCCAAGGCCAACAAGGACTGGGCAACTTCGGATGCCATCCGCGATGCGCTGAAGGCGCTCGGAATCACTGTGAAGGATACGAAGGACGGGGCAGAATGGACTATTGAGTAGCCTATGAAGTTTATCAGTTGGAACGTGAACGGCCTGCGGGCCGTGGCCGGCAAGGGCTTCGCGGACATTTTCGTGGAGCTGGACGCCGACTTCTTCTGCGTGCAGGAAACCAAGCTTCAGGCCGGGCAGATAGACATGGAATTCCCCGGCTACACATCTTATTGGGATTATGCCGACAAGAAGGGTTACTCCGGCACGGCCATCTGGGCAAAGCACGAGCCGCTGAGCGTCGCATATGGCATCGGAGTGGATGAGCACGACCACGAGGGCCGCGCCGTGACGCTGGAATATCCTGATTTCTACCTGGTTAACACCTACGTACCAAACTCTCAGGACGGGCTTCGCCGCCTGGACTACCGTATGCGCTGGGAGGATGATTTCCGCTCCTATGTGAGCAGGCTTGCGGAGAAGAAGGGCGTTATAATCTGCGGAGATATGAACGTTGCGCATGAGGAGATTGACCTCAAAAACCCCGATACCAATCACTTCAATGCCGGTTTTTCCGATGAAGAACGCGGAAAGATGACAGAGTTGCTGGGCGCAGGATTTATCGATACCTGGCGCATCCAGCATCCGGACGAAGCCAAATATTCCTGGTGGAGTTACCGCATGGCAGCCCGCGAAAGGAACGTTGGCTGGCGCATCGACTATTTCCTGGTTTCCGCCGGCCTCGCCCCCCGCATCGCCTCCACCGATATCCACAACGAAATCTTCGGCTCCGACCACTGCCCGGTGGAATTGGTAATAGAATAAAAAAAGCGGCCCGCTCAACCGAGCGGGCCGCTTCACCAATTAAAGATCCATCAGCTGATCCTGCACTGCCTCGTCCTTGCGGCCGACCACTATATCCTGGTAGTCGGAGAGGCCGGTGCCGGCGGGAATCAGATGGCCGCAGATGACGTTCTCTTTCAGGCCCTCGAGGTGGTCGACGCGGCCGCGGATGGCGGCTTCGCTGAGCACCTTCGTGGTCTCCTGGAAGGAAGCTGCGGAGATGAAGCTGTTGGTACGCAGAGCTGCGCGGGTGATACCCTGGAGCATCAGACGTGCCGTTGCGGGCTCAGCCGGACGGGCAGTGATGCCCTTGCGGCCCTGACGCTCGAGAGAGGCATTCTCGCTGCGCATATCGCGTGCGCTCACGAGGTCGCCCATCACGTAACGCTCGCTGTCACCGGGCTCCAGAACGAGGAACTTGCCGTAGATAGCGTCGTTCACATCCATGAACAGGCTCTTGTCCACAAGTTCGTCCTGAAGGAATTCGGTGTCGCCGGGGTTGGTGATTTCCACCTTGCGCATCATCTGGCGTACGATGATTTCGAAGTGTTTGTCGTTGATCTTCACACCCTGCAGGCGATAAACGGCCTGAACCTCATTCACAATATATTCCTGGGCTTTTACGGGACCGAGGATATTGAGAATGTCGGAAGGGGATACGCCGCCGTCGGACAGCGGAGTCCCGGCCTTCACATAGTCGTTCTCCTGCACAAGGATCTGCTTGGTCATAGGCACCAGGTAGTGCTTCTCGATGCCGCTGCGGTTCTTGACCGTAATCTCGCGGTTACCCCTCTTCACCTTGCCCATGATAACCTCACCGTTGATTTCGGAAAGGATGGCAGGGTTGGAAGGATTGCGGGCCTCGAAGAGCTCGGTGACTCGCGGCAGACCGCCGGTGATATCGGATGCCTTGCCGATTGCACGGGGGATCTTGATGATGATGTCGCCAATCTTCACCTGGGTGCCGTTCTCAACGGTGACGTGAGCTCCCACAGGCAGGTTGTACTGCTTGAGGGTCTCGCCGCCTTCGCCGAGGATGACGAGGGTGGGGTTCTTGGTCTTGTCCTTCGATTCGATGATCACCTTGTCGGTGCTCATGCTGAATTCGTCGGCATTGTCCTTGCGGAAGGTTACGCCCTCGATCATGTTCTCGAAGGCCACCTTACCTGCAGTTTCGACCAGGGTGACAGCGTTATAAGGATCCCATTCGCAGATGCGGTCGCCCTTCACGACCTTGTCTCCGTCCTTCTTATAGAGGATGGCGCCGTAAGGGATGTCGTACTGCGAGTATGCATATCCGGTATTCTCGTCAACGATGCGGAGTTCGGTCATGCGGCTGACCACGACGGTCTCGGAGTTGCCTTCGTCACCGATTCTTTCGATGGTACGGAGCTCCTCGAACTGGAGCTTGCCGTTGTACTTGGAATCGATGCTGGAATCAACCACGGAACCACCGGCGGTGCCACCGACGTGGAAGGTACGCAGGGTCAGCTGGGTACCAGGCTCACCGATGGACTGTGCTGCGATGACGCCGACTACCTCGCCCTTTTCAACCATGCGGCTGGTGGCCAGGTTGCGTCCGTAGCACTTCGCGCACACGCCGCGACGGCTCTCGCAGGTCAGAACGCTGCGGATCTCCACCTGCTCGATGGGCAGGGTGTCGATGAGCTCGGCCTGTGCCTCGCGGATTTCCTCGCCTGCATGCAGGATGAGTTCTCCGGTGAGAGGGTTGAAGATGTCGTGCACGGTGGTGCGTCCGAGGATGCGTTCGCCGAGGCTCTCGACCACCTCATCCTTATTCTTGATGGCGGTGGCGATGAGGCCGCGGAGCGTGCCGCAATCCTCTTCGGTGATGATCACGTCGTGCGATACGTCCACCAGACGCCTTGTCAGGTAACCTGCGTCAGCGGTCTTGAGGGCGGTATCGGCCAGACCTTTACGTGCGCCGTGCGTGGAGATGAAGTATTCGAGCACCGTCATGCCTTCCTTAAGGTTGGAGATGATAGGGTTCTCGATGATCTCCGCGCCGGCAGCGCCGCTCTTCTGCGGCTTGGCCATAAGGCCGCGCATGCCGCAGAGCTGCTTGATCTGCTGGGTTGAACCACGGGCGCCGGAGTCGAGCATCATGAACACGGGGTTGAAGCCCTGCTGGTCGGCGGAAATCTGTTTGGTAACGATTCCGGTCAGCTTGTTGTCGATGCCGGTCCAAAGGTCGATGACCTTGTTGTAGCGCTCGTTGTTGGTGATGAAGCCCATCGCGTAGTTGTTCTTGATATCGCCGACCTGCTTGTATCCGGAGTCGATGAGTTCGTCCTTCTCCTTGGGGATGATGACATCGCCGAGGTTGAAGGAGATACCGGCACGGAATGCCTGGTCGTAACCGAGGTTCTTGATATCGTCGAGGAACTTCGCGGTGCGGGTCACACCGGTGTTCTTGATAACGAGTGTGATGATGTTGCGCAGGGCCTTCTTGCCGAGAACCTCGTTCACGTAGGGAACTTCCTCAGGAACGTACTGGTTCACGATAATGCGGCCTGCGGTGGTCTTGATGATATGGGTACCCTTGGAGGGGTCCATCTTGTCGACAGGTACGCGGACATTGATCTCGGCGTGCATGTCTATCACCTTCTCATTGTAGGCGATGATGACCTCTTCGGGGCCATAGAACGTAAGACCTTCTCCCTTTGCGCCGGGACGGATCTTGGTGATGTAGTACAGACCAAGAACCATATCCTGCGAAGGAACTGTGATAGGAGCTCCGTTGGCGGGGTTGAGGATGTTGTGGCTACCGAGCATGAGCAGCTGGGCCTCCATGATTGCGGCGTTGCCGAGAGGGAGGTGGACTGCCATCTGGTCTCCGTCGAAGTCGGCGTTGAAAGCCGTACATGCGAGCGGATGCAGCTGGATTGCCTTGCCTTCGATCATCCTGGGCTGGAAAGCCTGGATACCGAGGCGGTGGAGGGTAGGTGCGCGGTTGAGCAGCACGGGATGACCCTTCATAACATTCTCGAGGATGTCCCAGATAACGGGGTCCTTGCGGTCGACTATCTTCTTTGCGCTCTTCACCGTCTTCACTATGCCGCGCTCGATGAGCTTGCGGATGATGAACGGCTTGTAGAGCTCTGCGGCCATGAACTTAGGCAGACCGCACTCATGCATGTTGAGTTCGGGGCCTACCACGATGACCGAACGTGCGGAGTAGTCCACGCGCTTACCGAGGAGGTTCTGGCGGAAGCGGCCCTGCTTACCCTTGAGGGAATCGGAAAGGCTCTTGAGAGCGCGGTTGCTCTCGCTCTTCACGGCGGAACTCTTCTTGGAGTTGTCGAAGAGGCTGTCGACGGCTTCCTGGAGCATGCGCTTCTCGTTGCGGAGAATCACTTCCGGAGCCTTGATCTCGATGAGCTTCTTCAGACGGTTGTTGCGGATGATCACGCGGCGGTAGAGGTCATTGATATCCGAAGTGGCGAAGCGGCCGCCGTCGAGGGGGACCAGAGGGCGGAGATCCGGGGGAATGACCGGAATCACCTTCATGATCATCCATTCAGGACGGTTGACGCGCTTGCTCTCCGAGAACCACTTCACTACCTGGAGGCGCTTCAGGATTTCGGCCTTGCGCTGCTGAGAGGTCTCTGTCAGCATCTTCTGGCGGAGCTCATAGCAGAGCTGCTCGGCATCTATTTCCTTCAGCAGGTCGTAGATGCCCTCGGCACCCATCTTGGCGATGAACTTGTCCGGATCGGAATCGGGAAGGTTCTCGTTGCCGGGGAGTTTCGCGAGCACGTCGAGGTACTCATCCTCTGCGAGGAGTTCGTATTTGGGAACGTCGCTGGCACCCTGGCGGGTGACGATGTACTTCTCGTAGTAAATAACCGATTCGAGCTTCTTGGAAGGAAGTCCGAGTACAGCGGATATCTTGTTGGGAGCGCTCTTGAAATACCAGATGTGCGCTACGGGAACGGTGAGGGAGATGTGGCCCATCCTTTCGCGGCGGACCTTCTTCTCGGTAACCTCGACACCGCACCTGTCGCAGACTATGCCGCGGTAGCGTATCCTCTTGTATTTTCCGCAATAGCACTCATAGTCCTTGGTGGGGCCGAAGATCTTCTCGCAGAACAGACCGTCCCTCTCGGGCTTGTATGTCCTGTAGTTGACCGTTTCCGGCTTCAGGACCTCTCCGCAGCTCCTTTCGATGATATCTTCGGGAGACGCGAGCGAGATGCTGATCGTCTGGAAGTTGCTCTTTACCTTATTGTCTCTGTTATTGAAATTAGGCATATTCCTTTTATATTATCCGTTATACTATTCCAACGTAACCTTGAGACCGAGACCGCGGAGCTCGTGCAGGAGCACGTTCAGCGATTCGGGGATGCCTGCAGGCGGCATCGGGTCACCCTTGACGATGGCCTCGTATGTCTTGCTGCGTCCGGTTACGTCATCGGACTTGACTGTAAGGATTTCCTGGAGCACATTGGCTGCGCCGAAGGCCTCGAGGGCCCAGACTTCCATTTCACCGAAGCGCTGGCCACCGAACTGGGCCTTACCTCCGAGAGGCTGCTGGGTGATGAGGGAGTAAGGACCTATGGAACGGGCGTGCATCTTGTCGTCCACCATGTGGCCGAGCTTGATCATGTAGATGACGCCGACGGTTGCGGGCTGGTCGAACCAGTCGCCGGTGCCGCCGTCGCGCAGCCTCGTCTTACCATAGCGGGGAACGCCTGCCTTGTCGGTGTAGTCGGCAATCTCCTCGTTGCTTGCGCCGTCGAAGATAGGGGTGCTGAACTTCACGCCCAGACGCCAGCCGGCCCAACCGAGCACGGTTTCGTAGATCTGGCCGAGGTTCATACGGGAAGGCACGCCGAGCGGGTTGAGCACGATATCTACCGGAGTTCCGTCCTCGAGGAACGGCATGTCCTCACGGCGGACAATCTTTGCTACGATACCCTTGTTACCGTGGCGTCCTGCCATCTTGTCACCGACGGTGATCTTACGTTTCTTGGCCACATAGACCTTGGCGATCTGCATCACGCCGTTGGGGAGGTTGTCACCAACCTTGATCTGGTCCACTTCCCTCTTGCAGACTGCCGCTTCATTCTTGAGAGTGATGCAGTAGTTGTTGATGAGGTCGCGGATCAGGGCGTTGGTATCCTTGTCGGCGGTCCACTTGCCGGTGCCTACGTTGTCGTATTCGATGTTGGCGAGGATTTCCTTGTTGAACTTCTTGTCCTTTGCCACCACTTCGACTCCGAAGATGTCGAACACGCCGGCGCTCTTCTTGTCTTTGGTGAGGATTTCAAGTTTCTTAAGGAACTCCGCGCGGAGTTTCTCTGCCTTGGCTTTGAATTCCGCCTCGCGGATTTCGATACGAGCCTTGGGATCGTTCTTGGAAGCGCTCTTCTTGCCGCTTTCCTTCTGACGCTTGGAATACAGGGCAGTCTTGACCACAGTGCCGCTCAGAGAAGGATTTGCCTTGAGGGACGCATCTTTCACATCGCCGGCCTTGTCGCCGAAGATGGCCTTGAGGAGTTTCTCTTCCGGAGAAGGATCGCTCTCACCTTTAGGGGTGATCTTACCTACCATGATGTCGCCCGGTTCGATATGGGCGCCGACGCGCACGATACCGTTCTGGTCGAGATCCTTGGTGGCATCTTCGCTGACATTGGGGATGTCGGAGGTGAGTTCCTCCATTCCGCGCTTGGTGTCGCGCACCTCGGTGAGGTACTCATCCACATGCACGGAAGTGAGGATATCCCACTTCACCATCTCCTCGCTCAGCACGATAGCATCTTCGTAGTTGTATCCCTTCCAGGGCATGAACGCCACTTTCAGGTTGCGTCCGAGTGCGAGCTCGCCGTTCTGGGTCGCATAACCTTCGGTGAGAACCTGTCCCTTTTCCACCTTGTCGCCCTTGCGGACGATGGGAACGAGGGTGACAGTGGTGCTCTGGTTGGTCCTGCGGTAGTTGGGGAGCTTGTACACGGTCTCATCGGGAGTGAAGCTCACGAAAGCCTCATCCTCGGTGCGGGCATACTTGACGTGGATCTCGTTGGCATCCACATAGGTGACCTCGCCCTTGCGCTCGGCCACGAACTGGGTGCGGGAATCCAGGCAGACGCGCTCTTCCAGGCCGGTGCCCACGATGGGGGATTCGGGCTTGAGGAGAGGAACGGCCTGACGCATCATGTTCGCGCCCATCAGTGCGCGGTGAGCATCGTCGTGCTCGAGGAAAGGAATGAGGGATGCAGCCACGGAAGCCATCTGGTTCGGGGCAACGTCCATGTAATCCACCTCTTCCTTGGTAACCACGGGGAAGTCGGCCTCCAGACGGCACTGGATGCGGTCTTCGAGAATGTTTCCGTTGTCGTCCATCTTCACGTTGGCGAGCGAAACGTACTTGTTCTCCTCGTCCTCGGCGGTCATGTAGTGGCAGCCTGCGGCGCTCAGATCCACCTTTCCGTTCTTAACGTCGCGGTAAGGAGTCTCGATGAAGCCGAGGGAGTCGATACGTGCATAAACGCAGAGGGAGCTGATAAGACCGATGTTCGGGCCTTCAGGGCTCTCGATAGGGCAGAGGCGGCCGTAGTGCGTGTAGTGCACGTCGCGGACCTCGAAGCCTGCGCGCTCACGGGAAAGACCTCCCGGGCCGAGTGCGCTGAGACGCCTCTTGTGCGTGATCTCGGCCAGCGGGTTGGTCTGATCCATGAACTGGCTCAGCTGGCTGGTGCCGAAGAAGGAATTTATGACGGAGGAGAGTCCTCTGGAATTGATGAGGTCGGAAGGAGTGAACTGCTCGCTGTCGCGGACGTTCATCCTTTCGCGGATGGTACGGGCCATCCTGTTGAGGCCTACGCTGAACTGATTGGCAAGCTGCTCGCCCACGGTGCGGACGCGGCGGTTGCTCAGGTGGTCGATATCGTCCACAGTTGCCTTTCCGTTGATGAGTCGGATGAGGTACTTCACGATCTCGATGAAATCATCCTTGGTGAGCACCCTCAGGTTCTCGTCCGTGCTCAGACCGAGCTTGCGGTTGAGGCGGAAGCGGCCCACATTGCCGAGGTCGTAGCGCTTCTCGCTGAAGAAGAGCTTGTCGATGACGTCGCGGGCGGTGTTCTCATCCGGCGGTTCGCTGTTGCGGAGCTGCTTGTAGATGTAGTTCACTGCCTCGATCTCGGTGTTGGTGGGATCTTTCTGCAGGGTGTTGAAGATGATTGCGTATTCGCTGGTGCTGGCCTCGTCCTTCTGGAGGAGGATGCTCTTCACGTCGGTGTCGAGGATGGCTGCGATGGTCTCGTCGTCAAGCACGGCATCCCGCTCCACGATGGGCAGGGTGCGCTCGATCGGGATAACCTCACCGGTATCCTCGTCTTCGAAGTCTTCCGTCCAGGTCTTGAGGACCTTGGCGGCAAGACGGCGGCCTTCATTGGCCTTCAGGGTCTTCTTGTTCACTGCAACTTCGTCCGCGAGGTCGAAGATATTGATGATATCCTTGTCGGAGTTGAATCCGATGGCCCTCAGCAGAGTGGTTACAGGAAGTTTCTTCTTACGGTCGATGTAGGCGAACATCACGTTGTTGATGTCGCTTGCAAACTCTATCCAGGAACCCTTGATGGGGATGATCCTCGCGGAATAGAGCTTCGTGCCGTTGGCGTGCATGGTCTGGTCGAAGAACACGCCCGGGGAACGGTGGAGCTGCGATACGATGATGCGCTCGGAACCGTTGATCACAAATGTGCCGCCCGGGGTCATGTAGGGGATGTCGCCAAGGTACACATCCTGCACTTTGGTGTCGAAATCCTCATGCTCCGAGTCGGTGCACGAAAGGCGGAGTTTTGCCTTCAGGGGAACACTGTAGGACAGGCCCCTCTCAAGACATTCCTCTATCGAATACTGCGGGGGATCGACGAAATAGTCGATGAACTCCAGCTTGTAGCTGTTCCGCATGTCCTCGATGGGGAATATTTCCTGGAAAACCTGATACAGACCTTCGTTCTTCCTGCTTTCAGGAGTGGTCTCGAGCTGAAGGAAATCCTTGAAGGACTTCAGCTGAACCTCGAGCAGATCCGGATATTCCAGTATTTTGGAGCTTGCGAAATTAATTCGCTTCGGTTGGGTCTTTTTTGACATAAATCTGCCTTAAGGAAATAAATAATGTTTAGACGGAAAAAAGGTTTAGAGCCTATTTTCCCCGGCTCTAAACCTGTTTTGTCCCTTGCAAGGGGCGGAGCGAAGTTACTTAACCTCGACCTCTGCGCCAGCCTCTTCGAGGGTAGCCTTAAGCTGCTCGGCCTCTGCCTTGGAGACTTTCTCCTTAACAGCCTTGGGGGCTCCGTCAACGAGATCCTTTGCTTCCTTAAGTCCAAGACCAAGGGCTTCCTTGACGACCTTGATCACCTGGAGCTTAGCCTGGCCTGCGCTGGTCAGGATAACGTCGAACTCAGTCTGCTCTGCGGGAGCTGCATCTGCTGCAGCTGCGGCGGGGCCTGCTACTGCAACAGCAGCGGCTGCGGGCTCGATACCATATTCTTCCTTAAGGACCTTAGCAAGTTCCTGAACGTCTTTGACAGTCAAGTTTACCAACTCTTCTGCAAGTGCTTTTACATCTGCCATAATTGTTTGATTTTTAAATTGTTATTATTGTTATTACTGATTTTTTTCTTCGAGGGTCTTGACAACGCCGGCGATGGTCTGGCCGCCGCTCTGGAGAGCGCCGAGTACACGCTGTACAGGGCTCTGGAGCAGAGCGATGATGTCGCCGAGGAGTTCTTCCTTGCTCTTGACTGCAACGAGTTCGTCGAGCTTGTCAGCACCAATGAATGCGCATTCCTGTACGTAGGCACCTTTGAGCGCGGGCTTTTCGCTCTTCTTGTTCCACTCTTTGATGAGTTTCGCAGGAGCGTTAGCGTTGGTGGTGTACATTATTGCGGTGTTACCAACGAGGGTCTCGATAAGGGACTCGAGCTCCGAATTTCCGGAAGCCTTGAGCACGTGGGTGAAGAGGGTGTTCTTCACGACGCTGAGCTTGATGCCTTTCTCGAAGCACTCGCGACGGAGTTTGCTGGTCTGTCCGGCATTGAGTCCGGCGATATCCGTGATGTAGAAATTGGGATATGCCTTCAGCTCTTCCGAGATAGTCTCGATAATCTGATTCTTAAGTTCTTTCTTCATAATTCCCAATTTTTACTCGGCACCGTTGAGGAATGCCTTGAGGTCAACTTTAACGCCGGGGCTCATCGTGGTTGCGAGAGCGCAGCTCTTCATATAAGTACCCTTGAGGGCCTGAGGTTTGAGTTTGGAGATCGCATTCAGCACCTCTGCAGCGTTCTGATATATCTGCTCGGGAGTGAAAGAGACCTTGCCTATGCCAGTGTGGACGATGCCGGTCTTGTCGACCTTGAAGTCGATCTTACCGCCCTTCACTTCCTTCACTGCATTGCCGATTTCCATGGTGACCGTGCCGGTCTTGGGGTTCGGCATTAGGCCGCGGGGGCCGAGGATCTTACCGAGGGCACCAACCTTTGCCATAACGGAAGGGGTGCAGACGATAACGTCGATGTCGGTCCAACCGCCCTTGATCTTCTCGATGTATTCGTCGAGACCTGCATAGTCGGCTCCTGCTGCCTTTGCCTCGTCCACCTTGTCGGGGGTGCAGAGCGCGAGAACGCGCACAACCTTACCGGTTCCGTTAGGGAGGGTGACAACGCCGCGGATCATCTGGTTGGCCTTACGGGGGTCAACGCCAAGATTCACGGAGAGCTCGACGGTCGCGTCGAACTTGGTGAAAGTAATATCCTTCAAGAGAGCGCATGCCTGTGCGAGAGGATAAACCTGGGTGTGGTCGAACTTGGCCATCACCGCTTTCTGATTTTTCGTAGCCTTACTCATAGCGTGTGTTCAATTAAAGGTCCTTGGGGAATTCACCGGTGACGGTGATACCCATACTTCTAGCTGTGCCTGCAACCATCTTCATTGCCGAAGCGATAGTGAAGCAGTTGAGGTCCGGCATCTTTCCTTCTGCGATAGCCTTTACCTGGTCCCAGGTAATGGATGCAACCTTCTTGCGGTTAGGCTCACCGGAGGCCTTGCTTATCTTGGCGGCTTCCTTAAGGGAGACTGCCACAGGGGGCTGCTTGACTTCGAATGTGAAGGATTTGTCGGAATAGACTGTGATAACCACAGGGAGGCCTGCGTGGCTGCATTGAAAGCCTTGCAGAAGTCCATAATGTTCAAGCCTTTGGAACCGAGGGCCGGTCCGACCGGGGGCGCAGGATTAGCTGCTCCGCCTTTGATCTGGAGCTTGATAAATCCGGTAACTTCTTTTGCCATTTTTACTTGTTATTCTTTAGTTACTTGTGTAAAGCTGAGTTCGAGCTGAGTCTTACGGCCGAAAATGACCACTATAACCTTGACTTTGCTCCTGTCTTCCAGAATCTCATCCACAGTGCCGCTGAAGCCGTTGAAAGGTCCGTCGGTGATCTTTACGGATTCTCCGATTTCGTAATTCACCACGGTCTCCGCTGCATTGTCGATGTTTTCATCCTGAACACCGAGAATCCTCTGCACTTCGTCCTCACGGATAGGTACGGGGATCCTTTCTACCTGAGTGCTGCTGATCGTTTTCTTTTCCGTCAGGAAGCCGGACATACCGGGAACCAGATTGCGGATGATATTCTCGAGCATCGGGCTGAGCGTCGCCTGAATAAGCACATAGCCAGGGAAGAGCAGTTTGTCCACTGCTTTTCTCTTGCCGTTCTTAGTAACTATTTCCTTCTTGACAGGGACCAGGACCTGGCCAACCTGTTCGGCGATTCCGCTCCTCTCAATCTCTTTCTCGAGATATTCCTTTGCTTTGCGTTCCTTTCCGCCTGCCGCCCTCAGAACATACCATTTCATTTCAGCCATCGCGGTAAAAATTTACAGTGTGTAGATCAGGGTCATCAGATGCTGGAAAGCATAGTCGATTATGAAGAGCATCAGCGCGAGGATGACGGTGGCCACCATAACGAGCAGTGCAGAACCCTGCAGCTTGTCCCAAGTGGGCCACGTAGTCTTCTTGACGAGCTCTACATAGCACTCTTTTAAGTAATTGATAAACTTTCTCATCTTTACATTTAATTGACGCCGTAAGTTGGAAGCGGAGATCGGCGTCTTTTAAACATTTACCAAATCGTAACCTTTGATATTTGCAGGGGAAGCAGGAATCGAACCCACATTGACGGTTTTGGAGACCGCTGAATTACCATTATTCTATTCCCCTAAAAAGTGGGCCCTCTATGAAGGAGAACCCACTCGAGTGTAAGAATCAGGATTAGTCAAGAATCTTGATAACCTGACCTGCGCCAACGGTACGGCCACCTTCGCGGATAGCGAAGCGGAGACCCTCGTTAAGAGCAACAGGAGTGATGAGCTGCACGTTGATTTCCACGTTATCGCCAGGCATCACCATCTCAACGCCTTCGGGGAGAGAGATCTCACCGGTAACATCGAGGGTACGGATGAAGAACTGAGGACGATACTTGTTGTGGAAAGGAGTGTGACGGCCACCTTCTTCTTTCTTCAGAACATAGATCTGACCAAGGAAGTGGGTGTGAGGGGTGATGGAACCGGGCTTTGCGATAACCTCACCACGCTTGACCTCTTTCTTGTCGATACCACGGAGGAGAAGACCGACGTTGTCGCCTGCTTCGCCCTGATCGAGGAGCTTGCGGAACATCTCGACGCCAGTGACGACGGTGCTCTTGGGTTTGTCGTTGAAACCGACGATTTCGGCAGGATCGTTCACGTGAACGGTACCACGCTCGATACGTCCGGTAACCACGGTGCCACGGCCGGTGATGGAGAAGATATCCTCGATAGGCATGAGGAAAGGCTTCTCGTTCTCACGGACGGGGATAGGAATGTACTCGTCAACGGCTGCCATGAGTTCCATGACCTTGTCTTCCCACTCGGGTTCTCCGTTGAGGGCGCCAAGGGCGGAGCCGCGGATAACGGGAGCGTTGTCACCGTCGAAGTTGTACTTGCTGAGAAGATCGCGTACCTCCATCTCTACGAGGTCGAGCATCTCGGGATCGTCCACGAGGTCAACCTTGTTGAGGAACACCACCATCTTAGGCACATTAACCTGGCGGGCCAGGAGGACGTGCTCG
>CACXKV010000011.1:0-115567 GCA_902768365.1 uncultured Bacteroidia bacterium | reverse complement strand
CCCGCATCAAGAACTCTATGGGCCTCACCCGTGGTAAGAATGATGCCATTGACGCGGCCAGAATCGCCGAATATGCCTTCAGGTACAGTGATAAGGCCGTACGCTACGCTATCCCTGATGCAGCGATGGTCTCAATGAAAAACCTCCTTGCAGACCGCGAGTTTCTTCTTGTTGACAAGAAAAGATATCAATCCCAACTCACTGACCAGAAGAAGTATATGGCTCCAGGCGACTTCAAACACAAGAACAACCGATGGAAGAAGGTCATCAAGTCCATTGACGAGCAGATAGCCGCCATCGATGCCGAGATAGAATCGCTTATTGCAGCTGATCCGGTATTGGCTCGCCAGAAGGAACTTCTTGTAAGCATTGACGGCATTGGGGAGCACATCGCCATCAACATGATTGCCATTACCGGTGGCTTCACTCGCTTCCAGAATGCACGGCAGTTCTGCAGCTTCGCCGGACTCACGCAAATCAAACCATGAAGGCTCTACTACACATGAGCGCAGTGAACGTGGCAACACGCATGAAAGCCGGGGAATATAAGGACTACTACGAACGCAAACTCAAAGAAGGTAAGCACATTATGTGTATCCTAAATGTGCTTCGAGCAAAGCTCGTTCACAGAATGTTCTCCGTTATAAAAAGAGACACCGAATACACAAAGGAATATAAGCCTGCATGTACGCTCCAGGGGTGGCTGCGCGGCCAGGGGCGGGACGCCCCTATGAGCGCAATAAATATCCATAATCTACACCGTTGAATCGAAGTGATGACTCATATCTCAACTTCTTTCCGAATCATTTGGAAAATCCATAAGAATAGATACGCTTTTTTGTGTTATTCGAATGAATGGATATTAAAAGCAACACTGTTTCGCACCAGGTCGCCTTTCAAAAAATGCCTGACCTGTAGAGGAAACCGGGCAAAAGCTCGACGGGTAGGCCCCCAAATGCCTGACCTGGGGCGGAATCCGTCGTCCAAAGTGGCATTCCCAAATATTTTGTATATTTGAAACTTAAACGTGTGCTATGGGTAAACTGTACGACGAACTCACCAAAGACTACCGCTTCAAGGAAGGGCTCAAGACCTGCATCAACTGCGGCACCTGCACAGCCATCTGCCCTGCGGCGGAGTTCTACAAATATGATCCGCGCAAGATCGTGGACACCGTCCAGCGTAAGGACGAAGACGGAATACTCGAACTCCTCAAAAGCGAGACCATCTGGTATTGCGGAGAATGCATGTCCTGCGTCACCCGCTGCCCCCGCAAGAACGGAGCAGGCCTGGTTGTGATGGCACTTCGCAACCTCTCCACCAAACTTGGTTATTTCACCGAATCGGAGAAGGGACGCCAGCT
This sequence comes from uncultured Bacteroidia bacterium, assembly GCA_902768365.1. Lineage (GTDB taxonomy): Bacteria > Bacteroidota > Bacteroidia > Bacteroidales > UBA932 > Cryptobacteroides. The sequence continues at coordinate 114,204 of CACXKV010000011.1, read as the reverse complement.
CTATCCTCTCACCAAAGTGCTGACAACCAATGTGTTGAAGCTGGGCTATTGCGTCCATCCTTCCACCTATAAATATGAAGACCATCCCGAATCCGGGCCGGTTTTCGAGTGGGTGCTGAACAATCAGCAGGATGTTTATGACCGCCTTGGCGCAAACTTTGGCCGCCAGGGTGAGGGCGCGTTGAGGGCAATCCCTCAGGAAGATCTGGACGAACTCCAGGCCATCTTCGACGAGACCGGCGCCACCGAGCGCATCAATCTTGTTGAAGAGTGCTCCCGCAAAAAGGCGGAAGAGATGGGGATGACCATGGAAGAATACACCAAATACACCTTCGAGCATTGCTCCAGGGGGCATTTCAATAACGAGGAGGGCGCGCTATGATCTATCAGGGAAAGCAAAAGATATGGTCTGATTACCAGAAGGAGATTCCGGACAACCACTGGTTCTATGTGCGCAGCTGCATAAGACAGAGTTTCTTCCCGGCTTCGGAGCACTACTTCCTGAAGATATGCAGGGACATGCTAGGGCGGGATATCTACGAAACAAAGCATCATACCACCTGCGGGGGCATAGCCTATCACGCGGACACCATCCCTCAGGAGACAGCAATGACCATAGTCGCCCGCCAGTTTGCGCTGATGACAGAGGCCGGCTACAAGAATCTGGTCACGTCCTGCATCACATCCTTCGGCAACTATACCGAGATTCTCGAAACCTGGAGGGAATTCCCCGAGCTCGAGGCCCGCATACGCGAAAAACTTTGGAAGGCCTGCCGCAGGGAGTTCGAAAAGCCGGAATACGTCGCTCACGCTAGCGACTTGGTCTACAAATTCCGCGAAGAAATTGCGGAACGCGCCAAATATCAGCTGGTTAACAAAGAAACCGGCGAGCCGCTGAGGATAGTTGAGCATATAGGCTGCCACTATTCCAAGATGTTCCCACACAAGGGAGTGGGCGGTGCCGAATACCCCTGCGTGCTGAGCGGAATGGCTGAGGCTTGGGGAGGGAAGGTGATAGATTATCCCGAACGTCGGCACTGCTGTGGCTTCGGTTTCCGCCAGTATCTGGTGAAGGCCAACCGCGGGTACTCTGTGTCGAACACCCACAAGAAATTCGAATCGATGGAACCCTACCATCCGGATATGATCATCACCAATTGCCCCGGATGCCCCTTCTTCCTGGACCGCTGGCAGTATGTGATATCCGAACAGACCGGAAAGACCTATGGCGAGAATGGCAGGGGTATCCCCGTGTTCACATACGAAGAACTGGCCGGCCTGGTGCTTGGCGTAGATCCCTGGGATCTTGGCTTGCAGATACACCAAGTGAGCCCTGAGCCCCTCCTGGACAAGATGGGAGTGCCTTACGACCCTTCGAAGAAGTATCTCGGCCTGAACGAAAAAGAACTCAAGAAACCCGGACTGCCTTCGGTCCTCAAATGTTGCTGATATGAACAATAATCCTGTCTTGATAGTCGGAGGCGGCATCGCCGGAATGGAAGCTGCCAGGCAGCTCAAGGCCCTTGGCCTGAAACCCGTGATTGTGGAGAAGACCAGTGCCCTGGGCGGCCATGTGGCCCAGTGGAATAATCTTTTCCCGGATGTCGTGCCCGCAAGCAAGGTGCTTGCGCCATATAAAGAGGAACTGAAGGATGTCGAAGTTTTTCTTGAGACGGAAATAGCTTCCATCAACCGCCTTCAGAAAGGGTATTCCGTAGTGCTGAGCAACGGCCGCGCGATGCCCTGCAAGGCCGTCATTTTCGCCACCGGCTTCAAACTCTTTGAGGCTGAGAAGAAAGAGGAATATGGCTACGGGGTCTACGACCGGGTGATTACCAACAAGGACCTGGAAGCCTGGTTCAATACGGGCAGCGACGAACGTGTGCCGGAGAAACCCTCTGCCATCGGTTTCGTGCATTGCGTGGGCTCCCGCGATGTCAAAGCCGGCAATACCCAGTGCTCCAAGGTATGCTGCATAACCGCCATCAAACAGGCCATTGAGCTTAAGGAGAAGTTCCCGAATGCAGAAATCTACTGCTTCTACATGGACCTCCGCCTTTTCGGTAAGAAATACGAAGATTTCTACATCAATGCCCAGCGCGACTACGGCATACACTTTATTCGCGGGCGCGTCTCCGAGGTGTCTGAAACCATAGACGGGCAGGTGCTTGTCAAGGCGGAAGATACCCTGGTGGGCAAGCCGGTGAAGGTCAGGCTGGACCTGCTGGTGCTGATGGCGGGGATAGTGTGCAATCGTGAGAACCAGGCTCTGCTCAAGGCGGTACAACTGCCGGTGGACGACGACGGATTCTTCCGCAGCCGGGACAATATCGCTTCCATCACCAAGTCCGACCGGGACGGAATCTTCTTCGCTGGCACATGCACAGGCCCCAAAACCATACCGGAGACGATAGCAGAGGCCCGCAGCGCAGCCCTGAACGTGTATAATTATCTTAAAGGCGGAAAGTGATGGATTTCGGATTCGGACTCAATCCCAGTTCCGCGATCGAACTCGACAAGCTCGATCAGTCGCTCTACTCCAAATTGTGCCGCATAGAGCCAACGGCATCTACATGCATGGCCTGTGGTAGTTGCAGCGCCACCTGCACCGCATCCGGCTATTCCGAAATGAGCGTACGCAAGCTCCTGCTGGACCTTCAGCGGGGCCGTAACCGTGAGGTGGAGCAGATGCTCTCGCATTGCATGCTCTGCGGCAAATGCACCATGGTATGCCCCCGCGGCATCAATACCCGCAGGGTGATCCTTACCGTTAGCAGGCTATACGAAAACGTGGAGGGCAGCCTATGACCGAGAGATTCGCAACCGGTTTCCATCCTTTCGTGCTCCCGTTCCTTTTCGGGATGATATTTGTGCTTGGCTACTGCCTGTACGGGGCCATCCGTATCCTGGTTCAGCTGCCCAGGGAAGACAGGCGCAAGTTCCTGATCTCGCTGGTTACACCGGCTACTGCCTGGAAGAATGTGAAGGATATCTTCCTGAACTGCCTGCTTCACGTCAAGCTCTGGAAACGAAACCGCATGCTGGGCTACATGCACTCCAGCATTGCCTTTGGATGGTTCATGATAATCCTGCTGGGTCATATAGAAGTAATGCTCTTCCTGCCTCACAGAATACGTCTCTTCTATTATCCCATCTTCTTCAATTTCTTTGTTGCAGAAGGGGAGAGCACCATACAAGGGGCCGTGCTGTTTTTCTTGATGGACCTGTTCCTCCTGGTCATCCTCAGCGGCATAACCCTGGCCATAATCAAACGCGTTCGTTCGCTGTGGTTCGGAATGAGGCGCACCACGCGCCCGAGCCTCCTGGACCGGGTGGGGCTGTATTCGCTCTGGGCCATCTTCCCGCTGCGCCTGCTCTCCGAGAGCTTCACCGCCCACATCAGCGGAGGGAGTTTCCTGACCATCCCCATGAACTGGATTTTCCGCCAGTTCTTCGGCAACGAACTCAATTATATGCCCACTTGGTGGGCCTATTCCATAGTGCTGGGTGTATTCATGTGCGTGCTGCCTTTTACCCGCTACATGCATATCCCTGCGGAAATGCTGCTGATTCCTCTCCGCAATGCCGGACTCCACGTGCTGCATCCGCGCAAGGGTTATGCACGTGTGCAGTTCTATTCCTGCCCGGGCTGTGGCGTCTGCATAGATGCCTGTCCTATGAGCGTGCGCAAGGAGAATCTGAAGGATTGCACCGTGTACCTGAACAGGCAGCTCCGCCGCGGGAATGAGAGGCGCATCGAGGAGATCAGCGACAAATGCCTGATGTGCGGAAAGTGCACCACCGTGTGCCAGGTTCAGGTGGACGGCCCCCAGATGCGTCTGGCTCAGCGTGCCATGCGCAAATATGGTATCAATCCTCATTATTCCAAACTCTCTCCCGATGCGGTGCTGGATAAGATAGGATCGGCGCACGTGCTGTATTTCGCAGGCTGCATGACCCATCTCACCCCGGCCATCAGGAAAGCCACGACCTCGCTTCTCGACAAGGCAGGAGTATCCTGGACCATGATGGATGAGGACGGAGGCCTGTGCTGCGGCAGGCCCATGCTGATGGCTGGCCGCAAGGAGCAGGCGAGGGAGATGATACGTAAGAATACGGAGATTATTATGGGCTCCGGGTGCGACGTACTGCTGTTAAGCTGCCCTATCTGCTACCGTATTTTCAAAGAGAACTATTCGCTGCCAGGAAAGTATGTAGTGCATCATAGCGTGTTCTTCGACGAACTCATTCATTCCCAGAGGCTTAAGCTCGGCAAGGATGAAGGCCTGAAGATGGTTTACCACGACCCGTGCGAACTCGGACGCGGCTGCGGCATCTACAATCCGCCCCGTTCTGCCCTCTCAGCTGTCGGCACTCTGGTAGAGGCTGCAAAGAATCGTGAAGAGAGTATCTGCTGCGGGGGCTCGCTCGGCAGCATCTCGCTGAACTACGAGAAGCGGCGCGACATAACTCTTAACTCGCTGAATAACCTCACGGTGGCTGGCCCGGATGTGGTAGTGACCGCCTGCCCTCTTTGCCAGTCAACCTTCAGCAAGTACTCCGATATTCCTGTAAAGGACATATCCCAAATCCTCGATAATGCGTAGATTAATCGTGGCTGCCATGCTGCTGCTTGCTGCATGTGGAAGGCAGGCGGCAGACCGCTTCGACATGAAGGAATTCAGGCATCCTTCCACAACATACCGTTCAATGAGTTTCTGGTCGCTGAACGACAGCCTCCGGCCAGATGAGATGCGCCGCCAGCTGGCGCTGTTCAAGGAAGGTGGCTTCGGTGGAGCATTCTTCCACAGCCGCCCCGGACTGCTCACCCCGTATCTCTCGGAGGAATGGTTCGAAATGATGAAGGTGGGCGTCGAGGAGTCGCAGCGGCTCGGCCTCGAAGCCTGGTTCTACGACGAAGACAAGTGGCCAAGCGGATTCGCCGGAGGCATTGTGCCCAGGCAGGACGATGCTTTCCGCGCCCGTACCCTTGTGAGGGTGCCGGCAGGAACGCCGGTAGCCGAGCCGGACGAGATCTTGCTGGACGATGGCAAATACCTGTACGTCAGTCATGTAGATCCCATGGGACAGGCATGGTATAATGGCACATGCTGGGTGGATCTTATGAATCCGGAGATGGTGAAAGCCTTCATAGACTGCACCTACCAGCCCTATGTGGACCGTTTTGCCGGGCAGAAAGGAGTGATGGGTATTTTTTCCGACGAGCCTCAGGTTTCGCCCCGGACGGACATGGCAGGAGGGGATGCCTTCATGCCTTATTCCCCCTGGATGGAGGCAGCGTTCGAAAAGCGCTGGGGCTATCCCATGAGGCCTCATCTGGCGTCTTTGGTGGACACTGTGGGCAACTGGCGCCAGTTCCGGCTTCATTACTACCGGACGGTGGGAGAATGCATGGAGAATGCGTTCAGCGCCCAGATCGGAGAGTATTGCGCCGCCAACAAGCTGATTTGGACGGGGCACTTCAACGGTGAGGAAATGCCGGTTGCCAACATGTTCAACCAGGGCGACCTGATGACTCAATACCGGCACATGCAGGTGCCGGGAATCGATGCTTTAGGCCTCAGGTTCAAGACTTTGCATAATGCCAAGGTGATGACCTCCATAGCCAACCAGTATGGCAAGAAACGCAGGGTTTGCGAGATCTTCGGCATCTCCGGCCATAACCTTTCTCTGGAAGACAGGATGTGGCTGACGGCCTGGCACACCAACTGCGGGGTTAACATGTTCTGCCCCCACTTGTCTCACTACACAATCAAGGGGGTGCGCAAGTACGACTATCCTCCCACCTTCAATTATCAGGAACCATATTGGCCTTTCAACCACTTGTATGAGGATTTTGCCGCTCGCCTTGCATATTTTGCGACCATCGGGAAAACCGTTGGCGAGGTCTGTGTGCTGAGCACCCTGGAATCGGATTATCTGGAAAGAGATGCAAGGAGGGACTATCCTGAGCCGGGCACGGAGCGTGATGTGCTTCTGGAAAGTACTCTCCAGCAGCTCAATACCCTTCATTACAATAGCGACATTGGTGATGAGCAGATTCTTTCCGAACTTGGGGCCGTGGAAGACGGGCGTCTGAGGGTAGGGGAGATGAGCTACCATACGCTTATCCTTCCGGACCTCCTGACCATACGCCCTTCCACCGTGAGGCTTTTGGAAGAGTTTGCTTCCAAGGGGGGTAATGTGCTGGTGCTTGGCGATTTCCCCAAATATGTTGAGGGCTCGCCCGACCCGCTGGAAGGCCTTCGTGGTTGTTCTGTACGCTTAAATCCGGAGGAACTTGGAGCGTGGCTCTCCGCGCATGCGCCGCTGGCCTTCAGGTTGGAAGGGGGGGATGCCGGAAAGATATGGACGCATCTTAGAAAGGTGAGAGGCGGATATACCCTACAGCTCTCGAATATATCCAGACACGGGAATGCGAGGGTGAAACTCGGCCTTGAGCCAGGGAGTCATCCCGTTTTGCTCAACCCTCTGAACGGAGATGCGCTGGAAATCAGCCAGGAGGCAGACGGGGGCTTCGAGCTTGAGTTCGCCCCTGCGCAGACCTGGGTGCTTGCATTCGGGAGCAAGCCGGTCTGCAGACATCCGGATGGCAGCTATGTCCTTCCTTCCGAAGAGAAGCCGCTTCAGCCTCTGAGCGGACCGTGGATTTGCAGGAAAACGGCCCCCAATGCCCTTCCTCTGGATTTTGCTGAGTGGTCGATTGATGGCGGGAGCAGCTGGCACGAGGCCGAACCCGTTCTTGCAATCTATGAACGTTTCCAGAACCATGATGCGGTGTACGACGGCCCCATGCTGCTTAGCTACTCTTTCGAGGTGGGTTCCATTCCAAAGACTTGTTCGCTTGTGGTGGAACAACCATGGATGTATAAATCTATCTCATTGAACGGTAAAGAGTTGCAATTTGGCGATGATTGGTATGTGGACCGTTATTTCCGCACTGCCGATGTGAGTTCAACACTCCTCGGGGGGCGCAACCAGGTGCTGATGTCTCTGGATTTCCGTAACCCTGTCCCTGATTCTTACGATGCCTTGGAGCGCTATGGCTCTGAAATAGAAACCATCTTCCTCTGCGGAGATTTTGCCGTGAATGGCCGGCTTGCAGCAGTGCAGCTCACGGAAACCTGGCGAAACCGCCTTAAGATTCTGAATCCCAAGCCAATGCCTTCCCGCTTCGAGCACGGGTCCTTCTGCATTGAATCCGAAAAGGAGGTATCTTCTGCCAACCTGACTTTGGCCGGCTATCCCTTCTATTCCGGTAGTTTTGTTTGCAGCAGCAATATCTCTCTGGTTGAGCTGAAGGAAGGCCGCCGCTACAAGATAGCTTTTCCTCATGTCGAGGCTATTACCGTTGGCGTGAAGGTGAATGGAAAAGAACTCCCGACCGTGTTCTGCAGCCCCTGGGAGGCCGATGTGACCGATGCCCTCCACCCCGGGGAGAACTCCGTCGAACTGACTCTTACCGGAAGCCTCCGCAACCTTATGGGGCCTTATCACTGTGTTGGCGGAGAATTCAATGTGATGGGCCCTGCGACCTTCAGCGGCCGTCATTCCTGGCCCAATCTGGAACCGGGCGACAACGACTGGTACGAAAAGAGAAAGACGGGTTCTGCCCGCCTTTGGAGAGATGACTATTACTGTATTCCCTTCGGCCTGATGGAGAATCCAGTGCTGATGCTGGAATAGTTAGCTGAGGGGAGACTCGCTCAAAATAGCTGCCTGCAGGTCTTCCGGAAGCACCTTCACGAGCGCTTTCAGGTAATTCTTGGGGAATTCGCTGAGCTTGAGGAGGATAAGGCCGTCAAGAGAATCCTGGAAATCGGGATCCACGTTGAAGCAGATCAGTTTCGCATTGTAGCTGAAATACTTTTTCACGAGCACCGGAATACGATACTTGCCGTCGGAGATGGCCAGGATAAGCCTGTCCAGATCGTCCAGTGATTCAACCTTGCTCAGCAGCTGCTCCGGGTTAACTGCCAGGAAATCTGGAGTGAAGCTGTGGGTTGAAGATGCCAGGCTGCTGACCGCCGGGTCGGTATACTTATTTTCCAGATACCAGACTATAAGGCTCTTGTAGAAGTCCGGGATGCTGTTGCTGATGCTGACCGGGCCCAAGAAGTATCTGGCTTCGGGGAACTGCACGGTGGAGGCGGCAAGCCCTGTGAGAAGGAATTTGAGGCCCAGGACCTCACGCTGATACTTCTGCTGTATGAATGTACGCCCAAGTTCGAGGCAGGTAGAAAGCAGCTGCTCGTTGCCCTGGGCATAATTGAACAGGGTAGAGGTGTAAAGACCATTGATCCCGCCGTGATTGACAACAGTTTCTGTGCCTGCTCCAATGCGGTATGAACCGACTATCTCGCCGTTGGGAATGTTCCAGAGGATAAGATGATGGAAGAAGGAATCGAAACGGTCGGTATCGATAGCCTTGCCGGTGCCTTCTCCAACTGCCCGGAAGGTCTCTTCGCGGAGGCGGGCAAGCTCGCGCATGGTATTGGGAATGCCGTCTACGGTGGTGAGGTAGCAGCGGTAGTCTCCTACTTCGAAGATGGCACGGTCTGCAATCGCGGCTACTTCGGAGCGCACAATTTCGGGATCGACAGGCTCTGCAAGGGGCTCCGTGATGTTCTGTGCGGCCAGCTCTTTCTTTGGCAGGCACTCTGCCTGGAGGGCATAAGTGCGGTTGCGCAGATATCTGCCAAGCTCCGGCACCGTGTACTTGCTCATCTCCTCTGGGCTGATGGCCTGGCCGATGCGTACCTTTACGTGAGTGCCTTTCTTGTTAAGCATCTCATGGATAAGGCGCACGGTGCGGAGGCGGGGATGAATCTTGCCGAGGAAATGGAAGAACCGGGAGTTGGTGCCTTCGAAGTATATCGGAATAACCGGGAATCCGGAATTCTTGATCAACTTGATGATGTTATCGGCCCAGGGCTTGTCTTCGATGACTTTCTTGTTGCCTACAGCGGTGCGCTTTGCACCTTTCTGGTAGGTGCCGACCTCGCCTGCGGGGAAGAATCCGAGAGCACCACCTTCGTGGATGTGCTCCAGAGCCATCCTGATGCCGTGGACACTTTTTACGCTTGCCTTGCTTCCGCTCAGGTTGTCAACCGGCATGAAACTGCTCTTGAGGCTGGGAATCAGTGCGAGCACAAAGGTGGTGAGAATGCGGTAATCCTTTCTCTTTCCGCCTATTACTGAACTGAGGATGAGACCGTCTATGCTGCCGAAATGATGGTTGGATACGGTGATGAAGCCTCCCTCTTCGGGGATGCGGGCAAGTTGTTCGGGGAGAATCTCGTAGGTGACGCCAACCTCTTTAAGCACAGCTTCGGAAAACTCCGGACCATCATGCTCCATGAGTTTCTCGTGCATTGCATTGACTTTATGTATTTCGAGGAGGCGGTGAATACGGCGGGTTACAAAGCGCCCGAATGCTCCTTTGAGCCCCAGAGCGTTCTGCAGGTCGGCTTCAGAAACTACGTACTTTTGTTTTTCCATATTGCATATGGTCAACAATGTGGGACCTAGCAGATTCGAACTGCTGACCTCTTGCGTGTGAAGCAAGCGCTCTAAACCGACTGAGCTAAGGTCCCGAATCGGAGTACAAATATACTATTATTTTTTGGAACAACAAGTATTTGATTCCGGCTTTATGATAATTCGCTTATCTTTGCAGATATGATTAAAGCCACATCCATCTCCCTGCTCTTTAGCGTCCTTGCGTTTGCGTCTTCTTGCAGTGTTTCGCCAAGTCAAAAGGTGTCATCCCTGCTTGAAAAGGGAATAATGTCCGGGGCTGACAGTTGGCTTGATGCCGAGCCTGTGACAGTTACCGCTTTCGTTGCCGAGCGCAGCGCCGGAGGCATACATGATTTCTATTCAGAAGGGGATTACTGGTGGCCGGATCCCGTGAATCCCGACGGGCCTTACATCAGGCGCGACGGCGAAAGCAATCCGGACAATTTCTCCGCACACAGGAAGGCGATGATAGATTTCAGCATGGCCGTGGGCTCACTCACGTCCGCTTATCTGCTTACGGGAGATGCCAGATATGCCGCTGCCGTGGAGAAACATGTACGTGCGTGGTTTATCGACGAAGACACAAAAATGAACCCAAGCCTCCGGTACGCCCAGGCAATAAAAGGGCGTGCAACCGGGCGGGGCATAGGCATAATCGATACTATTCATCTGATAGAAGTGGCGCAGGCGCTGATCCGCCTCAAGGATGCCGGGGCGATAAGTTCGGAGTGCATCGAAGGAGCGCAGGCCTGGTTCTCGGAGTATCTCCGCTGGCTGACTACCCACCAGTATGGCATAGACGAGATGAACGCCAGGAACAATCATGGCACCTGCTGGGCCCTTCAGGCGGCCGCCTTTGCCCGTTTTACGGGAAACAAGGAGATTACCGGGCTTTGCCGGCAGCGCTTCAAGGATGTTTTCCTTCCCACTCAGATGGCGGAGGACGGTAGTTTCCCGCAGGAACTGGCCCGCACCAAGCCATACGGCTATTCGCTCTTCAACCTGGATGCGATGGCAGTCCTCTGCCATATCCTGTCGCAGGATGGAGAAGACTTGTGGGATGACATGCATAAAGCAGTAGAGTTCATGCTCCCATATGTCCAGGATAAAACCAAGTGGCCGTATGGAGAAGATGTCATGTACTGGGATGAATGGCCTGTGGCACAACCTGCTTTCCTGTTCGCATGGCTGCGTTTCGGCGAAGAGTCATATTACCGTGCATGGAAAAACTACGAGCACTTCCCGACAAACGCGGAAGTGCTCCGTAATCTTCCTGTTAGGAATCCTCTGATATGGCTTTAGAGCTTAATAGAGCCTGTCCTTATCTATATTGAATGAGCCCGCCAGGCGGATGTCGGTGGAACTGGCGCCAACAAGCACTTCGAATTCGCCGGCTTCGGTCCGCCATTTCATCTCTTTATCCAGGATGCTTAGATCTTTGCCCTGAATGGTAAAGTGCAGGCGTTTTTTCGCTCCGGGCTTGAGTGGAACCCTTTCGAAACCGCGCAGCACGGAGTCGTAGGTTACCACGGAACTGTATTTGTCCCGGATGTAGAGCTGCACCACCTCGGTGCCCTCGTACTCGCCGGTATTCGCCAGGTCGAAATAAACATCTATCCGGCTGTCATCTTTCTTGCTGATTTCCAGATTGGAGTAGCTGAAATCCGTATAGCTGAGTCCGTATCCGAAAGGGTAGAGGGGGCCTACGACACGGGTGACTCCCCAGCCGTTCGGATCTCCTATCCTTCCCTGGCCGCCCTCGGAGCCCTTCTTGTAAGGGAAGTTTGTCTCAATCTGCCCCACTGCCTTGGGGAAGGTGACGGTCAGTTTGCCGCTGGGATTGTTGTCACCGAAAAGCGTTTCAGCCAGGATGTCGCCTCCTTCGCCGCTAGGGAACCACATTTCAAGAATAGCATCCATGTACTTGTTCTCCCAGTTGATGGTGAGGGGCTGGCCGTTGACGAGTACCAGGATTATGGGTTTGCCTGTCTTGTACAGTTCGGCGAGCAACTGGCGCTGACGTCCGGGGAGCTCCAGGGAAGTCCTGGACCGGCTTTCTCCGGTGGCGTACTTGTCTTCGCCGACAACCGCTATCACCAGGTCGGCTGCGGCCGCTTTCTCTGCAGCTCTGCGTATGCCTTCTTCTTCATCAGCAGACATAGGCTCCGGGATGATCTCGCTGACGGGCCAGCGGGAATCCTTAACATCGCATCCTTTCTCGTATTCTACGGCTATTCCGCTGGATTTCAGGTAGTTCCTTATACCCTGGAGCATGGTGACAGTAGGAACTCCATCCGGGCCGTAGCGGCTGGTCATGAAATTGTCTTCGTCGGCAAGCGGACCGGTAACCAGTATCCTGGAATATGAATCCTTCTTCAGAGGGAGTATGTGATTCTCGTTTTTGAGCAGAACTATGCTTTCCCTTCCCATCTGCATCACGAAGTCCTTGTGCTTTTCCAGACCGACCTTCGCATCCGCTTTCTTTCCGTTCCCGGAGAAAGGATTGTCGAAGAGGCCAAGACGGAATTTGACGCTGAGCACTTCCCGAACTCTCTGGTCCAGGATTTCCTGCGACAGGCTGCCGTCTGCAAGCTGGCGGCGCACTGCATCTACGAAGATGGCGGGCTGGGTGAAGTTGGTGCGCACGTTGAGGCCTGCCTCAAGCACCTGGCGGCACGCATCGTCGTAGGTGGGGGCTACCTTATGTTTGGTGTGAACGAATTCCACGGCGTCGCTGTCGCTGACAACATATCCGTCGAAACCGTAAGTGTCTCTCAACAGCTCGGTGAGGAAATAATGCGATGCGCTCACAGGCTCGCCATTCCAGTCGTTGTAGCTGGACATAACTTCCATAGGATGAGCCTCCTCGATGACGCGGCGGAAGGTATAAAGGTAGAGTTCGTGAAGTTCTCTTGGGGTGATGTGCGGATCTGTGCGGCAGTCTGCGTCGCGTCCGCCTTTGGGCACGCCGTATGCCACATAATGCTTCATGCACGAAGCTACGCCCTGCTCCTGTATGCCTGCGGCCATCTGTATGCCGAGTTCTGCTACCACGAAGGGATCCTCACCGTAGCATTCCAGGGTCCTGCCCCAGCGTTGGTCGCGTGCGATGTCCAGAATAGGCGCATAGACGCTGTGGTAACCAAGCAGTGCCGCTTCTTCTCCCGCAATGCGGCCGGCGGTACGGACCAGCTCGCGGTCCCAGGTGGAGCCTATGGCTATGGGGGCGGGAAGGGGAGTGGCGAGGGTGTGATTGAGGCCATGTATGCCTTCGTTGGAGAACTCCACGGGGATGCCAAGCCGGGTGTTCTCGATAAACCACTTCTGCACGGTATTCAGGGCATCTACATGGTTGGAGAAGGGATAGATGTAATCCCTGTATCTGGCGGCAGATTTGCCGACACCGTTGAGATGCTCGTCAATGTTCGCCAGTCCGTCTTTCCAGACTTCATTCTTCCAGGACTCGTTAGGAAGCGCATCTTTCAGGACCCTTCCTGCGCCATATAATGTGACGAGCTGGCAGGTTTTTTCTTCGAGGGTCATGCGTGAGAGCAGATCCTCTACGCGGTCCTGTATGGCTGCCTTGGGGTTCTCGAAGACGTCCATCTTGCCGTTTTTGTTGAAATCGGTCCAGTTGGAATGGTAGATTTTGGCGGATGGCGTTGTGCTAAGGAGGGCCAGGATGGCTAAAGTACTCAGTGTCATCGGTTTCTTTTTTTGCAAATATAATAAATAATATTCCGCTTTTTGATTAGATTTGTGCACAGTGATGAAAAGGATAATTATTGCTGTTTCAGCCTTGCTGGCCCTGGTCGGCTGCAGTGTTGATACTCCCCGGAAATGGAGTGCAGAAAAGGCCAATGAATGGTATGCAGCCCAGCCCTGGCCCGTAGGATGCGTCTATATGCCGTCCTATGCTGGAACACCCGTGGAAATATGGGGAAAGGAATTCTTCCGTCCCGAAGTGGTGGACAGCGAGCTTGCCCTGGCAGAGGATCTTGGCTTCAACTGCATCCGGCTCTTCCTGTGCGATTTAGTCTGGCAGGAAGACCCCAAAGGCTTTATGGGAAGGCTGGAGAAGACAATCAGTATTGCCGACAGGCACGGGCTGCGGATACTGATGACTTTCTTCACAAATGGTGGAACCATTAAGAACCCCTATACCGGCCCCCAGCCTCAGCCAGTGCCCGGTGTTCACAATTCGGTGTGGATGGCTTCTCCCGGCAAAGACATAGTCAATAACCCCGAGAAGTGGCCGGTAATGGAGCGTTACGTAAAGCAGGTCATAAGGAAGTATCGGAAGGACCCCCGCATCCTTGCCTGGTGTCTTTACAATGAGCCAGCAAACACCAAGGGATTCGAGACTTTGCCGTTTATGAGGGAGGTTTTTCGCTGGGCGAGGGAAGTGAACCCTTCGCAGCCTCTGACAGCTCCTATCATAACTCTTTCGGACTGGAAGTCGCATAATGAAGAGATCTCGCAGTTCGTTCTGTCGGAAAGCGACATCATTTCTTTCCATTGCTATAAGGATCTGCCCGAATGCCGCAGGTTCGTGGAATACTGTGAGCAGTTCGGCCGGCCGGTTTTGTGTTCAGAATGGATGGCACGCAGTATGGGGTCGGATTATTACTCCATCCTCCCTCTGTTCAAAGAGAAAAAGATAGCTTGTTTCAGCTATGGCCTCGTGAACGGCAAGCAGCAGTGCCAGTATCCCTGGAACCCTGTGGAAAACGGCGAACCCGTCCCTTTCACGGAAAAGCCCGATGTCTGGTTCCACGACCTTTTCCGCCCGGATCACACCCCCTACAGCGAGGAGGAAATAAAGTTTATAAAAGAAATGACGCGTTAGTATCAGAATAGCCAGTTCTGAAATAATATGCGCTCCTTTTCCGGAAAGAAGCGCATCTGAAAAATGCAATTTGCTATATCCTACTTGAGGGCTGCGTATGCCTTGGAAAGCTTCTCAGCGTAGATATTGTACTCTGTAGGGCCGTAGTAAAGTCTGGCAAACTCTACCCAGGAGCGGTTTTTGAGAGCCTCGACCATCTTTGAATTCGATTTCAGGAAAGCCACGAACAAATCAAGTTGAGCGACCTCGCTTTCTTTCATCTTGGAAACAAACTCCTGCACGGACTTGCAGCCGCACTTTCCGTAATTGAAACCCATTATCTGGAACATGCCCCAGCTCGCAGAAGAGAGAGCGGCATCTTCATGAATCGCGACGGCCCTCTCAAGACGTTCCCATTCACCGACTCCGCCGACAAACTTTGATTTGTCCAGCCTCTGGTGAAGAATATCCTCGTTGCCTTTCACGTAATTCTGAGGATTAAGGCCCCTCGTCCTGAGCTGCTGCCAGAAGATATGTCCCTGGAAAAGAATCATAGGATCGCCATTGGCCAGGAAACCACCGTGACCGCCGGTATCCACCTTCCAGACTGCCTTCAGCGCGGCAGCCTCGACACCCATTCCCTTTGCGCGGGTCTCGATGTCTTCGTCGCTGATTCCATACTTCGAGCTGTTGGATCCGTCATCCGGCAAGCCGAGTTCGCTGTACAGCACACGCTGAAGTTCACTTGTCTCTTCTCCGTCGTCTTTACTGCATGACACCACTGTCGACAAACCAAGGAAGCAGCAGAAAGCTGCAAGCATAAAACTAAACCTTTTCATAATTCTTATTCTCATCATTTCATTCTTGGCCGCGAAATTACGAAAAAAAAGGTAATTTTGCAGAACAGGAGAATGCAAAATGAATACTCTGCCTGCAAAATATCTGCTAATGACCGCAATTGCCCTGGTGGCAATGGGGTGTAGGAAGGTACATTATGAACCGGACCCCGCCGACGTCCCCTCCGGCAAAGCTCTGGTGACAGTCGTGTACGATCCCGGCGCTTTGGGCGACAGGAGCTACAACGATCTGATTTATGCCGGAGTCGAGCGGACCGCCCTCGCAAACGGGCTGCGCACAATGCAGTTTTCACCGTCCACAAGCGCGGAGGGCCTTGCAATCCTCCAGACTTATTTCGAGCAGATGTCAATGCTCCGGGACACGGTGCGGAGACTTCTCATAGTGGCGGGGAGCGAATACGACGATTATCTCCGCCGGCACAGCGATGAGCTGGGAGCATGTCCGCGCGCTGACCTGCTGTACCTTGAAACGAAGGATCCGCTTCCTGGCAAAGGATCCACCATCTGCCTGCCGTATTACAGCGCCATGTACGAGGCCGGAGCGGTCGCAACCGCGTTCTCGGACAACTTGCTCCTGATTGCCGCGAATCCCCTGGCGTCGGCCATAAGGGAGTCCGTGGAAGGTTTTACAGAAGGCTTCAATGCAAAATACGTCCTGACCGGGGATGACCATGAGCTTCAGGTGGAATGGATTTCCGATGAAGAAGGGGGCGGATTCAGGATTGACGACGAAGACGCGATGCGCATAGTCTACAACTCCGAAACCCTCCCGATCGCCCAGCTCGTATTTCCGGTGTGCGGGGGCGCTTCCGGCACATTCTACCGCATGAGCGGCCTGTTCGGAGGATTTGATTATATAGGCATCGACGTTGTCAGCATCTCTAACCACTGCCCGTTTTCCGTAGTCAAACATATCGACAGGGCCATTGACCTGTGCATCGGCCAGTGGCTGTCTTCAGAGGGGATGCCAAAGCACCAGACCCTGTCATTTGCCGACGGATGGACGGAAGTCGTCCTGCATCCCTACACCGATTTGCAGAAAGCCATCATTGAACGTTATCTGCCGGAAGATCTGCTTCAAACCATACACGCAGACGCCATGAAAAAGGAGGCCGGGAATGAGTAAAAGGCTGATTGGTATCCTGCTGTGCATCGCCGCGGGCCTGATCCAGACGGCATGCGGGAATAAAGAGACGGTGTATCAGAGCCAGCGTCACTGGACAGAACGCACGGTAGCCGTCGTGGCGCCCATTGGCGACAAAACTTCCAAAAAGCGGCTTGAGCGCACGGCGAAATGGTTCCTGGACAACTTTAGGGAAGCGCAGCGACACAACGCCGTCGCAATCGACCTC
This sequence comes from uncultured Bacteroidia bacterium, assembly GCA_902768365.1. Classification (GTDB taxonomy): domain Bacteria; phylum Bacteroidota; class Bacteroidia; order Bacteroidales; family UBA932; genus Cryptobacteroides. The sequence goes on along the minus strand of CACXKV010000011.1, from coordinate 97,624 downwards.
AAACTTGAATGGTACGACGAACTGTCGGAAGACCTTGTGAAGCTGAGCCGCGAACTGGCCGGAAGGGAAGATGTGATTGCAGTCGTGGGGCCTTTCGGAAACGAGAACATCGCCGACTTCGCTCCTGCCTGCAAACGAACGCTCAAGCCTCTCATGGCGCCGACGGCGACCAGCGAAGACATTATACGCCGGTATGCAGTTACGACGAGCGGCCTGAATATAAACAAGGAGCCATTCCTATGGGCCCTGACGGAAAGTGACGTCTCCTTCACCGGCCTGATGATGACCCGTTATGCTTCTGTCAGCAAGTACTACGACACCATCATACGCAGTCCGAAGGCCGCATTTTTCTCTCCCGTGGATGCATACGGAATGACATTCAACTACTGGGCTCCGTTCTATTCACTTCAGAACGATATCATCCTCCAGCAGAACCTGCAGTACGGCAACACGCAGGAACTGCTTTCCATATTCGACAAATACCGTGCGGTTGCAACCGGGCAGGGAGTGGCGGAGTCCGCTGTTTTCTGTGTGGCGGAAACGGCGGATCAGATGTATGAGGTGGCCCGCGCCAACCGCGCAGCGGTTATGAACAATGAATTCTGGAGCCTGCTTCACGACAGCACGGATCCCGACGACCCCGCCAACGACAAATACTGGCAGCTGTTCAAATCGGCGTACAACACATATTTTGCAATCCCTGGCTTTTATGAAGAAGATGTGGATGCCATGGGGCCGCGTTCATGGAATATCCTGCAGGGATACGAAGGATTTTCGCCCTACGCAGACCCTTCCACGGGTTTCGAACTCAGCTACGAGGTACGTTTCGGTTCCAAACCCGGCTTCGCCGAATGCAAGTTTTACGATGCGCTCATGGTCGTCGGTTTCGCCGCATGCCATGTGGAACATTCGGGCGTGGATGCCGACAACAAGGCTTTCAACCAGGCCATCATCGACATCACCATGAACGCCGACGGAGAGGAACTCGGCGGAGCTGCCTGGAACGCCACATCCATGGAAGTGTATCTGAATGCACTCGAGCAGGGGCGGCTGCTTCACTTCATCGGTGCGTCAGGAGAAATTAGTTTCGACAGTCAGACCTACACCGCGGCCACTTCAACCACCTATGTCCTCTGGCAGATTCTGGACGGTGAAATCCATCACCGGGGTTATTTCGGAGGATCCGGAGGCCGTACCGCCGATGCCAACGCCGCCTGGCGTTATCTCTACAGCGAGCAGCAGGCAAGGTCCGATTTCGACTCCCAGGCTTCGGGCGGCGCGGATTTCAGCTATCCCGAACTCGACTGCCAGTATGCTGTCCTCGTGCAGGGCAGCAACGGTTTCAGCAACTATCGGCATCAGGCAGATGTGCTCGGCGTGTATCAGATGCTCCGCAGCCGCGGTTTCCCGGACGACCATATCATCCTCGTTCTGGACAAGGACATGGCTTTGGACGAGATGAATCCCGAACCGGGGATTGTCAGGAACGCGGAAGACGGGCCCGACCTTCTTGGAGGCACAGACGCCCTTCCCGCCGCCGTCATGGATTACGACAGCAAGGACCTCTCCCCCGCCGATATAGCCGACATCCTGCTGGGCAAGAGCAGCGGACGGCTCCATACAGTGCTGCCGCAGGACGCCGGAGCGAATGTCCTTCTTTATTGGAGCGGCCACGGACACAGCCAGCCCACCGACGGAGCCGATGAATTCTGCTGGAGAGACAAACCCCCGGGCGAAGGCTTCGGCGCCGGGCTCCTCAAGGAGACAGCGGAAAAGATGACATTCCGAAAGCTGCTGATATGCGCCGAACCGTGCTACGGGGAGGCTGTCATACGCAATGTTGACGGAATCCGGGGAGTCCTCGCCATTTCCGGGGCAAGCGCCAACGAAATGTCGTGGGCTGAGCACTGGAACTCCTCGGCGCGCATCTGGATGTGCGACAGGTTCTCCCTCAGTCTGATAGATTATCTGACGGAGAATCCGGAATGCAATTTCCGGGATCTGTTCCTCTACCTCGCCGCCCATACCCTTGGCTCGCACGCAAAAATCGTGGGCGCCGCCTCCTACGGGAATCTGTATCTGGAAAGCCCGGGAGAGTTTGTCCGGTATTGTTTTACTGACCGAAAAAGCATATCTTTATAATTATGGACATCATACTTCACAAAAAAGTTCTCGCAGAGGATGTCTATCCCATACCCTCGCGGGCCTTGACGGCCACGAAATCCTTGCTGCCGTCCACAATCTTGGCCACGATGTTTCGGGAGCAAAGATTCACGTACTTCAGCTCAGAGGCAAAACGCAGATGCACCACCTGCGAGGTCGAGATAAAAAGCGTGTCCGGGGCCTGTGCAAGGCCGATTCCGGAGCATGCCCACCCAAGGATAAGGATTACCTCTGTGGTTTTACTTGCTGGGTACTTGCCGAAGAACCTTGATATAAAATAAATAGCCCGCTCAATAAGAAACGGGCTAAAAGGCTAACTATTTGTATATCAAATCAATATTCCTCCTCGTTAAATATATGGAATATTGTCTATAATTGTTTTATTGTCAAGCAGTTACAACAATGTTCAAAATCTCGGATAGTTACTGGGAAAGTCTGAGGCAGGGTAATAGTCATCAACTGACATGATGAATCCCATTTTTACTATCCCTGGAAAAAACTACTCTTTTGTGAAATACAATTGACCGCAATAAGAACACCCAAACTTTGGCTTGGGAATGTATGTTTCTTCACCATTCTCATTTACTTCTATCCAACCGGGCATGCAACCCCCTAATAATATTTTCCCATTTTTTGCCTTTTTTAATCCAATGTCAGAAGGAAGACCATATAATATTGGAACAATCTTGTGTCCACAAATCTGACATTTTTTTGAATCCTTGTTTAGTTCGATAGGCTCTGCACTGAAATTAGGCAAACGATGAACCCATACTTCCTTGGCAGGCGCACAAGAAATAAACAATAGAAGTATCAACGAGAAATAAAAACTTTTCATATGAATTGTCTATCCCAGCTTTTGATCATCTGGGAATGGGAGATCTTCCGGCGATTTGATGTGGTCTATGGCCTTATCACGGGATATTACACTTTGCCCCAGGCGTTTTTCAACTTCTTTTCGGGCTGTTTTAGCAACATCAGCTCCTTCCTTAGCAACTCCTGCATTCTCTGACAAACCCTCCGGATTGCGCTGCTTGCTGAGTTCTGTCGCCGTTTCTTCCGCAAGAGCATTCAGAAGCAGCTCCATATTGGTCATGTTGTCCCGCAAGTTCTCCTTAGTCAGGCCCTTGTATTTCTTATATTCACGTGTGGTCAAACCACTCCATGTCTTAGACATAAGGTCGGTCAGGAAGGCAAAATCCACTTCTTGTGTTACTCCACCTCTCTTCCATTCATCTGTGAGACCTTTGCGAATCTCAATAGTCTTGATTCGTTGGTTAATCCATGCCTCCGAATACCCCAGACGACGATAATCAGCTATGGCCTGGTCAATACTGCGTTCTGGATCTATGGCCTGATTAATCCGCTCCGCTGCAACCTGAGCCATCCATTGCTTGAAAGGTTCTGCTTTCTTGGAAGGGATGGACTGGATGATTCTGAACGCTTGCTGCATATCGGTGACGTCAGTACTATACTTTTTTCCATCTTTGGGTGAGACCATTTTCAGTTGGTAACAATTTGATACCAACTCAAAGCCTTCTGCTATTAACCGTCCTTTCAATACTTTCCAGTACTTCCTGGCACCATCATAGTCCGGCTGTTCGGTCAAAATACCACAAATATCCACAATGGAGAAATACCATTCCTGTTTCTCCTCATCCCAAGCCGTCCGGATCTTCTTGTTCTCGAACAACTGTATCTTTTCTATATCGGACATAGCCTTATCGTTTTCTACAAATATAGCCAAAAGGCACCGTAGAAGCAAATAATCTTAACAATAAAAGCCCGTTCAAAAACGGGCTCTTTAAAGATGGTAACTATTTGATATTCAAATCAGTATTCTTCCTCGTTAAACATATAGTGCAATTGTTGTATACTGCTTATTATCAGCAAGTTATACTTGTGTTTAAAAACCCGGATAGTCACAGGGGAAGCCTGATGCTGGCTTACTGCATATAAGGGGAAAGGAAATCTTTTTATAGGTCTTGCCATCTTCTTCAACCACATCCTCCTTCCTTAACCAATACTTTTGAATCACATAATCAGACATCTTCCCAACACCCCAATTCTCGTCTAATCTTTTTGCATCAAATATGGCTATCATCAGGACATCTGTCTCCCAGAAAACATCCTCAACAACCCATTGTGCATCAACTTTCCGACCTGTCATGACATCTGCAAAAGACCCCATTTGCCCCGGCTCTATGTAATGTAAGTACCATTTATCATTTAATTCATCAATAGTCTGAGGGTCATTCCCTGTTTTTAAGCCGGTCTTCTGGGACCAGATATATATACCCTCACTATACTATTAAAACCTCATTGCTATTGCTATTCCATTTTCAGTTGGAGCATATCCAATTGTGGCTATGGTTTGCCCAGCAGCATTTTTTATTTTCTTCATTCTGCTAGTGCCGAACCAAGCAATACCTGCACCTGCAAGCAAAGTCACAAATCCACCAATCTCAAATGCTTCTCCTGTTTTATATGCAGGTTGCTGTTTGGCTTCCTGATTCAAGTTATAGATTTCTTCTACTGTCCCAGTTGTTGAATGGCTGTTAGTATATTTGTTTTGTTCAATCATACAAACGACATTACCACCAAGCCAAGCAACAGCGCCGACACTGGCAGTTATAATACCACCGTAAAAAGTTGTCTTGGCCGTCTTGTATTCCTTTGTAGAAGTTACATCAACATTTGTGGTATTTGCATACTGACCAAATGCCATCACAGAGGACAGTAATAATAGAATAAATGAAGGGACTAACTTGTGCATTACAATAATAAATGGTTGTTATTTGCAAAGATAGTAATATTTCCCCACCAAAACTATTCCTTTTCTTTCAGGGATAGTCCCAAAGTGGCTGAAAAACCAAAAACTGCCAAGGATTTCCTTGGCAGTTTTGTAATTTATTGATTTTCAATATGTTATCAAATCAATATTCCTCCTCGTTAAAAAAATCGAGTAGTGCTCTTGGAGGCCGATGTCTCCGGGCAGTAAATGCCCTGCAGGCCGTCGGTGTCATAGGCATCCAGCGCCAGAGGAATGATGCGGCCGTTCATTTCCAACGAACGGACCTGCATCTCCAGCCGGTCTCCAATCTTGCAGATGGCGGCAAGGTGGGTATTGGCCTGAAGGTAATATTTACAAGTTAGCGCAGTTTGAGTGATCATAAATTCCGGGATTATTGCACTTCTATCAAAAAAATTACTATCTTTACTGCAGTTTAAATGATAAGCTATGGACTTGTACGAAATCGTCCGGATACTTACGGATCAGAAAAAAGAACTTGAAAAGATAGACGTTAAAGCACTTTGCCCCCGCCGGGAAGAAAGCCTGTTTGAATTGGACAGCCCGCTGGCACAGGTGGTCATCGGCGTCCGTCGAAGTGGGAAATCCATGCTCTGCCTCAAGGCGTTAGTCCAGTCAGGCAAGAAGTTCGGATATGTCGATTTCGATGATGAGAATCTGGAAGGCCTGGAGAGAAAGGACCTGAATACGGTTCTTGAAGCAGCCTATATGGTCTATGGCGATTTCGATTACCTGTTCCTGGACGAGGCTCAGAACGTAGACGGCTGGCATCTGTTTGTCAACCGGCTTCTGCGCCAGAAAATGCACATCGTGCTCACCGGCTCCAATGCAAAGCTCCTGAGCTCTGACCTGGCCACACACATGACCGGCCGGTACAATGAAATCACGCTCTTCCCTTTCTCCTTTGAGGAGTTCTGCTGGATGAAAGGTCTGGATACTAAAGACCTGTCCACAAAGAATCAGGCTTTCATCAAGGTCGCCTTCGATGAATATCTCCGCAACGGGGGATTTCCGGAAACGTTCAATCTGGAGAATCAGCGAGGATATGTCATGTCCCTGATGGACGCCATCATCAAGAAGGATATCGCCAAGCGATTCAAGATCCGTTATGTAGATGCACTCCGGAAGATGGCGAATTATCTGGTGGACAATTTCTGTCAGGAAGTGGTCATCTCCACGCTGGCCGATTTGTTTGGTTTCGGGTCCGACCACACAGCCGAAAATTACTATTCTTATCTAAAGCAGGCGTTTCTGTTCCAGGGCCTTAACAAATACTCTTTCAAGAGCGCTGAAAGAATAAGGGGCGAAAAGGCCTATATCGTCGATGTAGCATTTCAGTCAGACCGTGAAGGTACTCTCACCACAGAGAATCTGGGATACCGAATGGAAAACATCGTTTACATTGAGTTGCTGCGCCGGTACAAGAATGAAAAAGCGGATATATTCTTCCACAAGGATGGCTACGAGATAGATTTCGTGGTTGTGGACAAGACTAAGATTCTGGAACTGATTCAGGTCACCTACAAGATGGATACAGCGAAGACCAGAAACCGCGAATTGGGCGGCCTCGCAAAAGGCTACGCCCAATTCAAATGCGACAAACTCACATTGATAACACTGAATGAAAGAGGGCAGGAAGTGCATAAGGGAGTCAACATCAATAAGGTAACCATCGTTGACTGGCTACTGGGGAACGATATTGACAATCCGGCTTTGTCTCGTCATAAGAACAAAGAAAACCCGTAGCAAAAACTACGGGCTTCCTTATAACTAATTGATATTCAATTCGTTAATACTCCTCTTCGTTAAAGAAAAAGTCTTCTTTGGTGGGGTAGTCGGGCCAGATGTCTTCGATGGTTTCGTAGATCTCGCCGTCGTCTTCAAGTTCCTGCAGGTTTTCTATAACCTCTTCGGGGGCGCCGGAGCGGTTTGCGTAGTCTATAAGTTCGTCTTTTGTTGCCGGCCATGGAGCATCGTCCAGGCTGCTGGCTAGTTCGAGTGTCCAAAACATAGTACCAGTTTTTTTTCGAATTCCGCGCAAATATAGACTTTTTTTTGATATTCAAACATATATTTTTCAGCTATTTATCAACAAGTTTTCCAATGGTCAATCATCATTTATTATGAGCCCTGCCTGAACCCTGCGCAGAATGCCTTAAATTCGCTGTCAGAAAAAAAAATGCATATGGCACACGAACATCACGAACATAATCACGAAGACCACGAGCTTAGGGAAAGCATCATCAAACTGGTAGCCGCGGCCGTCCTGCTTGTCGGTTGCATCTTTATTGAAAAACACACGGCGTGGAAGACATGGCAGTACCTGCTGATTTACCTCATACCTTATCTGATAGTTGGTTGGGAGACCCTCTGCGAGGGCGCAGAAAAGCTGCTGGAAGGGGAGGCCCTGGATGAAGATTTCCTGATGGGAGTCGCGACCTTGGGCGCCCTCGCCATCGGTTTTCTTCCCGGCGCGCAGAGCCAGTTCCCGGAGGCGGTCTTCGTAATGCTTTTCTTCCAGCTTGGAGAGCTATTCGAGGGCATCGCCGAGGGGCGAAGCCGCAAGAGCATATCCGCTCTGATGGACATCCGGCCGGACAGTGCCAACCTGGAGACTGGGGAGGGGCTTAAGACAGTCCGCCCTGAAGATGTGCGGGTAGGCGATGTCATTGTCGTAAAACCCGGGGAGAGAGTGCCATTGGACGGCACGGTCATAGAGGGCAGGTCCTCACTGGACACTAAGGCCTTGACGGGAGAAAGCGTGCCCAGAGGCGTTTCTGAAGGGGAGCCCATTGCCTCGGGATGCATCAATTTGAGCGGGGCGCTGCGCGTGAAAGTGGAGAAGCTGTTCGGGGAATCCACCGCCAGCCGCATACTGGAACTCGTGGAACACGCTGCCGACCATAAGTCGAAGAGCGAATCCTTCATCACCCGATTTGCCAAGGTATATACGCCAATAGTTGTAGGCGCCGCAGTGCTGCTTGCCGTCATCCCTCCAGTTTTCTTCGGAGGAAGTTTCGCTACCTGGCTATACAGGGCTCTCACGTTCCTGATCGTGTCCTGCCCCTGCGCACTGGTGATTTCGGTGCCGCTGAGCTTCTTCGGGGGCATAGGCGGAGCATCCCGCAAGGGCATCCTTGTTAAGGGATCCAACTGGCTCGAGGCGCTCTCGAGGCTCGATACCGTGGTGTTCGACAAGACCGGCACTCTGACAGAGGGCGTGTTCGAGGTGACCGCGGTGCATCCGGAGATGATAGGGGAGAGGGACTTGCTGCATCTGGCCGCGCATGTGGAAAGGCTCTCCACTCACCCCATTGCCGAGGCGTTGCGCAGGGCTTATGCCGATGAGAAGGATGAGTGCGAAGTGGCAGATATAGAGGAAGTGGCCGGTAAGGGCGTTAAGGCCCGCGTGAACGGTCAGACCGTGTGTGCCGGCAATATGAAGCTGATGGAAGAGCTTGGAATAGAGGTGCACGAATGTGGCAGGGGAGAGCACTCCGGCACGGTCGTGCATGTGTCGATAGACGGAGTCTATGCCGGGCATATAGTAATCTCCGACAGGGTGAAAAGTGGCGCAAAAGAGGCTCTGAAAGCGCTGAAGGATGCCGGCGTCGGGAAGGCTGTGATGCTGACTGGCGACAGCGCCAAGGTGGCATCGTCCGTGGCTGCGGAGCTCGGCCTGGATGAGTTCCGCGCAGATCTGCTGCCGGACGGGAAAGTGGCTGAAATGGAGAAGATTCTTTCCTCCAAACAAGGCACGGTAGCCTTTGTGGGCGATGGCATTAACGATGCGCCTGTGCTTGCCAGGGCGGACGTCGGAATAGCTATGGGCGCCCTTGGCTCAGATGCCGCAATCGAGGCGGCGGACGTGGTGCTGATGGACGATGACCCCGGAAAGATTGCTGCCGCGGTGAAGATTGCCCGCAGGACGGTTGGCATCGCCCGCCAGAACATCTGGTTCGCCATAATAGTGAAAATGGTGGTGCTCGTGCTGGCGGCAATGGGCCTGGCTCCTATGTGGCTGGCGGTCTTCGCCGATGTGGGAGTGACGGTCCTGGCCGTTCTGAATGCAATGAGGACGCTCGCTTGAGCGCCCTCATCTTTTACTTGCGGCTGAACTTCGGTTCGGGATCGCCCCTGCGCTGAAGCACATATTTGCTTGGAGCACCTCCTGCTTCGGCGTCCAGAGCCAGCTTGCGAAGGTCGCCTATGCCGGGCTCGGTCTGGCCCTTGTCGATGATAAGTCCTACACGCATGCCGGGGAAGGATGTGAGCATGGAGTAATCTCCGTTGCTGTCTCCACCCACAAGAACAGGGTCGCGGCCGTCGTATTTGGGAGTTGTGTAGGTGCGGATGGCTTCCGTCTTGCCGTTTTTGTAGGGCTGCACATAGCCGGGCAGATAATCCTGCGAGATGAGCCCCGATTCACCCTTCACCAGACGGAGAGAAAATACCTGGGAGGTATCCAGGCCCAGATACTTCGGGTCGCAGGCCATGGCTTCTACAACCGCCTCCATCGAAGCGGAATAGACGTACACGTCGATGCCGTTCTCGGGAAGGGCCTTGTAGAGGTTGCGCATCTCCTGGCTAAGGGCGAGGCCGTCGGGTATGACGTATGAGACTTTTCCGGCCTGACCCATCTCCGGGCTTTCCCATGTAACGTTTCCGAGGCGCCCCTTGGCCACCTGTGCGGCGATGCCTTCCTTCATCAGGGCATCCACTTCGGGGTAGGTCATGCCGTAGAACATGCCCATCAGCACGGGGAAACTCTCATGGTAGCTGAAGGTGAAGAACAGCCCTTCGTAAAGGCACCAGATCTTTGCGCGGATGTCCAGGAATTCGGGCATCTGCTGAAGTTTGGCAAGTTGCTCCGCATCAAGCTCCCAACCGCAATTCACTCCGACGGCATCCATCAGAGTGCGGTAGTCGGAAGCGATGTCGGCTATGAGCATCTTTGAACTGATGCCTTCTACATCTATTCCGGTGAGGGCTTTGTCGGTGTCCGGGATGCTATAGGAAAAGAGGCCCTCCACCTGGTCCGGCGTGAACTTGAAGCGGAGATTCTCTATCTGCCAAGCCGTGCAGGCAAGCTCCACATCCTGCAGGACCGTGGTATTGTCGTAGTCGAAGATGGCGTAATTTACGTTGTGCCCGGCAGCATCTGCCTCAGCCTTGCATTCTTTCATCAGTTGGCACAGAGCCTTGTAGGGGGCTTTGCTCCAGTTGCCCCGGGGCATAGGAGCATTGCAGGCGACAGCGCCTGTGAGCACTGCCGCCGCAAAGATGGGGTAAAGAAGTTTTCTCATATATATGAATACTATTGCATGTTTGTCTGGCTGCTTTGCTGTTGCACGGCATTCTGGGCATTCACCACGTCGTCGTTTGTAATGGTGCGCTGGGCCTTCTTGACCTGGAAATTGTTCTTTCCAAAGCTGTAGGTCAACTCAAGTCCGATACGCCGGATCGGCACGGCGAAGAATCCCTCGGTGGTGAAGCCGCTGCCTTCGGAGTACGTTTGGAACTCTGCTTTTGCGCCACCCTTGATGTTGGTGAATCCCTGCACGGAAACATTCAGCTTTTCTTCGAGGAAACTCTTGGTGAGCCCCAGTGCGACGCCGCTGAATCCACTGCTCCAGCCCTGGAGGGAATAGCGCTTGGTGTTTGCAAACAGATTGGCGCTGAGTCTCATGTCCCAGAAAATCGTTTGCTGTGCGCCCAGCATGAAGTGCCCGTTCCAACCGCTGTTTTTCTGGTCAAGCACGGCGCTGGAAATAACATTGTAGCCAATATTGGCGCTGGAATAGATCCTGGTATCCTTTGCTGGGTTGATGTTGAAGAAGTAGTCGATGCCGAAAGTGCGGTTGTCTACTATGTTCCCGTAGGTGCTGTGCATTATCATTGCCGCGGGATCTTCGGGATCCGGTGCAAACTTCTGGTAGCTTGCGATTCCTCCCTGCCCGAAGCGGTACGAAAGCCCGGCGTTGAGCATGATGACAGGGGAGAAGAAGTTGTATTTGAGAGCGAAATTATGTGTCTTCTCGGGGTCGATATCCGGATTGCCATATGAAATACGGTCGGTCGAGGAGCGCATTATGAAAGGATTCAGGTAACTGATGCCGGGACGGTGGATGCGCATGTTGTAGGTGAGTCCGACATTGGAAGTCATGCCCAGATTGTACTGCAGGCTGAGGTTGGGCACAAGGTTGTCGTAATTGCCGTTGTATGAGGTGCCGTCGGCATATTGCACGTCCAGGAAGGTATATTCATAGCGAAGACCGCTCTTAAGTGAGAATTTGCCGAAGGAGCCGGCATATTCGGCATAGACGGCGGCTATGTTGTTGTGATGATGGTACTCCGAGTCGTTCGTTGGCTGAAGTACATAGCCGCTACCGAAATTCAGATAATACTCGTCGTTGGAGAAGTTGTTGCGGTAGATGTATTTGACTCCGCTGCTGATGGTCTGCCCCTTTGCAATTGGAGTAGTGAAGTCTGCCTGGAAGGTGTGCTCCTGTGAAACGTTGCGGCCATCTACCTTACGGTCGTTCAGGCTGGTGCCGACCACGTCTTCGTAGATTTGTTCCACGTATTCTTTTTCCGGATCGTTCGAAAAACGGTAGGAGAGGGTGGTCATGCGTTCCTTGTTCTTCTTTGAGTTGTGCTGCCAGTCGAAACTGGCGTTGATGCCTGCAGAACCGCCGCTGGCGTAGCTGTATCCTCCGTAACTGTAAAGAGGGACGGAGCCCATCACCGCACGGCCGAATCCGGTAGCGTCCTGCATATAAGACCAGCTCTCGATGCCTAGGGATGCGGAAAAGAGGTTGAGGGTATCCAACTCATAGCTGGCATTGAAATCCCCGAAGAGATAGGGGCTCCTCTGCTTGGCGACATCGCCGCCGGTTGTCTGGTCGATTCCCGATTCAAGCAGATGCTGGGTGGTCTCCATGTAGCTGCCTTTCTGCTGCTGCACACCGGTATAGGCATTGCCTCCGACGGTGAGTTTCCCTTTCTTTGCATTGAAGAACAGACCTCCGTTGTAACCTCCCTGCGAGTCTACGCCTGCACTGATGCTGCCATTTGCTCCGTCCGGAATGGCGCTGGAACCGCTCTCAGTGCGTGCGGTGATAAGGTTGAGCACTCCGCCTGTGCCTTCCGCATCATACTTCGCGCCGGGATTCGTTATTACTTCAATGCCTTTAACCGAAGACGCAGGCATCACCTTGAATATCTTGGAGGGATTGGAACTGAGCATCTGGTTGGGCTTGCCATCCACATAGACCTTGAAATTGCCGCTGCCGTTCACTGTGATATTGTCCTGGCCGTCCACCGTTACCATGGGCACCTTGCGGAGCATTTCGAGTACGGTTGTGGCCTTGGAATCGGCGTCGCTCTCCACATCGTAGGCGATCTTGTCTGCTTCCATCTTGATGAGGGGTTTTGCAGCCGTCACCTTGGAACTGTTCAGCGTCTGCACGTCGTCCGTCAGGCCTATGGTGCCGAGGTCTGTCTTCTGCCCGGCGGGGCGGAAAGTTCTCTGTTCGGTGTTGCGGCCCATGTTGACAACGGTAATTGTATAGTCGGTATCCGGAACCATATTATACTTAATTGTAAAGAGCCCCGTTGAATCGCTGAGTGCGTATCCTTTCATATTCGCATTCTCGGCGCTTCCGGAGAACAGTTGCACAACAGCTCCGGGTTCGGGGGTCTGGGTCTGGGCATCTACAATCCGCCCAGTTACGAAGTTCTGTGAAAAAGCGGTTAAACCGCTTAAAATCAATATGATACTAACTATTATCCTTTTATTCATAACCGTTATCGATAGTGTATTAGTTTACTATCACACTGCAAAGGTAAAAATAATTTTTTATTATGCAAATATTAATCCAAGAAATGCAAAAAATAGTATTAAATTTGTCGCGGTTATGTTAGACAAGCAAAAATCCTTCCTGAAGAACTGGATGCTGCCGATTGCCATGACTCTTGGCGCGGCGCTTTATCTGTTTCTGCACTTTGTGCCTTCTTTGTCGGAGGATGCATACATGTCTTTTGCCAGAAGGATGCAACCGCTGCTTGTCAGCATAATGCTGTTTCTCCAGTTGAATGTCGTTGCTCCCACAGATCTGAAATTCCACAAGTGGCATTTTGAACTGATTGCAGTCCAGGCCATGCTGTTTGCCGCTTTCGCCTTCCTTGCAACGGGGGTAGAGAATGGGGGAGGCCGCATCCTGCTGGAATGTGCCATGCTCTGCTTCATCTGCCCTACGGCGGCAGCTGCTGGTGTCATCACTTCCAAGATAGGCGGCAGCCTGCCCGGCATCATGACTTATACCGTTCTGTCGGACACGTTGGCATGCATCCTGATTCCCCTGATGATCCCTCTGGTGCACCCTGCAACGGAAATCAGCTTTCTGGCAGCTTTCTGGGCGATTGTGAAGAGGGTGTTCTCCATCCTTGTGCTCCCTTGCGTGCTGGCATGGCTTATCCGCTACCTCCTTCCCGGGGTGCAGCGCTCTCTGGCCCGTTATGTGGGATGGGCATTCTATGTATGGGGAATCGGTCTTATGCTTGCCCTTTCGTTGGCTACCGGCGCTTTGGTAAGCAGCAGGATAGGAGTGCTGGTTGCGCTGGGAATCGCCGTTGTATCCCTGGTTTGCTGCCTTTTCCAGTTCTGGCTGGGCCGTCGGGTGGCAAAGAGCTATGGCCATATGGAATCAATCACTGCCGGCCAGGCTCTCGGCCAGAAGAATACCGGGTTCATCATCTGGCTTGGGATTAATTACATGACCCCCGTCACATCGGTCGCAGGTGGCCTGTATGCCATCTGGCACAATCTGGTGAATTCCTGGGAGCTGTATCAACATAGGAAGAATTAATATGACTGGAAGATATATACGTGCTATACTGCTTACGCTCATTCTGCCCATAGCCCTGTCTGCCCAGACGGATGCTGCCCTGGACAGCCCTTCCATGCTGTTCCGGGGGCGTCTGGCCACGAGGTATTCGAGCGGTTTCAACGGTACGCCGTTTACGGATACGCTCTCTTTCCGCAAGGGTGCGGTGTACTACAACGCCTGCCTTTACGAGGATGTAGAGCTTAGGCTGGATGCTTATCTGGACCAGCTCCAGGTGCGGAAAGACAAGCTCTTTGCACCGATCTCCCCGGACGAGCGCCAGATTGCCTGGTTCACGCGCGGCTCAGACCTGTTCGTGAACATGGAGTACATAGGCATCGAAGCCCCTGCCCGATTCTTCCAGGTTGTGGCCGATTGCGAAACACCGGTTTTCAAACTGGTAAAGAAGAAACTTCGTTCTGTGCCGGGCAACCATAATGGGGAGCAGTATATTGGCTACAGGGATCCCTCATACGACGAAAGCATTATATCCTTCTACGAGATACAGACAAGTTTCTGGCGGCTGGAAAATGGCGTACTCGTGCGTATGAGGCCCCGCAAGGCGAGGAAGGCTATTGCCTCTGCCGTAGTGGACGGAGCATTTTCCAAATCCCTGCCTTCGTGGCATCCTGTGGAAGGGACCGGCTCCGAACTGGTGGCTCCTTCCGTAAAGAGAAGCACCGTCAAGGTTGAGGAGTCCCTCCCCGCAGGTTATTTTGCCGAGCAGCCCGAGTACAGCCTGTCTACCGAATCGATTGACGCCAGATACAGGAACAAAATATATAAGATAGGTACGCAGGGCACTGCCACCTCCGCAAGGGTGGAAGGTATTATCACAGACGATGAGTCGTCTCCTCTGGCCGGAGTGCTGATAGTCGATTCGAATACCGGAAGATATACCCAGTCCGGGAAAAATGGAAAGTATTCCCTGACCCTTCCTGTAGGGGAAACAGTTATCAGCTTTACCGATGCCGACAAGGAAGAGCAGAAACTGAATGTAATTCTGTACGGAGACGGAATCCTTAATGTGCAGCTTCACGACCGCAGCACCCTTCTGGATGCTGCAAGCATATCGGCAGAAAGCATGCGCCAGCACAGGACATCGGATATAGGTGTAGAAAGGATCAACTCCAGCATAATTGCCAAGATCCCAACGGTTTTCGGGGAAGGAGACGTGCTCAAAGTAGTGCTTGCCCTCCCGGGGGTACAGACAGTGGGAGAAGCATCTGCCGGATTCAATGTCAGGGGCGGCAGCACCGACCAGAACCTTATCCTCTTCAACGGTAACACCATTTACTATCCCACCCATTTCTTCGGCATCAATTCGGTGTTCAGCCCGGATCTGGCGGATGGGGTTGAACTGTACAAAGGCGGTGTGCCGGCTTCTCTGGGCGGCAGGGTCAGTTCCGTGCTGGATGTAGGGGTGCGCGAAGGCAGTTCCGAAAAACTCAAAGGTGCTGTTGGCCTGGGATTGCTCACCAGCAGGTTCAACCTGGAGGGGCCACTGGGCCGCAAAACCACTTTCAACGCCGGTTTCAGGACTTCGTATTCCGATTGGCTGCTGAAGCTGGTGCCCGCATCCAGCGAGTTTTCCGGTGGGAATGCCGATTTCTATGACGGAACTATAGTCCTTACCCATAAACCGGATAGCCGGAATACCATCCAGGCATTTGGATATCTGTCTTCCGATGGATTCAGTTTCGGAGCCGACACAACCTTCCGCTATGGCAATGCTAATGCTTCTTTGCACTGGACTAGGGAAGGGGAGTCAATGACCACAAAGGCGTCGATAGGTTTCGATCATTACGATTCCCGGGTGGAGGAAAGCCAGAATGCCGCCGAGGCTTATTCTTTAAAAACCGCTGTTAATCAGGCGTTTGCCAGGCTGGATGCCAAGTATCCCACAGGTGGCGCGCATACTCTGAATGCGGGAGCAGACATGTTGCTCTATAATCTGGAAGGGGGGCACAGGCGTCCGCTGGGAGAGGGCTCCATGGTGATTCCGGCCGACCTTGCGGCGCAGACGGCGTTCCAGCCCTCTCTATATTTCTCGGATAACTGGAGTCCGGATCCCTCATACTCCATCGACTCCGGGCTGCGGCTGTCCTCCTTCATGGGCGGCAGGAGTTTTTATGCCTATCCTGAACTCAGGGTTTCCGGGCGCTACTCCTTTACTCCCGTGCTTTCGGTAAAGGCCGGATTGAACAGTACGGCGCAGTACATACATCTGATTTCCAACAGCAGTTCCATATCTCCTGTAAACACCTGGAAACTCTCCGATTCGAAGATACGTCCCACAATCGGTTATCAGGCATCTGCCGGGGTGTACTGGACAGTCTTCGGAGGCAAGGTGGACCTGAGCGCTGAAACGTATTATAAGATTATGCGTAATCACCTGGATTACTCCTATTCGGCAGTCCTGGTGATGAATGAGAATCTTGCAGACGACCTGGTGAGGGTTGCCGGCAAGTCTTATGGAGTGGAGCTGATGGCCAGAAAGAGCGTAGGGCGCCTGAATGGATGGATATCCTACACATGGTCCCGCTCGTTCCTGAAGGATACCCAGAATGCCGGGCTGATGGCAATAAACGGCGGGCAGTGGTATAACTCCCCGAGCGACAAGCCGCACGATTTCAAACTGATAGGGAATTATGCGTTCACCAGACGCTACAGCTTCTCCCTCAATATAGACTACAGCACAGGCCGGCCTGTGACTTTCCCCATAGGGTATTATTACTTTGCCAATGGCCGGAGGCTTGCTTATTCTATGCGAAACGCATACAGGATCCCCGATTATTTCCGTGTGGACGTGGCGTTCAACATCGACCCGGGTCATTACCTCAAAGCCCTTGCCCACGCCTCCTTCACCATAGGATGCTATAATGTCACAGGGCGCAAAAATGCCTACTCGGTCTTCTACGATACCAGGGATGGGGCATGGCTCCAGGCCTATAAACTGAGCATCTTTGCAACGCAGGTTCCCTACATTAACTTGAATATTAAATTCTGATGAAAAAGAATCCAATCATACTGCTGTTGATGCTGGCCCTCAGCTCCTGCATATACAAGTATACGCCGGATGTGTCCGGGGAATACGGCAGGGTGGTAATCGAGGGAGATATCTCGATAGGCACCGTGAGCCATTTCTCGGCCAGCCGGGTTATTCCCCTGGGAGTGAGCTTTGCCGGGGCCGTTTCTCCCGGAGTGAGCAAGGCTTCCTTCAAGGTCGAGGATGAAGACGGCACCGAGTATAAGGAAAAGGGGAGCACCGGAGACATCGACCTCAGCAGCGCAAGTGCAGACAAGCGCTACAGGCTGGTGGCGGAAGTCACTGTTGAGGGAGAGGATCCTGTAGAATATGTATCTGACTGGCAGTATCCTGCTCCGGCACCCGAGATAGGTGATCTGGTGGAAACCGTTGTGGACGACAGGCTATGTCTGGCCCTGAATCTGTCTTCTGACGGAGGCAGCGGGTGCTACAGGTGGGAATATGAAGAACTGTACAAGTACCGTTCTCCCATGGGAGAGCCCACCCTTGAATTCAGTGTAGCGGACACGGCCATCATGGACCACAGTCATGCTTCCGATATCTCTGAAGTACAGCGCTGGTGGAAGTATTCGTGGTGCTGGATGGAAACCAGGTCGCGGCGCAGTGCGGTGGCCATAGCAAAGGCTCTGGAAGGGTCCAACCTGGTGAACCATGAGTTCATGACTATGGAGAGAAGTTCCGACAAGATTGCGGCTGGGGAGTACTATATCCGTCTGATTGCCAGGACTATACCGGAAGACCAGTACCTTTACCTGAATGCTGTGAACGAAGGGTCTGAGAACACCGGCTCGCTGTTTTCTCCTCTCCCCGGCGAGCAGATAGGGAATATACGCAATTCGAAGGATCCGGACGATTATGCGCTCGGATATGTAGGGGTGAACCTGGTTGCGAAGAAATTGTTTAAGGTGTACACAAAGGGTACCGGAAGACGCTTCAATGTGAATGCGGTCACAAAATACATGATTAAGGAACTGAGCCTGCTTTTCCCGTACATGACTCTCAAGGAGCTCACGATCGCCTCTTATAATATGGGCTACTACCCATATCGGTACGATGCGGATTTCACTTTGTCCTGGGTGCCTAAGTATTGTTTCGACTGCCGTCTGAGCGGCGGCAAAATAGATAAACCTACAGGATGGGACTGAAAAAGATAAGCATATTTTTCCTGTTCCTGCTGCTGCATTCCGGCGGCGCCGAAGGCAGGTATTCCGCTATTGCATACGTCGAACTTGTCTCCCGCGAGGGAGTCGCTGCCACCGCGAAGATAGCCCTGATAGCAGGAAAGGGCTCCGGAGTACTCGCTCTCCCTTCTAATATCCCCACAGGCAACTACAAGATCTTTGCCTATACTGCGCTGTCGGAACATGCTGAGACACAGGATATTGCTGTGTTCAACACCATGTCTGGCACGAGGGTCAGAGGGGGAGTTGTCCTTTGCGACGATCCTTTGGCAAGCCCCGCCTCCGTGAGGGATCTTCCCGAAGGTGTGGAACTGAATCTTGCCGAGCATGGGAACAGGACGGAAGTAAGCCTTCGCAACAGCGGGGGCTCTGCAAGGATGCTCTGTGTGTCTGTTGTGGAAGATGATGGCCTCAGGTGTGCTGAATCCGCTCCGCAGTACGTGGCCCATGTGAAAGGTGAAGCCGAGACGGACGGAGAGATAGTGCGTGCAAGCGTGTATGGCAAAGATGCCGGCAAACTCGTATCCAGGCCGTGGCTGGTGCCCGTGATATCTTCTCCCGGCTCTGCCGCGGACACCTACACGGGCAGGATATCGCCGGATGGCACAATCTCTTTCCGTACGAACAACATCTATGGGGAAAGGGACCTGGTCTGCGAGATCTTCGATGATTCCCATGAAGGCCTGGAGTGCTATTTTTCTCCGGTGAGCCCGTTCTTCGTGCCGGAAGGCCTGGAATTCAGCACCATGCGCCTTTCCACAGCCATGCGTTCCGCCCTTACGGCGAGAAACTCCGCTTTGGCGCTTGAGGCCCGGGTGGACACTCTGTACCGTTTTCTTCCCAAGAGGGACAATCTCCTGCTTTCGGATGAGGACAGGATCAGTTATCATCTGGACGACTACACCCGCTTCAACACCATAGAGGACATAATCCGGGAACTGATTCCTTATGCCAGGGTGCGCACTTCCGGAAAGAACAAGAGCATCAAGATGTATGGCAGCAAGGAAGATGCACTCGTGATGCTGGACGGCGTGCCCGTGAGCGACCACCGCAGGATATTCGCCTATGATGCACTCGCTCTCAGGGATGTGTATGTGTATAAGCAGATGTATGTGATGGGTAACACCGTTTTCTGCGGAATCATCAATTTCGTTACTTCCCGGAATGACATGTCCGCCCTTGCGTTCGACAATAATGTGCGTATCCTGGATTTCCAGGGCTGCTCCTATCCGCTTGCCCTTGATTCATCCGCGCTGCCTCCCCATAAGAGCGCAGGGCGCACCCTGGTCTGGCAACCTTGTGTCGAAATCGATGCTGGGCAAAGCATCAGTTTTACCATGCCTTCAACGTCTGCCCCTCTCATTATCAAGGTTAAAGATTTGTAATGTGCCGATTTTTTCTTATTTTTGAATGATTTAGCATTCTTTAATAAGAAATGGCACATAGAACTATAATCATTACCGGTGGCGCCGGTTTCATTGGCAGTCACGTAGTACGGCTTTTCGTCAACAAGTATCCCGAGTACAGGATTATCAATGTAGATAAACTTACCTATGCGGGTAACCTGGCGAATCTCAAGGACATAGAGCAGAAACCCAATTACCGTTTCGTGAAAGCGGATATCTGCGATTTCGAAACCATGCTCGCCCTTATGCGGGAGGAGAAAGTGGATGGCATCATCCATCTGGCAGCTGAGAGCCATGTGGACCGCAGCATCAAGGATCCTTTCACCTTCGCCCAGACGAACGTAATGGGCACCCTCTCCCTCCTCCAGGCGGCCAAAGCCGTGTGGGATGGCGATTATGAGGGGAAGCGTTTCTATCATATCTCCACAGATGAGGTTTACGGGGCGCTGGAAATGACCAAGCCTGAGGGTGTGGAACCTCCCTTCACCACAAAGGCCTCCAGCGGCAAGCATCATCTTGCCTATGGAGAGAAATTCTTCACCGAAGACCTCAAGTATCAGCCGCACAGCCCCTACAGTGCCGCCAAGGCCAGTTCAGACCATTTCGTGCGTGCCTTCCACGACACCTTCGGCCTGCCCACCATAGTGACCAACTGTTCCAACAACTACGGGCCCTATCAGTTCCCGGAAAAGCTGATTCCTCTGTTTATCAATAATATACGTCATCGTAAACCCCTGCCCGTCTATGGCAAGGGAGAAAATGTGCGGGACTGGCTCTATGTAGAAGACCACGCCCGTGCCATCGACCTCATCTTCCATGAGGGCAAGGTGGCCGAAACCTACAATATCGGTGGCTTCAACGAATGGAAAAACATAGACATCATCAAGGTCCTCATCAACACCGTAGACCGCCTGCTGGGGCGTCCTGAAGGTGCCGACATGGACCTTATCACCTATGTTACCGACCGTGCCGGGCACGACCTCCGTTATGCCATCGACTCATCCAAGCTCCAGCGTGAGCTCGGCTGGGAGCCCAGCCTTCAGTTTGAGGAAGGGATAGAAAAGACCGTGCGTTGGTATCTGGACAACCAGGAGTGGATGGATAACGTTACCTCCGGAGACTACCAGAAGTACTACGAAGACATGTACAAGGGAAGATAGTCTGCTATATGGCATCTAAAGAATACGATGTAATCATCATTGGCGGTGGCATCACCGGTGCTGCTACAGTGAGGGACTGCGCGTTGCGCGGTCTCTCTGCGTTGTTGATAGAGCGCGGAGACATCTGCGATGGTGCTTCGGGCCGCAACCATGGCCTGCTTCACAGCGGAGCCCGCTATGCGGTTACAGACCGCGAAGGGGCCGAAGAATGCATACGCGAGAACAGGATACTCCGCCGTATCGCTTCCAACTGCGTGGAGCAGACAGAGGGCCTGTTCATCTCCCTCCCCGAGGATGGGCTGGACTACCAGGCCAATTTTATAAAGAAGTGCCGTGAGGCCGGCATAGAGGCAGAGGCGATAGATCCCGCAGAGGCTCTTCGGCTGGAACCGGCCATTAACCCCCGTTTAATCGGTGCGGTAAAGGTGCCGGATGCGTCGGTGGACCCTTTCCGGCTGGTAGACGCCCATATACTTGATGCTCAGCGGCATGGGGCCGATATCCTCAAGTTTACGGCTGTCACCGAACTCGTGAAGGAAGGGGACAGGGTAGTGGGGGTAAAGACGTCCAAAGGAGATGTGATACGCGGCCGTGAGGTGGTTCTTGCTGCCGGAATCTGGACTGCCGGGCTTGCCCGCGAGGCGGGAGTCACCATAGGCATGATGCCGAGCAAGGGCGCCCTCATCATATTCGGCCACCGTGTGGCAAACATGGTCATAAACCGCTGCCGAAAGCCGGCGAATGCCGATATCCTGGTGCCGGGAGACGTGGTCAGCGTGCTGGGTACCACGTCCGATAAGGTGCCGATCGAAACCTGCGACGACATGCACGCCACCCCCGAAGAGGTGGACCTCCTGCTCCGTGAAGGCGAGCAGCTGGTGCCCTGCCTGGCCCATACGCGGATCATCCGCGCATATGCCGGAGTCAGGCCGCTGGTGGTCGCGGATACTACCGGGGACGGGCGCAATGTGAGCCGCGGCATAGTTCTTCTGGACCATGAAAAACGGGACGGTGTGCCCGGGCTCATCACCATTACAGGCGGAAAGCTCACTACGGCCCGCCTGATGGCAGAAATGGCCACAGACCTTGTGTGCGAAAAGCTCGGTTCTTCCGCACGTTGCGAGACTGCAGTAAAGCCTCTGCCCGGTTCTGAAGGCAGGAAGCCCCGCTTCAAGGATCCTTTCAACATCCGCGCAGCCATAGGCCGTCACGGCACCGAGGTGGCGCAGATGGATTTCGAGAAGGGCGGTGAGATAATCTGCGAGTGCGAGAGCGTCACCCGTGCAGAGATAGAATATGCCGTGAAGAACTTCGGAGTCCGGAATATTTCCGACCTCCGCCGTCACACCCGTATCGGAATGGGCACGTGCCAGGGTTCGTTCTGCATACGCAAAGTGGCTGCCGTTCTTGCCGATATCCTTTCTGTGTCTGCCGAAGAGCTTGTTCGGGAGTACATGCAGGAAAGATGGAAGGGGATGACCCCGGTACTGTGGGGAGATACGCTCAGGGAGGCGGAATATATGCAAAAAACCAACAGAGATGAGATTTGACGTAATTATTATAGGAGGCGGATGGGCTGGATGCAACGCCGCCGAGCCTCTGGTGGAAGCAGGCAAGAAGGTCTGCATTGTGTCTGAGGGCCTGTCGCTTTCTGCCGTCAAGTACGAAAGCCCTTATGCCCGTTTGGCTGCCCTCCAGAAGCAGGGAGCCGTGGTTTTGAGGGGAGACAGGGCCATTTCCGGAAAGATAGAGGACGGCAGGGTTGTGGAGATCCGCACGCGCAACATGGACGAGCCCCTTGTGGCTGATGAGTATGTGCTCGCTACCGGCAAGTTCTTTTCCCGTGGGCTGCTCTCCGACAAGGAGCACATCTGGGAGCCGCTTTTCGGGGCGGATGTGGATTATGATCCCGACCGCACCAAGTGGTTCGATCCCGATTTCGAGGCCCCTCAGCCTTTTATGAAATTCGGAGTTAAGACCGATGCCGAAGGAAGGGTGCTGGTTGGAGGGAAGGCAATAGTTAATCTTACTGCAGTGGGAGATATTCGCAATGACTAATCTTGAACAATGCCTCAAGTGCAATCTATGCACGCTGGTTTGCCCGATGATGGAGGTGAATCCGGACTATCCCGGCCCCAAGAAGGCCGGCCCGGACGGAGAACGCTACAGACTGAAAGATCCGGCATTCTTCGACTATGCCCTGAAATACTGCCTTAACTGCAAACGCTGCGAGGTGGCATGCCCCTCCGATGTGCACATAGCCGACATGATACAGCTCGCACGCATTAAATATGGCTCCCAGGCCCGCAGGAAGGGCTTGACTGGCCTTAGGGACTGGACACTGGCGAGTACCGACCTGGTGGGTTCGCTCGCGAGCCCGTTTGCCCCAGTGGTGAATGAAGTGCTGCAGTTGAAGCCTGTTAAATCTGTAATGCATGGGGTGTTGGGCGTCGACAAGCATCGCACTTTCCCCAAGTATTCTGCCAGGAAATTCGTGAACTGGTTCCGCAAACAGGGCCAGTCTGGTTTTGAAAAGTTCGTGACCTATTTCCACGGATGCTACGTGAATTATAACTATCCCAAGCTGGGGCAGGATTTCGTAAAGATAATGAATGCAGCAGGCTATGGCGTGCATTTGCTTGAGAAGGAGAAGTGCTGCGGCGTCGCCCTGATGAGCAACGGCTTTGCCGACAAGGCCCGCAAGCAGGGAGAGGTGAATCTTGCCTCTATTCGCAAGGCTGTGGCGGCAGGGGAGCCCGTGCTCACCACATCCTCCACCTGCACCTTCACCATGCGCGATGAGTACCCTGATGTGCTCGGCCTCGAGAATGCCGATGTGCGCAATTCCATCATGCTCGCAACCAAGTGGCTCTACGAAAAAGTATCTTCAGGAGAAATTAAGCTAAAGTTCCGTAAAGACTTCAGAATGAAGGTGGTATACCATACTGCATGCCATATGCAGAAGATGGGATGGCAGGTATACTCCATAGAGCTGCTCCGCATGATTCCAGGGCTTCATCTCACTGTGCTGGACCAGAATTGCTGCGGCATAGCCGGAACGTTCGGGTTCAAGAAAGAGAACTACGGCTTCACTCAGCAGATAGGCTCCAAACTCTTCACCGATATCAGGACGAGCAACCCGGAGTATGTGGCAACCGACTGCGAAACCTGTAAGTGGCAAATAGAAATGAGCACAGGCCTGCCCGTGCTCAATCCTATTGAAATCCTCGCTGAAGCGCTTGACGCTTAGTCGAATTCCAGCCTGACGCTGAAGCAGACTTTTTCGCCGGTCCTTCCGGTGACAAACCACAGGTTTTCTGCTCTGGACATGAAGAAATCCACCTTTTCTCCGAGGTGGATTTCGTGGTTGTAGTTCACCTGCACATCTTTAACCACGTGATTCCGCACATAGTCTACGGGCATTGCGTCCAGCACCCATTGGGTGTAGGCGCAGTTGTTGGCGTGCCCGTTTGTGTCTATGTCCGACCATACCACCGTGTGGCTGCCGGCGGGATTCTGTTCCAAGTCTCTGGGAATCAAAATCTTGGTGCAGAAGGGAAGGGTATCTTCTTCGTGATGGAAAGACTGGTCGAAACCCAGTTCACCGCGAAAGAGCGCACGCTCCCTGTAGTCCACCACCGTCCAGGCGGAGGTGCCGAGCACTACCGGAACCCCGTCCTGGGCGACCATGCGGAAGTTCCTGTGCCATAGAGGCCCTACCTGCCCGCGGGACCATGTTTGGAGAACTACGCTGTCGCCCCAGCGCGGGCAGCGCAATATGCTGAAATGTATGCGGTTAAGCGCCCAGAACAGCCCTCTGGACTGCATTACATCCGGCCCGCAGCCGCAGAAGTCGGATCCTTTGTAAGCGACCTCCTGAAGCAGGTTCTGAAGGCTGACGGTTTTGATGTTGGAGTTCTGGTCTACCTCGAAACTGTTGATTTCCAGGGGCCATTCAACTATTGGAGCTTTTCCGCTCATTCTATTTGATGCCTTTAAGGTTTTCTTTTGGAACAAGGAAGAACTTAAGCGTGCCCTTTGTGCAGAGTTTTCCGTTCACTTTAGCTGTGGAATCCACCACTACGAGCGGAGGATGGATATCTATGAGTTTGGAGTATACTTCCACCGTGTCGCCGGGAAAAGCCGAGCCTTTGAACTTGATACCGTCCAGGCCTGCGTACATGGCTGTGTTCACCTCAAGCATCTCTCGGGGAATCAGCAACACGCTGCCCTGGGCCATAATCTCGCACATTATAACGCCGGGAACCACCGGATATCCGGGGAAATGCCCTTGCACGAACCAGGCGTCCTGGGGAATTGTGTATTTGGATTCTACGTGACCGTCTTCAAAAAGATTGGTCTCATCCACGAGGAGCATGGGGGCTCTGTGAGGGATGATTTTTTGAATTTCTTCTTTGTTCATTGGATTAGGTTTTCGTAAAAGTGTACAAAAATAACTAAATTTGTGGGAATTAAGAACTTGTTATGAAAGAACTTGAGCATAAAGACTATGGGCTGGTCCGTGTGGCAGCGGTTACCCCCAGGCTGTATCTGGCAGATGTAGAACGCAATACGGCGGAGATTATCCGCCTTGCGGAGGAGGCTGCGCGCAAAGAGGCATCGATAGTTGTTTTTCCCGAGCTTTGCATTACGGGATACAGCTGCGCCGACCTGTTTGGCCAACAGCGTCTGCTGGAGGCGGCCGAAAAGGCCGTTAAGGATATAGCCGGCGCCGGGCTTCCTTCCGGAATGCTGGTTGCAGTGGGCGCCCCTGTGCGTTGCGCAGGCAGGCTATTTAACTGTGCCGTCCTGATCAAGGGAGGCAAGATACTTGGCATTGTGCCCAAGTCCTATCTGCCGAATCATGCCGAGTTCTATGAAGTCCGCTGGTTTGAGAGTGGCTCCACAGTGAATAAAGAAATAGTTTATGCCGGTCAGTCTACAAGGCTGTGTGCCAGGCAGTTATTCTCTGTTGGAAAGGCTGTGGTGGGAGTGGAAATCTGCCAGGACCTGTGGGTCCCGGTGCCGCCTTGCACCTATGCGGCCCTTGCCGGAGCAAACATCATAATCAACCTGTCCGCATCCAATGAGGCGCTCCTCAAGAATGACTACCGCAAGCAGCTGGTCGCGTCTACGGCATCGCGCCTGTTTGCCGCCTACGTGTACTGTAGCTGCGGCTATGGTGAGTCAACCACCGATCTTGTATGGGGCGGTTCTTCTGTGATCTATGAGAGCAACTCCCTGCTGGCCGAGAATGAGAGGTTCCAGCGTTGCTCGTCCGCCATCTATGCAGATGTGGATGTGGAGCGTATGGATGCTCTCCGCGCCAAGAATCCCAATTTCAAGGATTTGCTTTCCTGCAGGGCGGATGTCTACACCACCATCCCCGGAGGGGAAGCATTCCCTACCGATTTCGGCCGTGAGCTTCTAAGGCAGGTAGAGGCACATCCCTTTGTGCCCCAGGGGCCGGAATTGGCAAAGCGCTGCAAGGAGATTCTTAATATCCAGGTGCTGGGGCTCTGCTCCCGCCTGGAGCATATCGGCTGCAAGAAGGCTGTTGTCGGCATATCAGGAGGCCTGGACTCCACGCTTGCCCTGTTGGTGAGCGTGATGGCATTCGACAAATTGGGCCTGGACCGTAAGGGCATCATCGGCATCACCATGCCCGGCTTCGGAACCACCGGTCGTACCAAAGGAAATGCCTGGGTTCTGATGGAAAAGCTTGGGGTGACAACGCGTGAGATTTCGATAGTTCCGTCTGTAAGCAAACATTTAGATGACATTGGTCATTCGCTTGATAATCATGATGCTACATACGAAAACGCGCAGGCCAGAGAACGCACCCAGATACTTATGGATGTCGCCGGGCAGGAGGGTGGAATAGTGGTAGGCACCGGAGATCTTTCCGAACTGGCCCTTGGCTGGTGCACCTACAATGGAGATCATATGTCCATGTATGGAGTGAATGCATCCGTGCCCAAGACCCTGGTGCGCGCCCTGGTCAAGTTCGCCGCTTCCGAGCATTTTGAGGGTGCACAGGAAGTGCTGGCAGATATTGTGGACACTCCCATCTCTCCTGAGCTTCTGCCTGCCTCGGACGACGGCACTATCCTTCAGGTGACGGAAGACCTGGTAGGGCCCTACGAGCTGCACGACTTCTTCCTCTAT
The DNA here is from genome assembly GCA_902768365.1 of uncultured Bacteroidia bacterium. Lineage (GTDB taxonomy): Bacteria > Bacteroidota > Bacteroidia > Bacteroidales > UBA932 > Cryptobacteroides. Next base: position 70,800 of record CACXKV010000011.1, on the reverse strand, counting down.
AATATAATGCGCTGGGGGTACACCCCGGAGAAGGTGCTGTTCCTGGCTGTAATCGCATTTGAAGGTCTCTATGACGAGGCTACGATAGGGAAGTGGCTCAAAGTGTTCTGCAAGCGTTTCTTCAGCCAGCAGTTCAAGCGCAGCTGCATGCCGGACGGCCCTAAGGTGGGCAGCGTCTCACTCTCGCCAAGAGGGGACTGGCGCATGCCAAGCGACGCTTATTCCAGTATTTGGTTATAATACAAAAATAGAGCAGGCCAAAAGCCTGCTCTATTTTTGTACACCCTCAGGGGCTCGAACCCTGGACCCATTGATTAAGAGTCAATTGCTCTACCAGCTGAGCTAAGGGTGCATTATTCTCAAAGTTCTGTGACCCGTTCGGGGCTCGAACCCGAGACCCCAACATTAAAAGTGTTGTGCTCTACCAACTGAGCTAACGAGTCTCCGATTTGGGGATGCAAAGATATAACGAATGCTTTAATAATCCAAATATTTTTAAACTTTTTTTTACTTATCTTTGTATGACAATGCATAGACTATGACCAATCATATAGTAATAATGGCAGGCGGCCAGGGCACCAGGCTCTACCCGCTGAGCACGGCAGAAAAGCCCAAGCAGTTCCTCGACCTTCTTGGCTGCGGGAAGACCCTTATCCAGATGACCTACGAACGCTTCAAGGCAGTGGACCCCGAGGCCCGTTTCTGGGTTGTGACTTCTAAGGATTACGTTCATTGGATCAAGGAGCAGTTGCCCTCCATTCCGGACGACCAGATACTCGCGGAACCTGCCCCCAGGAACACTGCTCCGTGCATTTCTTATGCAATTTGGAAGATAAAAGCCCGTTATGGCCAATGTAACATAGTTGTTAGCCCTTCTGACGCTTTTGTTTCATCCATTGATTTATTTGCAGTTACGATTAGAAAAGCCCTCAAATTTACTGGCTCGGGCAAGCCATCTATCGTATGCGTTGGCATAAAACCCACAGAGCCCAATACTGGCTACGGATATATCGAAATTTCGTCACTTGACGAAATGCAAACTATTGATAATCAGCCAGATATTGTAAAAGTTGCGTCTTTCCGCGAAAAACCCGATCTTGAAACGGCAAAACGCTATCTCGAGGCCGGAAACTACTTCTGGAACGCCGGAATCTTTGTCTGGAACACCATGACCGTGGAGGCTGAGATGCGTCGTTACGCCCCTCAGATTTCAGCTGTCATGGATGCTTTGGAACCTTCATTCTACACCCCTTCCGAGGAGGCTGAACTTGCCCGTCTTTTCCCTAGCTGCGAGAAGATATCCATCGACTATGCAGTGATGGAAAAATCCGCCCATGTGTGGTGCATTCCGGCTGATTGGCCATGGGATGATCTGGGCAGTTTCGCAGCAATAGAAAAAGTAACCGGGCGCCCGATCCCTCAGGAGATCAAAGACGCCCAGGATGAGTATCAGCGCTCCAAAAAGAAGCTATAGTTTGTGTGCATGCAGCATTGCTACAGGGTCAAGGGCCTTGTCCAATGCTTCTTTGGTCATTAACCCCTTCTCGAGAACGATGTCATAGACACTTCCGCCGGTTTCCAGGGCCTCCTTGGCAACCTTCGTGCTGTTCTTGTAGCCGATGTAGGGATTAAGGGCAGTGACTATGCCGATAGAGTTCTTAACCATCTCGTAGCAGTGCTCTGCATTCACGGTGATTCCGTCTATGCACTTTGTGCGCAGGGTGTTCATCACATTTACGAGCCATGTCTGGCTTTCCAGGATGGACTGGGCAATCACAGGCTCCATAACATTGAGTTGGAGCTGGCCGGCTTCGGCAGCGAATGCGACGCAGGTGTCGTTGCCTATCACCTTGAAACACACCTGGTTAGTAACCTCCGGGATAACGGGATTGACCTTGCCGGGCATGATGGATGAACCGGGAGCCATAGGGGGAAGGTTGATCTCATGCAGGCCGCAGCGGGGGCCGGATGCCATCAGCCTGAGGTCGTTGCAAATCTTGGAGAGTTTGATGGCAAGGCGCTTGAGCGCGGCCGAGTAGCTTACGTATGCGCCTGTATCGGGAGTCGCTTCCACAAGGTCGGGGGCTTTCTCAAAGCTGTCGCCGGATAATTCGCTCATGCGCCTGGTGCACAGTTCTGAAAAGCCGGGAACGGCGTTAAGGCCGGTTCCGATGGCAGTTCCACCCATATTTATCTCCTTGAGCAACACGGCATTACGCTCAAGGTTCGCAATCTCTTCTTCAAGATTGTTTGCGAAAGCGTTGAATTCCTGTCCGGAGGTCATGGGCACGGCATCCTGAAGCTGGGTGCGTCCCATCTTGAGTATATCCTTGAACTCTTCTCCCTTTGCGCGGAAAGAATCGATCAAGTCCTGAAGGGCCTTCTCCAGATGGCGGTTCATGCGGAAGAAGGTGTAGCGGAATGCGGTAGGATACGCGTCATTGGTACTCTGCGCGCAGTTCACGTGGTCGTTGGGGGAGCAGAACTGGTATTCGCCTTTCTTGTGCCCCATGATTTCAAGGGCACGGTTGGCAATCACCTCGTTGGCATTCATGTTCACGGATGTGCCGGCTCCGCCCTGCATCATGTCTACCGGGAACTGGTCGTGGAGTTTCCCGTCCACAATCTCTTTGCATGCCTTGCAGATGGCGTCTGCAATCTTGGGGTCAAGTGCACCAAGTTCAGCGTTCGCTGAAGCGGCAGCCCACTTCACATAAGCCATTGAGATGATGTATTCGGGATAATCGCTCATGTGAGTAGTAGAGATTTTGTAGTTGTTGATTGCCCTCTGGGTCTGCACCCCATAGTAGGCATCAGCGGGCACCTCAAGCTCGCCGAGAAGGTCAGATTCAATTCTGAATTTTGCTTGTTCCATAGTGTTATTAAAAGAATTTCAATGACTTATCTATAATTTCGTTAAGTTCTTCTTTAGATGATAGCAACTCCAAGGGGAAACTCCAAGCCACCACTCCGTAACCCTCGAAGGGGTGATAGACAGAGGCACCAGTTCGGTTGGTGAAGGTGGCTATTGTCTTTCCTCCGGAAGAAGGCTTGATCCCTCCGGCGGTTTCAACGCAGTAGCTCTCTTCGCAAGGCTCGTGGCAGAAACTGAAGGACTTTCCGTCCATCTGAACCTTGCCGTTCACCGATCCGCGGGTGGTAGACCAGCGGTAACCAAGGATGTTCTCGATAAAAGACCTGGCGTCTTCCTGATACCCATCATCTTCTATGGGGTATATCTCGTCCCAGGCATCTGTTGCTATATATGCTCCAGAAATCAGGATGTTGCATCCGGAGGAGACCGCCGAGCGCAGGGCTTTGCGTAATCCTTCCGGGAAAACCCTGAACCGTACGCCGCCTCCGGCATTGCCTACCAAAGTGCTTATCTGCTTGCCGCAGATCACATCCAGGGCGAAATAATGCTCAGCAGGGGCCTTCTCGAAGGCGCTGCGGCTCATGGAGCAGAAACTGTAGCCCAGGTCCATCAGAGCCTTTCCATGCACGGCAGGATAGTCGAAAGTGTTGCCTCCAGGCTGGAATCCTGCCATGTCGATTTCGGTGGCTCCAAAGCCCGGTGCGGTATTATTCAGGTATTTCTTGTCGCGGCGGTATTCCCAACTCTCTCCACCATAGGAGATGTCTTTCATGTAGGGCACTCCACTGTCTAGCCGGGCATCGAAACCTGCATACTTTTCGGAATCAAACCATGAAGGGGCGCTGATGCGGTCGAAATTGTTGATTATAAGCACTTTCCTGGCATCGGGGGAGACCTGGCCGATGCTCAGGATCTCTGAAGGGAAACTGCGTCCGCCACGGTTGCAGGCTTCCACCATGAAGGAATACAGGTGCCCGTTCTCTATCGGGAGAGACAGGTGGCATTCACTCACCCGCACCCCTTTGTCGAACGCCCCGTCATCCATTCTGGTATACACTATATACTCCGTAGGGCTTGCGGTGGGCTCTTTCACATCTTCCGTCGCTTTCCAGTTCAGCACAACATAGCCGTCGTCACCGAAAGTGGCAGAGAAGTCCTTGACTGGCAGGGGAGCAACCACGTATGATTCGCCGTAGTATGTGCTCAGAAACTTTAGCATTCCCTTGTAGACAGCCCTGCATACATCGAAGCGGAAGGCCGGGTCCAGCCCGAACTTCATGTCTGCAAAGTTCTGATGTGCAAGTAGTTCCAGAAGAATAGCGGGCACGTCGGTGGTGCGGGATTCAGAATACGAACGGTTCCAGGTCTGCCTGCGCGTCCAGAGTGAATCGTAATCCGAACGCAGATCCTCCACTATCTGTGTCTGTATCCAGTCCGTCAGAAGGCGGCAGGCGGCCCGGTCGGCGCCGTTCTCGAACTTTCGTTTTCCGTCCGCTTTAAGCGTGTAGATGGCCAGGGTGCCGACTATGGAATCGTTGGGGGTCACTCCGGCATCGGTATGGAATGCAAGCGAGAGGTCGATGGGTAGATTCTTGTCGTCCTTCATCATCTTAACCCATTCGCCGCGGGACGCGTAGTCGCAGGTGTAGTCCGTACTCCATTGGTGGATGCGCTCGTAGGGCATTCCTGCCCACTGCTCCCAGTAGGAAGCTCCTTCCAGGTAGGAAGGAAGGCCGGAAGTTTCCCATTCGGAACTGTCCTTGCCTTTCCCGCGGGCTATCTTGCCCATGCCGCCTCCTATCCGCACGGCATCTGCGCTCACTACGCAGTTCCTGTCTGTCTTGTGGCCGGATGGCGTGCCGTTGTCCAGGGTGATATAGGAGTCCGGGCCCAGTTCGAATTCCCCGAGGAAGACCCATGTGCCTCCTCCAATTTTCTGGTTTACAATGAATTCGGAACGGCCTCCGCGATGCTCTACCGTATATCTGGCACAGGATGAACTGTTGGGAAGGCTTTTATATGAGATATAGACGCAGTAGCGGCCGTTGCTTTCCAGCTCGGGATTCCAGCGTATGGAGGCATTCCCTTTCCCTGCCATGCAGGCGGCCTGGCGGGCAGTGCCCATGGTGAAGGGATTATCGTCCTTCACATAAACTTCTTTTTTGTCGGCAAAACCTTCTCCGGCATCTCTCCAGCTTCCTTTTTCCTTATAGGAACCATGGGTCCGGACCGGGAATCCAGGGGAACGGAAGGATCTGTCGTTGTCGATTACTACCTCAAGGGCGTTGGTATCTCTCTCTCGGGGAGTAATCACATATGCACCGGCCCTTTCCAGCATGGGGATCAGAAAGGGAAGCACATAACTCTGAGTGTACAGATCCTCATTGGTGCGCCAGTTGGGGGAGCGCTGCCAGCTCCAGGCGCCGGCTCCGTTGTCGAAGTAGCGCCCGTGGCTTTGCCAGAGGGCTATATTCCTGCCCCTGAGGCCCCTGTCGGCCTTGTATGACCCGCTTTCTTCGATGAAAAGACTGCGGGATGGAGCTTTTACTTTGAAACGAAAATCCTTTGGCTGGCCGTTGTTTCCCAGGGCGGGCTGGGCCAGTTCTGCCAGGTCGACACTTTCGCACCAGACTCCTCCCAGGGTGTATTGCTTCACCTCTTCTGGCCAGAGCGCCTTCAGCTGGCTGCGGAACCACTGCGGATCGCCTGCCCGCCAGGGATAATCCCCAAGCTCCTTGGTGAAGTAGAGGTCCAGCACCTGCCCGCGTTTCATGGCCTTGTTCAACTGAAGGTGGGACCGCACGCGGAAGTGCTCCTTCGCAAGCACGGAAATGGAGTCCGAAACTGGCTTGAATGCCTCCAGAATGGCTTTCTGGGCGTTTGCAGAAATGCTTGTCAGCAAAATAGCGGCAGCGGTCAGGACTTTACGAAGCATGCTCAGTTCTTGCGTTTTTGCAGGTGGGTTACATCTATTATGAAAACGAATACGCTGCTTATCGCAAGGGCCAATGCATCCGCTTTGAAGTCGTTGATGTCCATTGAGCGATAGGGGAGTTTCCCCTGCACATATTCGGTGCCGTAAGCCAGCAGGGCGCCTATAATGAAGGTGGCGGCAGAAAACAGCACGGCGCTCCAGAATCTGTTGGTCAGGTGGTCGTATGCAAGATACGCCAGGATGGGGAAGGGCAGGAACATGAGGAAATGCGCCAGTTTGTCGGCCGGAATCCCAAAGAGGATCTTTTCTACATCGGGAAGCTTGTCCACGTGCATGAAGCACAGGAAGGCGATAGCCGCCAGATACAGGAAGAAGAGTATACGGGCGAGTATGGTCTTGGGTGTCGTCATAAGGCCTGCATGTCGTGAAGTTTCTTGTAGTATCCGCCCAGTGCAATCAGTTCGTCGTGGCGGCCGCGCTCTACTATGCGGCCTTCATCTACTACGATGATCTCGTCGGCGTCTTTGATGGTGCTCAGGCGATGGGCGATGGCGACTGTTGTGCGGTTGCTCATAAGCCGCTCCAGAGCTTCCTGCACGGCCCGTTCGCTTTCCGTATCCAGAGCTGCGGTAGCTTCGTCCAGAATCAGGATGGGAGGGTTCTTGAGCACGGCCCTGGCTATGCTTATGCGCTGGCGCTGACCTCCGCTGAGCTTGCATCCGCGGTCGCCCACGTTGGTCTGGTAGCCTTCCTCCTTCTCCATGATGAAATCATGCGCGTTTGCAATCTTTGCAGCCTCTATTACCTGCTCTTCGGTGGCATTCTCAACCCCGAAGGCTATATTGTTGAAAATGGTGTCGTTAAAGAGGATGGGCTCCTGGTTTACATTACCCATGAGGGCGCGCAGGCTGTCCAGTTTAAACTCCCGTATGTCCGTTCCGTCTATGCTGATTCTGCCTGAATCCACATCATAGAAGCGGGGTATAAGGTCGACAAGTGTGGATTTGCCTCCTCCGGAGGCTCCGACTATGGCAATGGTCTTGCCCTTGGGGATGACCAGGTTGATATCCGAAAGGATCTGGCGGCCAGCCTCATAGCTGAAATTGACGTGGTCGAAGCGGATAGCCTCGGCAAACGAAGTGATGTCCTTGGCTCCTTCGGTCTCGCGTATGGTGTTCTGGGCATCCAGGATCTTGTCTATGCGTTCCATGGAGGCCAGGCCCTTGGGAATGTTGTATGCTGCGCGGGAGAGGTCCTTGATAGGCTGGATGACACTGTAGAGTATCACCATGTAGAAAATGAAGGTAGGAGCATCGATGAAAGAGTCATCCTTGATAATAAGGTATCCGCCGAAGCAGAGCACTATGCTGATCATCATCGTGCCAAGGAACTCACTCACCGGGTGTGCCAGCGCCTGTCGGGTGGACACGCGTGCATTCTTGCGGCGCATGGCACCGGTCACCTTGTCAAAACGCTCGCCCATCATCTTCTCGGCGAGGAAGGCCTTGATTACGCGCAGCCCGCCCAGGGTCTCTTCGACCTGGCTCATGGTATCGCTCCAAAGTGCCTGAGCCTCAGTGGATTTCTTCTTCAGGTTGCGCCCTATCACGCCCATCAGCCACATCATCAGCGGGGCAAACACCAGCACGAAGAGGGTGAGTTTCCAGGAAATGAAAACCAGGGTGCCGATATAGAAGACGATAAGGATGGGATTCTTGATAAGCATGTCCAGCGAACCGGTGATGGAACTCTCCACTTCCTGCACGTCGCCGCTCATGCGGGCTATGATGTCCCCTTTGCGCTCCTGGCTGAAGAATCCCAGGGGAAGGGACAGGATTTTATTGTAGATCTCCATGCGCATGTCCTTCACGATGCCGGTGCGCAGGGGCACCATTACCGCGGTGGAACCGAAATAGCATGAAGTTTTGAGCGCTGTCATGAAGATAAGGATGCCCGCAAGCACGAACAGTGTGACTACCGGGCCGTGGTCGACCATATACTGGGATACGAACCAGTAGAAATTGTTTACGAGGGTTTCCTTGAACTCTCCCTGGCCCCAGGGGATGAAAGTGTATGCCTTTTCTTCCATCTGGAAGATAATCTTCAGCACCGGGATAATCAGAGTGAAAGAGAAGATGTTGAAGACCGCACTGAGCACGTTCATCAGCACTGAACCCCCAAGGTATTTATTGTATGGACGCACGTAGCGCCGCAACATCGACCAGAATGCTTTCATTCTTACAAATATAATCAAAATTACAATATGAACATCGGCGAAGCGCTCTGGCGGGGCAGGGCCAGGAGTCGGATGCCGGTGCCCTCTACGGACGGGAGGCAGGCCTCCACGGCCTTGAGGGGAGTATTGTTGTGCTCGCTCAGGTGGCATAGGAACACATTTTCCAGCCCGGGATGGATAAAATCCCTGATGGCGTCCGCACATTCTGCATTGGACAGGTGTCCGTTCCCTCCGCAGATGCGGTTCTGCAATTCCAGAGGGTACGGCCCGTGGCGGAGCATGTCCAGATCGTAGTTTGCCTCGATCACCACCGTAGAGGCCAGAGATGCATAGCTCAGGGCCTCGTCTGTCATGCGGCCGATATCTGTCATTATCACAAACACATAGTCTTCCAGCCGTATGCAGTAGCCAACTGTCTGGGTGGCGTCGTGGGGAACTATGAATTGGCGGGCCCTGATTTTGCCGGGCACGATCTCAGACCAGTCCGTATCCTGCAGGTTTTTAACCACGGGGCCAAGATATTCGCCTGTCATCCAATGTGTTGCGAGCGATCCTCTGAGTTTGCGGGTCATCCATACCGGTTTCATCAGGCGCTTGCAATAGGGACCCAGATTGTGGATGTGGTCCATGTGGTCGTGGGTGATCAGTATGGCATCGACATCGTCGAATGTGAATCCGTTTTTCTGCAGCTCTCCCTTCAGGTGCCTCATGCTGACACCGGCGTCTATCAATATGCCGGCACCGCCGTTTTCTCCGTCCATATGGAGGAAGTAGCAGTTGCCGCAGCTGCCGCTGGAGAGGGACTGGAACACTATCTTATTGCTGATCATCGCTCTTGCAGTACTTGGAAATAACGCTGTATGCATCGCTCACGCCAAGTTCTCCGGCGCGGGAAAGGTCTATGCATCCCTTCTCCTTGTCTTTTATGAAGATTAGTGCAAGGCCCCTGTTGTAGTAGGCGTCACCCATGTATGGGTAGATGCTGATGGCCTTCCCGTAGTTCTCAATTGCCTCCACCATCTGGCTCGACAGGCAATAGAGGTTGCCCAGATTGAAGTAGAGGTAGGGGATATCCGGCAGTATGCGTATGGCCTCCCGCATGTCGGCGATGGCATCGGAGTAATCGTAACTGCGGTCGACACGGTCGCTGACCCTGGCGCGTATGGTGCCCTGGTCGTCCATGGTGAGAGTCTGCACGTTACGCTCCATGCTGGCTATAAAGTCTATCATCTCTGCACGGAGGACCCCTCTGTTCATAAGGTAGAATGCTTTATAGAAACGGGAGTAACGGTCCCGCATGGAATCATCTTCAGCCATCTTGACAGCCTTGTCGAAATAGCCCAGGGCTGCATTGTACTGCTTGTTCTGCACCTCGTAGATGCCATGGATGAAGCTGATCTGGGAAGGCGTCAGTCTGCTGTTGCCGGCTCCGGCGCTGCTGTCTCCGGCCAGGATGCTCCCGAGGCTCCTCCCCAGGCGTACGGCCTGCAAATCTTCGTTTGTAACCGTGACGGGGATGGGGACAGAGGCCTCGAAGCGCTCTACCAGAGGGTTCTCGAAGTCCCTGCGCAGGAGCATGACCCCGTCTTCTCCGTTGCCGGCAATCTTAAATTTGTACAGGGCTTTCAGACGAATATCGATGTCTCTATGCTGGAGGAGTTCGTCGTCGAAGTCCTTCTTGGCAAAATCGGCGTCGAGGGCCAGCAGGGAGCTGTATTTGCGGGTGGTGTCCGCAAAATCCGCCTGGCCGCTGGCATGTTTGCTCTGGTATTCCGCAACCTTTTTCCGGGCAATCTCGTAGTCCGCCTTGGACGCCTTCTTCCTGCCCATCATGTTCTCTACATAGGAGCGGTTCATATAGGCCTTGGCAAAATCCGGATACAGGGCGATAGCCATGTTGTAGTCTTCCAGGGCATCCTGCCAGCGCCCCATCTCTATGAAGAAGCCGGCGCGGTTGAAGAAGGCCAGCACGTTGCCGGGGTTGATGCCTATGACACGGTCCATGTCGTCCAGAGCACCTTCGAAATCCCCGACCTGGGCCTTCAGGAGGCTCCTGTTGTAGAGGGTGAGGGCATTTCCGGGCTCATCTTTCAGCACCCTGTCCAGGTCTGCCATAGCTTCCCTGGGCCTGCCCGACTCTGAGTGCATGAGCGCACGGTTGAAATAGGCGAAGGTATTGGTAGAGTCCAGTCTGATGGCAAGGTCCATGTCTGCTATGCCCTTTTCAAAGTCGTTGCTGGCAGCATACAGGCGGCCCCGGCGGATGTAACCTTCCGGGTCGTATCGGTCCAGCTTGATGGCCCTGTTGTAGTCCGCGAGCGCCTTCACCGTATCTTTACAGAAAAGCCAGCAGGCACCCCGGTTAAGGTATGCACCCGGATCTTTCGGCTCTTTCTTGATGTATCGGTCGAAGTCTGCGATGGCCTCGTCGAAGCGTTGGGCAAGGAAATATGTGACACCCCGGCTGAAATAGATGCCTGCGAATCCGGGACGGAGTTCGATGGCGCGGTCCAGGTCCTTCAAGCCTTCTTCGTATTGCCCCTGGCGGCTGCGGGTGATGCCGCGGTAGTGGTAGCCGTTGGTGAAAACAGGGTTCAGCCGCACCGAGCGGTCGAAATCCTGCTGGGCACCACGTATGTCCCCGAGGTTGTATTTGGAGATGCCCCGGTAGAAGTAGTTCCAGTAATCGGTGGTGTCCAGGCGCGCCAGCACATTGAAATTCTCTATGGCCATGGCATATTTGCCGTCGGCGAACGCCTGCCTGCCGCGAAGGAAGAAGACATCTTTATCGTACTGGGCCGACACCCTGCCGTATGGCATGAATGCCACTGAGAATAAAAAGAGTATTGCCAGCCCGAACTTTTTCATTACTTTTGTAATGCTTTGCGCACAATCAAGCAAATATAACATTTATTATGCCTAATTCCGCCCGTACGGCAAAAATAATTCTCATTATCTGCATGCTGGTGCATTCGGTCTGGGCGGACGCATCCCCTTCGGATGGCCCTGGAGGGCAACTTGGAGACGAACTGCGAAGGGATGTGGAGTTCCTGTCAGACAGCCTTTGCGCCGGGCGGCAGACCGGGACTCCCGGCGCCACAGGAGCCGCTTTCTACCTGATCCGGCGCCTCCATTCGCTGGGGTACGAAGTCGAATATGACACATTCCGCACAGAGCGTGGGGCAGTGGGGCGCAATCTGGTGACAAAGCAAAAGGGGAGCAAGGCGGCAATCCTGCTGATGGCAAGTTACGACGGGCTTGGAAGGATAGGCGCCCGCCTCTATCCAGGTGCCGACAGCAACGCATCCGGAGTGGCTGCACTCCTGTCCCTGGCTTCCCGGCTGAAAGACCGGGACGATGTAATCATCGCTTTCGTAGATGCCCATAACGTTAATCTGGCCGGGGCAGAGGCCCTGAAATCCTTCATTGGCAAAAGGCGCCTCCGCATGGTGGTGAGCCTGGATATCCTCGGCAGCACCATGTCGCCTCCGGACAAGTTCTGGAAGAACTACCTGATAGTGCTGGGCGGCAACGGCTGGCAGCGGAGCCTGGAGAAGGCGAACATGGAAACCGCCCTTCATCTGTATTACGACTATTATGGCAGCCGTTCCTTCACCGATTTGTTTTACCGCAAGGTGAGCGACCATAAGGTGTTTCTGGACCGGGGGATACCCGTGCTGATGTTCACATCCGGAATCACCATGAACACAAATCGGGAAGGCGATACTTTCGAATCGCTTGATTATAAGATATTTGCGGAGCGGGTTACGCTGATTTCCAACTGGCTGCAGGCGCTTCAGTAAAGTTGCACCGGCCCCAGCATCACCTTTACCGGCTTGGCACCAAGGGCGTAGCAATTGAAGCAGATACGGATGGTTAGGAGTATGGGTGCAGGTTTCATATTTCAATTATACTGGATTTTTCGTATTTTTGCGTCCGCCAGAAGAAACTAAAAGATATAGAATATGGTAAAAGTTGTATTAGGGGGCTGCAGCTCCTTCGTTAAAGAATCCGTTTACAAAGAATACGTTGGAAAGGCTCTGGAAGCATTCGATGTGCTTCAGGGCGAAAAGGGAGCCGGTAACGATTTCCTCGGATGGAAGACTCTTCCTGTAGATACTCCGGAGAGCCTGATTGCTGAATTCGAGGCTATTAAGGCCGACTGGAAGGCCCGTGGAGTCAATCTTGCCGTCGTAATAGGCATTGGCGGAAGCTATCTCGGCGCCCGCTGCGCCATCGAGGCACTCTCGCACCAGTTTGTGCGTCCGGAAGGTGAAATCCGCGTCGTGTTCGCAGGCAACAACCTCAGTGAAGATTATCTTGCCGAGCTGATGGACCTCGTGGAGCAGAGCAATGCTGCCTGCGTGGTTATTTCCAAGTCCGGCACCACCACCGAACCTGCCGTTGCATTCCGCATCGTCAAGGAATATCTCGAAAAGAAGTACGGCAAGGCTGAGGCAGCCGTGCGCACCGTGGCCATCACCGATGCGAAGAAGGGCGCCCTCAAGACTCTTGCGACCCAGGAAGGATACCGCACATTCGTGGTTCCGGACAATGTGGGCGGCCGTTACTCCGTCCTAACCCCCGTCGGGCTCCTGCCCATCGTGCTTGCCGGATTCGACGTCCGCGCAATGCTGAAAGGCGCTGCCGATGAGCGTGAGTCCCTCCTTGTGAAAGAGGAGAAGAATGCTGCGGTGGAGTATGCAGCCATGCGCAACCTGCTTTATTCCGAGCTTGGCAAGAAGGTTGAGGTCCTGGTGAACTACAATCCCAAGTTCCAGTATCTCGGCGAATGGTGGAAGCAGCTTTACGGCGAGTCCGAGGGTAAAGACCAGAAGGGTATCTTCCCCGCATCCGTAAACAACACCACCGACCTCCACTCAGTCGGTCAGTTCATACAGGAAGGGGACCGCGTGATGTTCGAAACAGTGGTCAAGGCAGAGAAGGCAGGCCGCAGCGTTGTAATCGGCAGCGATGAGCAGAACCTGGACCAGCTCAACTACCTTGCAGGCCAGCATGTGGAGCATTGCAATGCCATGGCAGCCCTCGGCACAAAACTCGCCCATATCGACGGTGGAGTGCCCCAGCTTGAGGTTTCCGTGGAGAAGATAGACGAGTACAACCTCGGCGCCATCTTCTACTTCTTCGAGTTTGCTTGTGGGGTCAGCGCATATCTTCTCGGCGTAAATCCCTTCAACCAGCCCGGTGTGGAGGCCTACAAGAAGAATATGTTCGCCCTGCTCCGTAAACCCGGTTACGAAGCAGAGACTGAACAAATTCTAAAGCGAATCTAGAGCTTTTCCCAGACGGATATCTGGGCGAAGAGTTTCTTCAGGAAATCTTCCGGAAGCTTGTGGTTGGAAAGGTCCTTCTTAAGAGCTTCGGTTGAAAGATCTTCAAGGTAAGTCCCTGCACCGCAGGGATTTTCCGTTATATAGCTGGCGGTGCCGGCAAAGCGGAGAAGCTCGGGTGTGAGCTGAAGGTGATTGCTGATAGATGAGGCAAAGACGGTCTTTGCTTCGGGAGTAATCCTGCGCATCCTCTTGAGAACGCCCTTCTGGCCTTCTGTGAAGGCGAAATGGCTGTCGCATTCCACGTCGAGCTGCCCAGATGCGGCGCTCTCAGCCAGGTAGATTATAACTGCGAGTTCCTCGCCGTTATATCCCCAGACTTCCTTTCCGGCGGCAGCATCCTTTGCGGCATAGCGGCTGTAGGGAATGTTGCGGCCATTGACATTTACCTTGGAGGGTGCGGTGGCTCCATCCAGCACTATGCGCACCTTGCGGGTGGCGCTGATGCCCTTGAATGAGCCCTGGCGGGGCTTGACGGTAACGGAGATGCCGTCTGCATCCACCTTACGCAGGACCTCCGTGGTGGCAAAAGCACTGCCGTAGGCCTGGGAAACTCCGTCGTCCTCATAAAGAGTGGTGCTGCCTTCGCCCTGCCCGGGAACCAGCATGTACCAGTTCTCGTTGCTGGCTTCCTGGAGCGACTTGATCTCCGGAGAGGCCATGGGGATGATGGCCCCTGCGCGCACGAAATAGGGATTCTCATTGATGGTATAGCTCGCAGTGGCCTCGGTGCCTCCGACGTACATCTTGCCGGTGGAGGCATCGTACCAGTCGTTGCCGGCGGGGAACCAGAGGTCCCTTTTTGTAAGGCCTGTGGTCTTGTCGGCCGGCTCGCAGAGCACAGTGGCCAGGATGTCATCCCCGAAGAAGAACTCTTCCCTGGAATCATAGGCCTTCTGCTCTTCGGGATAATAATAGTAGAGCGGGCGGCAGATGGAGATGCCGGTGTCGTATGCCTGACGGGCAGCACCATATATGTAAGGGGAGAGGTTATAGCGCAGGCGGATTGCCTCACGCATGGGATCGAAGTGGTCCGGGAAGACCCAGAAACGCTTCTCCATACTCATGTCCTTTGTGGAATGGGTCTTGAAGATGGGGGTGAAGACCCCGCTCTGAAGCCATCTGGTGTAGAGCTCCGGATCTGTGTTCTTTCCACCACGGCGCTGGATGTGCCCGCCTATATCGTGACCCCAGTAGCCATAGCCCACGTTCGCTGCGGTTGCCGTGAACCAGGGCAGGTAGCCGAGCACTTTCCATGTGGCATAGGTGTCGCCGGAGAAGCCTACCTGATAGCGGTGGCTGCCTATTCCGCCCCAGCGGTGGTAGATCATAGGCCTGGCGGCATCCTGGCCGTATTTGGCGGACTGACGCACCTGATGCCACCAGAAGGTATGGTTGAGCCAGAAGGTGTTGCTGAGGCCGGGGATATACTTGCTGGTCATGAACTGCTGCCAGTCCAGCCACCAAAAATCCACTCCCATCCTGGTCATGGGATCAAGAACCGAGTTGAAGTATGCATCGGCCCATGCTGGCTGGTCCATGCGGAAGGGGACATAGACGGGATTGCCGTCGGCGTCCTTATAGCCGCGTGGGCCGTCATAATCCTCTCCGGCACGGGAGAGATAGTCCTTTACGAAGCGTTCGTAGGGCTCTTCGAAAACCTGCAGACCGGATGCCGGATGGAGGTTCAGGGATGTCTTGAAACCATAGTTGTGAAGCTCCTGTAGCAGGTTTCCTGGGTTGGGGAAGAGTTCCTTCTTCCAAGTGTAACCTGTCCAGCCCTTGCGCTCGCCGGCAGCATCTCTCTGGTATCCGCGGCCGGCTGCGCCCATCTCGAAGGTGTCGTGCCAGTCCATGTCGATTATCATCACGTCGGCAGGGATGCTGAAATCCCTGAAATGCTGGGCGAGGTCTACCAGTTCATAGTCGGAATACAGCCAGTAGCGGCACCACCAGTATCCCAGGGCATATTTGGGAGGGAGGGGAATCTTGCCGGAAATCTTGGTGAAATCGGATACGGCCGCAACGTAGTCGTGCCCGTATGCAAAGAGATACCAGTCGATATGCCTGCCTTCCCCGGGCACCGTTACCCAGTACTGCCAGTCGGTATCCGTCTTTTCGAACAGATGCCTGCCGGATTCGTCTATGACCGCCCAGCCGTCGCGGGAAACCACTCCTTTGTCGAAGGGCTCCTTGGTGTACTGCCCCGAGGCTTTCTTGTCTACATAATCGAAGCCGTCCAGGGTGCGGGCTGTGCCCAGCAGGTTGCCGGAATCGTCCATCCCGGGCTTCCAGCTGACCTTTTTAGTGCCTTTCCTTGCCTTGGGGTCGGCCATCTGGAAGACCACGCTCAGGTTATCTGCCGAGAACTCCGCGTTCCCCTTGTAGGTGAGAGTGAGCGCAGAAGTGGTGATTACGGTCTGTTTTGAACTTTTCTTGACCTTGAAAGAGGGAATAGGAAGATTACGGTTGACTATTCCCAGGCTCGCCCTGTCTTCGAAAACACCGTCTTCCGCCCATTCCATACGGATCAGACGCGGCGTGAGCACTGTAAAACGGGCATTCCCTGAAACAACCTGGGCCTCAGCCCTGGCAACGGGATCATACTCTTCCTGAGCAAATGCGCTGGCGCAGATGAATGCTGCTGCAATCAGCAGGAGGGCACGGATGGCTTTCATATTTCTATTTGGCTGGATAATACTGATAAAACTTTGCGATCGATTCCATTCCCGCAAAGAACTGGCTGAGAAGATAACTCTCATTGGGGGAGTGGATGGTGTCGCGTTCGAGCCCGAAGCCCATCAGGAGGGGATCTATCCCCAGTATCTTCTGCATCTCGGCAAGAACTGCGATGCTGCCGCCTCCGCGTGCGGGAACCGGTTCTACCCCATAGACTTCGGCCATGGCGCGGGATGCCGCCTTATATGCCTCGGAACCAATGGGAATCAGGAAACCGTCTCCGCCTTCGCACTCCTTGACCTCTACCTTCACGTATTTGGGGGCGATTCTCTTGAAGTGCCTGGCGAAGAGTCTGGTGATCTCGGCGCTTCGCTGGTTTGGAACCAGTCGCATCGATATCTTGGCATGCGCCACGGAAGGCAGGACTGTCTTTGCGCCTTCGCCGGTGTAGCCGCCCCATATGCCGCACACATCAAGGCAGGGCCGGATGCCGGTGCGCTCCAGGGTGCTGTATCCTTTTTCGCCCTTAACCTCTTTGATATCAAGGAATTCCTTGTATTCTTCGAGATCGAACGGAGCTCGGGCGAGCTGGGCCCTGTCGGCCTTGGAGAGCTCCACAACCTTGTCGTAGAAACCGGGCACAGCCACGCGTCCGTCGGCATCGTGAAGCGATGCTATCATCTCGCAGAGCGTGGTTATGGGGTTGGCCACGGCGCCGCCGTAATGCCCGGAATGCAGGTCCTTGTTGGGGCCGGTCACCTTTACTTCCAGATAACTCAGGCCGCGCATTCCGCAGTTGATGGAAGGCACCTTGTCCGATATCATAGTGGTGTCTGAGACCAGGCAGATATCTGCTTTCAACAGTTTCTTGTTCTCCTTCATCCACTTGGGCAGGGAAGGGGATCCTATTTCCTCTTCGCCCTCGAAAAGGAACTTTACGTTATGCTTGAGCCGGCCGGTGGAAAGCAGGAATTCGAAGGCCTTTATGTGCATGAACAGCTGGCCTTTGTCGTCGTTGGCCCCGCGGCCCCAGATGGCTTCCGCCCCGGTGGCGGGATCGGGCCCCAGCACAGGCTGGAAAGGGTCTGTGCGCCAGAGCTCGAGCGGCTCCGGGGGCTGCACGTCATAGTGGCCGTACACCAGCACGGTGCGGGCCTTGGGATCTATGGTCTTGCTCCCGAAAACCACGGGATTGCCGTCAGTGGACAGCACCTGGGCCTCGTCGGCGCCGGCTTCCACAAGCAGCACGGCAAGCCTCTCCGCGCAGCGGCGCATATCCGCCTTGTTGGCAGCCTTGGCGCTGATGGAGGGAATCCTCAGCACGGAAAAGAGTTCGTCGAAGAATCTCTGCTTGTTGTCTTGAATGTATTGTTTCATAAGTATAGATCGAAATAATCAGTAACCTTGTCCATCAGATGCACCCTCCAGATGCCCCGTACGTTGTGCTCGGAGCGGGGGTAGGGGAAGTAGTCCAGCTGCACGCCGTGCGCTATGCATTCCTGCACGAAACTGAGGCTGTGCTGCCACACCACGGTATTGTCTATGGCACCCTGGCATATGAGAAGCTTGCCCTTGAGGGATGCCGCCTTGTTAATAAGCGAGGTCTTTGCAAAGCCCTCTGGATTGCTGGCGGTGGTGTCCATATAGCGTTCGCCGTACATTACCTCGTACCATTTCCAGTCTATTACCGGGCCTCCGGCAACGCCGACTTTGAAGATGTCGGGATAATTGGTGAGCAGGGAGATTGTCATGAAGCCTCCGTAGCTCCAGCCGTGCACGCCTATGCGTTCGCTGTCCACCCAGGGCTGTTTCATGAGCTCGCGTATGCCGGCCACCTGGTCGGCCATTTCGGCCTGTCCGCACTGCCGGTTGATGGCCTTCTCGAAAGCCGCACCCCGGTTGGAAGTGCCCCGGTTATCCTGAACATACACTATATAACCCTTCTGGGCCATGAGCAGTTCCCAGAGGCGTACACCGCCCAGCCAACTGTCCTGCACCATCTGTGAGTGCGGGCCGCCGTACACATATACGATTACCGGATATTTCTTTGCCGGATCGAAGCCAAGGGGTTTGTAGAGGCGGTAGTAGTTGTCGAACTTGCCGTCAGCAGATGGCAGCTTGCCGATCTCGATCTCGCCGGTAGAAAGGCCGGAAAGGGGATCGGGAGCCTCGTAGAGAAGCTCGGAAGACTCACCGTCGACACTTCTCACAGCCGTTTTCCCCGGCACGTTGAATGAACTCCAGCTGTCGATGAAACGGGTGCAGTCGCTGTTCAGGCTTACGTTGTGCCAGCCTTCATCGTGGGTTAGCCTCTGCGGCTTCCCGAACCTGGCGCGTTTGAGGGGCTTCTTTCCTATGTCTATGCGGAAAAGATGGTTCTCGATGGGGGATACCTCGGCAGAAGTGTAATATACCCAGCGGCCGTCATCCGCCACATACTGCACGTCGGCATCCACCATGGTCAGGCGGCGGACCGTGCCCAGGGTATCGCAGAGGTAGAGGTTCTTGAACCCGTCGCGGTTGTCGGTGCGGTAGATGAAATCGTATCTGCCCTTGATGAAGTGGAGAGGATCCTGGGGCTCCACCCAGGCGGAGTTCTCCTCGGTGAGGATGGTGCGGACGAATCCGCCGTTATCCGCCCGGTATTGGTTCAGCACCATGTGATGCTGCTCGCGGTCCAGGACCTGGATGAAGATGTACTTGTCGTCCGGACTCCAGCTGACGCAGGTCAGGTAGCGCTCGTCGGTGAACTCCGTTGGCACAATGGTGGTGAGGACATTCCCGAGAGTGTCGCAGACCAGCAGCGATATGTGCTCGGAAGCCATCCCGTTCATGGGGTAGCGTATCTGCTCGAGGCTGCCGGTGCGAGTGCTTATATCCAGCAGGGGAAACTGCGTGACAGCGCTCTCGTCTTTCCTGTAGACCGCGATGTATTTCCCTGAGGGAGAGGGGAATACGCCACCGTTTATGCCAAACTCGTTGCGGGAGACGCTCTGGCCGATGACTATGCCCTCGGCATCTTCCCTGGGGAGGGCGAAACTGGACGGATGGGATGTGGCACGGCCTTCCTTGAGCTCGTTGCCTTCCCAATGCCAGGCCTTGGTATGGGGGTAATACTCGCCGCTTGCCACAGCATCGCGCATGGAAAGCAGTTTTCCGCCCTCACCGGCAGGATGGACGGAAAGAATCTGCAGCAGAGCTGCAAATAGGATAGATGAAATCATTCTCCTGTATCGATGGGTATTGTGTTGATGCGTGCGGGGTCACTGACATTCAAAATGTCGTATACCACGAACTTCTGGACGCCTCTCCATGGGAGTGCGCCACGGTATTCCCTGTACTTCACCTGCACCAGTTTGCCGCTGCAGCGCATCAGTGAATCGGCAACGGAATACACGGCTCCGTTGGCTTTGCGGCCTTCCGCATGCTTGTCTACCGAGAAGCTGAACTCATTGGATTGCAGACCGCTGCCTTTCTTGTCATTCTTGAAGCCGCTCATGATCAGGCGCCCCTCATAGGTCTTCCAGACCCAGCCTTTGTACACTACCTGATTGAGCTCTCCAGCCTTTACGCCTGTGCCGAACACCCAGAAAAAGTGGATGAATACCCAGCCTCCTGCTAAAAGGAGCAGGACGACAATCGTAATGATGAGGATTTTCTTTAAAGTTTTCATACTTACAAATTTAATAAAAAAATTTGCAGGTAAACCAAAAATGTCTATCTTTGCAGTCCCAAACGCTAACGGTGGGTTCGTATAACGGTTAGTACTCGAGATTCTCAATCTCGCAATAGGAGTTCGATTCTCCTACCCACTACAAGATTTCTATTAATTACTAGTAAAAATGAAAAAAGGAATCCATCCCGAATCCTACCGTCTTGTAGTTTTCAAGGATATGTCAAACGAGGACACCTTCATCACGAGGAGCTGCGCCACCACCAAGGAGACCATCACCCTCGACGGAGTTGAATATCCCCTCGTAAAGGTTGAGATTTCCAACACATCTCACCCGTTCTACACCGGCAAGACCAAGATTGTCGACACCGCCGGCCGCGTTGATATGTTCTACCAGAGATACAAGGCAAGAAAGAAATAAGTCTTTCTCCTCACAGGATAAAAAGAGGCAGCGACAAGGTCGTTGCCTCTTTTATTTTATTATCTTTGCAATATGACACTTATAAAATCCATTTCCGGAATCAGGGGGACCATCGGAGGCGTGCCCGGAGAGGCCCTCACCCCCGTAGACATTGTTAAATTCTGTTACGCCTATTGCAGCGAGTTGCGCAAGCGTAAGGCGCCCAATGGCAAAAAGTATAAAGTTGTTGTAGGCAGGGATGCCCGCCTGAGCGGGCTGATGGTGGAAAACCTGGTCTGCGGCACGCTGATTGCGTGCGGAGTCGATGTGGTCCGCTGCGGTTTTGCATCCACTCCCACTACTGAACTGGCGGTGCGTTTTGCAAACGCCGACGGGGGCATCATCCTAACCGCATCACATAACCCGCGTCAGTGGAATGCTCTCAAGCTCCTGAACGAGCATGGTGAATTCCTCACCGCGGTGCAGGGGCAGGCCATTCTGGACTGCGCCGAGAAGGGCGAATTCGATTTCGCGGAGGTGGATGATCTTGGCACCATAAGCGACCATGACTACACCGACGAGCATATTGAAGCCGTGCTGGCCCTGGAAGCTGTAGATGCTGAAGCCATCCGCAAAGCAGGTTTCAAGGTTGTTCTGGACGCTATAAACTCAGTAGGTGGTATCATCATGCCTCGCCTGCTGCAAAAGCTTGGTGTAGAGTGCATTACCCTGAATGGCGAACCCACCGGGGACTTCGCCCACAACCCTGAACCTCTGCCCAAAAACCTCGTGGACCTCAGTGAAACCGTTGTCCGGGAGAAGGCAGATCTGGGCATCAGCGTGGATCCCGATGTGGACCGCCTCGCCTTCATCTGTGAAGACGGGCAGCCTTTCGTGGAGGAATATACCCTGGTTGCTGTTGCCGACTACCTTCTGGACGAGGCCGTCCGGAAGGGGGTCAAGAATCTGGCGACCGTGTCCAATCTGTCTTCCAGCCGCGCGCTGCGCGATGTGACCGAGGCCCATGGCGGCAGCTATTATGCCTCTGCGGTGGGTGAGGTGAACGTGACCACAAAGATGCATGAAGTGAATGCCCTGATCGGAGGAGAAGGCAATGGGGGAGTCATCTACCCTGCCAGCCACTGCGGCCGCGATGCCATGGTGGGAGTGGCCCTCTTCCTTAGTAAGCTTGCCCATAACGGCCTGAGTGTCAGCGAGTACAAGAAGACTCTGCCTCAGTATTACATTGCCAAGAACCGCATCGACCTGAGCGACAGCGCCCTTATCGACAAGATACTCGAAGCCATGAAGGAGACTTTCAAGAATGAGAAAGTCAATACCATAGACGGTGTCAAGGTGGACTTCGAATCCACCCGCGAATGGGTGCATCTCCGCAGGTCCAACACCGAACCCATTATCCGCGTGTATTCCGAAGCACCTACCGCTGAAAGAGCCGAGGCCCTTGGCAACGAAGTGGTTGCACTGGCGAAAAAGATCATAGGCTGATGTTTTCTTTCCGCACAACACCTCTGGGAGACCAACTCGACAAGGCCCTGCAGGAAGGCAGGGTCGGGGTTTTCTGCACCCAGGCCAGTTGGGATGCTGAAAGCGGAGCATACCTCTACGACATCTTCCGCAGGCGTGGCAACCTGGAGACCGTGTTCCTTCCGGGGGATGAGGCCGTGCCGGGCACAGCTCACATCTCCTTCGATTCCGATCAGCTGAAGGCCCTTGATGCGCTTGTGGTGGAGATCCAGGACGGAGGTTCACGCTATTTCCCTTTTACGATAGACGTCCTGCGGCTCATCAGCACCCTGGCGGGTATGGAGAATGCCCCGTCACTTTATATAGTAGACCATCCCAATCCTGCCGGAAGGGATGTGGAAGGCACTCTCCCTGCAGGGGAAAGCGATGTGTGGACACCTGCGGCCGCCCACAGGCACGGCCTGACCATCGGAGAGCTGGCTCAGATGTATGCCAGTGAAACCGGTGCGCAGCTCAATCTGCATGTGATATCTGCCAATGTGGCATCCACCCCTCGCACTCTGATGCCATGGATGGTTCCGCCTGCATCAGATTTCGCCGGGGTCTTCACCCCATACTTCTATTGTGGAGGCAAGTTATGGACTGATACCAACGTCAATCCGGGTATCGGAACGGTGCGCCCATACGAAATGATAGGGGCACCCTTCATCAAAACCGAGGGAAATCCGGTCCCGGTGCCGGACGGAGTGCTGGCCAGGCCCTGCTCTTTCATCCCCCTTGCAGGCATCTATGAAGGCGAACGCTGCTTTGGATGGCAGTTTATCCTGACGCCAGGCACGCGCTACCATTCCCTGCTTCACACCGTGCAGCTTATGAAGTACCTCAGCGACAGGTATTCCCAGTTCCAAATCTACGACAGCCTTTATGGGCGGCTTGCCGACCCGGTGATGGCAGAGTATCTACGCGGAGGTATCACCTTCGACATTGTGGAGGAGCATGTGAAGAGTGAAGAGCAGAAATGGATACGCAAAGCCAAGCGTTTTCTGCTGTATGAAGACCAGCCTGTGCGAATCAAGTGAATAACGTATTGAATTATTTAATACTTTTGCAAAATACTAGGCCGACAAACCTTATTATCTATAAACAATTATCATTATGAAGAAAATCGTTTCATTACTTGCAATCGCTGCACTCGTTTTTGTAGCTTGCAACACCAAGAAGCCCAGCGCTGAGACCGTTTCTGCAGAGGCTCAGAAGGCCGCCAATGCCCTTGTGCAGGCCGTTGCATCCGGCGATGATGCCGCCATTAAGGAAGCCGTTGCTGCAAAGCAGGCCGTTCTCAAGAAGTTCAAAATCGAGGATGATGAAGAACTTGATGCAATCTTCAACGATGCATTCGATGTCGCTCTCGAAGACAATGGTGTGGACGAGGAAGAAATAGATGCTCTGCTGAAGGTCCGTGGAATCGAGCTTGTTCCCCTCGAGAAGGCAGCAGTTGAGGCAGCAGCCGAAACAGCCGACAAGGCAGAGGAAATCGTTGAGAATGCTGCAGAGCAGATCGCAGCAGACGCTGCCGAAAAGGCCGCTGATGCTGTTGAGGAAGTTGTTGAAGAGGAAGAAATTCCCCTTATCCTTGTTCAGCAGAAGCCCGGATTCGAGGGTGGCGACGATAGCGCATTCCTGAAGTGGGTCAATAGCCAGATTGTCTATCCCGAAGCCGCCAAGCAGGCTGGCAAGGAAGGCCGTGTGGTTCTCAAATTCAAGGTCGCAAAGGATGGTAGCGTACAGAACGTAAGGGTTATCAAGGGTGTTGATCCCGAACTCGATGCAGAGGCTGTCCGCGTTGTTTCTTCAGCTCCCGCCTGGACTCCCGGTATGCAGAATGGCGAGCCTGTTGCCGTCAGCTATGTATTCCCTGTAGTTTACAAGCTTCAGTAATCAGATAGGATCGACGTCGACAACGACGTCAGCCTTAAACTTACTCCGGAAGGCCTCCACGGTTTTCCGGAGTTTTCTTTTTGCTTCCAGAAGATTCTTGTCCCGTGCCAGCGAAACACGCACGGAAGAGGGGAGAACGGCAGGGGAGAATCCCGCAGCACTGAGAGCCCTGCCAAGCTCCTCTGGCCTTGAGCAACGCAGTTCTACCATACGGGTATAAGGGGGCAGACTGAATTGCCTGCGTTCTTCCAGGAGCGTTTCTGCGCTCTGCATGCCGAACACCTGATGCCCGGCCTGCCTGGTCTGGACAATCAGCCTTGGGCACACGCTACGCAGGCGCTCCAGATAATGGAATGCATGCTCGTCTGAGCGGAAGTCGGATGGATTAAAGAGAGCGTCGGCATTCAGGATTGCAGTGAGCTCGTATCTGCCCATATCTGTTTTCGCCGCCTGAGGGATAGTAAGGATATCGGCGTCCAGCCCTTCGAGTTCTTCCGGCTTCTCGAAGCCGCGGATGAGGGCAGAACTCTTGCTCCGGCGCATTGCATCAAGAAGTTTGCGGGACACCGGGCCATGCATGCCGTTTTTCCGGCGTTCGGCCGGAATATCTATCAGTGTGAAGCGGCAGGCACGTTGAAGCTGCTCTCCGTGGGGGTTCCTGTCAAGAAGGGTATAGCGGCCATTACGTGCATTCAGGATGGACTCCAGGGAAGGGGAGACGGACCCCAGGATAATGCTGCAGCCGTGGATGCGCGCGAGCTGCACTGCACAGTCTCTGGCGTTGTATCTCGGGGCGGTGTCGCTCTGCTTGTAGAATGCGGATTCTTCGTTATCCACGATTATCAGGCCTAAGTCCCTGTGTGACAGGAAGATGGCTGAACGGGTGCCGATCAGGATGTAGGGCCTGCCGGAACGGATGGAGCCGTTGATGCGCCTGCGCTCAGCTGCGGTCATCTTGGAATGATGCACCAGAAGGAGTTCGCCGAAAGTTGCCTTGAGGCTGTCGCATAACTGGCCAGCCAGAGCTGTTTCATTCACGAGGATACATACGTTTTTCCCTGCCCTAAGCGTCTGTGCAGCGGTTTGTATGTAGTCTGAATTGCGGTCTGCCGATTTGAGAAGGGTTGGCCGACCGCTCTGAATGGCACGCAGAAGAGCGGGTTCTGCTTTGAGGTCCGGCACCCTGGCCAGGAGTGCAGAAAAGTCGTTGGCTTCAATCCCGAGATTATGGCTCAAGTCAGCAAGGCGCCTTTCAGCCTCCTTCAGATCAACTATGATTGCATCCCTTTGCGCTTCAAGCCTTATGCGCACGGCCTCTCCGTGTTTGCGGCCAAGGTCTGCATTTTTGGCATCCAGCCTGGAGTGCAGCCGGGCAATGCGCTGGCGCCAAATCTCTTCCTCCCGGGATTCCAGTGCCTGCTTTCGCTGGGTTCTATGCACTTCAAGCTCTTCGGAGGCCGTTTTCTGGCTCGGATAGGCAGCCTTGTACACTTCTCCTATTGTGCATAGGTAGTAATCAGCAACAAAGCGCCAGAGTTCTATTTCCCGGGCAGATATGGGATCCAGCCCAGTGTCTGCCTGAAGGACAGGCTGGATCCTTGAAGTATCGATGTCTGGGGTGATATCAACCCCGGACACCACCCCGACAGTCCTTCTGCCGGCAAATTTCACGATTACGCGCTGCCCGGTGCCGACATCCCCGGACAGATAATAACAAGGCTCCCACTCCAGGCGGAGTGGGAGTATCAATTTTATGTAGCGCCTGGAAAGCACTACTTGAGGGTTCCGGCTTCGGCGGCCTTGATCATGGCCTCGTTAGCGGTCACATAAACCTCCACGCGGCGGTTCTGGGCGCGGCCTTCAGCGGTGTCGTTGGTTGCAACGGGAAGGTCGAAAGACTTGCCCTCGGCAACGATCTTGTTCTTCAGGCCAGCCTGTGCAAGGCACTTCTCGACGGCTGCTGCACGCTGCTTGGAGATGCGCTGGTTCACTGCTGCGGTGCCGGTGTTGTCGGTGTGGCCCCAGATGGTGATGTCGGTGTCCGGCAGGTCTGCCATTGCGGCGGCAAAGCTCTGGATGGACTTCTCTGCCTCAGGGCTGAGGACGACTTCGTTGGTCTTGAAGAGGATACCATTGTCGAAAGTGACGCGGATAGCCTCGAGGCCGTTGATTTCGAAGGTCTCAACCTTGGCATTGAGGGCTGCAAGCTCTTCTGCTTTCTTGTCCATCTTCTGGCCGATGACGGCTCCTGTGGTTGCACCTACTGCGGTGCCTGCGGTTGCTCCGATGGCTGCGGACTTAAGGTCTCCGCCGATGAGGTAACCAAGTGCTGCTCCGGCTATTGCGCCGCCGCCTGCTCCCCAAAGGGTGCCCTTACCGGCCTTGTTCATACTTGAGCAGCTCGAGAAAATGAGTGCTCCGCAAAGTGCAAATGCAAGAATCTTTTTCATAAAGCAATTATATTTTAATGGTAGTTAATATGCATTAAACCAAATGCAATAATAACAATTATTGAGTTAAAATGCAACAAAGCCAAGAAAGATGAAAAAATTTTTGTGACTTCCGCATTTTTATCTATCTTTGCAATCCCAAAAGCAAAATGGTGCTGTAGCTCAGATGGTAGAGCAAAGGACTGAAAATCCTTGTGTCGGCAGTTCGATTCTTCCCAGCACCACAAAAAAACCGCTGAAATCAGCGGTTTTTTCTTTTTATTTTCAAGCTGAGGCTACTCTACAGCGCCGAGCATTTCCTTTACGGTGACTCCGACACCTATCCACTTCTCGTCGCGCTGGTCGCCGGCGTAGCCTTTCGCCTTATATACTACTCCGCCGTCCGCTGCCTTCTTTACGGCGGCGTAGACATTCTGGAGGTAAGCCTGAACCTTTGCAGCCGGAATCTTGGTGATATCTGATCCGCTGTAGAAGAAAGCTTCATCCTTCATCGGTTTGCTCTCGCTTCGGGGATCTGTCTTCAGATCGCTGATTTCAGTTGCGAAAGCGGGAACCAGTTTTGCGGTCTCGAGACCGGCAAAGGCGAATTTGTCTCCAAGAGCCTTTTCAAGGGCTTTGTTCTGGGCTGCGCAGGGCACCAACAGCACCGCTGCAGCGATGAGTAAAAGAATGCGTTTCATATCTAATCGGCTTCATAGAATGCCCGCGCTCTGCCTCATCTACGCAAAGATCATCTATGTAAAGGGTGGTCAAGGGCATCAGGCTGCCGCTGCCCTGATGGCGGAGTGCACAGAACAGATAGCCCAGTACAGCCTTGCCGTCATCGTATACGAATACGGGAGTCTCGATGATCTGTCATGGAATAAGCAGCGCAGAGAGTTCTTCCACAGTCTCCACTATCCTGACCCCAGGCGTGCCATGGAGGTCCCGGTAGCCCCATGAGACCGCTATCCCGGGGATGCCTCCGTTGGCGGCAGTTTTCATATCCGTGAGTGAATCCCCCACCATGACTGCCTCGCTTCGCTGCACTCCGGCACTGCGAAGGCATTCCTCCACGATTTCCGGGTCCGGTTTAAGGGGATATCCCTCCCGGTCTCCGAGGATGGCCACGAACGGGACATCTCCGAAGAATCTGTCCACCAGATACTCCGTGCCGGACTGGAACTTGTTGGATGCGACTGCAAGCTTGATTCCTCGGGAGTGAAGCTCACGCAGAAGCTGCTGCATCCCGGCATAAGGCCTGGTATACACATCGATGTGTGAAGTGTACCAGGCCTTGAAATCTGCCAGACATTCATCAATTAGCGCCTCATCCCACTGAAGATCCACGGGAAGGGAAACGGTAACAAGGTTACGCACTCCGTGGCCTACCTTCAGGGTGTATTCATCCTGGGTATGGATGGGGAATCCGCGCTTGGAAAGAGCATGATTCACCGCCTCGCCAAGGTCGGCGATGGTGTTAAGGAGCGTGCCGTCCAGATCGAAGATTACGAGTCCAACTGGCTCTGCCACAATTACTTCTTGAATTCTTTATCGCCAAGGATATCCCTCAGAACAAGGGGTTCATTCGTGGTAATGGCATCGATGCCCAGGGCAATGTATTCCTTCATCTTCTCGGGCTCGTTTACGGTCCAAACATTGGTGCTCATGCCAAGTTTGTGTGCACGCTCCACGATGGTTCCGTCTTTGGAGACCTCTTTGTCCTGATAGTCAAAACCATTGATTCCGTAGTCCGCGAGTTCCTCGGGGGTGAAGTCCCCGTTTAGGTACTGGTTCACGAACTGGGGATACTCGTTGGCAATGCGGTCGCAGAGGTATTTGCTGAAGGAAATGAATATCACGCGGCTGGGATCCAGCAGGTTATGGGCTTCGAGGGCATCGATGGTCAGGTCGAGGAGGGCGTCTTCGCGCTCCATGGTGATTTCGGTCTTAAGTTCGACTACCAGCATGGTCTTGTCGCACTTTTCGCCCTGGGTGAGATACTCGTCGAGAGTGGGGATCATTTCCCCGTTCGGCAGGCGATAATCGGCAAAGCATTCGGATGCGCAGGTGTCGATGCGGGCCCCGTTGATCTTATTGTCGTGGAACACCAGGATAACATCGTCGGTGGTGATGTGGATATCGAACTCGCTGCCCCAAAAGCCATTGTCCTGAGCAGCCTTCAGCGATGCTATGGAGTTCTCGGAAAAGCCTGCGGCTTCGCAGTTCCAGAAGCCACGGTGTGCTACGATGGCGGTTTTACCTTTCTGGTCTATCTTCGGAAAGCCGGTTTTGCTGCCGGCGCAGGATGTCAGGGCCAGCAGCGCCGCTGCTGCGATGACGAGAATGCTTTTGCGTGTCATATCCACAAAAATAAAAAAATATTGCCAAACTATGATATAAATAATGACTATATTTGCGAACCTGTCGATTTTATATGAAGAGATTATATATTAGTTCTTTGGCTCTGGTCCTGCTTTTCTTCGCAGGGTGCGGCAAGAATGACGATAATGATACTTGGAAAACTCTTCCAGCAGAAGAGCAAAAGCTCTATTTCATAAATGAGTTCGGAGTCAATATGGTTTCCACCTATTATTTATGGAACGAGGAAATCAAGTCCGGGCTCGACACATGGAAGTATAACGATGATCCCATCAAGAAGGTTAAAGATATACGCTACAAGGATGCCCGGGGAAATGAAATAGACAAGTGGACCCGTATAACTGATGACTTCAAATCTTTCCAGGGTTCCGTGTCCGGCAACACAAAATCTACGGGGATGGAGTTTGCGCTCTTCTATTCAGATGCCAGTAAGCAGAATGTGGTTGTGGTGGTAACCCTGGTTTATCCCGGAAGTCCTGCTGCCCATGCCGGTCTCAAACGTGGCGACAAGATAGTTGCGCTGAACGGCAGTACCATAACCCCGGAGAATTACAAAGAACTTGTTTCCTCTACTCTTCTTGGTGGCGGCACCACGCAGCTCACCATGGATGACGGCAAGGAGTTCCCCCTGACAGCCACTCAGATGTATCTGGATCCTGTCATCTGCAGCAGAGTGATAGAAAAGGACGGCCGCAGGATCGGTTATCTGCATTACACCAGTTTCACCCTCAGATCCTGCGAGAAACTTGTGGAGGTCTTCCATGGATTCAGGGCTGCAGGCATCAGTGAACTGGTGCTGGACCTCAGGTATAACCCCGGGGGCTATGCCCTCACGGCTGAAGTACTTGCATCCATGATAGCCCCGTTGAAAGAGGTCAACAACAGCAGCGTTTTTCAGCAGGATATCTACAATTCCATCCTCACGGAGGCTTGGGGAAACGAGAAAACACTGTTCCGGACAGAATTCGAGATTGTTGACGGGGATGTGAAGTATAACCTTTCCACGTCCGGACTCAACCCGAACATCTCCAAGCTATATGTTATCATGACGGAACAATCCGCCTCGGCATCGGAAAGCACTGTCTGTGGACTCCTCCCGTATATGGACCTTACGATAGTCGGGAAGCGCTCCGGTGGCAAGTTCTGCGGCGGTTTCATAGTAGATGGCCCCACATGGTATGGTTGGGTAAAAGATGACATCAGCAAGGACCATTATTCCTTGGGGGCGCAATACACGGACAATTGGGGCATCTATGTGATGGTCTCACGCTATGCCGACAAAGACGGCAAGACCGCCAGCATGCCGGACGGAATCGCTCCGGACCTGGAAGTGGGGGACAATCCTCTGGATGGATGCCAGCTTGGTGACGAAAACGAAACCATGCTCTCTGCGGCCATCTCCGGAATTGCACCCGAACCAGGGCCCAGATCATCATCTTCCGTCCTGAGAGAGCCTCTGAGGATGGAAAACCAATTCCGGCAGCATCCGGCTGTAAGAATCATAACTCCCAGAAAACAATAATAAACATAAACATGAATAAGGCTAAATCCTTTTTCCTGGCAGCGGCGACACTTCTCGCTGCAGCCTGTTCCAATCGTACCGAAGCCCCGGTAGATTTCGTGAATCCCCTTATCGGCTCCGGCTTCCATGGTCACGTGTTCGTGGGGGCAAACGTGCCTTTCGGCTTCGTTCAGGCCGGCCCGACGAATGTGTCTCAGGGCTGGGACTGGTGTTCCGGTTATCACGAATCCGATTCTACCGTAATCGGGTTTTCGCACACTCACCTGAGCGGCACAGGCTGCGGAGACCTTCTGGACATCACCCTGATGCCCGTTGTCGGGAAAGACCTGGTCTATGCCCGAGGCAAGAAGGATGATCCCCGTAGTGGCCTCTGGTCTTATGCCGACCGCGGTGCGGAGATTGCCGAACCCGGTTACTACAGTGTCCCTCTTACCCGCTATGGCATAAAAGCTGAAATGACGGCCACGGAGCGCTGTGCAATCCACCGCTTCACCTTCCCCGCATCCGGCGAATCCGCATTAGTATTCGACCTCAAGAACGGCGGCAACTGGGATCATACCACCGAGGCCTATGCCGAGGCCGTCGGCAGCAATGCCATACGCGGCTGGCGCTATTCAAAGGGATGGGCAAAGAACCAGCGAATCTACTTCTATGCCGAGTTCTCCAAGCCCGTGGAAGTGGAATACATCAAGGCAACGGACGATTATGGCAAGGAGCAGGAGAGGCTTTACGCAAGGGCGAATTTCAGCACTGTGGAAGGGGAGCAGGTGCTCGCCAAGGTCGGCCTTTCTGCCGTCAGCACCGATGGCGCCGAGATGAATCTCCGCAAGGAAATACGTGGATGGGATTTCGACAAGGTCCGCTCCAATGCCCGCACGGCCTGGAACAAGGCCCTTTCCAAGATAAAGATAGAGGCAGGGGAGCCGGCCAGGACCATCTTCTATACCGCCCTCTACCACTGTCTGATTGCACCTTCACTTTTCAACGATGTTGATGGTTCATACCGCGGTTCAGATGATAAGGTGTACGAAAAGGCAGATTTCGACAACTATACCACCTTCTCGCTTTGGGATACCTACCGCGCTGAAATGCCGCTTCTATGCATCATCGAGCCGGAGAGGATGGACGATATGGTAGAGACCATGCTCAAGATATGCGAGCAGCAGGGTTTCCTTCCCATCTGGCACCTTATGGCCAATGAGACCTACTGTATGCCCGGCGAGGCAGGCGTGATTGCTGTGGCAGACGCCATCGTGAAGGGATTCAGCGGGTTTGACCGTGAGGCCGCTTTCCAGGCCCTCAAGAGCTCCCTGGACACTGTGGGAGTCGGGAACGAATTCCGCATCAAATACGGATACGTGCCTTCCGACCTTTGCCGGGAATCCCTCGGAAAGGATATGGAGTTTGCGATTGCAGATGCCGCCGTTGCCAACGCCGCCCGCGCCTTGGGCAAGGAGGATGATGCCATCTTCTTCGACCTCCGCAGCCACAGCTACCGCAACTACATGGATCCCGAGACCGGGTTCGCACGCCCCAGGATGGCGGATGGCAGCTGGCGTACCCCGTTCAATCCCTACGGACACATCAACACCGATTATACCGAAGGAAATGCCTGGCAGTATACCTGGCTGGCCCCTCATGACGTGGACTGGCTAGTGGAATTCTGCGGCGGCAGGGAAGGCTTTGAAACCAAACTTGATACCCTTTTCACTGCCCCTTCGGCTCTGGAAGAAGGTGCGGCTCCGGATATCAGCGGTATGATAGGGCAGTATGTTCACGGCAATGAGCCCAGCCACCATATCATCTATCTCTATGCGATGCAGGGCCTGCCTTGGAAGACGGCAGACAGGGCCAGGGAAGTGATGAGCACCCTCTACACCGCCGACCGCGCCGGCCTTTGCGGCAATGAAGACGTGGGGCAGATGTCTGCCTGGTACGTGCTCTCCGCACTTGGCTTCTATCAGACCGAGCCCGCCTCGACCCGCTTCTGGTTCGGCAGTCCCATTGTGGACAAGGCTGAAATCAACGCAGGAGGCAGGATCTTTACCGTGATTGCCAACAACAACAGCGCCGACAACAAGTACATCCAGTCAATTACGCTGAATGGCAAGCCTTACAGCCTGCCATTCATAGATTACACGGACATCCGTGCCGGAGGAAAACTCCTTCTCGAGATGGGCCCTGAACCCGCTCTCTGGTACTAGGAGTCCTTGGGCTTAAGCAAGTAGAACAGGGCATTCTCCAGGATATATGCCAGGAGGATGCCCAAAATAATTGCCGGCCAAGGGAGCTTGAAAGCCACCACCAGAACGATTATGATCGCGGAGATGCTCACGATTGCAATCCGCAGCATCCTGGTGGCCGTGTCTGCATTTATGTCCTTTCCGAATTTGAAGGAGAACATGGGCAGTTCGCAGACCAGCAAAAAGCACAGGATCACGGAAACCCCTATGATTATCCAGGGAATGGCTGCGTCGTACGATTCCGGAAGATAAGCCAGCAGGCAGCAAAGGGAGCCGCAGATCAAAGCGGAAGCCGGAGTAGGAAGGCCGATGAATGAGCTGTGCTGGCGTTCGTCCAGATTGAATTTTGCAAGCCTGATAGCGCTGAAAACAGCAATCAACAGAGGAATCCAGACAAGGTATCCGGCAATTCCATCTGCAAACAAAGTGCAGTAGAAATACATCATCAAGGCCGGAAGCACACCGAAGCTCACCACATCTGCAAGCGAGTCAAGCTCCTTTCCCACAGGGGAATATGCCCCGAGAAGGCGTGCCGCAAGGCCGTCGCAGAAATCGAAAAGCACGGCTGCGAGCATGCAGAGGAACGGGAAATCGGCTATGCCATGTAATTCCGGCTCGAATAACGCAATTATGCCAATCACCCCGCAGAGAAGGTTCAGCGAGGTGATGGCATTGGGGATATGCTTCTTCAAAGACATTTACTTAATGTCAAGTTTCTTCTTAAGATCCTTGGGAAGGGCGTCTTTGTGAAGTACGATATCGATGGTCTGGCCTTTGATATAATTCTCCGTCACATACCAGATTCCCTTATACTTGCTGTCGGTGCCCCAGGAGTTCTTCACCAGATAGTACTTGGTGCCGAACTGGTCGTGTGCGATGCCATAGATCTGCATTCCGTGGTCGTCGGTGATGGTCTTGTTGTCGAAACCTTTCTGACGGAATTCCTGGTCGGGGACTATCTCGGCGGGTGCTTCCACGCTCTGGGCTTTGCCTTCTTCCTTGCCTACCCAGTGTTCCTGGTCGGATCCGCCCTGCTTGGTGACAGCCTTGGGATCGATAAGCACGCCGAGCCCGTTACGGGTAAAGCCGGGCTCGCTCACATCTGCGCCCCAGGCAGCGGTGTAGCCGTCGCGGATAGCTTTGTCGAGCACTGCAATAAGTTCGTCGATGGGCACGTTGTATGCCGCGTCCCAGCGCCAGTTGTCGCAGATCTCGAGCACGAAGGGTTTGTAGAATGGATGATGGGTGAAGGAAGTGAGACTGACATAGTCTTCGGGCTTGAACTTGAGGGCGTCGCGGTAGCTGGCGGGGGTGTACTTGACTCCTTTATAGGTGAATTCCTCGGGAGCTTCTCCGAGATAAGAGGCCAGGATGGCGGTCACGCCGGTCTTCCACACAGGGGTAAGCTTGCGGTTGGGGTTGCGTACGATGGCGCTGACATAGCTTTTGAGGGCTGCATCAAGCTCTCCCTGCTCCGGAAGTTCGGTGCCATAGTTCATACCGGAATATACTTCCTGAGGCATCAGGCCGTAGTCTTCGATTACGTGGAGCACGTCATCGGCCTCGCTGCCCACAGCAAAGTTGAGGGCACCGTCCAGACGGACATACTTCTCGGCCCTTTCTGCATAGGATTTGCCGACTACGAACATCTCGGAGAAATCGGGATAGTCGGCCTCGTCTTTTATCTTGTTGATGCGGATGACCTCGGACTCCACGAAGCCAAGGGTGGAGAACACCCAGCAGGTGCCGCTGCGGTGCTGGTTCTTGACGGAAGTAATGGGGTTCTCGACATCGGTGGTGAACTGATAGTCGGGCCATTTGATGTTGGGTTTCTGCTGTGCAAATGCGGATGCGCAGAGGAGCAGTATTGCTGCCAGTACGGTCAACTTCTTCATAATTAATCCTTTTTATATTCAACTAACGCTGTTTCAAGTATTTTCATAGCTTTTTCGAGTTCCGGAATCTCCAGCACATATGCCACCCGGACCTGGTTGCGGCCCTGCCTGGGGGTGCTGTAGAATGGCTCAGCCGGAGTAAGCATCACGGTTTCTCCATTCAGGCGGAAATCGGTGAGGAGCCATTTGCAGAATGCGGTGGCATCGTCCACAGGGAGTTCGGCCACGGTGTAGAATGCGCCCTGAGGCTTGGGGGAGTATACACCCTGGATAGCGTTCAGCGCATCTACCGTATAATTGCGTCTGGCAATGTATTCGTCCCGGACTGCCTTGAAATAGTTGTCCGGTGCGTTTATGGCTGCAAGGGATACCGCCTGCCCAATGACAGGGGGACAAAGGCGTGCCTGGGCGAACTTGGTAACCAGGGATATCAGTTCCTTGTTCCTGGATACCAGGCACCCCACTCTGGCACCGCAGAGATTGTAACGCTTCGAGGCAGAGTCGACAAGTATCGCATTTTCTTCGAAATCGGGAATCTGCATCACCGAGAAATATGGCTCGTCGCTGTAACAGAACTCGCGGTACGCCTCGTCTGAAATCAGGAAAAGGTCATGCTTGCGACAGATATCTGCAATGGCGAGGATGTCTTTTTTGGAATAAACCACCCCGGTCGGGTTGGACGGATTGCAGACCAGAATAGCCCTGGTGGCCGGAGTGATGTGGCTCTCGATCGTTTCGGGATCGGGAGCTGCGAAACCGGATTCGATGTCTGTGTGAACTGCATTCAGCACCACTCCGTTCATTTTTGCGAGAGTGTTGTAGTTGCAGTAGTAGGGTTCCATCACCAACACTTCGTCGCCGGGATCCAGCGCCGCATGGAAAACGAAACTCAGCGCTTCGCTGCCTGCGGTTGTGACCAGCACATCGTCTACTCCGATCTTGATACCCTGCTTGGGATAATACTTCTCCACCAGGGCCTTGCGCAATTCAAGCGTGCCGGCGGAGTTGGAATAGGGGAGATGGTCGAAACTGATTTCCCTGAATGCAGCCAATGCGGATTCGGGAGATTTGATATCGGGCGCACCTATGTTCAGATGATAGATCTTAACACCATCCGCCTCAGCCTTGTCGGCAAAGGGGGAGAGCATCCTGATAGGAGATGCCGGAATGGCAGCTGCAGATTTGGAAATTGCTGGCATAAGACTAATGGAACAGTTTCAAGTTATCGAAAGACGCGGTGAGCTTGCCTTCTTCTATTCTGTGGATGATTGCCACCACTTTGTCGTTGACTGGCGTAGGGCAGCCGACCTTGCGACCGAAAGCGCACACGATGCCGTTGATGGCTTCCACTTCTGTTTTCTTACCCTTTTCGATATCCTGCAGCATGCTGGCCTTAAGGCGGGCATGCTTGCGTATGGCTATGGGGATGATGAAGAAGGAGATGGCTTTCTTGACGGGGCCGTGGTAATCCAGGAGCTTGACAATATCTTTGCCCTGCACAGGTTCTATCTTGATGCCTGCTTTGGCACAGACGTCGATACATTCCTTTATGAGTGCCTGCACGTATTTGCGGGAGGCTTTGTCGCCGGCAGCTTTGCCGAAGGTGCATCCCAGCACCGTGCTCATACCGGAAAAGGCTGCGTTGATGAGGAGCTTGCTCCAGCGGGTGCCGATGAAATTGCTGTCTACTTCCACCGTGCCCATCAGTTCCAGAAGGGATTTAACTTCTCCAAGGAGATGATTGGGCTTGGGGGAGAGACTCCCCAGAGAGAAAGTCAGGCTGTCCGGAGCGCTGGTGAGCTCGCATACGCCAGGCTCCAACATTGTGGCGCCCCATGCAACAGTGCAGCCGAGCACGCGGTCTTCTCCCACAATTTCGCCTATCTGGAGCTCTGGAATACCGTTCTGCAGTGTGACCATGACACCATCTTCGGCAAGGAAGTCTTTCAAAAAAGCAACCACCTCGGAATTGTGCTGCTGTTTTGTCATCAGGAAGATGATATCGTACTTCCCGCTCATTGCAGAAGGAGTGTAAGCCGTAACCTTCTGGGTGAATTCCAAAGTGCCCACGACTCTTGCTCCATTCTCCTGAAGGGCTTTCACGTGGGCTTCATTCCTGTTGATCAGATCAACCTGACGGCCGTTTTTAGTAATGAATGCGCCAAGTATGGTTCCCATGGAACCGGCGCCGTAAATAGCAACTCTCATTGTGTTTTTTTATTCACATGGATTACAAATATAATCAGTATTGCTTAATTTTGCACACTTGATGATGACACTTTGGGAAATAATACTTATTTCGGTCGCCCTGGCCATGGATTGCTTTACGGTTTCTATCGTGAGCGGGGTTATTGTGCAAAAGATGAAGTGGGGGGCTTTTTCCAGAATGGCATTCCTTTTCGGCCTGTTCCAGGCACTTATGCCCCTGTTGGGCTGGATATCCATCCATTACTTCGAGAGCAGCGTAGAAGCATATGATCATTGGATAGCATTCGGTCTTCTTGCATTCATCGGGATCAAAATGATAAGGGATGCTTTCTCGGCTGAAGAAGAGGATCACTTCAATCCTCTGAAACTGCGCACCCAACTCGCACTTGCCGTTGCAACCAGCCTGGATGCTCTTGCGGTCGGGATTTCCCTTGCCTGCACTGGCTATAGTACGATATGTTCGCTTTCGGTTCCCTTGCTCTTCATAGGGGTGGTTTCAATCCTGTTCAGCATTGCCGGAAGCCTGATCGGGGTTCATTTCGGAGCTGTTGTAACCAGGCGCCTGAAGCCTGAATTATTGGGGGGCATTATCCTGATTGCAATAGGTGTCAGGATCCTTATCGAGCATCTGCTCGCTTAATCTTCGAGATCCAGGATAAGGATTGGAAACACTGTTCAGCCCGATCAAAGATAATTATTATATTTGCGGGTTACATAATCATATTGATGAAAAAGTTACGAATCACTCTGGAAATCCTGTTTTTTGGGGGAATCACACTCCTTCTTTCCGGTCTTCTGCCCGGAGCGGAGAGATGGTTGGGATGGATGCCCAAATTGCAGTTTCTTCCATCCCTGCTGGCCCTGAATGCCATCGTCATTATCGCCCTGCTGGCCCTCACCATCTGTTTCGGGCGCATCTATTGTTCTGTCATCTGCCCTCTGGGAGTTATGCAGGATGGCATCTCGCGCATAAGCGTGCTGGCAAAACGGGCCCGGAAGAATCGCAAGCCTTTCCATTTCCGCAAGGAAAACAAGTGGCTGCGCTATGGCATATGGGTGCTGTTTGTGGCCGCGCTGATTGCCGGGCTGCAGCCTCTGGTGGCCGTTCTGGCGCCCTACAGCGCATATGGCCGCATGGTGAGCAGCGTCCTTAATCCTCATATGGGGGTCGTTCTGATTGTTGCCGGGGTCACTTTCATTGTAGTTGCTTTGCTCTCCTGGTTTACCGGCCGCGACTACTGCAACGCCATCTGCCCTGTAGGCACTACACTCAGCTTCTTCTCCCGTTTTGCGCTTTTCCGCCCGGTAATCGATGCGGACAAATGCAAGAACTGCAAGCTGTGTGAACACAATTGCAAGGCCTCCTGCATCGACATTGCCAACCACAAGATAGATTACAGCCGCTGCGTGGATTGTTTCGACTGCATCGACAGCTGCAAGTTCGATGCTCTCCGTTTCCGCATCGCCTGTGGAAGCGGGTCTGCTGCATCTTCCGAAGACTCTGCGCCGAAGTCAGGCAGAAGGGCATTCCTGTCCGGAGCGGCCCTCGGCCTGGGAGCTATCACGCTGAAAGCACAGGATAAGAAGGTGGATGGCGGATTCGCCGAAATCCTGCCGAAAAAGAGCCTGGAGCGCGAAACTCCCATCACTCCTCCTGGTTCCGCCAGCGTTAAGGATTTCTACCGTCGCTGCACCGCCTGTCAGCTCTGTGTCCAGGTCTGCCCGAATGGCGTTCTCCGTCCTTCTACCGGGCTGGATCACCTGATGCAGCCGGAAATGGGGTACGAAAATGGCTACTGCCGCCCGGAATGCACTGCCTGCTCTGATGTCTGCCCCAGCGGGGCCATCATCAAGATTACTCCCGAAGAGAAAACCACGTATCATATCGGTACCGCTACCGTAAACCGCAGCCTTTGTGTAGCTGAAAACGGCACCAAGTGCGGAAACTGCGCCCGCCACTGCCCTGTAGGGGCCATCAGCATGGTAGAAAGATCTGAAACCGGCATCAGTATCCCTGTGGTCAGCGAAGAGGTCTGCATAGGGTGCGGCGCCTGTGAAAACCTTTGTCCGGCACGTCCTGTGAGCGCTATCACCGTGAATGGCCGGCATAACCATCAGCAGAGTTAGAGACTATGGACAGAAGAGATTTTATAAAGATATCCGGAGCGGCCGGAATCGGCACCCTGGCAGGATGCCGCCCATCCAAAAACAACCAGACGGCAGAGACTCCTGAGCAGATGGAGATCCGTACCAATCCAGTGAGCGGCGACAAGGTCTCGCTTCTTGGCTTCGGGTGCATGCGCTGGCCCATGATCAAGGATGAATCCGGAAAGGACATCATAGACCAGGAAGCTGTGAACGAAATGGTGGATTATGCCCTGGAGCATGGTATAAACTATTTCGATACGTCCCCTGCATACCTGCAGGGCCTGTCTGAAAGGGCTGCCGGAGATGCCCTCAGCAGGCATCCGCGCAGCAGTTACTTCATTGCTACCAAATTGTCGAATTTCCGTAATGTGTCCAAGGAAGCATCCATCAAGATGTACAGGGATTCCTTCGAGGAGATGCACACGGATTATTTCGACTATTATCTTCTTCACGCTATTGGCATGGGAGGCCGGGAGGCCTTCATGCACAGGTATGTAGAGAACGGGATGATGGAATTCCTGCTTGCCGAGAAGGCTGCCGGGCGCATCCGGAACCTGGGATTCTCCTTCCACGGCTCCCGCAAGGATTTCGACTCTTTCATGCAGATGCACGACAGTGGTGAGTACACCTGGGATTTCTGCCAGATAGAGATGAACTATGTGGACTGGAAGCATGCCGACGGGAAGAGGAACTGCAATGCGGATTATCTATATGCGGAATTGGACAAGCGCGGCATCCCCATAGTGATTATGGAACCTCTGCTCGGAGGGCGGCTTGCAAATGTGCCCATGGGCATCTCCCGTCAGATGAAAATGCGGGAACCGGACAGGTCTGCAGCATCCTGGGCATTCCGTTTCTGCGGAAGCTATCCCCGTGTGCTATGCATCCTGAGCGGCATGACGTCCATGGATCCCCTGATGGAGAATGTGAAGACTTTCGGGCATTTCCAGCCGCTGAACGAGGAGGAACTGGAGTTTATGGAGCAGATGGCCGTGCAGATGAAGGAGTATCCGCTTGTGAACTGCACGAACTGCAAGTATTGCATGCCATGCCCATGGGGAATAGACATCCCGGGCATCTTCAAGCACTACAACACCTGTATCACCGACGGCACCTATGCCCAGAGCCCGGAGCAGAAGAACTACAAGAAGCTGCGTAATGCATACCTCACATCCTACAACAAGGCAATACCCACTCTCAGGCAGGCCGATCATTGCATAGGCTGCGGCACATGCCTGTCCCACTGCCCCCAGAGCATAGACATTCCGGGCGAGTTGCAACGGCTGGATCGTTATGTGGAGAAGCTTAAGAGGGGAATCTGATAAAAAATGCGTAAATTAGCGGGTTGAAAAGGAATTAGGATGAAAAAGAAAACAAGCACTATCATAATCGTTGTCCTCCTTCTGCTTGCCGCAGCCGCTGTATGGTATTTTTTCCTGCGGAGCAAGAAGGCGGAAACCTTTGCCGAACCCCCGGTGCCATATGTGTCCTCCATCATCAACGATACGAGTTCCGCTGAGCATCGCCTGATTACCGGTTACGACCCTAAGGACAGGGCTAATGCCATATTCGTGTTCGGGTCCCGTTCCCGCACTCAGGCTGTGGCCCAGGTTCTCACAGAATGCGATGCCTACGACAATGTGGATGGTTCCTCGAACCCGGATGGGCTGAAGGATTTTGCCGGTGAAACTATCTGCACCGTGGCCAATTTCTCCAATTTCGGCGAGATGGTAAACGATGGCCGTTTCCAGGACCTGCGTGAACTCACGGCAAGGAACGTGCTCGCGGCTATGGACACTTTGTGCTACGTCAGCCCCTACGACCGCAGCGGAATGGGCAAGAAGCCTCTTGCAAAGCTGATAATACTTGGATCCGCCTGCATGACCCGGTATGGCCAGTACGACGTGGACTCGCTTTTCAATGCCCTTAACTGCCATCTTCCGGTAATCACTCCCATGCAGCTGATTGCGGATGAGGCCGTGGAAATCAATAAGGGCAAGAAGATTCTCTCCGTGGGTGTGCTTGCGGGCAATGCTCCCGTAGACCTTTACGGTCCATACATCCGTTCAAAAGCCATACGCGAGGGTATCGACAGCGTGCTCTGCGTGGGATTCAAGGTGCCTGAGGGGGAGGACCCCCTGCTATCGTTCCTGGACCGCTATTCCGAGCTTGGCATAAAGCAGCCGCTGGATGTGATCCTGGTGGACGACCTGGGTGTGGATCTGGAAGTATTCAAAGAGTCTCTGCAACACATTACGTCTGTAATGAACGCAGAATCATTGACTTATGGTAATCTGATATCTCCCGGATTCAGAATCATAGACTCCAGGAGCCGCATTTGTAAGGCTACCTACTCCATCCTCCGCAAGGAGAACCTTTTCACCCATTTCATTTCCCAGCCTCGCAAGCTGGATTATATGCTCATCACAAAGGAAGGCAGCGAGAAAGATATGATGCTCCTTCAGTATAACGAAAGATACATACCTTCAGAATAACTGATGTTCAAATTAACGATTAGCCCCGAAGAAATAGAGAAGTTGGAACCTGCGTGCTTTACGGGGAAGATTCATGTCATCAGCCATCCCGGTCTGGAGTTTTCCAGGGCGCTGGCCTATCTCAGAAAACAACCTATCCTTGGGTTCGACACCGAAACCAAACCCGTTTTTACACCGGGTATGCCGCAGAACGGAGTGGCTCTTCTCCAGCTTTCCGGCCCGGACCAGGCATTCCTCTTCAGAATACACAAACTCGGTATGAGAAAGAGGAT
This sequence comes from uncultured Bacteroidia bacterium, assembly GCA_902768365.1. Taxonomy (GTDB): domain Bacteria; phylum Bacteroidota; class Bacteroidia; order Bacteroidales; family UBA932; genus Cryptobacteroides. The sequence continues at coordinate 29,634 of CACXKV010000011.1, read as the reverse complement.
ATGTGCCATACTGTCCAATCCCAATATCATCAAGGTCGGCGCTGCCTCTCTGGACGATGTTCGGGGCCTTCAGAAATATCAGCATTTTACCCCCAGGGGTTTCCTGGACCTTCAGAAAATGGTATGGGAATGGGGAATCCGGGATAAGAGCGTGAAGAAGATGGCGGCCAACATCCTGGGTGTGCGCATCTCCAAGAGCCAGCAGCTTTCCAACTGGGAAGCCGAAACCCTGAACGCCCACCAGCAGCTCTATGCTGCCACCGATGCATGGATTTGCCGGGAAATGTACCTGAAGCTTATGCAGAGCGAAAAGCATCCTCTGAAACCGGAAGAAATGTGCCCTCCCGAGCAGTTGCCTGCTGCTCTCAGGGAAAAACTTGAGAATAAATGAAAAAGATATACCTGAAAAAGGGGCGCGATGAATCTGTGCGCCGTTTCCATCCGTGGATTTTCTCCGGAGCAGTGGCCCAGACGCTTGGAAACCCTGCCGAGGGAGACCTGGTAGCGGTTTATTCTGCAGAAGGGGAGTATCTCGCTTCCGGCCACTGGCAGATAGGATCAATTGCGGTGCGCATCCTTTCTTTTGCCGGGGATCCGGCATCTCCTTCTTTTTGGGAGGATGCCCTCACTGCGGCCTACCAGGCACGGAAAGCAGTAGGGCTTACATCTTCCTTCCATACAAACTGCTATCGCCTGGTGCATGGCGAGGGAGATGGCCTGCCCGGCCTGATAATAGACTATTACGATGGAGTATGCGTGCTTCAGGCACATTCCGTAGGCATGTTCCGGGCCAAGTCCAGAATTTGTGATGCCCTTCGCAGTATTTACGGAGACGGCCTGAAGGCTGTATACGACAAGAGCAGCGGCACGGCTCCGTTCAAGGCTGGATTGGAGTTGGTGGACGGTTATCTGTGGCAGGCTCCCGGTTTCGAGGCCGGCGAGAATGCGGTGCTTGAGAACGGGCACAAGTTCCTTGTTAACTGGACTGAGGGCCAGAAGACGGGGTTCTTCCTGGATCAGCGGGAAAACCGCGCCCTGGTGGAGCGCTATGCTGCCGGCCGCAGCGTGCTGAATCTATTCTGCTACACCGGCGGTTTTTCCGTATATGCCCTCGGGGGTGGTGCCTTGCATGTGGACAGTGTGGACAGTTCTGCCAAAGCTATGCTTATGGTAGACCGCAACATTGCCCTGAATGGCTTTACGCCGGAGCAGCATACTTCCTACACTGCCGATGCCATAGAGTTCCTTTCCAATGTCGAGGAGGGGAAATATGACCTGATGATAGTGGATCCTCCCGCATTTGCAAAGCATCGCGGGGCACTTAAGAATGCCCTGAGGGCCTACCAGCGTCTGAATGCCCGCGCCATCGAAAAAGTGGCTCCCGGGGGGCTGGTGTTCACCTTCTCCTGTTCGCAGGTAGTGAACAAAGAGGACTTCGCCCTGGCAGTTTTCTCTGCTGCCGCCCAGACCGGCCGCCGTGTGCGTATCCTGGATCGCCTCTGCCAGCCCGCGGATCATGCTGTGAGTATCTATCATCCTGAAGGAGAATACCTTAAGGGCTTGCTGCTCTATGTAGAATAAAGAATACATTAAACTGATATATGAAACTGATAACCACCCTTTTATGCCTTGCAGCCTCAGTACTGTCCGGCAAAGCTGACGTTCTGCCGTTGCATCGCGACATAAATGCCCTTTCAGTGGGCGTCCAGGACAAACGCACCGAGGTCGTGTTTTTTCCTGATGCAGAATCCGCAATTAAGAATAACCTGGAGCAGAGTCCCTTCTACAAGTGCCTGAACGGCGAATGGGACTTCCTCTACTTCGATTCTGAAAAACTCGTTCCCGAAGATCTCTCCGCCCAGAAATGGGAGAAGATCAAAGTCCCCGGCAACTGGGAAGTTCAGGGATGGGGCCTTCCCATCTATGTGAACATCCCCTATGAGTTCGCATCGGTCGATCCCCAGCCTCCGACCCTTCCGGAAGACATCCCTGTGGGCATCTACCGCAGGACCTTCACCATCCCTGCAGAATGGGCCGGCCGCGAGCTGTATCTGAATATCTGCGGAGCCAAGTCCGGAGTGTATACATCGCTGAATGGCAATCAGATAGCCTATGCCGAAGATTCCAAGGACCTCGCCCGCATCGACATAACTCCCTATGTGAAAGAGGGGGAGAATGAGCTGGTGATGAAGATGACCCGCTGGAGCACCGGCTCGTGGCTGGAGTGTCAGGATTTCTGGCGCATCAGCGGCATCGAAAGGGACGTGTACCTATCTTCCGAGAAGGTGAAGCAGGACTTCGACTTCGAGGTGGTGTCCACCCTGTTCGATGGCTATACCGACGGTGACTTCCGCCTGGAAGCCACAGAGGGTACCAGATTCTGCCTGCTGGATAAAGACGGGACAGCCGTTGCCCAGGGCTCCGTGCCTTTCAAGGGAAGGATCCCTTCCGTGCGCAGATGGAGCGCCGAGACCCCTGAACTCTATACTCTGGTTCTGGAGAAGGAAGGGGAGTACGCACGTTTCGACGTAGGCTTCCGCCGCGTCGAGATTACCAAGGACGCAGTGCTTCTTTTCAACGGTGAAGCCATCAAGTTCAAGGGGGTTAACCTCCATGAACACAATGAGTTCACCGGCCATTATACCGATCGCGAATACATCCGCCGCAGCCTGCTGGTGATGAAGCAGCTCAACGTGAATACTATCCGCACCTGCCACTATCCGCAGCCGCGCGCATTCTACGAGCTCTGCGACAGCCTGGGCTTCTACGTTTATGACGAGACCAACATCGAGAGCCATGGCATGGGCTATAAAGAGAAGTCGCTCGCAAAGCACGCAGAATGGTTCCCGAAGCACAAGGACCGTACCCTCAATATGTATATGCGCACACGCAATTTCCCTTGCGTGACCCTGCTTTCTCTGGGCAACGAGGCCGGCATGGGCGTCAACTTCATGGGCACCTACAAGATGCTCAAAGAGCTGGAAAAGGGAAAGATGAACCGTCCCGTAGTGTATGAGCGCACAGAGGGAAAGGAAGGCACGGACATCCACTGCCCCATGTATCCCAAGATGACCAACCTATATTTCGAGAGGGATGACGACCCCGTGCACAAGCCTTATGTGGCCTGCGAGTATTCCCATGCCATGGGCAACTCCAACGGCTCTTTCGACCTTATGTGGGAGCTGATGTACAGCCATCCCCGCATGCAGGGCGGATGCATCTGGGACTGGGTGGACCAGGGCCTGGCTGTGAAGGATGCCAAAGGCCGTAAATACTGGACCTATGGCGGCGATTATGGCAATATCGAGTCGGATCCCGCTGCCTGGTTTGCCGACCGCAATTTCAACTGCAACGGAGTGGTGAATCCGGATCTGGATATCCATCCTGCCGGTGCCGAAATCAAACACTGGTATCAGAACGTATGGTTCAGCGCAGGCGAAGTGCCCGGAGAGTTTAAAGTGCTGAACCGCAATTACTTCCGTTCGCTGGACGCTTATAAGTTCAGATGGACTCTCTGGTGCGACGGCGTCACTGTGAGCGAGGGAGATCTGCACTTCAGCACCGCTCCCCAGCAGAGTGAGACATTCAAAATCGATCTGCCCTCCATGGCTATGGACCATACCTGGAGCATACAGTTCGAGGCCTTGAATGCCTGCGCCCAGCCTGCCCTTGAAGATGGCTATGTGCTTGCATCCAATCAGGAAGTGTTGATCCATACTCTTGCACCTCGTGCCGAGGTCGTTCCCGGCAACGTGAAGATTGTTGAGAAGAATGGCAGGATAGTGCTCAAAGGCAAGCGTTCGAAACTTGTGTTCGATGCCGAGACGGGCAATGTGGTCTCCATCAAGAGCCGCGGCAAGCAGCTGATAGACAAGAAGTTCGGTATGAAGCCCAACTTCTGGCGTGCTCCCATCGACAATGACTGGGGCAACAAGTATCCTGTGCGTGCAGGGGAGTGGAAGAATGATGCTTCCCTTGTGAGCGCCAAGGCAGAAGCTGTGGAAAACGGCGCTGTGATTCTTGCCGAATATGGCCTGCCTATGGGCTGCGCCCTTAATGTGGCTTATGAATTCAGCTATGCCGGCGACCTTCACGTGAAATACGATTTCGTTGGATCTTCCGAAAAGGCCGTCGAAGTGCCCCGCATCGGCTTCCGCATGCGCATGAAGGCATCTGCCGACAAGTTCTCATACTTCGGCCGCGGCCCCGTAGAGAATTACATCGACCGCAACACCGCCGCCTTCCTGGGTGCATACGAGGGGAGTGCGGAGAAAGAACTCTATCCCTATGTGCGTCCTCAGGAAACCGGCCACCACACCGGCTGCGACTGGCTGTACATCGGTAATGCACGCGTGCTGGCTTTTGACGAACCCTTCGAGTTCAATGCCCTGCGCGCTTCTATCGAGGATCTCGACCCCCGTAACGAAGACGGCAGCCGCATCTGGGGACATGTGAATGACATCCCTGTGCGTAACTTCGTTGAACTCTGCATCGATGGTGCCATGACCGGTGTCGGTGGCTACGACAGCTGGGGGGCGAAACCCGAACCCAGCCGCACCCTCTTCACCAATCAAAATTATCATTACGAGTTTGTAATTGGTAGAAAATAGTTATATTTGCAGCCCGGTTCCCGTACCGGGCCGCAATCTGGGGGTATAGCTCAGTTGGTAGAGCGATAGGTTCGCAATCTATAGGTCAGGGGTTCGAATCCCCTTATCTCCACGCAAAAAGGGCTGGCGCATTGCCAGCCCTTTTTGCGTGGAGATGGTTTTTTAGGGGCGCTGCCCCTAAAGTACCCCGCGGCTCTCGGCCTTAGTCCTTCGGACCGGCCTCCGCCGTTCGCGCTGGTGCGCTCAAATGCATTTTTGGCAGTTATTTGCTGGTGGAGATGCGGGGAAAAGGCGCACGCAGTGCGGCTAATCCAAGGCCTTCAGAATCAATGGCAGAAGGCCCTCGTCGGCCGGAAGCCAGCGCACGGAATGGATGTCATCCGCGCCCAGCCAGCGTGCCGCCTCGTGCTCGTTCAGGTGCAGGGCCTCGCTCTTGAGAGAGCAGATGTAGCAATGCATCGTGAGGTGGAATTCGGGGTAGTCCCATTCTACCGTGTGCAGGAACTTTTCTACGTTTATCTCAGCGTCCAGCTCCTCCCTGATTTCCCGCACCAGTGCGGCTTCCGGAGTCTCTCCCGGCTCCATCTTGCCGCCGGGGAACTCCCACCAGTCCTTCCATGCCCCATAGCCACGCTGGGTGGCAAAGACCTTGCCCCCCTTCCGGATAATTGCTGCTACTACCTCGATATGTTTCATGTCCGCAGATGCAAAGATACTATTCTTTACTTAAAGAAAACACGTATAATTGCATACGTAAGCATTTTCTTTTATGGCAAAAATCTACGTCGCCTCCAGCTGGAGAAACAAGTATTACCCGGAAGTGGTGCAGGCCCTGCGTGCTGGTGCTTCCCTGCGGCCGCAGCGCCCACACTGAGGCCGGATGGATGTGCGGCGCCGGCAGGCGCGTCATCGCCTACATCCCCGAAATGGGGGAGCCTGAACTTATGTACAAGCTCTTCGATGCGGTGGTCGGCAGCCAGGAAGACCTGCTGAAGAGTATTTAGATTAGCGTATTATGCGCGTAACTGCAGGCTGGCTGCCACCATTCCATAGAGCATGAGGGCCAGTAGTGGCACCAGGACGAAAAAGCAGGGGAGGAGCATCCCAAGTACAAAGGTAGGGATTACGGCGAGGGCGGCGATGATGATGCCGGCGGTCTGTTGTTTGCGTTCGATGTTGCTTTGCATGGCGTATCCGATTTGATTACGCTTGCAAAGGTAGAGCGCTGTTTTGCCAGGTTTTGACAATTGAAAACTGTTTTAAAAAAATTGCAAAAAATGGCTATATTTGAAAACCTGAAACCAATAATGATGAAAACCAATCTTTTAGGCATAGACGTGGGCGGCACCAAGTGTGCGGTAATCTATGGCATCGATACAGATGGGGCCATTGAAATCGCCGACAAGGTGCGCTTCGACACCACCGACGTTCAAAGCACCATAGCCACAATCCTCAAAGAGCTGAATGGCATCTGCGCAAAGCACGGCCTGGACGCCTCAAACACAAAAGGCATAGGAATCTCATGCGGAGGGCCTCTGGACAGCAAAACCGGAGTGGTGATGTCGCCCCCGAACCTTCCCGGATGGGATAATATCCCCATAGTCAAGATGGTAGAAGAGGCCACCGGCATCCCTGCAGGCCTGCAGAATGACGCCAATGCCTGCGCTCTTGCAGAGTGGAAGTACGGTGCCGGTCGGGGCACCCGGAACATGGTATTCCTGACCTTCGGCACCGGCCTCGGAGCGGGTCTGGTGCTGGACGGCAAACTCTATTCCGGCACCAACGACAACGCCGGGGAACTCGGTCACATCCGCCTGAGCGAATTCGGCCCCGTGGGCTACGGCAAGGCCGGTTCGGTGGAGGGATTCGCCAGCGGTGGAGGCATCGCCCAGCTCGCCGCATCTGCCGTTAAGGAAAAGTTGATGATGGGGCAGAAGGTGGCCTGGTGCCCGGACGGGAACCTCGCAGGCATCACCGCCAGGACCGTGGCAGAAGCCGCCAAGGCAGGGGATGAACTCGCAATCAGCATCTACCGCACATCCGCCACCTATCTGGGCAAGGCCCTGGCTATAGTGATAGACATGCTCAATCCCGAGGTGATCGCCATCGGCAGCATATTCGTCCGTGCCGAGGAACTGATACGCCCGTTCATGCAGGCCGCCATCGACCGCGACGCCCTTCCCGGAGCCGCCGCAGTTTGCAAAGTCAAGCCCGCCGAACTAGGCGAGGCCATTGGCGATATTGCCGCACTTTCAATTGCTGCCGCTTTATGAAAGACCTGATACTCAAAGATTTGCGTGAGGCTCAGGACGAGCTGGAACGCTTTCTGGCCGAGCCTTCGACCCTGGATTCCATCGCCCGCGCCGCCGAGATCTGCTCCGCCGCACTCAAGGCCGGCTGCAAGATCATCAGCTGCGGCAACGGAGGGTCGCTCTGCGATGCCACCCATTTTGCCGAAGAGCTTACCGGGCGCTACCGTGGCAACCGCAGGCCTCTGCCTGCCATCGCCATCAATGATCCTGCATATATGACCTGCACCGCCAATGACTTCAGTTTCGAAGAAGCTTTCTCCCGCTACGTGGAGGGTGTCGGCCAAAGGGGAGATGTGCTCCTTGCCATCAGCACCAGCGGCACTTCCGCGAACGTGCTGAAGGCTGCAGAAGCCGCCAAGGCCAAGGGTATGAAGCTGGTCTCGCTCACCGGCCCGGCAGGCAATCCGCTGGCGGAAATCGCCGATGCAGCCGTCTGCGCGCCAGCCGCGCCCCATTCCGACCGCATTCAGGAAATCCACATCAAAGTCATACACATCCTTATCCACGCCATAGAAGAGTCGCTATGAAAAAGAATACCATTTCAGTCATTCTGCCGGTGATGTTCGGTTTCCTCGCAATGGGCTTCATCGACATGATAGGTCTTGTCACCAGCAATGTGCGCGCAGACTTCAACATGTCCGACGGCCTGGTGAACACCATTTCGCTGTCGTGCTATCTCTGGTTCCTGCTGCTTTCCATCCCGGTGGGAATGGCCCTGACGCGCTGGGGGCGCAAGAAGATGGTGCTCCTTAGCCTCGCAATCCACGTGGTGGCGCTGCTCCTTCCATATGTAAGCTACAGCTTCGCCAGCGTGCTGGTGGCGTTCTCTCTGATAGGCATAGGCAATACCATACTGCAGGTGGCAATGAATCCGCTCGTGACTGACGTGGTAAACGCCGACCGCGTGACTTCCACCATCACCTTTGGGCAGGCCACAAAAGCCTTCGGGAGCATCGTGGCTCCGTTCATTGCAATGTGGACCGCGGTGGCGCTGGGGCACTGGCAATTGCTGTTCCCCATCTACGCCGGGCTTTCGCTGCTCGGCCTCATCTGGCTATGGATCACTCCCATAGAGGAGGCACCCCGCGAGGTCAGGAAAGTGGGTGTGAAAGACACTCTGGTGCTGCTGAAAGACAAGTTCATCCTGGCCTGCTTCGTGGGTATAGTTGTGCTGGTGGCGGCCGATGTGGCGGTGAACATGACCCTGCCGCGCCTGATGACTGATGAGTTCGGCCTGAGCACGGAGAAGGCGAACCTCTGCAACAGCCTTTATTTCCTGGCGCGCACGATTGCTGCGTTCGCCGGGGGTGCCCTGCTGCTGAAGGTGTCCGACAAGAAATTCTTCTCCTGGGGATGCTGGATTGCGATGGCCGGACTGGTGCTTTTTGCCGCCCTCGGCAGGTTGGGCCTGGTGCCCGTGCTGGTGGCAGTTTGCATCTTCGGAGTGGGCTATGCCAACCTCTTCGGCATCGTCTTTTCCTTTGCCATGCGCCGCGCGCCCGAAAAAGCTAACGAGGTGTCCGCCCTGCTGATAGTAGGCCTGATAGGTGGTGCCATACTGCCGCCCGTGCTGGGTTGGATCCGGGACGTTTCCGACTCCCAGGTGGCTGCAGTGTCCGCTATCGCTGTTGTTTGGATCTATATGCTCTGGCTGATCCGCCGCATCCGCGAAGCCTAGAGTTACTCAACTTTCAGGGTTCTCACCGTAGCCCCGTATCCGGCCCAATATCCGAATCCTCCTTCGATATTTGAGGCCGGATTTTCGTGCATGGGGAAGAAGGGTGTGTTGCCCAGGGTGGAAAGGTCGTCTATGGCCATCCAGAAGCGGCAGGCATCTTCTTCACAGGTGCAGACTTTCACCCGCACCGTGCTGCCTTTCTTGAACTGGGTGGCCAGCTCCGGATGGTCCAGGCCTTTGCCACGGGTGATGGTGATTTCGGCATTTTCCTTGAGCCCGGCCCCTTCGATTGCGCTGGGGAAGCATGGAATGTAGCGGCTGTCTTCGCCTTCTACCATGGTAAAGATGCGGTAGAATTTGTCCACGCCGGCCTTGTTGCCAAGCGTAACCACAAGTGTATAGAGGCTGTCTGAGCCTTCCACCTTCACTGCCCGCACTCCGGAAACCGGTTCCGGAGCGGGAATGGTGCTGCTGGCGCTCAGGGTCTTGCCGTTGTATTCCACTTTCAGGGTGTATTTCTTTCCTGCCTGGCCCGTGATCCAGCCGGTGGTGTAGACGAAGGGCGGCAGATAGCGTTTATCCTGCTTGCTGAAGAGGATTACGGTGGTGTCCCCGTCGCTAAGGCTGACTTTCGCGCGCTTGACGATATGGTTGCTGAGGGAGTCCAGATGGGTGAATTCCGGGCTGGGGGAGAGGGTGGAAGTGAGCATCACAACAGGTGCTTCTCCGGCCTCTATCCATCCTTCCGCCACCAGATCCCCGGGGGTATCGCCCCATCTTCCCGGCCCGTTGCAGGAGCAGAGAAGTGCGATGGCAGTTATGAGAAGTGTCTTTTTCATTGTCAGAACTTGCAGAACCAGCCTATGCCAGGCATCAGCCTGAGGGCGAAACTGAATGGAGCGTATGCGAAACTGCCGTCTTCGCGGTAGTAGAAGCGGTATGAGAGTTCGTTGTTCCTTGCCAGGGCGTTGTAGATGGAGAAGTTGATGCCGTGGGTAAGGGTGGTATCCTTACGGAAATACCAGTTGAAATTGAGGTCCAGCCGGATGTAGGGAGCAAGACGTGCGCCGTTCCTCGGCCCGTAGAGGCAGATCAGCCTGGAATCCAGCAGATAGAACGACTGAGGGGCGGTGAAGGGGGTGCCGGATGCTGCGATGAAGGTGCCACCTGCGTCCCATTTGCGCTCTGTCCAGGTGGCGACCGCGTTCACTTCGATCAGGCGCTCGAAGTTGGATGGCCATATGCTCCCGTCTTCCCCTTGCCTCAAGGACCTTCCAAGCGAAGCGCTTAGCCATCCAGTGAGTTTGCCTGCCTGCTTATGAAGGATGAGGTTGATTCCGTAGTTCCAGCCTTCCGCCTTAGTGAGCATATCGGCTAGTGATGAGTCTGCCCGGAGGTAATCCATCAGGGTGCCGGTGTACTCCACCTGATTATGCAGGCGGCGCCAGTAGAGCTCTGCCGAGAAGGCCCAGGCTTCCTGCCGGAAATAGAGGTTGTAGGCCAGCGAAGCCCACAGGGAGCGCTGTGGAGAGCCGTATTTCCCAGCCAGGAAGTTGAATTCGATGGGGAAGCCCATGCTGCTGACTCCTGTGAGGAAGATGTTCTGGGTGGCGCTGCCAGCCCTCAGATCAAGCTTCCCGGCGCGGAACATATCGTAGCTGATTGCAAGCGAAGGATCCAACTGCCAGAAGGATTCCTTCTCGGGGGAGAGGTACCATCCTCCGGCAAGATCTGCCCGTATCTTCCAGCTGAGCGACAGATACCTGCTCCAGGCGGCTCTTATGCGGCTTTCCAGCGCCTGTTGAGTCTCTTTCGCTATCCCTGCGGTCATCGAACCGCTTTCGTGGACGGGGCTCGGGGCAAGCACGTCGTAGTACAGGATATCCGCGCCGAAATCGAAATACTGCCATTGCACCGCGGTCTTGTAGCCTGCGTTGCGGGTGTGGTAGGGGACGAATCCGCTTTCAAGGCTGTATGAGATGTCTGCCCGGGCGCTGTATTGAGTGATGAAGATGCTTTGTTTCAGGAGGGCCTCTGCGCTCCGGTGCTGCCAGTGAAGGGCGGCGGAAGCATTGCTCCAGCCCATTTTTACGCCGAGGTGATTCTCTATCGAAGTATAGTCTGCGGCGTCGGAGGAATAGAATGCGTCTGCGTAGATGCGGTCTTTGGCCGATGGCGCCCAGGCCCAGCCGAGGTTTACATCCCCGAATCCGTAGAGGAAGGGATCTTCATCCACAGTCAGGAAAGGCCTATACAGCTCATTCAGGAAGCTCCTGCGGGCAGACAGGCTGAGCGCAGAATTATCTCCGGTACGGAGCTTGAGATTGCCCTGTGCCGCCACCAGGCCGAGGGAAAAGTCCACCTTGGTGCTGCGAGAGGGAATGCTTCGGTCCGGAAGCATATCCACATAACCTCCCAGCCGCCCGAGCGTACCTGCCGTGGTGCCATAGTTCATCGTTCCGAAGTGGGCTGGGTTGAATACGGAAAAGATGCCCAGGAGATGGCTGGCGCCATAGATGGGGGTGCCGTCGATGCTGATGAGGTTGTGAGAGTGGTCGCAGCCCTGGATATGGATGCCGGCGTCGATTTCGCTTCCAGTCTGCACGCTGGGAAGCAGCCTGATGAATCGCAGAGGGTCGGAACTGCCGAGTATCCCGGGGAGTTTGGCAAGCCCTTCGATATCCACTTTGGTTTCCGCTTTCACAGAAATAGGGGAGCTGCGTTTGCGTGCTGCCACCACAGTGCTGTCGATGGTGCGCTGCAAAGAAGAATCGGTCTGCGCCGAAATCTTCATCGGGAGAAGCCCCGGAAGCAGCAACGCAGACCGAAAAATCAGACTGTATAGGCGTCTGGCCTTCACTATTCTTTGTTCAGAACGCCGGAAATGTAGCTGTCGACACTCTTCTGCCAGTCTTCAAATGCGTTGATAAGAGCGGCAAAGTCGGTCTTGTTGAAGAAGGCCTCGAACATGGCATAGGCGCTTCCATCGTCGAAACGGATGACGGGGATGGCTGTCCATTCGCCATTCTCTTTCTTTTCGGGCTCAAGCCCGAGGTGAGCGGAGCACTGCTTGCTGCCGTAGAAGGCCTGGAGTTTGATTGCCTGTTCTGCCTGGCCGAGCCAGCTCTTGAACTCAACTTCGCTTTCGCGGGCTGCGTCCATCTTTTCGCTGCACTCTACAAGCTTTTCAAGGTCGGCAGTGCCCTTTACCTGGAGGTCACCGAGGAGATCGAAGCTGATTTCGGCGCTCTTTGGCATAGTGGAGACTTCATAAGTGGTGCTCGTGGAGTTGGACCCGTTCTTGTAGCCATTGCCATTGTCGTTGTCGTATCCGCTTTCTTTCTGCTTGGATGTGAGCTTTAAGCCACTTTCCTTGGCGGTCATCGTGAAAATATCCTTCTTTCCATAGCTGAATACATAGGATGCTTCGGCACCGTCGGACAGGTAGTTGAGCTTTTTGGTCTTGAGGGTATATCCGGCAGCAGAGAAAGAGATGCTGACGCTTGCCTGGTCTTTGGAGATGTCCAGAGTGCCTGCCGCAGCGGGCTGATAGTCGATATTGACGCTAAGGTCGCCTATGGTTTCGCTGCCCTTGCTGAATTTGGCGGTAATGCTCTCTGGCATGTGGATGTAAGATTTCCTTATGCGCACCTGGCTGTGCTTGCCTGCAGGCACGGAAACCATATTCATGTAATTATTGTAGTCGCTGTAAAGCTGGGATTCCGAAAGCCATCCCAGATCCGCATCTGTAACGGGATTGTAGAAATGGAACTCGACTACATTGCCGTTAGTGCGGTTGATGGGCTCCCAGTTGTAGTAGTCATAGCCATCGCCCTGGTAATGAACCTTTTCGAAATACATGGCGGGGCCGGTGGTGTAGGCAGGCCATTCGTTGTAGTATTCATCCCGGGTTTCATTCAGGAGGGTTCTGGAGGAAGATGTGCTGACTGCTGCTTCCGCGTGCATCTGCACACCGTCTACTGTTGCATCGATGCTGAGGCTGGGGGAGTCTTTCTTTACCCAGGCCTTCTTCGCCTCATCCAGGGTTAAGCTCCCCTTGATGTTGGCAAGCTGAACGGTATAAGACTCTTCATAAACAAACTCGCCGGGCTCCTGATAATTGCAGTACCAGCCGTAGTTCATGTCGTTGTCTTCTGTGCCTTTTTCTTCCTTGGATTCGATATCTTCACCGATGGTGTCGAGAACGGACTGGTCATACTCGTTGCTGGAAACAACTTCGGCAAAAGAGGCGGCAGCCTTGAAGGATTCGCCCCATTTCTCTACATCGGCGTATTCGATGAGCTCAATTCCAATGCCCTCGAGAGCATCCTGCTGATCGCTTGGAGAGAGGGGCTTTACGTCTTTTTTGCAAGCGGCGGCAAGGACTGCTGCGGTTGCAATAAGGAACAAATACTTGTTTTTCATGACTGTTATTTTTTGTTAATTGTTTTCTAAATAAGGTTTTACCTTATAATATAGATGCATGCACGCAGTAAAACGTGAAAAGAAATAATGCATATTTTTTGGTTTAAGATAATTTTTATATCTTTGCAATCCTTTCCGGTGCGATGGCCGAGCGGTTAGGCACAGGTCTGCAAAACCTGGTACAGCGGTTCGATTCCGCTTCGCACCTCAAAAAAGGGAGCCTTCACGGCTCCCTTTTTTGTAGGTGCTTGTTTTCAGGGGCATGCGCTCAAGGGTATTGAACGAATAAAATGCAAAAAAATAGGTAGTTATTAAAATTTTTCAAAAATTTCTTAAAAAATATTTGCATTATAAAAAATAATCACTACCTTTGTATCCGGGTTGAGTAAGTGGTCGCTCTGATCCTTCAGCCTATTGGTTATTAGTTTTAGTGTTATTAATTATGTGGTTAGATGAGTTGTTGCCCGTGAGGGTCACAGCTCATTTTTTTTATGTATCTTCGCACCGTAAAAGTTATTGACGCTATGGACGGTAAAAAAGAAAACACCATGAACCTCAATCTGGACCCCCAGATCGCCAGCGGTTCATATTCCAACCTTGCCATCATTTCCCATTCCCGCAGTGAGTTCGTCATAGATTTCGCGAGCACCCTTCCCGGAATGCCTGGCCCCAAGATCAACAATCGCATAGTCATGAGCCCCGAGCACGTGAAACGCCTGCTCAACGCCCTTATGGAAAATGTGGGCAAGTATGAATCCCAATTCGGCCCTATCATGCTTGAAGGCGCCGCCAAGGGAAATACCTTTAATCTGGCTGACATGATGCCCAACGGGGGAACCAAGTCGTAATGAACAAGTGGAAGAAGATCAAGGCCATCACATTCGATGTGGATGGTGTGCTGACCGATGGCAGCCTTCTGGCTTATGACAGCCATGAAATGGTCCGGGTATTCAATGCCAAGGACAGCTTTGCAATCAGGGTGGCCCTCATGAGGGGCTATCATCTTGCAGTTTTCACTGGAGGGGAGACCGAGGGCGTACGCAACCGCTTCACGACATGCGGAATGGCCCCTGAAGATATTTACATGCAGTGCCGTGGCAAGATTGTGGCGCTGGATGATTTCTGCACGAGACATGGCCTGGACCGCTCCGAGGTGCTTTATATAGGTGATGATGTGCCCGATGTGCCGGTAATCAAGGCTGCAGGGATAGGTGCAGTGCCGGCAGATGCCTCGAGGGACGCCATGAAGGAGGCAGATTATATCTGCGATCTTCCGGGTGGCAAAGGATGCCTTCGCGAGCTGATTGAGGCAGTTCTTCGCGAGCAGGGCAAATGGTATTTCGAGGACGATGATTACGTGAAGATATTCTGACGATGGATCTCAAGGGTAAGAAGGTCATACTGGCGAGCGGATCCCCCCGCAGGCGCGAGCTGCTCTCCGGCCTCGATGTGGAATTCGAGGTGGATACGGAGAACACTTTCCAGGAGACTTTTGCGCCGGATACGCCTCATTCTGAGGTGCCTGCGCTTATGTCCGAGGGCAAGTCGAAGGGCTTCCACCGCCAACTGGAAGAAGGTGAAATCCTTATCACGTCGGACACAATGGTCCTGCTCGATGGCTTGATAATGGGCAAGCCCCATACGCGAGAGGAGGCTGTATCCATGCTGAAGGCGCTTTCCGGCCGCACCCATGAGGTGATTACGGCGGTAACGGTGAGGGACCTCTCACATATCGAAACGGTGACCGACTCCACCCTGGTCCGTTTCCGGGATCTACGGGACGAAGAAATAGATTATTACATAGATACATTCAAGCCCTACGACAAAGCAGGCGGCTATGGCATCCAGGAATGGATAGGCTATGCTGCCATTACCGGCATAGACGGCTCTTTTTACAATGTAATGGGCTTCCCCGTACATAAAGTTTACGAGGAATTGATTAAATTTGCAAGTTATGGAACTGAACGCTAAATACAATCCCTCCGAAGTTGCAATACCCTGAACGATGTTCTCATCCGCAAGGCGCGCATGGACGGCAAGAACGCCTGCTGGGTGCCCGGCACGGACCATGCCTCCATCGCCACGGAAAGCAAGGTGGTGGCCAAACTCAAGGGCATGGGCATTTCCAAAGAGGATATCACCCGCGAGGAGTTCCTGAAGTATGCTTGGGAATGGAAAGAAGAGCACGGTGGAATCATCCTTCAGCAGCTTCGCAAGCTGGGTGCTTCCTGCGACTGGGACCGCACCAAGTTCACTATGGATCCGGACCTTTCCAAGGCTGTTATAAACACCTTCGTCTATTTCTACAAGAAGGGATGGATATACAAAGGTGTTCGCATGGTCAACTGGGATCCTGAGGCCCTCACCGCCGTGAGCGATGATGAGGTAATCCACAAAGATACCCAGAGCCATTTCTACCATCTTAAATACTATATTTCCGACGGTGCCGGCAATCCTACCGACAAGTACCTGGTGATAGCCACAACCCGCCCGGAAACCATTATGGCCGATGCTGCAATATGCGTGAATCCCAAGGATGAAAGGCACTTCTGGCTGAAAGGTAAGAAGGTGCTTATCCCCTTGATCAACAGGGAGATACCTGTTATTGAAGATGACTATGTGGAGATGGATTTCGGCACCGGCTGCCTGAAGGTAACCCCCGCGCATGACGTTCACGACTATGAAATCGGACTCCGTCATAACCTGCCTGTCCTGGAGATTATAGACGACCACGGACACCTTAACGAGAAGGCGCAGATCCTGGTGGGCGAAGACCGTTTCGAGGCCCGCAAGAAGATAGTGAAGATGCTGGAAGAGTCCGGCAACCTTCTCAAAATAGAAGACTATACCTCTCCCGTGGGTTATTCCGAGCGCACCAACGCCGTTATCGAGCCCAAGCTCAGCGCGCAGTGGTTCCTCAAGATGGAAACCCTGGCAAAGGTGGCCCTGGAAACTGTCGAGAGCGGGCGCACGAAATTCATTCCGGACAAGTATATGAACACCTACCGCCACTGGATGGAGAACGCCCGCGACTGGTGCATCTCCCGCCAGCTATGGTGGGGACAGCGCATCCCTGCATACTATCTGCCGGACGGCAGCTATGTGGTGGAAGCTACTGCCGAAGAGGCCCTCAAGGCCGCCCAGGCCATCAATCCTTCCATTAAGGCTGAGGACCTCAGGCAGGATGAAGACGTGCTGGATACCTGGTTCAGCAGTTGGCTCTGGCCCATCAGCGTGTTTGACTCCGAAATGCCCGGGCATCCTGAGCACAAACCCAACAGGGACCTTTCCTATTATTATCCTACTAACGACCTGGTCACCGGTCCGGATATTATCTTCTTCTGGGTCGCCAGAATGATTATGGCAGGCGAGGAGTTCATGGGTAAGGAGCCTTTCTCAAATGTGTACTTCACAGGTATAGTGCGTGACAAACTGGGCCGCAAGATGAGCAAGACCCTGGGCAATAGCCCGGATCCGCTGGACCTTATTGCTAAGTACGGTGCGGACGCAGTGCGTATAGGCATGCTTCTCTGCTCATCTGCCGGAAACGATATCTTCTACGATGAAGGCCAGGTGGAACAGGGTCGTAATTTCTGCGGCAAGATATGGAATGCATGGCGCCTGATCAACGGTTGGCGTGTGGATACCAAGGCTGTCCAGCCCAATTCGGCGCTGGTAGCCGTGAAGTGGTTCGACAATCTGCTCAGCCGCACCATCACTGAGGTGGAGGATCACTACTCCAAGTTCCGCATTTCAGATGCCCTCATGGCCATCTATAAGCTTTTCTGGGACGATTTCTGCAGCTGGTATCTGGAGGCGGTCAAGCCTGCATTTGGCGAAGCTATAGACGGTGCGACTTTCGATGCCACAGTCGTTTTCTTCGACAAGCTCATCAAGCTGATTCACCCCGTAATGCCTTTCATTACAGAGGAACTCTGGCAAAGCATGGAGGACAGGAATGCCGGCGAGACTATCATGTATCAGCGTACTCCTGTCGCAGGGCCGTTCGATGCCGCTTTCCTGGCAAAATTCGCTTTGGTTCAGGATGCAATAGTGAATATCCGCGCGATTCGCGCACAGAAGGGTGTCGCGCCCAAGCAGGCCCTGGATCTCTATATTGCCGATGATTCCCTGTCCGAGCTGGTTCCGGTGTTGGAAAAGCTTGGAAATGTGAAAGTTAAGTCCGGGAATGCTGAAGGCGCCGCTGCATCTTTCATAGTTGGCACCGTTCAGATGAGCGTTCCCCTCGCCGAGTTTGTGAATGTGGATGAGGAAAGGAAGAAACTGCAGGCAGACCTTGACTATCAGAAGAAATTCCTGGAAGGAGTTCGCCGCAAGCTTTCCAACGAGGCGTTCGTATCGCATGCGCCCGAGGCAGTGATAGCCGTTGAGCGCAAGAAGGAGGCCGATGCCCTCCAGCGTATCGAGGCCATTGAAAATGCTCTCAAAGCCCTTTGATCATGATACATTTTGAAACCACTTTCCCTGTACGCTACTATGAGGCAGATCCCATGGGAATCGTGCATCACAGCAACTATCTCCGCTATTTCGAATGCGCCCGGGATGAGATGATCGCTTCCTGGGGCTACGGGGTGGAGAAATGCGCCGAGGATGGCATTGTCTTCCCGGTAGTGAGCGTTCAGATGCGGTTTCATGCATCGGCAAAGATAGGGGATACCCTCCGCGTGATAGCGGAAATAGAGAGTATGCCCCTTGCCAAACTCACCGTGAAGCAGGCTGTTTATAATCAGGATGGGGTGCTCTGCGCCGACGGCACAGTGGTTCTGGGGTTCCTGAATTCCAATACCGGACGCATAATGGGTTGCCCCGAGCAATTCCGCAAATTGATGGAGAAGTATGACAGATGATCTCCATCAACAACCTGACCGTTAGCTTCGGCAGCTGGGAACTCTTCTCCCGCATCAACTTCCATATCAGTGAATCCGACAAGATAGGCCTTGTCGGAAAGAACGGTGCGGGCAAGAGTACTCTGATGAAGATTATCTGCGGCGAGATGAATGCCACATCCGGAAGTGTAGACAAGCCTCAGCATGTTACGATCGGCTATCTGCCGCAGTTGATGGAGCATCACAAGGGCCGCAGCGTTCTGGAAGAGACTATGACCGCCTTCGACGAGAGCAATTCCGCGGAGCGCGAGGTGGAAGGGATTACCCGGGAGCTTACAGAGCGAAGTGATTATGAATCAGCGGAATATATAGCCCTGATAGAGCGCCTGAACGAGCTTAACGACAAGCTTGCAGTCTACCATTCGGAGCCTCCCCAGGTGCAGGCGGAGAGGACCCTCCGCGGCCTCGGTTTCCTTCCTTCCGAGCTGTCGCGTCCGACCGAAACCTTCAGCCAGGGATGGAATATGCGAATAGAGCTTGCAAAGATCCTCCTTCAGCATCCGGACCTGCTCCTGCTGGACGAGCCAACCAACCATTTGGACATTGAGTCCATTGAGTGGCTGGAGGGCTACCTTAAAGATTATAAAGGGGCGGTGATGCTGGTGTCCCACGATCGCAAGTTTCTGGATACCGTCACCACCCGTACTGTTGAGCTGATGCTGGGGAGCATCTACGACTATAAGGTTCCCTACACACAATACACCCAGCTGCGCGCAGAGCGCATCGCCCAGCAGACGGCCGCCTACGAGAATCAGCAGCGCATGATTGAGAAAACGGAGGATTTCATCCGTGCTTTCCGCTACAAGCCCACCAAGAGCAATCAGGTGCAGAGCCGCATCAAGGCCCTGGAGAAACTGGAAAGGATCGAGATAGACGAAACGGATAATGCCACCCTTGCGGTCAAGTTCCCTCCTGCTCCCCGTTCAGGAGACATTGCCTACAAATGTGCAGCCCTCACTGTCGGTTACCCCCAGAAAGTTGTTTTCCGCGATGCAAACATAGAAATCAAGAGGGGAGAGAAGGTCGCTTTCGTGGGCCGTAACGGCGAGGGTAAGACCACAATGATGCGGGTGATTGTAGGGGAGTTGGATCCGATTTCAGGCGAATCCCGTTTGGGGCACAACGTCGATTTCGGTTATTTTGCCCAGAATCAGGAGGATGTGCTGGATAAGAAAGAGACGGTTTTCAGCACCCTGGACCGCATCGCAGTAGGTGATATCCGCGCCAAGCTGCGGGATATCCTGGCCCAGTTCCTCTTCCGTGGTGAGGATATAGACAAGCGTGTTTCGGTGCTTTCCGGAGGGGAGCGTGCGCGCCTTGGAATGGCCAAGCTGATGCTTCAGAGCCATAATCTGCTCGCTTTGGACGAACCCACCAACCATATGGACATCAAGTCCAAAGACATACTGAAACAGGCTCTGAAAGCCTACGACGGCACACTGGTGATCGTTTCACACGACCGCGATTTCCTCGATGGCCTGGTAGACAAGTTGTATGAGTTCCGGGATGGCCATGTGCGCGAGTTCCTCGGCGGCGTTTCCGACTTCCTTGCCAAGAGGCGACTGGAATCTCTGCAGGAACTTGAGCGTTCGTTCGCCGGAGGGAGTAGCAACCCATCTCTCCGTCCGTCCGGCAAGCCGGACCCCTCCCGCAAGCGGGTCCCTCCCGTTACAGCCACGGGGGGCTATGACTGCGAGATGGGTTCTACTCCCTCCGGCGTGCGCGAGAGTTACGAACAGATGCGGGCCAAGAGCAAGGAAGAGAAGAAACGCCGCAATCGTGTCGATTTCCTGGAGAAGGAGATTGAGAAGCTGGAGGCCAGGATGAAAGCCATTGAAGCTGTGCTCTCTGCTCCCAAGGACGATGATGACATAATGGAACTGACCAGGGAGTATCTGGAATGCAAGCGTGAGCTTGATGCCAAGACCGAGGAATGGGGTGAACTGTTAGATTAGATAAGTTATGTATATACTTGATACTCATTGCGATGCGCCAACTCAAATGTATCGTGGCCGGGACTTCGGGAAAGACAATCCCGGGGTGCAGGTCGACTTTCCCAAGATGCTCCGGGGCGGAGTGACCGGGTCGTTCTTTGCCCTGTATATACCTGCAAAACTCTCTAACTCCGAAGCAACCGACTATGCATTCGCCCTGCTGGCGGAACTCAAAAGGCAGGTATCTGCCAATCCCGACAAGGCTGCATTCGCCAGAAACGGCTCAGATATGGCCATAAATGCCTCAAAAGGCCTCGTGTCCGTGTTTCTGGGCCTGGAGAACGGCTCAGCCCTTCTGGGACGCGAAGGCGTGCTTCAGGAGCTCTACGCCGAGGGCGTGCGCTACGTTACCCTCTGCCACAGTGCCGACAACGACATCTGCGATTCCTGCACAGGCCAGGGAAGATGGGGTGGCCTTAGTCCCCTTGGCCGGGAACTGATAGGGGAGATGAACGAAATCGGGATGACGGTGGATGTTGCCCACACCTCCAACGCTACGGTCAGGGATGTTCTTGAGATCTCGGAAAAGCCGGTCGCTTACACCCATGGATGCTGCTCTTCCCTCTGCTCCCACAAGCGCAACCTTCCGGATGATCTGATGCGTGGAATTGCCTCCCGGGGAGGGGTGGTCTGCATGAGTATTTTCCCTTGTTTTCTGACTGACTCTTTTGCCGATTACGATGATGATAATCCGGATGGAAGAGCAATGCCCGGGATGGACATTGTTCTCGATCATATCGCATATGCGGTGAAGGTTGCCGGGGTGGAAAGCGTTGGTCTGGGCACAGACTACGACGGCATAAATCACACTGCAAAGGGGCTCGAAAGTATAGAAAAGTTCCCGCTTTTAGTGGATGGGCTTAAGAATAGGGGCTTTTGCATGTCTGATATAGAGAAAATGGCCTTCCAGAACGTTCTACGCGTGATTTCTTCGCAGAAATAAGCTGTATTTATAGTGTATAAATGTAAAGGTAACAACATTGTTATACTAATTAACAATATTGTTACCTTTATTATAAATCAATTCGTTAGCCTATTTACTGATGTAACGGCGTAAAAAGTCGAGAGCAGACGCTGCGAAGCGTTCGATATTGCGTTTTCGGTCCCCTTTGTACTGGAATCTTTTGCTCTTTGTTCCATCCGGACCGGATACTCCAACCCATACCGTGCCGGCGGGTTCACGCTCATCTCCATAGGCATCTGCCCACCCTGTAGTAGCCACTGAAAAAGTGCTGCCGGTGACTCGTCTGACCCCCTCGGCCATGGCCTCGGCCACAGCGCTGCTGACTATACCTTTTTCTTCAATTATGCTTGCCTTCACGCCAAGTATTTTCTGCTTGATTTCGGGTGCATAGGAGGTTACTGAACCCAGGAAATATTCGGATGATCCGGGTACCGTAGTGATTAGATGTGCTATCTCTCCTCCCGTACAGGACTCGGCAACGCTGAGAGTTCTTCCAGATGCTTTCAGAAGGCGCCCTACAACGGCTTCAATGGTGTCATCCTGCTCGGAGTACAGATTGTCCCCCAGAAGGGGCTTTAGGGCCTCTATACGGGCGTTTACGCGGCTTTCTGCGTCTTTCCCGGCATCATATACCGAAACGCGCAGGCGCACGCCTGTGAGGGGATTGGGAAGATAGGCCAGGTGCATATCGGCCGGCAGACTGTCTTCCCATGGGGCGATGAGCTCAGAAAGCGCAGACTCTGCAAGGCCATAAGTCATTATTGTTTTGTGATAAACATTTCCTAGTCTAAAGTGTAGCTTTATGTCATTTATCACATCTGGCAAGGCTGCTTCGGTCTCATATGGTACCCCGGGCATTGCATAAAGCACGGCCGTGTGGCCGAAACGCTCGGCAGGGAAGCGGAAAACCATAATGGGAGCTGTGCCCCTACGGTTGACAATAACCTCGCAGGTATCCGGCACCAAAGCCTGCTTCAGATTGCTCTCCAACACATCAAGACCTCTGGCTTTCAATATCTTATGCACTATGGCATCCTGCTCTTCATGCTTCACGTATGAGTGGCTTCCGGAGAGTTCGGCAAGCGCATCCTTGGTGATGTCGTCCTTGGTGGGGCCAAGCCCCCCTGTGGATATGACTATCTCGTTGTTACTGAGCTCATTAGACAGAAGGTTGATGATTTCTGAACGATCGTCGGCAAGGGACAGCATGTGGCTGGTGCGGACGCCTATGGCGCCCAATGCCCTGGAAATCATGGAGGAGTTGGTGTCGACGATCTGTCCGATTAGGATCTCATCGCCGATTGTGCATATTGAAGCTTTGACCGGATTCATGAGGTCAAAGATACCAATTATTCTTTTCCGTTGGAATACTCTTCGAAGGTTCCGTCTGAATAGAACACTGCAATCTTCTTTATATATCGTTGATTGGCAAATGATTGAACATTGTTATCTAAAGGAATACTTTTAGTATTGTTGATATCCTCTCCAAACAGCAGTCCTCCGTCGTCCTCTGGTTGGGGCAGAGAGGGCCGGACAGGCTCCTGAGCAGGTTCAGAGGCCGTTTTGTACATACGGCCTTTGCCAGTAATGAACCATTCAATGTTCAGGGCAGGGTAGTGTTTGGCTAAACTCTCTATGAATTCGAAGCCGGGTTTATTCCTTCCTGCCAGAATATGGGATATGCTTGCCCTTGCAACATCAATGCTGTCGGCAAATTGGGCCTGAGTCAGGTTCTCTGCGTTCAAAAACTGCTGAAGACGTGAATTCATATTTCTAAACAAATTTTTACAAATGTAAGAATAATATTTGTAATTGCAAGTGTTCAAATTTGTAAATGTTAATAGGTCTTTCTTGTAAAAACCATTGAATAAATTTAAAGTATAAAATTAGGCATGATTTAATAATTACCTAATAATCAAATAACTAATATAGAATAACAATGTATTGGATAAGGCTTGATAGCAGATTGGCAGATTTAAATGAAGTAAATCCTTCCTTATCCTAGAGTACTAATTTATAAATTAATAGTTAAGCAATTGATTTTAAGTTGATTATATATAGTTTATCATTTATATAAGCATTTCTTATGCTACCTTTCTTTTTATTTGTTGATTTTTGTTAAAAACATTTGTAAACGTTTCAATTCTGTCACTCAAATTTAATAATGTTAATAATCTAATCAGTATTTTGTCGTAGTTATTGCCTCACGCTTTGACCAATAAAAATGATTACCTTTGCACTATGATACCTGATATCAGAATAGAAGACTACAACTATCCGCTCCCGGACGAGCGAATAGCAAAATATCCTCTGCCTCAAAGAGATTCATCGAAGTTGCTCGTTTATAAAGATGGTATTCCATCAGAGTCTGTTTTCAGAAAATTGCCGGATTTCCTCCCGTCAGGTGCATTGATGATATTCAATGATACGCGTGTCGTGCCTGCCCGCATGCACTTCAGGCGTTCTACAGGGGCCCATATCGAAGTATTCTGCCTGGAACCTGTCCAGCCAGTTGAGTATAATCTTAGTTTTGCGGCTACGGAGCACTGCCAGTGGAAATGTGTAATCGGCAATTCAAAGCGCTGGAAAGGGGATATTCTCTCATACGACTGCCCATCTGGATCAACTCTGGATGCCATGCATCTCAGCGCTTCGCTGGTCTCACTCGATGGTCAGACAGGTGTGGTGGAATTCAGCTGGGAGGGTGGCGAAGCATTCTCCAGAGTGCTGGAAGAGTGCGGTCAGGTGCCAATCCCTCCATATCTCAACAGAGAAACCGAGGCTATTGATCTGGAACGTTACCAGACTCTATATGCACATATCAGAGGTTCGGTAGCGGCACCTACAGCAGGCCTTCATTTTACTGAAGCTGTACTTCAGAATATTCGTGCTAAATCCATTGATACTCAAAATGTTTGTCTGCATGTAGGTGCGGGCACTTTCCTGCCCGTAAAAAGTTCCAGCATAGCCGGACACCCTATGCACCGGGAGCCATTCTCCGTCAGCATTGAGCTATTGAAAAAGCTTCGTTCCGGCAACCGTACCTGTGTGGCAGTAGGCACCACGTCGGTCCGAACCCTTGAATCCCTCTTTTATGCAGGTGTGACCATAATCGAAAAGGGGGCTCCGGAGGATGTCACCCAGTGGGCGCCCTACGAAAGGGATTATCCCTACACCACAGAGGAAGCACTGGACGCAATCATTTCCTACCTAGAAGCAAATTCTCTGCACGAATTCAAACTTGGCACCCGTATTAT
The DNA here is from genome assembly GCA_902768365.1 of uncultured Bacteroidia bacterium. GTDB lineage: Bacteria > Bacteroidota > Bacteroidia > Bacteroidales > UBA932 > Cryptobacteroides. Next base: position 5,487 of record CACXKV010000011.1, on the reverse strand, counting down.
CATAGTCCCCGGATTCCAATTCCGAATAGTGGATATGATGGTTACCAATTTCCATCAGCCGGAAAGCACCCTGATCCTGCTTGTTTCTGCCTTTGTAGGCGGAGATTGGAAAACTATTTATAACTTTGCCCTGGACCGCGGTTTCAGATTCCTGAGCTACGGTGACAGTTCTTTATTATTCAGACGCGATTAGCAATATGGAAAATCTTGAGAATATTCAGCCATATAACGATGAAGAGGCAGTAGCCGCGCTTCATAAGCTTGCCAGGCATCCTGCGATGCCCGTTATCAGCAAATACATCTTTCCGGAATTTCCCATTGGCACCCTCAAGCAGATGCTTCTGAACATCAAGGGGGTGGACGACTTCCAGTACTCGATTGTTGCTAAGGCTGTGAGTGTCATTGTCGGCCGCTCTTCTTCCGGATTCACATATGATGGTGTGGAGAACCTTCGCAAGCTGGGCGGAAAGTTCCTGGCGGTTTCCAACCATAGGGATATTGTGCTGGATCCTGCGTTGACCCAGTGGATGCTCATGCTAAACAATATCCCCCTCACCGAAATCTGCGTGGGCAGCAATCTGCTGGCGAACGGGGTGGTGGAGACCCTGCTGAGGTCCAACCGGATGATTACGGTGATACGTGGCATATCCGCCAGGGAAGTTTACCTGTCGTCGCAGATCCTCTCCAAGTTCATCCGCTCCGAGGTAACTTCCGGAAAGAGTTCGGTATGGATCGCCCAGCGTGAGGGGCGTACAAAGAATGGCCTGGACCTTACTGAACAGGGCCTGCTCAAGATGTTCGACATGAGCGGGGAAGGGGATTTCAAATCCAATTTCAAGGAACTCAACATAGTTCCCATGTCCATATCCTACGAATATGAACCCTGCGATTTTCGCAAGGCGCGCGAAGTTCTTATCAAGGAGGTGTCAGGGGAGTATCACAAAAAGGAAGATGAGGACATGCACAGCATCCTCACCGGCCTGCGTCAATGGAAGGGAGGAATTCATCTTTCGGTTGGAGCACCTTTGACCGACAGGGAGATTACGCGCTCTTCGTGGTATGAGAAAAACGACAGATACCAGGCAATACGCCGTATCCTGGACGAGCGCATTGTGTCTGGATACAAGCTCTGGAAAACCAATTATATGGGGTATGATCTGATGACCGGAGGCACCAGGTATTCCGATAAATACACTGCAGAAGACCTTGACAAATTCAAGGAATATACCGAGCATAAACTTGCGAGGGCGGAGCGTAAACTCGATAAGGCGCGCCTGCGGGACATTTTCTGGCACATTTACGGTAATCCGGTAGTAGCCAAGGAAAAAGAATGAGTTTTCATACTCAATGATGCCACGTTTTCATTGTTTTTTGCATCTTTTTTATAACTTTGTAAGTTGTTAAGCACGAATAGTTTAAATAACCTCTATATGAATAAGCTTTCATTTGCTGTTCTTGCTGCCTCGCTGATGTTCATTCCGGCAGGCATTTCTGCGCAAGAGTTTGACGTTCCCCAGAATCCCCCTGTGGTGCTTGCCCCCGAGACCGTGGTTGTAGACCCTGTCGAGCCGGCCGCTGAAGAACCTGTGGTCGAGCCCGAAAAGGCGAAGAAGGAGAAAAAGGTCAAGGAGAAGAAGGTTAAAGAAGTAAAAGCAGTTAAGGAGAAGAAAGTCAAGGGTGAACGCAGCTATGGCCTTGTCAATCATCTTGGCATCGGCGTATATGGCGGTGTGATGGAAGGCCTCGGTGCAACTGTCGCTGTGCCTCTTGGCGGTCACTTCCAGATCCGCGGCACATATTCGGTGGGTGTTCCTGACCAGGTTTATCCTCTTCAGTATACCGTTCCCGATCTCGGCTCGCACGATATCAATGGCAAAACCGTTGACTTGAAAGACATTCTTGTAAAGGGTGTCATCCCCGGAGATGCAGCCGGCTATCTGGATATCTATCTTTCCAAGAAGGGTAGTTTCCACATCACTGTCGGTATGGCAGGTCTGCTTGCCGGAAACAACTATATCGGCGCAACGGCCGATATCAGCAAGCAGCTCAAGCAGGCTTTCCCGAACGATGATCCTTCTACACTGTTCGTGAAGCTTGAAGATGATGCCACCGGCGCAAAGGCTGAGATTGCTCCCGATAAGGATGGTATCCTTCATCTCGATTTGAAGAGCAAGAGCGCCATGAGGCCTTACTTCGGTATTGGCTGGGGCCGCGTTTGCAATATCAAGAGCTGGCTGAGCCTAAGTCTTGATCTCGGCGTCCAGAAGGTGGACGGAATCAGCATTGTCGGCTACGATTCCAAAGGCAAGGAGCAGCAGATCACTTCCGGAATGCTTGATCATAAGGATTCCTTCAATGCTCCTGTCGTAGGCCAGATCGACGATCTCGTCGACAAGCTTGCCGCCGGCGAACTTCCTTATCTCAAAGGCTTCATGCCGGTTGTGAAAATAGGTGCCCAGATCAGGCTTTTCTAATTGATAATCAATATAATACATAAAGAATATGAAACTCTTTTCAAAAATCCTTTTTGTTGCAGCTGCAATGTCTGCTGTAGCACTGGTGTCCTGCAACAAGGACAACAAGCCCTCTAATGATGAGCCCGAATTCAAGGCTCCCGAGTATGTTGAGACAGCGAAAAAGATTACCGTCAACAACGTTGTTCCTACCGCCACAAAGCAGGTCAAGGAAATCGAATTCACCGAAGCCGGTTATGCTATCATTACCTATGTGAAGACAAAGGCTGAGACCGAAGAAGAAGTCGAAGTTCTCCCTTACACCTATGAGAATGGTGAATACAAGGTTCCCGGATTCGGCACCATCAAGGTTGAAGGCAACACTGTTACCATCACCACTCCCACTCAGACCATCAACGCCACAGCAACTGTCTCCAATACTGAGGCTCCTCAGGCTGGTACAACCGCATTCAACCTCTACCGTGCATGGACTCTCTATGATCTTAAGGTCAGCGTTTCCGGTGGCGATCTGCCCGCTGGTGTCGGCAAGCTCTTCACCTATCCTGTTACCATGGCCAATATCGACAAGTGGCTCAAGGAGCAGAAGGTGAGCGTTCCCGAAGATGTTGTTATCACTAACTACGATATCGTGGACGTAAGCTTCACCAACGAAGGAACCATCCTTATCAACTTCACCAAGGCAGCTCCCTTCAAGGGCGATTTCAAGCTTAACGGCAAGTCTTTCCACTACGATCTGAACGGTGTCGGCAACTATGTCTTCAATGGCTCCGCAGACGGCACTGTTGATTTCTACAGCGAAAACGATGTTGATTACTGCAGCTGGGTTGTCAACGGCAAGATCGTGAACGGCAGCAAGACCTACAAGAGCGAAGTCACTCTTACTCTTAAGGAGAAGTAATTCCGTTGCTTAAACGAATCGGGCGGGCACTTCGGTGTCCGCCTTTTTTTGTATCTTTGCGGTATGGCTTACAAGAGTATAGATCAGTATGATCCCAAGGTGACGGAGCAGCTCTCTGCCCACGTTAAGGAAATCCTCCGTCTGATAGGGGAGGACAGTAGTAGGGAAGGCCTTCTGAAGACGCCTGAGCGCGTTGCAAAGGCTCTGCAGTTCCTTACCAAAGGATATGGCGAGAATGGCGCAGAAATCATCGAATCCGCTCTATTCGAAGAGGATTACAAGCACATGGTGGTGGTAAAGGATATTGAGCTGTTCTCAATGTGCGAACATCACATGATGCCCTTTATCGGCAAAGCTCACGTGGCCTATATTCCTGATGGCAAGATTACCGGCCTGAGCAAGATAGCCAGGGTAGTGGAGACCTATGCCCGCCGGCTGCAGGTGCAGGAGCGCCTCACGGAACAGATCCGGGACTGCATACAGAATACTCTCCATCCTTTGGGTGTTGCTGTCGTGATAGAGGCTATGCACACCTGCATGAGCATGAGGGGAGTACAAAAAACCAACGCCGTAACAACGACGTCGGCTTTTTCAGGAGTGTTCCTTGCTTCGGCCCGAACCAGAAACGAATTCCTGGGCCTTATCAAGTAGCTTATTTGTTGATATTTACGTTGATCTGCGGGTAGCTGAAAGCTATGCCGTTCTCGGGCAGTTTGGCGTAGAGATTCTCGTTGATCCAGAAGTATACATCCCAATAGTCGGCAGCCTTGACCCAGGTGCGGGTTACGAGTTCGATGGTGCTCTCCTTGAAGCTCAGAAGGGCCACGAAGGGATCGGCAGCGCCCGGGGTAGTGGAGTCCAGGGCCTTGGGGTTGGTTTTGATGATGCCCAGTGCCACTTCCTTGGCCTTCTCGATATCGTTGCCATATGCGATGCAGACGTTGATGTCTACGCGGCGTAACTCGTTGACAGAGAAGTTGTTGATGTTGCCGCTGGAGAGAGCTCCGTTGGGGATGTAAACCACTCTGTTATCGAGGGTTACGAGCTTGGTACTGGTGATGTTGATTTCGCTGACGGTGCCCATAAATCCCTGTGCTTCAATGAAATCGCCGGCTTTGATAGGCTTGAACACCAGGAGCATAATTCCACCTGCAAAATTCTGTACGGTGCCGCTCAGAGCCATTCCTATGGCCATTCCGCCGGCCGCCAGAAGCGCTGCGAGAGAGGTTGTGTTGATGCCCAGGGCACCGATTGTGATAATGATAAGAAGAACCCACAGTGTGATTGAAACCAGGCTCTTGACGAAAGATGCAAGGGCAGCGTCAGATCCTTTCTTTTTAAGGCCCTTGGAAACCAGCTTGACGATTTTCTTGATGATCCATCCGCCAATGATGTAGATAGCCAGTGCGGCAATGACTTTGAGCCCGAACTGGATGGCCTGCTGACCGAGATTCTGCAGGAGGACGTTGGTGTCCGTGTTCTTGATCATGTCCAGAGTCTCTGCAGTTTTTGCCTGGATAGAATCGGCCGTGAACTTTTCGACAGCCGCTTCGGCTTGTAAAATAGGTAAATACATAATATAGGGGATTAATTATAATCTTTAAGTTAACATAATATAAATCGGAACGTTCTTATTTATCTTATTATCGGAACCAAAAGGAAATAGGAACTCAATTTGATCAGTATTCTTATAACCAGCGTTCTGATGTTGTAAATTTACGAAATATTCGATATATCCCTGTAAAAAAGTTCCTATTTCTTTTCCAAAATCCAAAGAAGTTTCAGGCTTATAGCGGTGACTCCCCTCCTTGTAAATTCGGTTATACAATTTATATTATGTTAACCATATTGTGTATAGAACTGCCCTACAGCTGCGTCTAATGGACATTTCAGAATAGATCCCGAAGCTTTATATTTGCATTCCACCTTGGTTTAATCACGCTGGCTGCAGTAGATTCAACTTGTCTGATAGAATTGTTTCGCATATTGATCGTAAATCCAAGATAGATCATTGTCGTTTGCACGCTTTCGTGTCCGAGAAACTTGCTAATCTGATAGATATTCATACCATCTTCCAGGAGATGAGTTGCCATTGAATGCCGGAATTGATGCGAA
>CACXKV010000010.1:0-66147 GCA_902768365.1 uncultured Bacteroidia bacterium | reverse complement strand
GAAGATGAGCAGAAGATAGCAGCTCTCCGTGCTGCCATAGAGGAAGGTGAAGCCAGCGGGTATGTCGAAGACTTTGACTTCGAGTCCCACTTGGAGGAGTTGAAGGCAAAACGGAGGAGCAATGGCTAAGATCAGATTATCCAGAAAGGCCATCGCCGATTTGGATGGCATTTGGGACTATACCGCCCAAACCTGGTCGGAAGAACAGGCGGTCATCTATTATCGGCAGATATATGGCGCTATTCAAGGATTGAATAATCTGCCTGTTCTCCTTGAAAAGAGGTATGATGTTATCAAACCGGGGCTCTTTGGTTTTAAGGTGGGACATCACATTATCTTTTATAAGAAGCACAAAGAGGGCTCAATCCAGGTAGATCGTATTCTCCACGAGAAAATGGATTATCAAAGGCATCTGTAATAAATCGGAATTTATGGCATGCAATCCTGACTTTGTACAATACATCCTCGACCAGTGCTCCGGTGCTGGTGAGATTGCCGTGAAGAAGATGATGGGAGACTACTGCGCCTATTGCGACGGCATCCTCTTCGGCCTCATTTGCGATAACAACTTCTATGTGAAAGTGACAGAGCCCGGCAGGGTTGTCCTGAAGGAAGCCATTCTGCGGCCGCCTTATGACGGTGCAAACGACTACTTCTACATCAGCGATGTGGATGACCGGGAGTACCTGACAGCACTCATCAAAGCTACGATTCCGGCTCTTCCGAAACCGAAAGCGAAAAAGAATCCTATGAAGTAAATTCCAATTTATCGGTCTCCCGGTTCTTCTGCCGGGGAGAAAATAGTGACCAAAAGTGACCAAATATGGTGTATAATAGGCAATAGACTTTGTAAAATGCTTTATAATCAGCAGCTTACAAAGTCTTGTTGTGCCTCGGATGAGACTCGAACTCACACGGACATTGCTGCCCAAGGGATTTTCTTGCTGCTATGGCTTTCGCCACCGGGGGCAAATGCCTGCCCGTTCGTAGTCTGGACTATTCCTTCACCGTGGAGCGTGGCTCTTTAGGTGTGCCGTGTCTAGTCTCTGCACCTTCCTCTTTTTGGAGGCTTGGCTCAAGATTGCCATCAGCATTACCTGTTAAGGTTTCCTTGAATTTACGGCATTCTACATCTCCCTTTTCAGGAAGTGCACTCAAATATGTATAAGTCCCTCGTGTCTACCATTCCACCACCAAGGCTTTGGAGCCGGATGAGGCCGGGGCCGCCGGTTCCGGCTGCAAAGATAACAATTTCCGGAGAATCGCTTTACAATTCCTCGGCAAACTCTTCCATAGTCTTGCGCTCGGTGTGGCGCGGGGACGGCCCTGCGGCAGGATAGCCGGTAGGGAACAGCGCCACCAGGTCCCAGCCTTCCATTTCCTTGGGGAACATCGCTTTCACCGCGGCGGCATCGAACGAGCCCACCCAGCAGCTCCCGAGCCCCAGGTCCTGGATCTCCATCATCAGATGCGTGGCAGCGATGCAGGCATCGGTCTCCGCCCTGTTCTTGCCATCGATCTTGCTCACCCAGGCCTGCGAGGGGCTGCCGGCCACCACGAACACCAGCGGCGCATCGAACAGGTACTTGGTAGTAGTTGCCAGCTTCTCCAGAACTTCCGGGCGGCGGGCGACCCATATCTTAACGGGCTGCCTGTTAACCGCCGAGGGAGCGAGCCTTGCGGCCTCCAGAATCTTCTGCACCAGTTCTTCCGGAACCGGTTTCTTCTCAAACGCCCGGCAGGAGTAACGCTCCTCCGCGAGCTTCAAAAATCCAGTGTTTGCCATAATATCAGAAGTATTTTTTCTCTTGTCTGTTAAGTGCGATAAAGATAAACAACATCACCGTAAATCCCCACAGCGAAGACCCGCCGTAACTCAGGAACGGCAGCGGGATGCCTATCACCGGCATCAGACCTATGGTCATCCCCACATTAATGAACAGATGCATGAACAGGCACGCCGCCACGCAGTAGCCATATATCCTCGTGAAGGCTTCCCGGGCGCGCTCGGCATCCCGGATAATCCTCGCGATAAGTATTCCGTACAGCACCAGCACCATCAGGCATCCGAAGAATCCCCACTCCTCTCCAACCGTGCAGAAGATGAAGTCGGTGCTCTGCTCCGGCACGAAGCCGCCGGTGTTCTGCGTGCCGTGGGTGAAGCCCTTGCCGAAGAAGCCGCCGGAGCCGATTGCAATCATCGACTGCCGCACGTTGTAGCCCACTCCGTGTGGATCGTCCTTCATGCCCAGCAGCACCTCGATGCGAAGCCGCTGATGGTCTTGGAGTACCTTGTTGAAAGCGAAATCCGTCGAGAACACCAGCCCCGCGAATACCACGACTCCCAGCAGCAGCATCCTTAAAGAAAACCTCCTCTCCCGCGAGAGGGGACGGGTCTGCCTCAAGATGTACCACAGATACAGCAGCCCTATCGCTCCCAGCACGGCGAGCGACACCCAGACGGAAGTCTTCAGCGTGAGGATGAACATCACGACCGCCAATCCTATCAGCGCCAGGAACACCCCGGGAAGGCCTTCCCTGTACAGCACGAAAAGCATGCCCACATACACCAGCGCCGAGCCCGTCTCATTCTCTGCCAGGATGATCAGCATCGGGAGGCCGAGCACCACCGCCACCTGCCAGAAATCCTTCCACTTGCCCATGGAAAAGCCCTGACGGCTCATCAGCGCGGCCAGTAGCAGCGAGGTTGTAATCTTCGATATTTCAGCAGGTTGGAAGCTTATCGGGCCCACCGAGAACCAGGAATGCGAGCCCTTGTGCTCGGAGCCCAGGAATATCACCGCCACCAGCAGCACCACCACAATCAGGTAGCCCGGAGTGGCCAGCACTTCCCACAGGCGCGGATTCACCACGAAGAGGATGACCGCCGCCAGCGCGAACGCCGTCAGTATCCACACGAACTGCTTGCCGCTGCGGAGCGAGAAGTCCAGCGGCGAGCCCATGTCCGGGGTGTGGATGGAGGCATACACGTTCAGCCAGCCTATGAAGACCAGCAGCAAGTAGATGGCAATCAGCGTCCAGTCTACCGAACCACGCAAACCCCTGTCAGTTCCCTGCAACATTGAACCTTGCCTCCAACATTCGTTTTTCCAGATCCGGCCGCACCGTGCCGCCGGTCAGGTATTTCTCTATCAGCAGCGATGCCAGCGGGCAGGCCCAGGAGCCACCCCATCCGGCATTCTCTATATATCCCACCACCGCGATTTTCGGATTCTCCCGCGGTGCGAAGCAGATGAATACGGAGTTGTCCGCTCCGTGGGGATTCTGTGCGGTGCCCGTCTTGCCGCAGATGTCCAGCCCGGGCACGGCCGCAAGACCCGCGGTTCCGCCGGCTCCGGGGGCGGCATTCACCGCCATCCACATCCCTCCTATCACCTTCGAAAAGTGAGAGGTGTCCACCAGGGTATAGTGCTTCTCGCGGAAGCGCTCATCTATCTCCAGCCCTTCGGAGTCCTTCACTATGTGAGGGATGCGATACCAGCCGCGGTTGGCCATGATTGCCGCGAGATTCGCGATCTGGAGGGGCGTGGCCCCGATTTCTCCCTGCCCGATGGAAAGTGATATCACGTTCGAAGTGCGCCAGCGGCCCTTGCCGTAGCGCTTGTCGTAGAGTTTAGAGGTGGGAATGTTTCCACCGAGTTCGGAGGGGAAGTCGCTTCCCAGCTTCTGCCCGAAGCCGAAACTCAGCACGTAGTCCCGCCACTTGTCGAACTCCTCGTTCACGGTGCCGTCTTCCGGCCGCTCCAGCAGGTTCTTGAGCACGTAGCAGAAGTAGGCGTTGCAGCTCATCATCACCGCCTCCTCGAGCCTAAGCGGGCTGCGATGCCCGTGGCAGCCAAGCTTGCGGGTCTTGGTATAGGCATAACCATGGTTGCAGGGATACTGGTACCAAGGCTCCAGCACCCCTTCCTGAAGGCCTATCAGCCCGTTCACTAGCTTGAACACCGAACCCGGAGGGTAGGATGCCTGAACGGTGCGGTTGAACATAGGCCGGCCGGGATCCGCCGCCAGCCGCGCGTAGTTCGCACCCATATTCGAAAGCACGTCCACGTCGATACCCGGGCTGGACACCATCGCCAGAATCTCTCCGCTGGAGGGCTCCAGGGCAATCAGGCTGCCCTTCTTTCCCTTCATCAGCTCCTGCCCGTACTGCTGCAGGTGCGCATCGATCGTGGTTACTATGTTCTTGCCGGGAACGGCCTCTTTGTCGAATTCCCCGTCTTTGTAGGAAGACTGCACCTTGTTGCGGGAATCGCGCAGGAACACGTGGTAGCCCTTCTCTCCGCGCAGGTCCTTCTCCCGCGCCGCCTCGAGGCCTGTCTTGCCAATATAGTCCCCGCTCTTGTAGGCCTCGGGCTCCTTCTGTATATCCCTCTCGTTCACCTCGGAGACGTATCCCAGCAGGTTTCCGCCCGCATTGAAGGGGTACTCCCGCACCGTGCGGACCTGCCCGCGGAACCCAGGGAAATCGTAGGCCCTCTCAGCGAAGCGCATGTATTTCTCTACGCTCACCTGCTTGGCGAACTGCAGGGTCTGCCAGCCTATGCGGGATCGGTATTTCTTGTAGTAGGCCATCTGCTCCCGTATCCAGAGGGTGTCCAGGTCGAGGGCCTGCGCCAGGGCCAGGGTGTCGAAGGCCTGCACCTCGCGCGGGGTCACCAGGATGTCGTAGCAGACGCGGTTCCCCACCAGCACTTCCCCGTTGCGGTCGTAGATTATGCCCCGGGGCGGGTAGATGGTGTGGTAGACCATGGAATTGTTGGCTGCATCCCGCTTGTAGGAATCGTCCACAATCTGTATGGAGAACAACCTGATCAGAAGAATCAGGATGACGGCCCACAGGCCGATGATGAGTTTATCGCTGCGGCTTACCTCCATCTGTCAGCCTCCCTCGGAGCCAGCACTCCGGCAATATAGAACGACACAGGAGTGCTCAGGGCAACAGAGAGAAACATCCGGAGAGCGACGAACCCGCCGGAACGCGTGCCGGCGCAGTCTACCGGGATGTAGATGAGGAAAAACAAAGTGGTGGCGAGCAGGATGGCGAGCAGCACCTTGGCCGGCCCCTGCTTGTGGATCGAGATGTCTTCCTGCCTGGAGAGCAGTTCTGTGCCGAACACGAGCCGTATGAGGGCGTTGCGTGTGAACGCTACCGGCAGCAGTGCGCATATGGTAAGCCCCAGGACTCCGTCCGTGAAGAAGTCCACCGCGAACCCTGTCAGGAAGGCCGTCACCAGCACTCCGGGGGTGCTGAGGGTGATGGGAAGGCTCAGTATCATCACCGGAAGGAAGCACAGGACCACATACTGCGAAAGGTTCAGGAGCCCTCCGCAGATGATCTGGATAACCAGAAGGACCAGATAGGTGAAGATGTAGCGCTGTTTCATTGCACCGCCTCCTTTTCAAGTTCTTTTATCTCTTCCCTGTCCAGATTCTCGGTGATGATTACGTAGCGCAGTGCGGAGAAATCCTGGAACAGCTTGACCCTCACTTCGTTGGTGCTGCCGTCCACTTGGCGTATCCGGCCGGTGATGCCTATGGGGATGTCCGGGGGGAAGACGCTGGAAAAACCGCTGGTCCACACAGTGTCTCCCGGCATGATTTCGTGATGGAGCGGCAGATTCTTCATGATGGCACCGTCGCTATGGGTGCCGTCCCATTCAAGGGGGGCAACCAGCCCGGTGAGGCCTATGCGTGCGCTGACGCTCATCTTGGTGTTCATCAGCGTGATGCCGTAGGAAAAACGCTCTCCCACCGAGTTGACCACACCGACCACACCGCTGGTGGTCACTATGCCTGTCTGCGGCTTCACTCCGTCTTTCGAACCCTTGTTCAGCACTATGTAGTTGTGCTGGGAGTTGCGGCTGGCCTTGACTATTGTGGCGGGGATCATGCGGAAGCGGCCCACCCTGCTGTCGTAGAGATGGTTCTCCCGGTAAGACAGGTCTCTCTGCCCCTGCTCCCACACTTCTCTTACGAGCTCCAGGTTCTTGGTGGCCAGATCCTTGTTCTGCCCATCCAGGGTGAAGTAGTTTCGTATCTTCTCGCCCGTGCCCCATATGGCGGCATGCACCCGGTGGGATGCGCGGTTGATCCAGATATTCTGCAGGGAGGAGGTGTGGCTCAGCATAAGGATCGCGGCAATCTCCAAAAGCAAGAAGACTGCCGCGCTGACCAGAAAGCCGAATCTCTTTCTCCCTTCGGCCATGGCGCTATCTCATCAGGAAGGGATAGCTCTCGGTATTCTTGAGTGCCATGCAGGTGCCGCGACCGACAGCATGGAGCGGATCCTCTGCCACATGGAAGGGGATGTTGACTTTGTCGGTGAGGCGCTTGTCGAGGCCGCGCAGAAGGGCGCCGCCGCCGGAGAGGAAGATTCCGTTCTCGACGATATCGGAGTAGAGCTCAGGGGGAGTCAGCTCGAGCACATGGAGGATGGAAGTCTCGATCTTGGCGATGGACTTGTCCAGACAGTGGGCTATCTCGTCGTGGGTGATGGTGGCTTCCACGGGGTGGGCGGTCATGAGGTTCGGGCCGCGCACGATGAAGGGCTCGGGTGCCTCTTCGAGATCGGGAATGACTGCCCCGACCGCGATCTTGATCTTCTCTGCGGTGATTTCACCGACCTTGATGTTATGCTGCTGGCGCAGATAATACTGGATGTCGGATGTGAACACGTCGCCCGCGGTGCGGATGCTGTCCTGGATTACCAGGCCGCCCAGGGAGATGACGGCGATCTCGGTGGTGCCGCCGCCTATGTCTACGACCATGCTGCCCTTAGGGGCGAGCACTTCGAGGCCTATACCCAAAGCGGAAGCCATGGGCTCGTGGATGAGGTAGACATCCCGCCCTCCGGCATGCTCGGTGGAGTCGCGGACTGCACGGATCTCCACTTCAGTGGATCCGGAAGGAATCCCTACCACGACTTTGAGGTTGGGAGTAAACAAGGAATGGCGCTTGCTGTTGACCTGCTTGATGAAGCCGCGTATCATCATTTCGGCGGCGTTGAAGTCTGCGATCACGCCGTCGCGCAGCGGGCGGATGGTCTTGATGCCCGGGTTGGTGCGCTCCTGCATCAGCTTGGCTTGGCGGCCGATGGCGATGCATTTGTTGGTGTTATTGTCGATAGCTACGATACTCGGCTCGTCCAGCACTATTTCGTCGTTCTGATATATGACGGTGTTGGCCGTTCCGAGGTCAATAGCCAGTTCCTGGTTCAAAAAAGAAAATGCCATTTTGATCTTGTTAGGTTTAGACTAACAAATATAAGAATTTTAGTTAATTTTGCCATGAACTTTCAGCTCTTATGGAAAGAAAAAGGTATGTCATCTTCACAGCTGCCGGAAGCGGCACCAGGATGAAGGCTTCAGAGCCCAAGCAATTCCTGCTTCTCGGCGGCCTTCCGGTGCTTCACCGCAGCATTTTCGCATTCGTGGATGCCTGCCCGGAGGTGAAAGTCGTCACCGTGCTCCCCAAAGAGCAGATAGAGCACTGGAAGGACCTTTGCATCAAATATCCCCTGGATGTGCCCCAGACCATAGTAGAAGGGGGAATCACGCGTTTCCACAGCGTTCGTAACGCCCTTGCGAAGGTGCCGGACGGAGCGATTGTCGCGGTGCACGACGGGGTGCGCCCCCTCGTGAGCACCGGCCTCATCCGGGAAATGTTTGAAAGGATGGGATCCTGCCGGGCCCTCATCCCGGTAATCCCGGTTACCGACACTCTCAAGAGCCTGGAGCGAAAGGCTTCGGGGGAGATAGCCCCCACCGGGAATCCCGATCCGGACCGCTCCCGGGTTTTCGGTGCACAGACCCCGCAGATGTTCCTTTCGGAAGAGCTTAAGGCCGCCTACGGGCTGCCATACGACACATCCTACACCGACGATGCCTCGGTTGCGGCCAAATACGGAATTCCCCTCTCCTACATCGAAGGAGAGAGGAATAACATAAAGCTCACGACTCCCTGGGATATGACCCTTGCGGAGATGCTTATCTGAAGCTGGTGCTCTTGTAATCTTTCACCCAGACCTGGCGCTCGAATGCTTCGTCGAGCGAGATCATCGTGTCGGTAGACTGCACGTAAGGGATGTTCTGGATCGTGTTGAGCAGCACGCTCATGAGGTGGTCGTTGTCGAAGCAGTAGAGTTTGACAAGCAGGGCGGATCCTCCCGTAACGAAGTGGCATTCAACCACTTCCGGAATCTTTTTCAGGGATTCCGTAACCTCCAGATACTTGTTGGCCTGCGAAATGGAGATGCTCACGAAGGCGCATACGTTGAGGCCCAGGGCGCTTGGCTTCACCAGCAGGCGCGAGCCGGTGATCACTCCGTTCGCTTCGAGCTTTCGGACCCTCTGGTGTATTGCTGCGCCGGAAACTCCGCACTCCCGTGCTATCTCCAGGTATGCCATCCTGGCATCCTTCACCAGGAAGGAAAGGATCTTCCTGTCGATGTCGTCGATCTGGTAGTTGTCCATACGCTATTTCTTTTTGCTGAACTTCCTGAAACCGGACCTGGCGCGGCCGGTGGGGCCGCCCGCGATGAACTCCCGGCACTGCTCCAGGGTGAGGCTCTCTGGCTTGCTGTTCCTGGGGATGCGGAAATTCTTGCCGTCGTGCTTGATGTAGGGCCCGTAACGGCCGTTGATGATGGCAATGTCCTCGCCGGGGAATTCCTTCAGCACGTTGTTTTCGGGAGAGGCCTTGACCTGCTCTTCGATGGCATTGATGCACTCATCGAGGCTGACGGTAAGGGGGTCTGTCTTCCTGGGGAGGGTGATATTCACATTTCCGTATTTGATGTAGGGGCCGTATTTGCCCTTTGTGACCACTATCTCCGTGCCGTTGTAGCTGCCCACCGTTCTCGGAAGGGCGAGCAGGCTTATCGCGTCCTGCAGGGTTATGGTTTCTATCAGCTGCCCTTTCTCGAGGCTGGCGAAACGGCGGGTTTCCCCTTCGCCTTTCTGGACGTATGCCCCGAACTGGCCGTATTTCGCAACTACCTGCAGCCCGTCGGCAGGATCTGTCCCCAGCACCCTTTCCACGTGGGTGTACTGCCCGTCGTTGAGCTTGCTCTCCACAAGGGTGTGGAAGGGAGGATAGATCTCCTTGAGGTATTCCCTCCAGTCTTCCTCTCCCTCTGCTATCCTGTCGAGGTTGGTCTCCACGTCGGCCGTGTAGTTGTAGTCCATGATGCGGGGGAAATTCTCCACCAGATAGTCGGTCACGAGGAGGCCCACATCCTGCGGGAGCAGCTTACCCTTGTCTTCTCCCACCACTTCCTTTTTCTTCGATGAACTCAGCGCGGCGCCTTTCAGGGTGTAGTTGACCACTTCCACCTTCACTCCTTCCCTGTTGCCGGAGGCAATGTATCCCCTGGTTTTGGTAAGGGTGGTGATGGTGGGGGCGTATGTGGAAGGGCGTCCGATCCCGAGCTCTTCCAGCTTCTTCACTAGGGATGCTTCGGTGTAGCGCTGAGGGGCGCGGGTGAACTTGCAGTCTGCATTTATCTCCTTGGCATTCAGCGTGTCGCCGGTGTGGATGTCCGGCACTACGGTGAGCCCGGTCTCATCTGCGGCATCGTCGTCGCTGCTCTCCATGTAGACCTTCAGGAAGCCGTCGAAGAGAATCTCGGAGGCTTCTGCGGCATACAGCTCGGGACGCTTGTCGGAGGCTATGCGTATGGTGGTGTTCATCAGCTTGGCTTCTGCCATCTGCGATGCTACCGTGCGCTTCCAGATGAGGTTGTAGAGGGCCTTTTCCTGGGAGGATCCGCTGATCTCCGTGTGCTCGATGAAGGTGGGACGTATGGCCTCGTGTGCTTCCTGTGCACCCTTGCTGTGGGTGTTGTACTGCCTGGGATGGGAGTACTGCTCGCCGAAGTTGTCCAGGATGAATTTCTTGGAGGTGCCGAGAGCCAGGGCGGAAAGGTTGGTGGAGTCCGTTCTCATGTAAGTGATGAGACCTTTCTCGTAGAGCGTCTGCGCTATGCGCATCGTGGTGCTCACCGGAAAATGCAGCTTGCGGGAGGCCTCCTGCTGGAGGGTCGAGGTGGTGAAGGGGGGCGCCGGGTAGCGGCTGCCTTCCGTCTTGTCTACCGAAGAAATGAGGTAGTGCGCCCCGATGCTGTCCTGCAGGAACTTCTCTGCCTCTTCCGCGCTCTTGAACCTGGCGTCCAGCACACCTTTGAGGGAGATGCCGGCGGCGTTGATGAAGTTGCCTTCTATTTTATAGAAAGGTTCGGGGTGGAAAGCCATGATCTCGCGCTCGCGGTCCACCACCAGCCTCAGGGCGACGCTCTGCACGCGCCCTGCGGAGAGCCCGCGGTTGATCTTCTTCCAGAGGATGGGCGAGAGCTCGAATCCGACCAGGCGGTCGAGCACGCGGCGGGCCTGCTGGGCGTTCACGAGGTTCATGTCTACCTCGCGGGGATTGCCGATGGCACGCATGATGGCATCTTTGGTAATCTCGTGGAAGGCGATGCGGCGGGTGCGGGCCTTGTCCAGGCCGAGGGTTTCGCAAAGGTGCCAGGAAATGGCCTCTCCTTCGCGGTCTTCATCGGAAGCCAGCCATATGACGCTGGCCTTGCTTGCAAGCTTGGTGAGTTCGGCAACTACCTTCTTCTTGCCTTCCGGTATCACATACTCGGGAGTGAACCCTCCTTCGATATCTATGCTGAGCTGCTTTTCCTGCAGATCCCTGATATGCCCTTCGCTGGCTTTCACCGTGAAACCATCGCCAAGAAACCTTTGGATTGTCCTGGCCTTGGTAGGTGATTCGACTATTACTAAATTACCCTCCATAACGTTCAATTTTTTGCAAAGTAAAACACAAACTCGCTAATTTTCAAAATTTGTCGCCAAAAAAATTTACCTTTGTAATTCTAATCGTAGATTAAAAAAATGGAAGACGCAACCAAGAAAAAGATAACAAAGTGGTTTTGGATACTGGTGACCGCTCCGTTCGCACTGCTGGCCTTTCTGCTGCTGCTCGTATGGATGTTCGCCAAGATCCCTTCTTTCGAGGAGCTCGAGCATCCGGACAGCAAGCTTGCAACCCAGGTGATTGCAGATGGCGGCGAGGTGCTGACCACCTTCCATATAGAAAACCGCACCTTTGTAAATTACGAAGAACTTTCCCCCAACCTGGTGGCTGCCACCATCGCAACCGAGGATGCCCGTTTCCGCAAGCACTCCGGAATCGATACCAAGGGCCTCATCCGCGTGGCGGTGAAGACCATCCTCATGCGGGACAGCAGCCAGGGCGGCGGTTCCACCATCACCCAGCAGCTCGCAAAGACCCTATATCCCCGCAAGGAGGGCGTTGGCAAGATAGGAATGGTCTGGATCAAACTCAAGGAGTGGATAACCGCAGTGAAGCTCGAACGCAACTATACCAAGGACGAGATACTCGTGATGTATCTGAACTCGGTGTTCTTCGGCAGCAGCGCCTATGGCATACGTGCCGCTTCCGAGACTTTCTTCGACAAGCTGCCTTCCGAACTCACCGTTGAGGAGGCCGCGACCCTGGTGGGAATGGTGAACAAGCCCACGAGGTACAATCCGGTAATCAACCCGGACAGGGCCCTCTCCCGCCGCAACTTCGTCATAGGGCAGATGGCCAGGAACAAGTATATCTCCAGGCACGATGCCGATTCCATAAAGCAGGTTCCCATCAACCTGGTGTACCAGGTGCGGGACCATAATGCCGGCCTCGCTCCCTATTTCAGGGACATGCTCAGGCGGGATATGAATGCCGAGAAGCCCAAGCGCAGCAACTACCAGTATGCCGAAGACTACACCGCAGATTCGCTCCGCTGGAGGGATGATGAGCTCTTCGGATGGCTGAACAAGAACAAGAAGCCGGGTGGAGAGAAGTACAACCTCGACAAAGACGGCCTCCGCATCTACACCACCATCAACTACCGCATGCAGCAGAATGCGGAGCAGGCGGTGGCGGAGCACCTCGGGAACAATCTTCAGAAGGCCTTCGACCGCGAAAACAAGTGGAAGAAGAATGCTCCTTTTGCGGGGGATGTGGACAAGGCCACCAGGGACCGTCTGATGAGCAACGCCCGCCGCTGGAGCGACCGTTACCGCCTCCAGCGCAAGGCCGGTGTGCCGGAAGATGAAATCCTCGCCCAGTTCGACAAGAAGGTGAAAATGAGGGTGTTCGCATGGAACAAGAAGGGATACATCGACACCGTGATGACCCCGAACGATTCCATCCTGTGGTACAAGAGCGTGCTGCGCTGCGGCATGGTTGCCATCGAGCCGGTGACGGGCCACATCAAGGCCTACGTCGGTGGCCCGAACTACCGCTATTTCAAATACGACAACGTCGGGCAGGGAAAGCGCCAGGTGGGGTCCACCATCAAGCCTTTCCTCTACACCCTTGCCATGCAGGAGGGGATGTCGCCCTGCGACAAGGTCATCAATGTGCCCCAGTCATTCATTGCCGGGGATGGAACCGACTGGACCCCGCGTTCCACCGACAAGGACGAGTGGATAGGCAAGACCGTCACCCTCAAGTGGGGTCTCACCCATTCATCCAATAATATATCCGCCTACCTGATGAAGCAGTTCGGCCCCCATGCCATGGCCGAGATGATGCACAAGATGGGCGTTTACAGCCATCTGGACGAGGTGTATGCCCTGTGTGTGGGTGCTGCGGAGATTTCCATCCAGGAGATGGTGGCGGCATACAATGCCCTGCCTTCCAGGGGAGTTTACATCACACCCCTGTACGTGACACGCATTGAGGACAGCCAGGGTAATGTGCTGTCTGAATTCACCAACCGCAAGCGTGAGGCCATAGGCGAGAACACCGCATACCTGATGATCAATCTCATGGAAGGGGTAGTGAACCATGGCACAGGTGCCCGCCTCCGCTCAGCATACGGTCTCAAGGGAGAGATCGCAGGCAAGACCGGAACCACCAACGACAACTCCGACGGTTGGTTCATCGGCTACACGCCCTCGATTACCTGCGGAGTATGGGTTGGAGGTGAGGACCGTCAGATCCATTTCAATTCCCTCGCGCTGGGTAGCGGCTCCAACATGGCCCTGCCCATCTGGGGTATCTGGATGAAGAAGTGCCTCGCGGACGGCTTGTTCTCGGAGGCCGACCGTTTCCTCGCCCCCGCGGCTGTCAACTTTAACCTGGACTGCACCGGCGGCGACATAGAGACCACCGAGGAGGGCCAGGAAGAAAACAAGAGTGAAGAAGATTACTATTTCGAATAAAATGGGAAAGTACAAGACTATAGCCGTTATCTACGGAAGCGATTCCTCCGAATGGGAGGTAGCATGCCGCAGCGGGGAGTTCACCGCCTCGCGCATCGACGGCGACAGGTATGACGTATATGAGATTTTTGCCCGTTTCGGCAAGTGGCAGCTGGTTGCATGCAAGAAGAAGGATGCAATGCGCGTGACTTTCCCCGAGGGCTCGCGGCCCGAGGTGGACAAGACCGACTTCAGCATCACCGTGTTAGGCGAAAAGGTGCGCTTCGACTATGTGTACATCATGCAGCACGGCGCGCCGGGGGAGAGCGGCCAGCTTCAGGGTTATCTGGAGATGCTCGGCATCCCCTTCAGCTCCTGTTCATCCGCGGTCAGCGCCATCGCATTCGATAAGTATGCCTGCAAGAGCTACATACGGGATCTGGGAATCGTGAAGTGCGCTCCCGACGCATTCGTGCACAAAGGGGCCGACCTTGAGGCCTTTTCAGCTCAGGTTGCATCTTCGCTGAAATTCCCCGTGTTCGTGAAGCCCACCATCGGCGGGTCGAGTTTCGGGGTGACCATGGTTAAGAACCCCGCGGAGGTGGCTACCGCAGTGGGCTATGCCTTCTCTGAAGGGCCTACGGTGCTGGTGGAACAGGGGATCAACGGCCGGGAATTCACCTGCGCGGCTTATCGCACCTCGGGTGCGGTCCACACCCTGCCCATTATCGAGATTATCTCCGATAACGAGTATTTCGACTATGATGCCAAGTATAACGGCCACAGCCGTGAAGTATGCCCGGCAGAGGCTTCCGAGCAGATAGTGAAGATGGTGCAGGAAACTACCGTCCGCATCTATGAGAACCTGGATTGCTCCGGGCTGGTGCGTATGGACTACATACTGTCTGAAGACGGGCTTTACTTCCTCGAAGTCAACACTATACCCGGCATGACCAGTGCGTCCCTGGTGCCAAAGATGGTGCGGGCCGCCGGCATAGACATAACAGATTTCCTTTCGGACATCATCGAAAACGGATAAAATCTGAAATCTTTTGCCCACCGGAGCGCTTCGGTGGGCTTTTTTATCAAATAAACGTTTCCAAACTTCTAAAACGGATAATAATCGCTCACTTTGCAAAAAACGAAAGTGGGTTATGAAAACATTATCCGAAAAAGTCTTTGTGCTAGCAGCGGTGCTGCTGTGTGCAATCGCCTGCAACCGGGGCGAAGATACGGTTGAAAGCGGCAGGCCGGTCGCTCTCATGACCAGGCGGGATGTGGCCAGGATGCTGTCCTTTCTCCCTCTCGGAAGCGACCAGTTGCGCGAGGTGTATGATGCCGTAAGTTCTTCCACGGCAAACGGCTACGATGAGGAATACATGATGTCCGACCTGCTTACAGCTCCGGGAGCCGGCGTGGGGGATGTCAGGGGCAAGTCGCGTAAGCAGTTGTACTCCACCCCGATACGTTCCTTGATAGAAGATTATCTGGCTTCCCGCGAGGCCTCTTCCACCAAGGCCGGTGCTGCGGATGTGCAGCGCTATCTGGATGAACTCATAGATTCCGGGATGCAGATTTACTGGCCGTATTCGGAACTCTGGGATGGCAGCACGCTCCCTCTTATAACCTACGACCCGGGGAATGGCGCCGAATCTAACTATGCCTATGTGATTACTTCGACGGATGGGGGTTATGAGGTGGTGGACTCGGTGTTCGTGGACGAGAACGTGGCAAAGAGCCGCCCGGTGTGGGTAATCAATCAGAATGACGATTCTGCCTGCGTGCCGCTAAGCGCTTTCCTCGGCACCAAGTCCATTTGGGATTACGACGATGAGGATGAGGAAGAAGCTGATAGGTATAACCTTTATATTAAAGACTTTACCATGATGCGACACTACGACCCGTGGTTCGCAGGCGCCAGTGAGTTCCATGTGTGGTGCGGAGGGGTGGACGGCTTTTATGCATCTACCGAGGAACAGCTGAAAAACTACACTCCTTCGATCACTGATTTCATAGTGGTGGTCAAGCGCAGCGAAATAGGAAAGAAGAAAAGGTTCAATGCCGTCCTGGTTACGGATTTCTCGGACCAGCTGGATAAACTGGCCTTCCTTATAGTTGAAGACGACGGAGGCACCCGCACAAACTGGAAATGTGCTGCATCCGTAAAGATTAAATCCAAGACCTACGGCTTCGACATCGATATCCCCTACAGGAGCTCCGACGACGTTGTCTGGCGCGGCCAGCTAGGCGCCACGTATTTCACTAAAGGAAAAGCCATAGAAGGCCGTTTCGGCGATGTGAAAATCACATTTGCCCTAGAGTGACACTCATCTCGCAGGCTTTGCAGTCGAACTGCAGGGCTAGGCGGCGGCCGTTGTTGAGGAGGTAGAGGGGGCCTGATGGCTTAGCGCCCTGGTGTTTCGTGCACATCCCCAGTTCGTACTTGATGCAGTACTTGGATTTCATCAGCTGTTTCGCATCCGCCGGGAAAGCGCCCTCTTCCGCGTTGCTTCGCAACCCGTTCCGGGAAAACGCTCCAGAGGGCGATTCCGCGGCGGATGCGAGTGGATTAATCAGGACCGGAAGGGCGTCAAGATCTTCCGCAATCAGGCGGCGGATGCTGTTGATCGTGGAGGCGCTGAGCAGTGGCAAAGCCCCTCCGGGCGCGTCAGAAACCAGAGAATCCACATAAAAATGGTAGTGCAGACTCCGCTTCCCCAGTTGCTCGCAAAGCATGGCTTCTGCCCGCTCACGGTTTTCCGCCTTCTCAAGATCGGCTTTAAAGGGGCTGAGAACCTCCCTTCCGTCCTCCGAAACAGCCGTAACATCTATGTTCCATTTCCCGTGGATATGAACCGAAAGGGCTACGGAGAGCTCTCTGCGGCAGGGGTTGCGGTCCAGATCCTTCTCAAAGGCCGTGTCGATATTCCGGTAGAGGGACAGCCCTTCGCGTAGCCCGTCCACCGGTTTGCAAACAATTGTGTTACAGGAACAAAGGTCTCCCCGGAAGCCTACCACACCGCCCTTTCCTGCAAAGGCAAAGCCGTCTCCATTGTGAAGCTCCAGGGCCTTGGAAGCGGGTTTTAGCGTGATTTCGGCATCCTTGCCGCGCCTGCGTATGGAAACGACGGTGCCGATGAATTCTCCCATCGATTTCGGGGCGTCCATCGAGGACCATTGCCCCCGTTTCCCGTCGAAGAACAATTCGGTATATCCCCTGTTGAACGTCTTCCAGGGGTCTGGGGCCACCCCGCCCGTTACTTTTCCGAAGGATGCCCTGGCATATTTATCCGGCTCTGATGCGACAATGGCGTCCAGGGCCTCGGAATAATACCGGGTGATGTTCCGGACGTAGGAAATGCTTTTCAGCCTGCCTTCTATCTTGAATGAGCACACTCCTGCTGCAGCAAGCTCGGACAGCCTGTCGTGAAGATTGAGGTCCTTCAGGGAAAGCAGGGCCTTGTTCCTAACGATCACCTTTCCGGAGTCATCAACCAGGTCGTACATCGACCTGCAGGCCTGCACGCACTCCCCGCGGTCCGCGCTGCGGCCGTTCAGGTATTCACTCAGACGGCATTCCCCGCTGTAGCCTACGCAGAGGGCGCCGTGCACGAAACATTCTACCTCACAGCCCGCGCCTTCGCAGATTTCCTTCACGGTGGCCATGGGCAGTTCGCGCTCCAGCACGATCCTGCTGCAGCCGGCTGAGGCATAGCGTCTGGCGTCTTCCAGGCTTCGGATTGCGCATTGCGTGGAAGCATGAAGGGGCACGGTGATATCCTGCCAGGAGCAAATCCGTATGTCGCGGATTATGAATGCATCCACCCCTGCCTCCTGCTCCTGCAGCATCTGCCTGTGCACCTCGTCCAGCTCGTCATCCCTAAGGAGTATGTTTACGGTCACAAAAACCTTTACCCCGAACTTGTGGGCGTATTCGCATAGCCTGGCTATGTCTTCCACCGTGTTCCAGGCATCCTTGCGTGCTCCGAACTGTGGCCCGGCAATATATACGGCATCGGCACCGCAGTCTATCGCAGCGATGCCGATGTCAGCATTCCTTGCCGGAGAAAGGAGTTCCAGGCAGGTCTTCATCCCTTACTTTATGGCGGCGATCATCGCCTGCGCATTCTTCAGGTTGTTGGGGTTGATCTTGCCAGGATCGGCAATAGCCTTCTGGTAGTACTCCTTGGCTTTGGCATTATCCTTCAGCTGCTGGTAGGAAACTGCGATGCTGAAGAGGATGTCCCCTGCGTTCTTTGCATCGGGAGCAAGCTCGATGTACTTCTGGAAGTACTCGATGGCCTGCTTGGTCTTTCCACCGTTGGAGGCGGCGGTGCCGGCAATCTGATAAGCCTTTGCGTTTTCTCCGTACTTGTTGGACTGGAGGGCGGCTGCGATGGCATCGTCATACTTCTTTGCCTTAAGGCTTGCGGCTGCATCCTGCTGGAAGAGGTTGATGAGCTGCTTGCTAGCTGCCTTGTCCTGGCCATTGGCGAGAGCTGCCTCGAAAGCCTCGACTGCACCTGCCTTGTCCCCGGTTGCCTTGAGGGCGGCACCGAGACGGAGACTGGCCATACCGTTGGCTGCATCTTCGGCGAGAACGGCCTTGTAGGCTTCTGCGGCTGCGGCATAGTCCTTATCGTTGAAGAATCCGTTTGCTTTCTGCATCAGCACCTGGGGAATCAGGACCGTTGCTTCGTCGGCCACATTGTCCACACCATACTTGGTGGCGACTTCTATGGTTTCTTTCAGACCTGCTACGGCCTTGTCGTATTCGGTTTCATTAACTGCCTTCTTCGCGAGCGAGAACATAAGGATAGGAATCGAGCTCTTGCAGTTTGCTACGATATCAGCACCAGCCTCACCAAGCCCTTCTGCCATGACGAGGGCTTCCTTGAAGTTCTGAAGAGCCATTTCAACGTTGCCGGCCTCGTTAGCGGTTACACCGTTGTTGAAAGTCTCAGTTGCCGTTGCAAGATCCTGTGCGTAAACTGCGCCTGCGCAGAGAATAGCTGCTACAATAGTGATAAGCTTTTTCATTTTCCTATAATTTTGTTTTGGTTCAATACTTGTTACAATTCACAAAAATAGTAATTTTTGTTGTATTTTTGTGCCCGTTAGCCTTATTATGTTAAAAGCGTTTAGACACATACTGTTTATTTCAATTTTCCTGGCAGTTTCTGCCGGGGTGTCTGCGCAGGATCTTCCCACTTTCGGCCAGCAGGCCGGCATCACCACCGGGCGTTTTGCCAACGGTCTTTGCTACTACATCGTTCCCAACAAATCTTCCAAAGGTTATGCCAATTTTGCACTGGTGCAGAAAGGCGTTGATAATCAGGAAGATGCACGGGCGGCGCTGGATTATGATTTCCTTGCCTCCAAGGGTGTCGGCTATACCCGGGACGGCTATATCTCCTATTCCGGCGGTGCCGCAATCTTCAACTTTAAGGATGTTCCATGCTTCCAAACCGTTGCATTGGACTCCACCGTTATCCTTCTCTTCAACCTCATAAACAGCTTCAAAGGCGAGCAGGCCATCGTGGCCTGCGGAGATCTGGACGCCGCCCGTCTGAAGGACAGGCTCTACATGCTGTCGCTCACAGTGAGCAAGCGCACACCCGCTCCGGAGAAGGAACCCTACATCTGGGCCCCGACTGACCGCGCCCGGTTCATCCACTACAACAATGCCTGCCGGGACCTGTCTGAGATTTGCATCACCTACTCCACCTCCCGCACTCCGGTCAAATACATGAGCACCCCGCAGCCTCTGGTTGCGGAGATGTTCTCCCGCGAACTCGGATACATCCTGCGCAAGCGAGTGGAAACCCTGTTTGCAGAGAAGGACATTCCACTCGGCTACATCCGTTTCAACTATATCGACAGCGCTCAAACCGATTCGGACGAGCAGTATTCCTTCCTCGTGGGAGTGGCGGAGAAGGATATCCCGGCCGCTACGGCCCTGATATCCGGAGTGCTGGCAGATATAGACAGGAACGGAGTTCCTCCCGATGAATTCCTGGATGCGAAGGAGCGCTTCCGCTCCTGGGCGGTGAAGGTGTCAAACGCGGGAGTGTCGAACGAGGAATTCGTATCCATCTGCACCGCGAACTACCTTTACGGGGCCAGCATGGCTTCCAGGAAGGAAGTGGAGAAGTTCTTCCGCGGGCGCAGGATATCCATCGAGCAGGACCTTTCCATGTTCAACCGTTTCGTATCCGCCCTCATAGATCCCCGCAGGAACCTGACCGTGCGCTATGGCACCCCTTCCGATTCGCTGGATACCGAGGCTTTGCGGAAGTTGTTCCAGGACTCATGGAAAAACACCCAGGCGGCCACCGGTTATCGCGTAAAATCCGCCGACTCCCTTTCTCTCTATTATCCTGTGGATAGAAAGATGAAGGTGAAATCCGAGACCGTCGATCCGCAAACGGGGGGCAGCGTCTGGGCCTTCAACAACGGCATGAAAGTGGTCTTCCGGAAAACCACTGACTCCCGTATCCGCTATGCCTACATGGTGCGCGGCGGATACACCGAGGTTCCCGGCATCAAGGAGGGTGAAAGCGCTTTTGTGGGAGACATGTTAGGGCTGTACGATGTGAGCGGGCTGGATGCCATGCGCTTCCGCAACATGCTGGAAGCCAACGGCATAACCATGAACTGCAGAGTCGGCATCGCCGATATGTGCATCAGCGGCACCACCCCTCAGGATAAGATAAGCCTGCTGTTCCGCTCGCTCCTTTCCGTGCAGAAACACCGCAGCCTGAACATGAAGAGTTTCGACTACTACCGGCGTTGCGAGGCTCTCCGCCAGGAAGATTTCCGTTTCTCGCCCGAGGGTATCAATGCGGTGACCGACAGCATAATGTGCCCCGATTTCTACTATCCTCACAACAAGTCGATGGATAAACTGACAGACGAACTCCCCATGAAGGCCGAAAGTTATTTCGCTGCCCAGTTCGCCAAGAGTCAGGATGGGGTAATCTTCATCGAGGGGAACCTGAATGCCTTCGACCTGCAGAAATACCTGTGCCGGGTGATGGGTAGTTTCCGCGGCAGCAAGAGTTTCTCCGTCCGCCCCAAGGTGGCCTACCAACTGCGCTCGGGATGGTCTACCTACACTGTGGCGAAGGATGACAGGATGGTGGGGGATGGCTCCAGCGCCAATCTCGCGATGGCCGCCGAGCGTCCGTTCACCATGCAGAACTGGTGCGCCTTCCGCATCGCGGTGGAATACCTGCGGCGCGAGCTGGTGCGGGATATGGCACCCCTGGGGCAGTATTTCGAGATAGTCCCTGAACTCCAGCTCCTTCCTGTCGAACGCATCGCAGTCTTCGTCAACTGCCATCCCTGTCCATCCGAGGGCCTGCCATACGATGTGGAACCGGCCGATCCCATGGAGGTGATGAACCGGCTCCGCGAGTCCCTTGTCAGAATCTCCCGCAGCACCCTCTCGGCATCTACCCTGAAGGGCCTGAAGGATGCCCTGGCCCAGGAAATGGCGGGCGAGCTGGACGATCCGGATTACGTGATGGATGCCTTCCTGCTCCGCAATTCAGAAGGCAAGGATGTGCTTTCGAACTACTCCACCTATCTTGGCAAGGTGACTGCGCAGGACATTTCTGAAGTAATTGCAGCCCTGGAAAACGGCAGTAAAGTTGAGTATATAATCAAATGAGAAGGGAGGATTTCGGAACCATAATCGAGATTGGGGATGTGCTCGTGAGCGAAGATGTCGTGTGCGAGTTTTTTGCCTGTGATTACCCTGTCTGCAAGGGCGCATGCTGCATCGCGGGGGATAGCGGGGCTCCGCTGGAGGAAGATGAGCTGCCTGCATTGGAGAGGGATTATCCTTCTTTCTGCGCCTTTATGTCTGCTGCCGGACGGGCGGCCGCCGAAGAATCAGGCTTTTTTGCAATCGACCGGGATGGCGATCTTGTGACGCCTCTGGTGCCCGGCACAGAAGAGTGTGCCTATTGCCATTGGCAAGGAGATAACTGCCTGTGTGCCATTGAGAAAGCCGGGCTGGTAAAGCCCATTTCCTGCGCCCTTTATCCTATTCGTGTGAAGAAGTTCAAGGGCGGTGGCATGGCTCTTAACCTTCACCGTTGGGATATATGCAAGTGCGCTTTCGAGCGTGGCAGGCGTGAGGGGATACGCGTGTATCAGTTCCTCCGCGAGCCTCTTATACGGCGTTTCGGGCAGGACTTCTACGAGGCCCTCTCCGCCGCTGCGGAGCATGTTATAGCAGATCAGGGATAATCTCGTCGGCGATGAACCAGTCCCGTTCCGGAATGGGGCCTCGGTCCGTACGGGCCAGTAGCATAACTTCTTCTGTATGAATCTGTTCGGGCGTCAGGTCTTCTCCCTCGGAGGTCCAGCCGCTCAGTTCCTGGCTGTTCCAGCTCCGGCGGTTCCCTATCAACGAATGTGCTCCCGGTCCGAGGCCTACGTAGGGATGCCTGGTCCAATAGGCGGAATTGTGCACGGCTTCGTGCCCCGGCAGGGCCCAGTTTGAGATTTCGTAGTGATGGTATCCGGCTTCGGCCAGGCGGCGGCACAGATAGTCATACTGCTCCCGGCACTGTTCCTCCTCCAGTTCCTTCACCTCGCCTTTTTCTATCATCCTCGCCAGAGCACTCCCTTCCTCGATGCTCAGCTGATACGCCGATATATGCTCCGGCCGCCAGCCGACCACCTCCTCCACCGTCCTCTCCAGAATCTCCATCGTCATCCCCGGCACTCCGGTTATCAGATCTACGCTAATATCAATAGCGCGTTTCCGGTCAGGGGCAGCCCACGCAAACTGTCTCGACTGCTCTGCAGTCTCAACCCCACCATTCGCTTTGCTCATGGTCCCCCCTCTTACAGTGCCGAGGGTGGCATGAGTTTGCTGCGGGCTCCCCTGACCGGAAATGATACTAAATGCGGTTCGTGCGCCATCGGCCGAATGCCGACGGTTCATCCAACGGAGGATGCCGTCATCCAGCGACTGCACCCCCATACTGATCCGCGTAACCCCCAGATCCAGCAGGCCCCGGACGTATTCCGGCCCCCTCTCCACTATATCCTCTGGATTCACCTCGATGGTGAATTCGCTGTAGCGGTGGCCTTGCGGACGGGCAATGCCGGGACTGGCCGCCCCTTTTTCTTGGGGCACCAGCCCGGCCCTTTGCCCGTCGCGGAGGGTATTGATTTGGTCGAGGATACGACGGAGAACGGAAAGAGGAAGCACGCTGGGCGTACCTCCTCCTATATATAACGTATTCAGATCCAGCGTTTGGACGATCTCGCCGCATCGCGCCTCAATCTCAGCGCAAACCCCATCCGCCCAGGCATCGATCGCCGCCTCATCCCTCCCCTTGCACGCAATCTCCGAATAGAAATCGCAGTAGGTGCAGAAACTCCTGCAGAAGGGGACGTGGATGTAGATCATTACCTCAGCATGGTCTCAGCCTTGCCAAGGCGGCCGCTGGCAGTATAGACCTCCGCGGTGTAGACACCCTTCACGAATTCGCCGGTGTTGTTCACGTAGATGCTCACATCCACATCCTTCCCATTATAGTCGATTTCGCGGGATGCGGTAGCAGGCATAGCCTCTCCATCCAGGGTGAAGCTGGCGCCGGAGCCATCCATCAGCAGGATGCCTTCCGGATCTTTAACGCGCACGAAGATGCGCACAGGGCCGGTGGGGGCGAGGTCGTTCTCTGCAAGGGTGAGGTTGACCACCATCTGGGTGACGCGGCTGCTGCGGTCCATGACCTTGCCGGATGCTCCGTAGGCAACCAGCGAGACGCTGCGGGCCTTGATGATGGATCCGACCGCCACTTTCTCGGTGAGAGCGTTCACCTGCTCGTTCAGCTCGGCATTGCGGGTATTGGCCTCCTGGGCCTCCCTGCGGGCGTTGGACACCTGCACGGAGAGCTTCTTGTTGAGGGTGTTAAGCGAGTCGATCTGCTTGACGTATCCGCGCATGATGCTGCGCAGAGTGCCGAGCTCCTTCTCGTACTGGCGCATCTTGGCACGGTTGGTCGCCTCTGTCTTCTTGATGCGCTCAACCAGCTGGGCAACCTCCTCCTTGGAAGAGTCCAGCTGTGCGTTCACGGAGTCGTATTCGCTGGAGAGGGATTCATAGTCGCCCTGCAGGCTGACAATCTGCTCGGTGAGCTGCTGTTTATCGATTTCAAGGTCTTCGACCAGTTTGTTCTTGCTGGACCAGACATATGCCAGAACGGCACCAAGTGCAATGGCGATTACCGCCAGTACCCACATCACGGGTTTCAGGCTGGTGCTGCGTTCTTTGCGTTCGCGCTCCTCGCGCTCAATTCTCATCAAAGGATCTTCTTTTTCCATGGTAAAAATGCTTATCGTGCAAAAGTAATGATTTTTCAGTAAATTCGCAGTATGAAATACCTTGTACGTGCTATCAAATACTTTGCCTATCTGGCGATATTCTTGTTTCTGATCATTTTTTTACTGTCGTTATTCGGCGTGGTAGGCTCCTCGCTGGACGATATTTTCCGCGATGGCCTGCAGTCGGTGTGGAAGATTCTGGGCATTATGGCAGTGTTCGCGCTGATTTACCCACGGCTGGGCTTCGGCACACGCAACGCCCTCGTGCCCGGGGCTTACGAGGAAATCCGCAGCGGGGTCGTGGATGTTATGCACGACCGGGGCTATGTGCTTGAAGATGAGAACGGTGAGAATCTTAAATTCCGTCTCCAGTCGCCCGTGATGCGCCTCTTCCGCATGCTCGAAGACCGCGTCACTTTCACGCGCACCGCTACCGGCTTCGAGCTCGAAGGCCCCGTCAAGGACCTCGTCCGTATAGTCAGTGCGCTGGAATACCGCTTCAGACCGGAATAGTCCTCTCCCGCAGCCACTGCGCATCGGAATCATCCAGATACGGCCGCAGGCGGTCGTAAACCAGGGCGTGATAGTCGTTCAGCCAGTCGCGTTCCGCAGGGGTAAGCATATCCACCAGCAGGGGTGAGGTGTCGAAAGGGCAAAGCGTCAGCGGCTCGAAACGCAGCCAGCGGCCGAAATCGTTAGTGCCAGCGTCCACACAGAGCAAAAGGTTTTCGTGACGCACGCCGGACAGGCCTTCGCGGTAGATTCCCGGTTCATCCGAAACAACCATCCCGGCCTCGAAACCGGCAGGATTCAGGCTCTGGCGTATATCCTGCGGCCCCTCATGAACTCCCAGGAACCAGCCCACGCCATGGCCCGTGCCGTGCCCGAAATCCCGCTGATGACTCCAGAGAGGTTCGCGTGCCAGGGCGTCCAGCCTGCATCCGGGCGTGCCCAGAGGGAAGACTGCGGAAGCCAGGCCGATATGCCCGCGCAGCACCAGGGTATAGTCTTCCATCTCGAGCCGCGTGCAGGAGCCCAGGGCCCATGTGCGGGTGATGTCGGTTGTGCCGTTCAGGTACTGCCCGCCGGAATCGCAGAGATACAGCCCGTGCGGCTCCAGCATAGGTGCCACGGCCTTCGGAGTTATGTAGTGCGGTAGGGCCGCGGAAGGCCCGTAGGCCGATATGGTCTCAAAGCTGTCGCCCTGGTATCCGGGGATTTCTGCGCGAAGTTGCCCAAGGTGCACGGCCGCATCCCATTCACTGACCGCCCGGTCGTTCTGCATGCAGCGGTCCAGCCAGTGGAGGAAGCGCACCATGGCAATGCCGTCCTGCAGGTGGCAGTCCCGCATGCCTCCTATTTCTATGGGATTTTTCACCGCCTTCCACTCCTGCACCGGAGAGGCGCATTCCACCAGGCGCGAAGGCCCGATCAAGGCCGAGAGATGGTAGTTTAGATCCGCCGCGGCAACGCTTCCGTCTATCTCGCTCATAGCAATCTCTATCTCCTCATAATAACGGAGGAAGATACCGTCCTCGCGCAGCTCTGTGAAGGTTTTCTCCGTACCTGCATCCTCCACCTCCTCCTTCAGGACGAACCATTCCGCGGTCTCTGATCCTACCAGGAGGAAGGAAATTACCAGGGGATTGTACTCGATATCAGATGCCCTCACGTTCAGGGCCCAGGCTATGTCGTCCAGGGAACTCAGGAGGATGTAGTCCACCCCCTTTTCGGCGATCCAGTCCCGCAGGCGGCCGAGGCGTTCGATGCGGCTTTCGCCGGGATCGACTGTGAAGATGGGAGTCTGGGGAATGCCCGGCCGGTCGGCCCAGATGGCATCCAGCAGGTTGGGCACGCTCACCAGATGGCAGGCTGCCCCGTCGGCATTCAGCCCGGACTTTATCTCGCGGGCGAAGCCGGCCGCCACGCAAAGCCCGTCCAGGGCGATGTAAACCTCGCTCTCCCCGGCGAACTTCTGCCTTATCCATTCGGGGATGGGCACCTGCTCCGGCACTCTCATCTTATGCAGTTCCACCCCGGTGCCCTGCAGTTGCTGCACGGCCTGGATGAAGTAGCGGGTGTCGGTCCAGAGCCCGGCATGGTCCAGGGTGACCACCACATCGCCGGCCTCGCCGGTGAAGCCGGTCAGCCACTGCACGCATTTCCAGCGCTCAGCCGGATACTCGCTTCCGTGAGGGTCGCTGCCGGTGATGATGACGGCATCCCATCCGCGGCTGCGCATCATCGCGCGCAGCTGTTCAATCCTCTCAGCGTATGCCATACTTGCGGAGAATCTTCACTACTGGCTTGCGGATGGATTCCGCCCAGAGGGTGTAGCCGTAGTTGTCCGGATGCGTTCCGTCCACAGAGGCCTCGTGGCTCGCAGGGCAGGCTTCGGGATGGATGAAATATACATCCTTATACTTCTTGCGGCCCTCGGGAGTGGATTTTATCTCCTTGAAGATGGCTTCCGCCATATCTATCTTGGCCTGCTCTTTCTCGTCTTCCCCGGTGTTGAAGTTGCGCTTCTCGCGGTAGATGGTCTGCTGGAAGATCAGCGGTTTGCCGGGATGGGCGGCTATCATCCTGTCGATGAAGGGCACCAGGCGTTCGCGTATCTGCTTGGCGTTGGGGTTGGAGAAAGAGTCGAAGATGAAGGCTTCGGCATCCACATCCACCAGCACGTCGCAGAAGTAGTCCTGGAGCATGCAGCGGCCGCTGCATCCAAGGGAGAGCAACTGCAGCCCGGTGGCCCTGGAAAGCTGTGCCGGGTAGGCCATGCCTGCACGGCTGGTGCTGGATCCGTGGGTGTAGCTGGATCCCCAGATGGCGATGCGGTGGCGGAAGGGATTCTCTATCGCGGCGAGGCCGGAGCCCTTCTCCACGCCCACTTTGATGGAGAGTTCCTCGCTGTAGGTGGGGAAGTAAAGCAGGCATTCATGCTCGCTGCCGTCCATGTTGGCGATCAGGGTGAGAGGCTTGCCGGGATTCTTCCTGGGGCTCACTCCGGATGATGCCCAAACCCATTTTCCGCCTTTGCGGATGTAGAGGTCGTAGCCCCGGGCGGAGATGATGCTGGTGTTGGTGGGATCGTCCATCTCGCCGTATTCCGTGAGTATGCTGATGCTCCTGGAATCGGTCTTGAACACGCAACCCATGCCGGAAGACATGCGCACGAGAAGATTCTCCCGTTTGGTGAAACCCTTGTAGGTGGTGGTGTCCACTCGGTGATAGGGGTTTGCAGTCTTGCCGGGCATGAGCTTGCCAATGAGGGTGAGGCTGCTGGCTTCGGTGTAGACGTAATCTTGTGCGGAAAGCCTGGCGGAGGCGAAGAATGCGGCAAAAACGGCCGCGATTAAAAGAGTTCTTTTCATGTTGTAAAGATAAGATAAAATCGTTATTTTTGGTACAATTATGAAAAAGACTATAATCCTTTCTATCGCCCTCCTGACGGGCATGACCCTTGCAGCCGGCCCGCGAATCACTCAAGCCGACAAGGACCGCGCAGCAAAACTAGTGAGCCAGATGACCATCGACGAGAAGATCGAGATGATCTCCGGCAAGGTCGATGCCTTCCACACCTACGGCATTCCCCGCCTGGGAATCCCTTCGATACGCATGGCGGACGGCCCCCAGGGCGTCCGTAACGTGGATGGCAAGAACATTAAAAGCACTTTCTACCCCTGCGGAGTTTCCGCGGCGGCCAGCTGGAACCGCGATGCCGTGCATGAAATGGGCGCCGGAATAGGCTGCGCCGCCAAGGCGCACGGAGTGCAGATAATGCTGGGCCCCGGTGTAAATATCTACCGTTCAGCCCTATGCGGCCGCAATTTCGAGTATTACGGGGAGGATCCTTACCTCGCAAGCGAAACTGCTGCCAGCTTCATCTCTGGCATGCAGGAGCAGGGGGTGATGTCCACCATCAAGCACTTCGCCCTCAACCAGCAGGAGTACGACCGCCACGGCACGAGTTCCAACGCCGATGAGCGCACCATAAACGAAATCTACTTCCCCACCTTCCGCAAGGCTGTGGAGAAGGCCGGAGTAGGTGCGGTGATGACCAGCTACAATCCCATAAACGGCACCCATGCCGCCGAAAACCCCTGGCTGGTGAGGGAGAACCTGCGCAAGTGGGGGCACGAGGGTATAGTGATGACGGACTGGACATCCACATACAACACTCTCGATTTCATAATGGGGGGAGTGGACCTGGAGATGCCCATGAACTACGTCACCAATCCCGAAGCCGTCAAGGAGCTGCTTGCAAACGGCGTAATATCCGAGGCTGACCTCGACGAGAAATGCCAGAACATCCTTCAGGCACTGAGCGCTTTTGGATTCCTGGACAAGAATCTGGAGGCGGATCCTTCCGCAGAAGATAACGCACTCTCCCAGAAGCGCGCCTACGAAATCGCCCTCGAGGGTCCGGTGCTTCTCAAGAATGAAAACGGCATCCTGCCCCTCAAGCCCGGCAAGAAGAACCTCATCGCCGTCATCGGCCCCAACGCAAACACGATTGTCTGCGGCGGTGGATCCGGATGGGTTAACCCCGAAGACGGCAAGGGCATCACCCTTGCCCAGGGCATGCTGAACCTTGGAAAGAAATGGAACGTGAAGGTGCTTGAGACCCCCGATCCGGCGGTCCTGAAGAAAGCTGCAGCGGTGATTGTTTCCATCGGCTTCAACAAAAATACCGAGTCCGAAGGCCGCGACAGGGAGTACTCCCTCGGCGATGAGCAGAACTCCCTTGTGCAGGAAGTTGCAGCCTTGAATCCCAACGTGGTGGTGGTCGCCAATTCCGGCGGCGAGTTCGACATCACCCCTTGGGCAGATAAGGTAAAGGCAATCATACTCGACTGGTATCCCGGACAGGAGGGAGGTAATGCCATAGCTGCCATCCTCAGCGGAAAGGTCTCTCCTTCCGGGAGGCTTCCTTTTACTTTCTGGGGCGCTCTCGATGCCAATCCCGCCCAGAAGTGGTACCCCGCTTCGCCTCTGCATCCCAGGAAAAACAGGGACCGTTATCCTTTCACCACCTACGGGGAGGGTATTTTCCTCGGTTACCGGGGAGTCGAGCATTTCGGCGTGAAGCCCATGTTTGCATTCGGTTATGGCCTGACATACACCACTTTCGAGTATGTGGATGCCTCCGTGACCAGGTCGGGTGATGGTTTCGATGTGAGCTTTACCGTCCGTAATACGGGCAAGGCCGATGCGAAGGAGGTCGCCCAGGTATATGTGGCTCCTGAGAGCCCTTCAGTGATGCGCCCCGCAAGGGAGCTGAAGGGCTACGAAAAACTGCTGGTTCCCAAAGGAGCCTCGCAGAAGTATTCCATACACCTCGGCCCGGAAGCCTTCAGCTACTACGACGTCGATACCCACTCCTGGAAACTGGACCCCGGCAAATACCGCATACTCATTGGCGCATCCTCACAGGATATCCGCCTGGAAGTGCCTGTAACACTATGAAAATAGGCTCCTTAGATCTTGGTGAGAGGCCGGTGCTACTGGCTCCGATGGAGGATGTGACGGACCTGAGTTTCCGCATCCTCTGCCGGGAGCAGGGGGCGGATATGGTATACACCGAATTCATCCCTTCCGACGGGCTGATCCGCGATGCTACCAAGGCCCTTGCCAAGATGAAAACCCTCGAGGAGGAGGCTCCGGTTGGCATACAGATCTACGGGCATATCCCCGAATCCATGGTCGAGGCGGCGAAGATGGCGGACCATGCGGTGGAGCTGGTAGGAGGCCACGGGGCGGACGTGATAGATATCAACTTCGGCTGCCCGGTCACCAAGATCGCCGGCCGCGGAGCCGGTTCCGGCATGATGCGCTACCCCGACAAGATGGTAGCTATCACAAAGGCTGTAGTGGAGGCCGTGGACAAGCCCGTGACCGTGAAGACGCGCCTCGGCTGGGATAACGACAGCAAGATTATCGTGGAGCTTGCCGAGCGCCTGCAAGATGTTGGAATCCAAGCACTTACAATACACGGACGCACCCGCTGCCAGATGTACAAGGGGGAGGCCGACTGGACGCTGATAGGCGAAGTTAAGAACAATCCCCGCATGCATATTCCCATCATCGGCAACGGCGACATCACCACCCCCCAGAAGGCTAAAGAGGCTTTCGACCGCTACGGGGTGGACGGAATAATGGTAGGCCGCGCCACCTTCGGGCATCCCTGGCTCTTCCGGGAGATAAAGCATTATCTCGCCACCGGGGAGGAACTTCCGCCGCTGTCGGTTGCTGAAAAGGTCGCCCTCGCCAAGCGCCAGCTGGAGCTATCCCTGCACTATAAGGGCGAGCCCCGCGGAATCTACGAGATGCGCAGGCACCTGTCCTGCTACTTCAAGGGCCTTCCGGAGTTCAAGGAAACGCGCATGAAGATGGTCACAACCCTGGATCCTGGCGAACTTTTCGGGATTCTTGATTATATTTGCGAGCGTTATGCTGATACAACGCCTGATTCTTAGCCGCGCCGCCAAGGCCTGGCGGAAAGCCCCCGGAGCCGAAGTGCCTACCATCTGCGTGGGCAATATCACCGTCGGAGGGACGGGGAAGACTCCTCATACCGAGATGATTCTCCGCATGTTGCAGGAGGCCGGCCGCGGAGGTCTGGCCGTGCTTTCGCGCGGATACAAGCGCAAGAGCAAGGGCTTCCAGACGGTTCAGGCCGACAGCACGGCCGCATTCGCGGGCGATGAGCCCCTGCAGATCAAGCGCAAATTCCCGGACGTGACGGTAGCGGTGGACAGGAACCGGGTGGAGGGTTGCCAGAAGCTGGTCTCGGACGGCGCCGGCATCATTGTTCTGGACGATGCATTCCAGTATAAGAAACTCCACGCCAGCCTGAACATAGTGCTGGTGAATTCCCTCCGTCCCCTGGACAAGGACCGTCTGCTGCCCTTCGGCCGCCTTAGGGACCTTCCTTCCAGAATCAAGGATGCGGACATGGTGATAGTCACAAAGTGCCCTCACGAGATGGAAGCGGAGGAGCGTGAAGAGTGGCGGAGCCGGCTGAAACTCCGCGATGATCAGCCGCTTTACTTCACAACTGTAGAATATGATGTCCCGGTTCCCGTGTGGCCGGACGAGGCCGATCCCCGCTACAATTACTCCAAGACCGTGATCCTTTTCAGCGGCATTGCCGACGACAGAGGGCTGCGCGCGCACCTGAGCGACACATATAAGATAGTAGAGGCCGTTAAATTCCCGGACCATCATGCTTTCAGCAGGGGAGACATCCGTCAGATAGATGTGGCTGTGCGGGAGCATCCCACCGCTGCCCTCCTTACAACAGAAAAGGACGCTGCACGCGTCCTCGACTGTAAAGATGTCCCATTAGAAATACGCAAGCGCCTGTTTGCCGTGCCGGTGCGGGCCACGTTCGTGGAAGAAGCCGACCGGGAGGCCTTCGCGCAGCGCCTCGCTACACTGTAAGTATTTCCTTTTCCTTTGCGGCGACGATATCATCGACGTTCTTCACGAACTTGTCGGTGACTTTCTGCACCTCGCCTTCGCCTTCCTTCTCGGTATCCTCGCTCATGCCCTCGTTCTTCTGGGCTTTCTTGAGGAGTTCCATGGCGTCGCGGCGGGCGTTGCGCACCACTACCTTGGCGGATTCTCCGGCAGCCTTGGCCTTCTTCACAAGGTCCTTGCGGCGCTCCTCGGTGAGGGCGGGCACCACGCAGCGGATGATTTCGCCATTGTTCTGGGGAGTGAATCCGAGGTTGGCATCCAGGATGGCCTTCTCGATTACGGGGATCATGTTGCGCTCCCAGGGCTGTATTGCGAGGGTGCGGGCGTCAGGAGTGGTGACGGATGCAACCTGCATCAGCGGGGTGGGGGTGCCGTAATAGCTGACAGTCACGCCGTTGAAGATGGCGGGGCTGGCCTTACCTACGCGGTAGGTCTTGAGGTCTTCTTCAAGGAAGAGAACGGCTTCCTGCATTTTTTCTTCAGCGCCGTTCAGGATTTCTTTTGCTCTGTCGGTTAACATATCTTTTGTTGTTTTATTCAGTTAGATTCCTTCGCTTCGCTCGGAATGACAGTTATGCATGAGTTATGCATGCACTACAGTGCCGATCTTTTCGCCCTGGAGCACCCGGAGAAGGCCACCCGGGGTGTTGATGTCGAACACCACGATGGGCACGGGCCCCTGCTCGCAGAGGGCGAATGCCGTCTGGTCCATCACTTTCAGGTGCTTGGTAAGGGCCTCCTGGAAGGTGAGTTCGTCGTACTTGACGGCGGTCGGATCCTTCTCGGGATCGGCGGTGTAAACTCCGTCCACCCGGGTTCCCTTCAGCACTGCATCGGCGCCAATCTCAAGAGCACGCAGGGCGGCTCCGGAGTCGGTGGAGAAATAGGGGTTGCCGGTTCCTCCCGATATCAGCGCCACGCCACCTTTTTCCAGCACTTCGACAGCGTTGTCGCGGGTGTAAAGCTGTGCGAGCGGGGCCATCTGTGTGGCGGTAAACACTTCTGCCTTGATGCCTTCGGAACGCAGAGCGCTGCAAAGAGCGAGTGAATTTATAACTGTGGCAAGCATTCCCATGCGGTCTCCGGTCACGCGGTCGTAGCCTTTGCCAATGCCCTGGATGCCGCGGAAAATGTTTCCTCCTCCGTTCACTATGGCTATCTGGTATCCGGCGGAGACTGCCGCCGCTATCTCTTTTGCAAATTTGGAAAGGCTCGCTTCGTCGAGGCCTTTGCCGGCAGGGCCGCCAAGGCTCTCGCCGCTGAGTTTAAGGAGAACTCTTTTGTACATTAGCTTTATTGTTTGTTTGCGGGAAACAAAAATATCGGAAAATTCGCAAACTTGCAAGAAATGACTTATATTTGCAGACCAAAAGTACACAATCAGATGTTTATTTTCAATTCATCCATCGGAAAGAAATTCATACAGTCCATCAGCGGCGCTTTCCTTATCATCTTCCTGCTCCTGCACGGAACCATTAACTTCTTCTCGGTGATCGACACCTTCACCGGCAAGTTCGGAGCGCCCGACGGCCTGTTCCAGAAGGGATGCGACTTCATGGCACTGCCCATCGTCACCATCATGGTGCCGGTGCTCGCCCTCGGTTTCTTCGTACACATTGCATACGGTTGCTGGCTCACCTGGCAGAATATGAAGGCCCGCGGCGGTGTAAAGCGTTATGAGGTTGCAAGCAAGGCTGCCACCGACAGCTGGAGCGCCCGCAATATGTTTGTGCTCGGCATCATCATCCTCGGTGCCCTCGGGCTCCATCTTACGGACTTCTGGGCCCATATGCAGCTTCAGGAATTCATGGGTAACGAGGCGGAGAATCCCTACACGCTGCTCACTACCACCTTCGGCCCCTGGTGGCTCACCGGCCTGTATCTGCTTTGGTTCGTGGCCGTCTGGTTCCACCTCTGCCACGGTTTCTGGAGCATGTTCCAGACCATAGGCTGGAATAGCCAGACCTGGTTCAAGCGCGTCAAGGTAATAGGAATCATCGTCGCCACCCTCATTTTCCTGATCTTTGCGGCGGTTGCCGTGAATGCATTCATACAGGCCAACTTCCTGATGGTGTAGGCGGTATTTTGATTTTATCAAATATTTTTCTAACTTTGCGGCCCCTTATTTTTAAGGGATCGCAATTTTTTTAAGTATAACTATTAAAGATCAAGACAGTGGACACACTAAGTTACAAGACAGTCTCGCTTAACAAAGCAACTGTAGACAAGCAGTGGGTTGTCATTGACGCGACGGATATCGCTCTTGGTCGTCTGGCCTCCAGGGTTGCTCTTGTCCTCCGTGGCAAGACCAAAGCCGGCTTCACTCCCAACGTGGACTGCGGTGACAATGTCATCGTCGTCAACGCCGAGAAAGTCGCCCTCAGCGGCAAAAAGATGACCGACCGCGTTTACACCCGTTACACGGGTTATCCGGGCGGACAGAGGTTCACCACTCCCAAGGAGATCCTCGCTTCGAACCATCCCGAAAGGCTTGTAGAGAGAGCAGTCAGGGGTATGCTCCCCAAGACCCGTCTTGGTGAAAAGATCCTCCACAACCTGCACGTTTACGCAGGTCCCGAGCATCCGCACCAGGCACAGAACCCCAAAACTATCAAGTTGAACGAAATTTAAAAGTCGCAAATGGAACAGACACACGCCCTTGGAAGACGTAAAGCAGCTGTAGCTCGCGTTTATCTCTCAGCAGGTGCTGGCAATGTAACCATCAACGACCGCCCCGTGGAAAGCTTCTTCCCTCAGGACGATCTCCGTTACATCGTCAACCAGCCGTTTGCAGTAACTGAAACCGAAGGCAAGTTCGACGTTAAGGTTAACGTCGTCGGCGGTGGCACCAAAGGCCAGGCCGAAGCCATCCGTCTCGGTATTGCACGCGCCCTCTGCGAGGTCGACAAGGAAGCATATCGTCCGGCTCTCAAGGCAGCAGGTTTCCTCACCCGCGATGCTCGCGAGGTAGAGCGCAAGAAACCCGGCCAGCCCGGAGCACGTCGCCGCTTCCAGTTCAGCAAGCGTTAATATTACGCTGTTTTACTTTCGCACAGTTGCTGTTTAAACCCTCCCGAGGATAGTTGCAGCACTGCGGAAAAGGCCGGGGACCGGCAAGGCCGCTACCCTGTCCTTGAAGAAAAGAGACCCGCACAGCGGGAAAAACAAAACAAACAAGAAACAAAACAATGTCACGTACAAATTTCCAAGAACTGCTTGATGCAGGCGTTCACTTCGGACATCTCGCCCGCAAGTGGAACCCTAAAATGGCTCCGTACATCTTCGACCAGAAGAACGGCATCCATATCATCGACCTGCACAAGACCGTCGTCAAGATAGACGAGGCGGCAGAGGAGATGAAGATCCTGGCCAAGAGCGGCCGCAAGATCCTCTTCGTTGCCACCAAGAAACAGGCCAAGGATATCGTATCCGAGAAGGCCGCATCCGTCGGCATGCCCTCAGTGACTGAGCGCTGGGCAGGCGGTATGCTCACCAACTTCCCCACCATCCGCAAAGCCGTCAAGAAGATGAGCACCATCGACAAGATGAAAGAGGATGGCACCTTCGAAAAGCTCGCAAAACGTGAGCGTCTCCAGATCGACCGCCAGCGCGCGAAGCTCGAGATCAACCTCGGCTCCATCCGCGACATGAGCCGCCTTCCCGCCGCCCTGTTCGTGGTCGACATCCAGAAAGAGGCCAACGCCGTCAAGGAAGCAAATCGTCTGAATATCCCGGTATTCGCAATGGTTGATACTTGTTGCGATCCCACCCCCGTTGATTATGTGATTCCGGCGAACGACGATGCAGCAAAGAGCGTAGAATGCGTTCTCACCGCACTTTGCACCGCTATCCAGGAAGGTCTCGACGAGCGTAAGCTCGAAAAGGACAAGGAAGCTGCCGAAGCTCCTGCAGAAGAGGCTGCAGCCCCCAAGGCTGAGAAGACTCTCCGCAGCCGCCGCTCCAAGAAGGCCGAAGAGGCCGCTCCTGCAGCAGAGGCCGCTCCTGTAGCCGAGCCCGCTCCTGTCATTCCGAGCGAAGCGAAGGAATCTGAAGTTGAACAAAACTAATCCCTCAAAGTTATGGCAAACATTTCCGCAGCAGACGTAATGAAATTACGCAAGATGACCTCCGCAGGCATGATGGATTGCAAGAAGGCTCTCGAAGAGGCCGAAGGCGATTTCCAGAAGGCTGCCGACATCATCCGTGAAAAGGGTAAGCTCGTGGCCGCCAAGCGTGCAGACCGCGAGACATCCGAAGGCGCAGTGAAGGCCCGCATTCAGGGTGGCAGGGGTATCCTTGTCTGCCTGGGCTGCGAGACCGACTTCGTTTCCCGTAACTCCGACTTCCAGGGCCTCGCCGACGCCATCGCCGACGTGGCTATCGCCAAGTTCCCTGCCGACACCCAGGCACTGCTCGCATGCGAGCTGCCCGACGGCACTACCGTAGAGAAGGCTATCGAGATCCAGACCGGCAAGTCCGGCGAGAAGACCGTCATCGCCTACTACGCACCCGTCGAGGCTCCCTTCGTGGCCCAGTACATCCACACCCTCACCGGCAAGCTCGGTGCACTCGTGGGATTCAACAAGGAAGTTCCTGCCGACCTCGCAAAGGGTGTCGTCATGCAGGTTGCTTCCATGAGCCCCGTTGCTATTTCCGAGGCTGACTGCCCCAAGGAGGTCGTGGAGAACGAGCTCAAGGTCGCTGTCGAGAAGACCAAGGAAGAGCAGATCCAGAAGGCCGTTGAGGCCGCTCTCAAGAAGGCAGGCATCAACCCTGCACATGTCGACTCCGAAGATCATATCGAGTCCAACACCGCTAAGGGATGGATTACTCCCGAGCAGGCTGCACAGGCCCGTGAGATCATCAAGACCGTCGGCGCAGAGAAGGCTGCCAACCTGAACGAGCAGATGATCCAGAACATCGCGAAGGGTCGTCTCGCAAAGTTCTTCAAGGAGAACACCCTCGAGGCTCAGGAATACCAGATGGGCGACGGCAAGATCTCCGTCAAGGACGCTATCGCCGCTGTCGACAAGGAAGCCAAAGTGGTTGTCTTCAAGAAGTTCAACCTCAACGACTAAGCTTCAGGGATTTCCAAACTGCATAGCAGTAAAGAAGCAACATTATGGTGCCCGCTCCCATCAAAAGGACGGGCGCCATTTTTGTATGCGAGAGGGCGGTATAACCCGCGAATATGATCATTGCGAAGGCAAAGAAGCCCAGGATCGTGCGCATGTCATATTTGATGGGATATTTCTTCTGGCCGATGAAGTAGCTCAGCAGCATCGCAGTGGCGTAGCCGGCAAAGCCTCCCCAGGCGCAGGCCATATAGCCCCAGCGGGGGATTCCGAAGATGTTCACCGCCACCATTACCAGTGCGCCGATTGCACTCATGACCGCGCCCCAGAGGGTCTGGTCGCTGAGCTTGTACCAGAAGGAGAGGTTGAAGTAGATGCCCATGAAGATCTCGGCCATCATAACTATAGGCACCACAGCCATTCCGGCTCGGTAATCACCACCTATAATCAGCTGGATAAGAGGTAGATACACCACTACGGCGAGGAATGCCAGCAGGGTGAAAATCACGAAGTATTTCATTCCGTCCGCCAGGGTTTCGGGGCTGTTCTTGTCCCGGCTGCCGCTGAAGACTATGGGCTCGTAGGCATAGCGGAAGGCCTGGGTCAGCAGCGCCATTATCATGGCGATCTTCACGCAGGCTCCGTAGATTCCAAGCTGCACCATCCCCTCCGGGCTCTTGTCTACCAGAGGATATAGTATCTTGTCTGCCACCTGGTTGAACACGCCCACCAGGCTCAAGATCAGCAGCGGCCAGCTATAGGTGAGCAGCCGCTTCGCCAGGCTTCCGTCGAACCCATAGGTGATCCCTTTCATTTCCTTGATGAATCCGAAGGTCACCAGGCCTGTGCAGATCAGGTTCGCGAAGAATACCAGCCCCACGCCATAGTTGTACTTGACAAAGATTTGCATAAGCTCCGGATGCGCCGCTCCCATCTTTGGCAGCACCAGGAAGATGAAGAGGTTGAGGAGGATGTTGGGGATGATGAATGCGAACTTCAGCATCATGAACTTCACCGGCCGTTTCTGCTGCCGCAGGCGGCTGAACATTATGGCCTGGAAGGCATCCAGGGCCACGATCGCTGCCATACATCCTATGTATTCCGGGTGCTCGGCGTATCCCATGGCACCGGCGATAGGCTGAAGGAAAAGCATCACCAGAGCGAAGAACAGCACCGCCACTCCGCCGACCATTCTCAGTATGGTGCTGTATACCAGTTTCTCATCCTCTCCGTCCTTGTTGCAGAAACGGAAGAGGGTGGTTTCCATGCCGAAGGTGAGGAGGGCCAGCAGCAGGGCGGTGTAGGCATATAGGTTGGTGACGATTCCGTACCCCCCGCTCTCCGCCATGATCACGCGGGTATAGACGGGCACAAGCAGATAGTTGAGGAATCTGCCCACTATGCTGCTGAGGCCATAGACGGCCGTATCTTTTGCGAGGGATTTGAGGTTCATCGGATGCGGATTTTCAGGTAAACGGGAAGATGGTCGGAGGCGACTGCCACGTTTCCGGAATTGAATTCACGGCACACCCTGGCATCGATCACCTGCACCTTCTCCCTGGCGTTCTTGTAGACCATGATATAGTCTATGCATTTGGACGGGTTCTTTGCCGAAAATGTGAATTCTTCCGGCGAGAGGAGGGTCCAGTCTTTCTTCATTATGCTCATGGTTTCACTCTCAGGCAGGGCGTTGAAATCCCCGCACAGAATTACAGGCTTGCGGGAACTGCCGTATTGCTTTGCCGCCCATTCGTTAATCTGCTTGGCCTGGGCGACCTGTGCGTTTGCGGACCTGTGGTCGAGATGAGTGGAGCAGAACACGAAATCCTTGAATTCGCACCCTGAAACGGCCCGCGGTTCGGCGCCGTCCCCCTTGGCAAGTGCGACGGAAATATTCCTGATGATTCCAAGATCGGGGTCATATGCTACGCCGTCACCGTATTTGCCGCCCTGGTATGCCATCGCCGGGGTGAAATGGAAACTCCATCCGCCCATGTGCTCGGCGAACAGCTTTATCTGGTAGTCGGGATTGCGGGTGGTGCAGCTGTCCAGCTCGTTCATCGACAGTGCCTGCACCCCAAGCTCCTTCATCATTGCCGCCACCATGCCGGTGGTGTTCTCTCCGCTCTTGCTGAAAACGCCCACATTGTATGTGGCGATGCGGTAAACTCCATCTGTCGGGGAGGGAAGATCTTTGCCGGGGTTGTTCTTGCAGGCAGCGGAAAACAGCACTGCAATCAGCAGTAATAGGTTCAGTGTACGCGAAAACATAATCGAATCGAATTCTATGCAGATACAAATTTAGCTATTTTCCAGCAAATGCCAGCCTGGTGTGCCTATTTCCATGACATGTTGCTCGAACTCGTCGTGAGGGTATATGGAGGCAT
Organism: uncultured Bacteroidia bacterium; assembly: GCA_902768365.1. Lineage (GTDB taxonomy): Bacteria > Bacteroidota > Bacteroidia > Bacteroidales > UBA932 > Cryptobacteroides. The sequence continues at coordinate 27,609 of CACXKV010000010.1, read as the reverse complement.
TCCGGAGCTTCACCCTGTAATTATATATGGTAGAAGGGGATTTCTTGAGGAAGCTGGCTATCTGGGAAGACTCGCTAACTCCCAGGCGTATCAGCGCGAAAATGCGCAGTTCATTGGTCAGATGCCCATTCTGGAGTTTCTTCCCTATGCGCTGGTCTTCCTTAAGCATGGAGTTCAACTGGCTCACGAAATCCGGGAACATCCCCAGGAATGCATGGTCGAACTCCGCGTAGAGGGTTTCCCGCTGGTTGTCGATGAAATCATCCGAGCGTAGCGCCTTCATTATCTGGTCTATATCCTTGGATTTGGCTACGTTCCTGATGGAGGAGCGGTACTGCTCTATGCCGTTTATATGGCTGGAAAACATGGACATGTAGCGCCCCATGTAGATGTCTTTTATGTCGTTGGCCTCCTTCATTTTCATCAGACCGTCCTTGATTTCCTGATTGGCCTTCAGAACCTTCTTCTGGAGGCTTCGGATCCGCAGCAGACCGACTATGGAAACCGCCAGGAGCAGAGCTGCCAGAACCAAGGCATAGATGAGCTCGCGGATGCGGCGTGTGTTCATCCTGTCGTATGTGGAGGTAATCTCCGGCATGAACCGGGCGATTTCCTCCTGGCATATGTGGGCATCTGCCATCACGGCATCCTGATATGCGCGGTGGATGTACCTGTATGCCCTTTCCGGCTGCCCGTAATCGAGCAGCAGCACCGCCGCTTGGATGATTGAACGGGAAGCCCTGACAGAGCCGGCCATATCGTGGCGGGCGCTGATGGCATAGTGCATTAGCGCCTGGTCCTTATTGCCTTCGGCCTTGTAAGTCTTTGCAATCCAGTAGTGGATAATGGCCAGGTTCTGGTTAGGATATTCCTGGTTTTCCAGGTAGTCCAGCAGTAATTTTCGGGCTTCGGCGTTCTTTCCTTTGGACATAAGAGCCTCGGCCATTTCTGTATTGTAGTTCAGCGTGCTGGGCCGGGAAATGGACAGACTCAGCTGGCGGTAATGCATTTCCAGCTCTCTGAATCCTGCTGTCAGTTTTGGATCCTTGTTCGCAAGCACGAGATTGTGGTAAAGTGTTGTGAAAGCCTGATAATAAGGCCTAAACTGTTCCGAAGACATGCGGGATGTGTCTATAGATTCGACGAGATCCTTGGCACTGTAGTACATTCCCGAAATCCGGTATCTTCCTGCGAGGTCCAGCACTGCGTCGGTTTTCAGAGCGTCGTCGTTCAGTTCACGTGCGAGCGACTGCTTTAAGTATATGTAATGCAGGGCAGAATCCAAGTTGAATTTGTAGTATTCGTCACATAGCCCGCAGCATACCCGGTAGCGGGACAGCAAGTCCGGTGCATCCCCCAGCTGACACCTCATTTCGCTGATGCGGGCCTCTTTCCTGGAAGTGATTTCGTCGTTTGTTTCAAGTATGCGGTCCAGCTCTGCAATGGCATTCCGGGTAGGGACGGAGATGCCGGAAGAGGTGAGGCACCCCTGCAGCATGAGCACTGAAAGCAGTAAAGGCAGTATATTCTTCATTGTCGCAAAAATACAAATTAATAGTTAAACCCCCAACAGTTTACTCTACTAATTTTTGTTGTATAGAGAAAAAGCAAGTATTTGGAAATCAATCTATTATATTTATCCATGCGGTTGCTATGGTCTACTAAAACCGTTCAGACCCTTCCGCGCACGCGTGATTCATGCTATATTTGCAAAAACACGCACGCTAATAATCTCTATTTTAATCTAATACAAAATGTTGCAAAAAAGACTGTTCGCTATTCTGTCCGTACTGCTTGGTATGGCAGTGTCTTTTGGCGCATTCGCGCAAAAGCAGACAGTTACCGGCACCGTGCTCGATAGCTCAGGTCCTGTGATAGGGGCTGTGCTCCAAGGCAAGGATGCCAATGCTGTCACGGACATTGATGGTAAGTTTGCCATCACCGTTTCTCCCGACGACGTCCTCACAGTCTCCTGCCTTGGCTATGTGTCCAAGCAGGTCCCCGTTGACGGACGCTCCAAGATCAGCATCACCCTCGAAGAAGACGCCTTCATGATGGAGGACGCCGTAGTCGTTGGTTACGGCACCATCAAGAAGACCAACCTCACAGGTGCGGTATCCGTAATCAAGGCCGATGAACTCAAAGACCGTTCAGCTCTCGATGTGGGTCACATGCTCCAGGGTTCGGTTCCCGGACTTAACGTCACTTCCGGTTCCGGCCGTCCCGGCCAGGCCGCTTCGCTGAACATCCGTGGTTGGAACTCCATCAACGGAGGCTCCCCGCTGGTTCTCATCGACGGTGTTGAAGGTGACATCCAGTACATCAACCCTGCCGATGTGGATAACATCTCCGTCATCAAGGATGCCGCCGCCGCAGCCATCTACGGTGCAAAGGGTTCAGCAGGTGTCATCCTGGTCACCACCAAGAGTGGCTCCAAGGAGAAGGACGGACGTGCCAAGGTCACCTACAGCGGCCGTTTCGGCGTCACCGCCCCCACTACCAGCACGGACTATGAAACCCGCGGCTACGACCACGTGTACCTCACCAACCTGTTCTGGGAGCGTTACAGCCCCGGCACCAAGTATGCAAACTACTCCGATGCAGACATGCAGGAACTCTGGGCCCGCCGCAACGACAAGGTTGAGAATCCCGCACGCCCGTGGGTTGTGATCACCCAGGAGAATGGCAGGGACGTGTATAACTACTATGCCAACACCGACTGGTACCACGTTCTCTACAACGACTACAAGCCCACTACCAACCATATGATAACCATGAGCGGCGCGACCGGTGCGGTTAACTATCTGGTTTCCGGCGGATACCTCTACGAGCAAGGTATGTTCAAGAAGGATCCCGACCACTACAACCGTGTGAACCTCCGCGTCAAACTCGGCTTCGACGTCAACGACTGGCTCCGTATCGGATCGAATCTCAGCTACTTCAACAGCTCCTACTTCTATCCTGGCCAGGGTGGTATCAACAACACCTTTTCAAAGAGTACCGTGCACGTGCTGGCCAGCTATCCGGAAATGAACCCGGACGGATCCAACATCTACACCACCAAGTACAACGGCTACGAGGCTATGGACGGCCTGCTGATGCTCCTCAACAGCGACCATTTCAACGAAGATAAGGTAGATAACCTGAGCGAGACCCTCGACTTCACCATCACCCCTGCCAAGGGGCTGGTAATCAAGGGAGACTATACCTATGCTCTGAAGTACACCCGCTATCTCAACCGTTCCGTGAACGGCACCTATTCCAAGTACCCCGGCGAGATTCTTGTAAAGAACGACAACTCCGCTTTCTATGATGTTCTCTCCGAATCTGCCAACACCAACATCTATCAGGCCTACAACCTGTACGGCACATATGAGAAGAGCATCGCTGATGCCCATAATTTCAAACTCATGGCCGGTGTCAACTATGAGACCCGCTGGATCAAGGATCTCGGTGCGAAGGGATACAACCTTTACTCCACCGAGCTCAACGACCAGGATCTCGTAGGTGCGGACCCCGAAGACCCGGACGGCAAGAAGCGCATGGAAACCAGCGGTGGCCAGAACGAGCTTAAGACTGCGGGTTACTTCGCCCGTTTCAACTACGACTTCAAGGGCCGCTATCTGCTTGAGGTGAACGCCCGCTATGACGGATCTTCCCGCTTCCTGCGCGGAAGCCGCTGGGTGTTCTCCCCTTCGGCGTCTCTTGGTTGGAAGTTCTCCGAGGAGAGTTTCTTCCAGCCCCTCAAGAAGTGGTGGGATACCGGTAAACTGCGCTTCTCCTATGGCCAGCTCGGCAACCAGCAGCTCAGTGCCTATTATCCGGCCATCCGCACTATTTCCACCGACGGCAAGTCCTCCTACCTGCTTGGCGGAGCCAACCTGCCCCAGGCAACCCTGAGTGCTCCGGTATCCTCCGGCCTCACATGGGAACGTTCCATCCAGAGCAATGTCGGTATCGACCTTGGTTTCCTTGGCAACCGTATGACTCTCAGCGCTGAAGCTTATATCCGCGACACCAAGGACATGCTTACCGCAGGTGAACCCCTGCCCGCCGTGTACGGCGCCAGCGTTCCTCAGGAGAACACCGCAGACTTGCGCACCAAGGGTTATGAATTCACCATCGGCTGGAGGGATTCCTTCAGTCTCGGAGGAAAGCCTTTCAACTATGGCGCGAGCGTGGTGTTCAGCGATTATATTTCCCATATCACCCGCTTCAATAACCCGGACAAGCTCTTCGCAAAGACCTACTGGGTAGGCAAGACCTATGGCGAAATCTGGGGCTATACTGTCGACGGCCTCTTCGCCACCGACGCTGAAGCAGCAGCTTACACCGTGGATCAGTCCAAGGTTAACGACTCCCAGATCTTCCCTACCACCACCACATCTCCCAACGGCCTGTACGCCGGTGAAATGCGCTTTGTCGACCTCGACGGAAACGGAAAGATCGACAAGGGTGCCGAGAAGGTGGGCGACAGCGGTGACTGGCAGATTATCGGTAACAGCCAGCCCCGCTACAACTATGGTATCAATCTCAACGCTTCCTGGAACGGATTCGACTTCGCAGTCTTCTTCCAGGGCATCGGCCACATGGATTGGTATCCGCCGGCAGGCTTCCGTTCCTTCTGGTTCCTTTACGACCGTCCTTATCAGGTCTTCATCCCCAGGAACTTCCTGGACGACTGCTGGAGCGAGGAGAACCCTAATGCATACTATCCCCGCCCTCACGGCTACGTGTCCATGAGCGCCTCCCGTCCCCTCGGCGTGGAGAACACCCGCTATCTGCAGAATATCGGCTACCTGCGCCTGAAGAATCTCACCTTTGGTTACACGCTTCCCGAAAGGCTCACAAAGAAGATCTCCATCCAGCAGCTTCGAGTATACTTCACAGGCGAAAACCTCTTCTACCTGGCTCCCGGACTTCACGGTAAATTCGTTGATCCGGAAATGGCACAGACCGGCGGCACAGGCCGCGTCTATCCCTGGCAGAAGAGTTTCTGTTTTGGCATCGACATAACCCTTTAAAAGAATCCTGCAATGAAAAAGATATTTTATTCCATACTGTTAGTGCTTGCCGGGTTCACTATTACCGGCTGCGACGACCTTCTGGACGCCGTGCCAAAGGACCGTCTTACTTCAGATACCTTCTTCAAGAACGAGAGTGAGCTGAAAGCGTTCGCCATCGTTTTCTATGGAGCATTCCCTGAAGCAGATCTCTATGTCGCCAACGACGACCATTACACCCAGAACAACATGTCCAACGAGGAAATGGGCAAACGCACCATTCCCGCCAGCGGCAGCGGTTGGAGCTGGGGCGCACTCCGAAATATAAACACCCTGCTGGAGAACCTGGATCATTGCCCGGACCAGACAGTCCGTGTGAAGTATGAAGCACTGGCCCGCTTCTTCCGCGCGTATTTCTATTTCAATAAGGTAAAGCGTTTCGGTGATGTGCCGTGGTACGACAAACCTCTGGGCTCCACCGATACCGAGCAGCTCACCCGCCCTCGCGACAACCGTGAGTTCATCCTCGGCAAGATGCTCGAAGACATAGACTTCGCAATCGCGAACCTGCCTGTGGAGAAGAGCACATACGAGGTTACCAAGTGGACGGCTATGGCCCTGAAGTCCCAGTTCTGCCTGTTCGAGGGCACCTTCCGCAAGTATCACGCGGGCGATGTCTTCCTCTCCACCCTCCCTTCGGACGCCCGCAGCTACAAGTGGTATCTGGACGAGTGTGCTAATGTTTCCAGGGAGTTCATCCAGACCAGCGGTTACGGCCTGCATCCCAGCTATTGGGAGCTCTTCCACACCATGGATGCCACCGAGCTCACCGACGAAGTCATCCTGGCCCGCGACTACAACAAGACCTACGGCGCCTACCACAATTCCGGCAGCACCATGAACACCGGCTCCCGCGGATGCCCTTCCATGACCAAGAAGCTGATTGCCAGTTTCCTGATGAAGGATGGTACCCGCTTCACGGACCAGGCCGGATGGCAGACTATGGATTTCGTTCAGGAAACCCAGAACCGTGATTCCCGTCTTGCCTCCAGCATCCGTACTCCCGGTTACAAGCGTATGGGCGAAACCGTCACCGCTTCTCCTGATTTCAAAGTGACCTTCTCCGGTTATCATCCGGACAAGTACGTCACCACCCCCGATCAGGATACCAACAACGCGTCGGACATCGATCTCATCCTCTTCCGTTGCGCTGAGGTTTACCTCAACTTTGCAGAGGCTCTTGCTGAAGCGGGCACCCTTACCCAGGACGATCTGGATATGTCGGTGAATCTTCTCCGCAAGCGCGCCGGCGTTGCAGCAGGGATCAATCTCGCTGCTGCTAATGCCAATCCCGATCCTTTCCTTACCGATGCCGCCTGGGGCGGATACCAGAGCCCTGTGCTTCTCGGCGATGCCAACAAGGGCGTGATCCTCGAGATCCGCCGCGAGCGTGCAGTCGAGCTTTGCCAGGAAGGCTTCCGCTACTACGACCTCATGCGCTGGAAGGAAGGCAAACTCTTCGAGGCTCCTTTCTACGGAATGTACTTCACCGGTGCAGGCACCTTCGATGTGGATGGCAACGGCACCAACGACATTGAAATCTACACCGCCAGCAACGGCAACACTGCCGCCACTGCAAAGAAGCTGGACGACGAAATCTTCCTCAAGGATGGCAACAGCGGCCTTGTATGGCTCCATAAGACTATAGTCCGCAACTGGGACGAGAACAAGGATTACCTCTATCCCATCCCTACGGACGACCGCAACCTCTCCGGAGGAAAGCTCACTCAGAATCCCGGCTGGGACGACGGTTTAACTTTCTAATCGAATGACGATCATGAAAAAATACATTTTCAATATTCTGGCAATTCTTTCAGCCCTGCTCCTTCTGGGTGCATGTGTGCAGAAAGAGAACGAGCAGCAGGAGCAGCCCGTCGCCTCGATGACAGGCGTCTTCTATGTCGGAGTCGACGGTGCCGGCGAGGTGCTGGAAATTTCGGCAGCCAAGGCCACTACCATCATGGTGCGCGCCCTTGCAGACGAAGGCGAGGTGTCGGATCTTGCTCTGAACATCTCCTTCAAGGCGGATCCCGACGCTGTTTCGGCATACAACTCCGCTCACGGCACATCCTACGTGATGAGCCCCGGCTCCGCATACGAATTCACCACTCCCGAGGCGATGATGCCCCGTTACGGACGTTCTTCCACCTCCGCAAAGCTCAAGATTTCGGTATCCGGGCTTGAGGATGGAGTTACCTATGTGCTGCCCCTCACCATCGACAAAGTCTCCGGCACGGACAAGTGGGAACTCAAGGATGCTCCACAGGCATTCATCGTGTTCAAAAAGGCCTATGTTGCCCCCAATGCCGGTTCCGGCACCAAGGAGGATCCCTATAACATCTATACGGCTCAGGACCTGAAGGGCATGAGAGACCTTCTCATAGCGAAGAAGATTACGTATTTCCGCCTTCAGGAAGACATCGACATGTCCGGCATAGAGAACTGGATACCTCTCAACTTTGATTCCCCCTATGAGCTGGGAGTCGATTTCGACGGCAACGGCCATACCATCTCGAATTTCTTCTGCGATTTCGCCTCCTATCCCAGCTTCTTCGGAGTGCTGAACGGCAAATGCTACGACGTAACATTCCTTAATGCGAAGGTTGTGGTTGCCGATGCCCGTTCCGGTATCCTTGCCGGTTACTGTGGCCTTCAGGATGCATCCAAGGGCATTCGCGGCGACTGCACCCGCGTGCATATCCAGGGCGAGCTGGACCACATGTCCTCCAGCAAATACGGCGCCGGCGGTTTCTTCGGATTCATGGGCACCGGATCGCTGCGTGCCTGCTCGGCAGATGTCATCATCAACTCCAGGCTCAATAACGTGGGCGGTCTCTTCGGCTACTGCGGCAAGGAGGTTGAGGTTGTCGACTGCTGGACCAGCGGTGTCATTACCGGCGGACAGCGCGTAGGCGGCATCGGCGGCGGCACCGTGGGTGACGACGATCCCGAGGTCCCTATCAGGATCGCCAACTGCTACACCACAGCCACGGTTAACGGTTCCTTCGGTATCGGAGGCATCGGCGGATACTTCTGCAAGGCCAAGGCCACCCCGAATGATGTGGATCCCGGCAATATCATCGAGAACTGCATTGCGTGGAACGATGCAATCAGGGCGAATTCCGCGCCCGGCGGATCAGGCGTGCCCAACCCCGGCGACTTGAGCCACTACAGCTGCGGCGCAATCGTCGGCTGGACCGCCGTGCGCAATACTCTCCGCGACTGCTTCCGCAACCCTGCGATGAAGTACAACGAGAATATCTTCTTCGATTATACCGATCAATTCTCCCTCTACAACCAGGAGAACGTTTCTCCCGCATCACCTCTCGTGGTGGTGAAAGTTGACGGCGCGAACTACAACTATCCTTATCACGGAAAGGCCGCCCCTACCGGCAAGACCGTCTCCGAGATTGCCAAGGGGCTCGGGTGGAGTTCCAACGTATGGGATTTCAGCGGCGAGTTTCCTGTCCTGAAGGGCAAACCGTCTTCCGATACTCCCGATGCTCCGGATCCGAGCGGACAGCTCCCGGATTTCGATGAAAACGAGTTCTACAACTAATAAATGCATCAGATTATGAAAACAAGAAATATACTTATAGCCTTGTCTATCCTTGCTGCAGCGTGCGGCTGCACCAAGAATGAGCAGCTTGAGCAGCCTCAGGCTACCGGTGATCTGGTGACCATTACCGCAACCCTTCCCGACGATGCCGACGTCAAGGGCGGCAGCCTTAAGACCATACTTTCCTGGACCTGGAACGCAGGCGACAAACTGACCGTCATCGGTGAAACCACCGAAGTATTCACCATCAAACCCGGCTTTACCGACAAGAAGGCTGAGTTCGAGGGCTTTGCCGTCAAGGGCAGCAAGTTCACCATCCTCTATCCTGGCGAATCAGCACTGGAAACCGACTGGAACACCCAGGTGCAGAAGGGTAACAACAACATGGACCACCTCAAATATGAGGCGGCCCTGAAAGATGTGGACGACTACACCACCTTCGCATTCAATTCCGACTGGGCACAGGCTCACGGAGGCACCCTCCAGCAGACCGGTGTGCTCAAGTTCACGATCCCCCTTCCTGTAGAGATCACCAAGCCGGACACCCTGATCATGAGTTCCGACGATGCAGTGTTCTTTGCAACCAACGGAGAAGAGGCTACCAAGTCCGTCAAGATGGCTTTCCAGGATTGCACTCCTGAAGACAGCGTGCTTGTTGCATGGATGACCACGTCCTGGAACGAAGTCACCGTCCCCACCGGAGCCTCTATCTACATCAATGTTATTGGTAACGATAAGTCCATGAGCCGCGATGTCCTTCTCTCGAAGGATGCCTTCCTCAAGACCGGATTCGTTAATACCTTCTCTTTCACCGGCAAGACCGGATGGTCCGACGAGGCCGTCAACGCACACTATGCCGGCGGTAAGGGAACCAAGGTCTCTCCCTGGATCGTGCAGACTGCAGATCAGCTCCGCTGCATTGCCGGCGACCTTGCAGACGGAACCTTCCGCTACTACAAGCTGGACGCGGATATCGACCTTACCGGCGGTCCCGAGTGGGTTCCTCTCAACAATGCCGACACTTTCGGCAAGGGTATTGAGTTCGACGGAAACGGCAAAACCATCAAGGGTCTCACCGTTACTTCCGATGTGCCTTATCCCAGTTTTGCCGGTGTGCTTTACGGAAGCATCAAGGATGTGACCTTCGAAGGCGCCGTGATTGAAGGAAATGCCAACAATGCCGGTGTGGTGGCCGGTTACATCGGAACATCCGGCAAGGTCGGCAACTGTAGCGGCGTTACCGTAAAGGATGCCACCGTCAGCGGTTCCGGCAGTAACGTAGGCGGATTCGCAGGCGTAGTGGGCGCTAACGGCACCATCAGCGACTGCCACGTTACCGGTACCACCGTCTCCCAGACCGCCACTGCTACCGGAAAAACCGCGGCCGGTTTCGCCGGAAACATCAGTGCCGCCGCCAAGTTCAGCGGATGCACCGTGAAGGCGGATGTTTCCAACCCTTCCAGCTACTATACTGCCGGTTTCATCGGGCAGATCGGCTCGGCTGTCGCAGTGTCATTCGAAAACTGCGCATATCTGGGAGGAAACATCACTGCAGGCAGGAACAGCACCGGCAACTCTCCGGTCGCAGGTTTCATCGGCCGTCTTGCCAAGAACACAAACGCAAGCTTCACCAACTGCTATGTTGACGGTGCAATCATCACCGCCACCAAGTCCGGCCGTGTCGGAGGATTCGTAGGCGATGCAGGAGACAAGAACAACATGTTCACCAACTGTCACGTCAGCAACAGCACCCTTTCCGGAGCCCAGCATCTCGGCGGTTTCGTGGGTACTTATGCATCTGCCAGCAAGTGCTATGTCGAGACTACCACTCTGAATTCCAATAATGCCAATACCGGCGGTTTCGCGGGTTATCCCGAGAATTCGGTATTCAGCGATTGTTATGTCGCATCCAGCGTCACGGTCAATGGCGGAAGCTTTAACGCCGTGGGCGGATTCATGGGAATCTGCAAGGCCGGCGCCACCATCACCACTTGCTTTACCGCCGCTTCTGTAAGCGGCACCGGCACCGGAGTCGGAGCTTTCATCGGCAATGTCGATGCTGCTCCTGCATCCATTACCAAATGCATAGGCTGGAATGCCACTCTGGAATTCTACGGCGCCGTCAAGAGCGGTGTCAGCACCGAAAAGATTGCCAGCAACTATGCCGGCACGGAAGGAAGCATCTCCTCCCAGGCTACCACCCTCGGCTGGAGCACCGACATCTGGGATCTTTCCGGAGATACACCTAAATTTAAGTAAGAATGAAACTCAAAAGATTCCTTTTGATATTGGTTGCCCTTCCCCTGCTCCTCAACGGATGCGGGGGCAAGGAAAACCATGTTGAGCTTCCCGGACCTCCGATCCAGACTGATCCCCAGGATCCTCAGGACCCCGGTACGGAACAACCGGGAGAGAATCCCGGAGGCACCACCCAGACCAATCCATGGGATGCCAACCGCGGTGTCGTGGTCACTCCTTCAGGTTCGCAGTGGACCGCCAAGACTGTGAGGGAAGGTATCGTCTATTACCATTTCTCCGGCAAGGACGAGCTTTCCGGCCAGAAGGAGGAGGTATTCGCAGTAGATGTGGACCTCAACAATCCCAAGTACGAAGTCAAGCTCACCAGGCTTCCCAACGCGGCGTTCACTTCCGATGTTCATAAGAACAACAAGTCCATAGCCACCATCAACGCCGGATATGAACTAGGCTCCATCTACGTCCGTTCCGGCGGTGTGGATTATTCCATCATTCCCAACGTGCAGATCGGATCCACGGGCCAGGACAACTGGAAGAGCGAGGGCGCATTCTACATCACCAGCACCGGTGTTCCCGGTTTTGTTTTCGTAGGATCTCCCAAAGTGGAGGGTGTAGTGCCTGGAATCAAGGGCGGCACCTATGCCGAGGCCGTGAAGAAGCAGCGCAACTACTACATGGGGATGAAGAAAGCAGATTATCCCTACCTGATTTCCAGCGCTCCGACACTTATCGACGATTTCAACCCGTTAGGGGAAAACTTCTGCAATTACAATATCACTGATACACAGGTGAATGCCTTGAATTCAGAGAATCTGGAGCGTCATCAGAGGGTGCGCCATCCCCGCACGGCCGTCGGCCTTACGGAGAACAAGCACCTGATCCTACTCGTGGTGGATGGACGCCAGACCAACAGGGCCGGCTTCTCCGCCCGTGAACTCACCAAATTCATGGTCAAGTGGTTCAATCCGCAGTACGCCCTCAATCTGGACGGAGGCGGCTCCACCACCATGTGCGTGGAAGGGCAAGGCGACAGCAGGAATGTCGTCAATTCCCCTATTCAGGACGGTGAGCCCGGGAAGGAACGTGGCCGTGATACTCATATTGTGATAGTTGAAAAATAACAAAGAACATGAAAAGTAAACTTCTCTTGATAATCATGCTTGCCGTAGCGGTGTTCGCCGTCTCCTGCAAGAAAGACAATCCTACACCCAAAGATGAGCCCAAGACGGAGTTCACCGTCAACCTCCCCTCCAACGGGCCTCTGAGCGTGTATCGCTGGAGCCAGACGGACCAGATCCGCGTGGGCGAGGGAGTCTTCAAGATTAAGGAAGGTGCCGGCACTGCCACCGCTGTTTTCAGCGGTGTTCCCGCCAAGGACAACTTCTACACGATCGCATATCCTGCCGACATCAAGGGCACGGACACTTTCCTGTCCTATTCCCTTGAGGGCCAGACCCAGGCCGGAAACGGCAGCGTGGACCATCTGATCTGCACTGCCCTCATCGAAGATGCGGCCTCCTGCGAGGATATCACCCTCTCCAAGGAGTGGGCCACCAATAATAAAGGGACATTCCGTTCCAACGGCGTTGTGGCGATGACCCTGACCCTTCCCTCCACTGCCACCACCGTTACCGGCATTACGCTGGAGGCGGCAGATGTTGAGTTCCCCCTCAATAACTCCGGGGACCGCAAGGATGGCAAACTCTCCCTTGCACTCACCGGCCTGACCGTTGGCGGAAGCCCTGTCAAGGCCTTCCTCGCCGTTGGTGAGAAAGAGGTGAACATCCCTGCCAACACGCTGAAAATCACCGTGATCGGAGAGCAGTCCTACTATCTCACCCTCGCTCAGGATGTGAAGATGGGTGGAGGCCTCCTCACCGAAATCACTGTGAGCGACGCATCGGCCTGGACGGCATTCTCTCCTCTCAACGGGCAGGGCACCGAGGCCGCGCCGTACATACTCAACGCTCCCGAGCATCTGGAGAAGATGTTCGAGCTCATGGAGGAGGGCAAGACCACTTGGTTCGAGCTGGGCGCGGATATCGATATGGCGGGAATCCTGAGCTGGAACCCTCTCAACATCGTCGCACCCTACTCCAATGCCATCAACTTCGACGGCAAGGGCCACACCATCTCCAATTTCGCTTGCGAATCCGGTGTTTACCCCAGCTTCTTCGGTGTGCTCAACGGCACGGTGAAGAACGTCACTTTCGACGGCGCCAAGATCGAGGGCTCCGGCAAAACCGGCGTGATTGCAGGTTACCTGGGCACCAACATCGGCACCAAAGATGCTCCTGAGTATGTTTCTGCAACAGTGACAGGCGTTACCATCCAGAACTCCGAGGTGATTGCCGACAGCTATGCCGGCGGCATAGCCGGTCAGGTATATTCGCCATCGGTGATTAAGGACTGCCATGTGAAGAACACCAAGGTGACTTCCACCGGCGAGCGCGTGGGCGGCCTCATCGGCCAGCTTGGCGTGACCGACTTCCCGGTGAACGCCACCATGGAAGACTGCACGGCAGAAGATATGACTCTGGAGGCTGTCAAGAATGTGGGCGGACTTGTGGGCGTGAGCTACAACGACATCAGCCGCTGCACAGCATCCGGCCACGTCACCCATAGCGAGGCAAGCACCAAGGAAGTATCTCTTGGTGGTCTCGTCGGCCACCTCGAGAGGGCAAATGCAGCGGACTGCTCGGCCTCTACCGTTATCGAACTCACCGTCAACGGCCGTTCGATAGGCGGATTCGTGGGCACCTTCAAGGGCGGCAAGATCGAGCGTTGCTTCTCCACCGGAAACGTCATCGGAAAGTATCGCAACAACGGAGGATTCGTCGGCCTGGTCCAGGCGAGTGCCGTGACTGCAACCATTGAGAACTGCTATAGCACAGGCGATGTGAGCTCCAACTCCTATATGGGCGGATTTGCCGGCTTGATCGACGGCCAGCCCGAGGCTGCGACCATCACCAACTGCTATTGCAGCGGCAAAGTGATTGCCGACAGTTTCGGCGCGGGCGGCTTCATCGGCTTCCAGTCCAGCAAGGCCTTCAAGGCTGAAGGCTGCGTCGCATGGGGTTCCGAACTCACAGCAGGTTCTATAGGAGAGACAAACTGGAGCAGCGGCGGTTTCGTCGGTGTCACCTATCCGCTTTCCACCATCACCAATTGCTACCGCAATCCTGCGATGGCCATCACTGCCTACTGGGTGCCTGCTGCAGGCTACTCACACCCCGATGTGAGCCCTACCAGCCCGCTGATCAAGCAGGATGGCACTGCTTCCAAGGCCACTGCTGCAGCCAACGGCCAGGACGGCTATCCTCATTTCCCTTACCACGGCAAGGTTGAGGCAGGGAAGACCCTTTCCCAGCTCGCATCCACTCTCGGATGGGATACCAACGTGTGGGACTTCAGCGGCGATATGCCTGTATTCAAGAAGTAATACAGGATGAAAAGTATTTTCAGGTTAGTTAGTGTTTTCGCCGCCGTTCTTCTCCTTTCATGTGAGAAGACGCCCGCCCCGGCCCCGATTCCCTCGGGGCTGGAGCTGAGCGGCGAAGGTTTCGAGTCTGCCAACACCCAGGCTATGATTCCCGTGGCCGAAGGTGTGTGGGACATCTATGCCCGGTTCAAGAGCGGGCAGGTGAAGGTCTCGGAGACCGGTGGAGGGGAGTTTATCTCTTTTCGGGTATCCCCCCTCAAGGAAGGTGTCTGCCGCCTCCGCGTGAAGGCGGACAAGACCTGGAGCCTGGTGCATATCAACAAGGTGTCCCTCGTGGTTACCGAAGGCGGAGTGGATAATCCCAAAGCGGGCAACAAACCTCCCATCGAAGCTAGCTACGAAGGCGGCGGCGTGTGGTCGGTGCCCAAGCTCTACATAGCTACGGACCACCTCCGTTACCGCTTCGAACTGGATACCGACACTCCGGCGGAACTCAAGTACTGGTGCGCCACATGGGACAATGCCGGCACCCAGCCATCGGCCATCACGCCTGAATATACGGCCATCCGTGCCCTTGGGCAGGAGGAGTATGACGCCCTCATGCTGAAGGACACCCGCGCCTGCTGGATGTTCCCTGCGGACAAGTATCTGCTGATGGCCAACTTTACGGTGTCCATGAACACCGCATCGCCATCCCAGGAGATAGCGTTTGTCACGCCCCATACCGGGCCCTACGCGGCCTTCATGGGCGACAGCATCACCTGGCAGTGGGGAACCAGCCCTCGCGAGATATCCAAAGACAAGATAGTGATCCCTCTCAGCCCTCTTCCTTCCTGGCTTGAGGACAAGGGAAACAACGTGAAGGTTACCTGGCATCCGGACTTCTTTACCCGCAACAACTATGTAGATAAGGGAGTCAGCGGGCAGAATACAATCCAGATGCTCTCGCGCTACAAGAAAGACATCATCGCCCTGGATCCCCAGTGCGTGGTGATCATGGCCGGCACCAACGATCTTGCGCAAGGCTATTCCAAGCAGGAGATCCTTGCCAATATCAAGAACATGGCGGAGCAGGCGGAAGCCGAGCACATGAATGTCATCCTGTGCTCCATCACCCCCTGCAACGACACTTATTCCAATCTTTCCAATCCCAAGACAAAAGGGGCGCACATAGTCGCGGTCAATGACATGATCAAGGCCTACGCCGCCCAGAAAGGCTTCACCTACTGCGATTACTATCCTGCCCTCGTGGCCGAGGATGGCTATTCCCTCAAGGATGCTTACTGGCTCTACGACCATCTGCATCCCAACCCCGACGCCTACACGGTTATGGAAGGAATCATCAAGCCGATAATCGATAGCCTGATTCAATGAAAAAACTCCAAATAATCAGTTTGTTCCTGCTGCTTGCATGCAGCCTCCAACTATCCGCCAATCCGAAACCCGGCAATGGCTGGACGGTTACGCCTATTGCAGACGGCATCACCTACTACACCTTCTCGGGAATCGACGAGGTTTCCGGGGTGGCGCAGCAGGTGTTCATTGTCGACCTGGACCTGTGCAACCCCAAATATGCGTTCAGGTTCACGTATTCCGATCCCGTGGCCATCACTTCGGACGTATTCGCCCGCAACAACGCCATTGTGGCGATGAACGCCACCTATGAGCCTACTTCGGTGGCAATCAAGGTTAACGGGACGATGTACCACAATATGGCCAAGAATACGGTCTTCGACGAGCCTGTGCCCAACTGGAAGAGCGAGGCGGCCATCTATACCGACGGATTCCGGGATGTGCGCATCTCCTTCGACGGCAAGGGCAAGAGCATCAAGGAACAGCGGGCATTCTACGCCGCGCAGCAGGATCTGAACATCTTTACCAGCTCACCCATGCTGGTGGATGATTTCGACCCTGTAGGCGCGCGCTTCGTGGATCCCTCCCTTACTCCGGATGATCTGAAGCAGCTGCATTATGAGAGTCCGGCCCGCCATCAGGGCGTCCGGCATCCCCGTGCAGCCGTTGCCAAGACAAGCGACGATCATCTGATTCTCCTCGCGGTGGACGGCCGCAGGGCCGGGATAGGCGAGGGAATGACCGCAAAGGAGCTCACCCTCTTCCTGGTCAAGTGGTTCAACCCGCAGTATGCCCTGAACATGGACGGCGGCGGATCCACCTCCATGGCCGTCCGCGGCCAGGGCGACCCGAACACCCACATAGTCAACTATCCTACCGACAACAAACGCAAGTACGACCATGCCGGCGAGCGTTCGGTTCCCACCCACTTCATCATCGTGGAGCTTCCCCAGACACAGGAAGCGCCTTCCAAGTTGCGGGAAAACATACGTGGGGAAATCCGCTCCAATCCGGCTCTTGCAAACGGCGAAGATCTTGTCTACGACCTGAGCCCCAAGGCTTCCACAAAGGCTCCTAAGGGCTACGAGCCCATCTTTATCGAGCACTACGGGCGCCACGGCTCAAGGTATGCCTATACAGCTAAAACCTATACCCTTCCCCTTGAGATGCTTCGCGCCGGCGCAAAGTCGGGCAATCTGACCGCGTACGGCGAGAAGCTCTACAAGGAACTGGATGCCTTCTGGCAGAAGGCCCAGTATCAGGTCGGGGACCTCACGCCCCTCGGATGGAAGCAGCACGAAGAAATCGCCCGCGCCATGGTGAAATCCTTCCCCGGTGCCTTCGGAAAAGGCAGCAGCGTGGATGCCTGCTCTTCCGCTTCGGTGCGTTCCATCCTGAGTATGTCCGCATGCTGCGCCAGCATCGCCAGGGAAGCGCCCAAGGCTGATGTTTACGAGCATCAGGGCACCCTGGACATCCAGGCCACCCGCCCCAATATGGGCAAGAACCCCTTCCGCTACAAGGGACCGGACACCATGTTCCCCTATCGGGAGAGCCCCGAGCAGTTCTTTACCCGCCGCTTCAAGGGAGTGAACGACGTGCTCGGCCGCCTGTTCAAGGATCCGGTGGCTGGCCTTGGCAAGCGCAATGCCTACGAGACCTTCTTCTACCTCTATATGTTCGTGGCCGGCATGAACAGCCTGCCGGAAGAAGAACGTATGGACGTGGGCGGAATCTTCACACCGGAAGAGTTTGCAACTATTTGGGAGATAGATAATTACGAGCGCTTCCGCGAGTATCTCCCTTACCGTACTTCCTGCTCTTCCATAGTGGACGACATGATAGCCAAGGCCGATGAGCGTCTGGTCTCCCGCAAGCGCGGTGCCGACCTCCGTTTCGGTCACGACCACGTGGTGCTTTCGCTGCTGATGATAATGGATCTGGAAGGTTTCGGATTCATACCTGCCAAGGCAGATGACCTGGCGAAGTCGTTCCAGAGTTTCCGTTCCCCCATGGCTGCAAACATACAGTTCGTGTTCTATGCACCCAAGAAGGGCAAAGCTGGAGACGTGCTGGTGAAAGTGCTGCTGAACGGTGAAGAAGCGCAGCTCGGCAACCTTAAGACGGTCGATGGCCCGTACTACGAATGGACTGCGGTTAAAGATTATCTTGCAAAGCGCACATCGTTGTTCGTAACGCGGTAATTCCCGGATTTATTGCGTATCTTTAACGAAAATTTCGCGCAGATATGTTCAGGAAACCGTTTTTGCTATTATTGATTCCGGCGTTATGCCTTTGCACACCAAGTAGGAATAATGATCCGTCTCCCATCGCCGAATGGCAGGCAGAGTGGATAGGCGCGCCGTGGGAGGGGGATGATTTCATCCCCGAAGCGGAGCATCCTACCCCGGAATTTGCAAAAACCATCAGCCTGGATTCCAGGCCGGAAAGTGCCACGATGTACATCTGCGGCCTCGGAATGTTCGAGGCGGCCATCAACGGCGAGCGCGTGGGGGAAGACTACTACGTGCCCAACAACACCATGTACGGCCATCGCCAGCCCGGCTACATGTTCAACATCAAGGTTACCGACGAGCACTTCAAGAACTTCCGGGTGATGTATCTGGCCTACGATGTTACCGACCTTCTCAAGAAGGGCGAAAACACCATAGGGGTAACCCTGGGCAACGGCTGGTATGCCGGCTGGCGCAAGGGAAACGTCTCTCCTTTCGGCACCCCGAGGCTGCTCTGCCAGATAGAAATCAAGATGAAGGACGGTAGCACCCGCACCCTCTGTTCGGATACCTCCTGGCAGGTGTGCAAGAGCCCCATACTCTACAATAACATCTACAGCGGAGAAGCCTACGATGCCCGTCTCGAGGCTTGCAAGGAGTGGCAGCCGGCCGTCGTCCGCAAGGCCCCGGAGGGCGCACTCGAGCTGCAGCAAGGCCTTGCAGACCGAATCATGGAGGTCCTTGAGCCTAAGAGCATCACCAGACAGGAAGACGGCTCCTACGAAGTGGACTTCGGCGACTATATCACCGGCCGCGTGCATCTCTATGGCATCAAGGCTCCCGAGGGCACTGAGATCGAACTCCTGCACCCTATCGATCCGGAAGACTCCGGCAATAACTGGGTTAAACGCTCCTGGAACGGAGATTACAAATACATCTGCAAGGGCTCCGGAAGCGAAAGTTACGCCCCTTCCTTCAACTGGTACACCTTCCGCAAGGTGGTGGTGAAGGGATGGCCGGGCGAACTCAAGGCGAAGAATCTGCGCGCGGAGGCTATCTATACCGACATCCTCACAACTGCCCGTTTCGAATGCTCCAACCCCCTGATTAACAGGGTGAACCACCTTTTCTGGCGCACCCAGACAGATAATATGCACATGGGCGTGGCCTCCGACTGCCCTCACCGTGAGAAGGGCGCCTACACCGGCGACGGCCAGGTGGCCTGTGTGGCGGTGATGGAGAACTTCGACGCCGACAAATTCTACCGCAAATGGCTCCGTGACATGTCCGACTGCCAGGATACCCTGAGCGGATATGTGCCCAACACCGCCCCCTTCCATCCCGGATGCGGCGGCGGAGTGGCCTGGGGCGCAGCCATCAACATCATCCCCTGGGAGCACTACCGTCACTATGCGGATAAATCGGTGCTGGAGGAGCACTACGATGCCATGCAGAAGCAGCTCGCCTTCATGGAGAGCTGGCGTACGGAAGAAGGCATCATGAACATGCAGATGCCGCGCGGCGCGGAAAAGCCGCAGTACTGGCTAAACCTGGGCGACTGGTGCCCGGCCTACTACCTGCCGGAAGACCGCCTGGTGCATACCTACTTCCTCTGGAAATGCGCCCGCTTCATGGCCTGTGCCGCATCCGTGCTCGGCAAGACGGATGATGCCGCCCGTTACGATGCGCTGGCGCAGGATGTCCGGGCCGCTTTCCACAAGGTGTTCTACAAGCCCGAAACCGCATCCTACGGCGATAACAATGGTTCCAACGTCTTCGCCCTCCACATGGGCGTGCCGGAAGAAAACAAGGCGGCCGTGGTGGAATCTCTCCGGAAGGAGATAGAAGCCAACGGCGGCCACATCAACACCGGAATCTTCGGCACCCAGATCTTCTTCGACGTGCTCTGCGACAACGGCCTCTCCGAACTGGCTTACAGCGTGATGACACAGAAGGAATGCCCGGGCTACGGCTGGTGGGTTGAACAGGGCGCCGATACCATGTGGGAGTACTGGGACGGCAAGAAATCCCGCAATCATCCCATGTTCGGAGGCGGCCTCACCTGGCTCTACACCCGTGTGGCGGGCCTGCGCATCGATGACAGCGAACCTGGCTACAAGCACATGATTGTGCGCCCCACCCCCATGGGCGACCTCAGCTGGGCATCCTACGAAACCGAAACCCCTCAAGGCAAGGCATCCGTCCGCTGGGACATCCGCGGCGGCAAGTTCATGCTTAAAGTTATAGTTCCCGAAGGTTCGCACGCCACGGTCTACCTCCCCGGCTCCAACGAGGGTATTGAGGCAGGCCCCGGCAAACACTGTTTCACTGAAAGCATCTAAACCATGACCATACTGTTCTCTCTACTCCTCCTGATTACCACCGTCACCGGTGGCAGCACCCCCGGATGCATCATCCCCAAGGTGGCCTCCTACACCACTGCAAGCGGGAAGGCGGCAGGAAGCATCACTCTGGACAGGCAGGATTTCTTTACCCTGTCCGAGGTTGACATGGCTGCCATCAATTTTAAGATCGGCCCTAAGGAGCAGAAGGGGAAAGCTGACGGTGCATACACGCTGACTATCAACCGCAAGGGGATCACCATCAGCGCTGCCGGCGAGGCCGGAAAGTTCTACGCCCTACAGTCGCTGATCCAGATGCGGAATGCCGATCCAGAGGGGCGTGTGGCCTTCTGCCGCATAGATGATGCACCGCGTTTCCGCCACCGTGGGCTGATGTTCGACCTGGTGCGCCACTTCCAGAGTAAGGACTTTATCCTCAAGCAGATAGATGCCATGGCCCTTGTAAAGATGAGCCGTCTGCAGCTGCATCTTACCGACAACGAGGCCTGGCGTATCAAGCTCGACTGTGCGCCTGAAATGGCCTCCGTCGCCGCCTTCGGCGATGCCTGGTTCTTCCACAATTTCTTGTCCGGAAAGGCCCAGAAATACGGCAGCGAACCTGCCGGATACGTGCATGGCACCGTCTATGACGACGGGCATGTCTACGGTGGCTATCTCACAAAGGATGACCTTCGGGAAATCGTCGCGTATGCGGCGGAACGCCAGATAGAGGTCATCCCCGAAATCGAGCTTCCCGGCCACAACAGGGTGCTGCTGAGCGTGCATCCGGAATACTACTGCGACGGCAAACACCCGGCCAACAACGTTATCTGCGCCGGGCGCGAGGATGTCTTCGCTTTCTTCGGGAAGGTGCTGGAAGAGGTGATGGAAATCTTCCCTTCGAAGTATATCCACATAGGTGGAGACGAGGCCTCCAAAGCCAACTGGGTGCTCTGCAGCCGCTGCAAGCAGCGTATGGCTGCGGAAGGGCTGAAAAATGAATTCGAACTGCAGAGCTACGTTATCCGCCGCGCTGAGAAGTTCATCAACGCACATGGCAAGCGCCTGATAGGCTGGGACGAGATACTGGAAGGCGGCCTTTCCGAGAATGCCACCGTCATGAGCTGGCGCGGGGTCGCCGGAGGCATCAAGGCAAACAGCATGGGGCACGATGTGATCATGACTCCCAATACCTATTACTATCTCGATTATGGCCAGGACGCCCCTTACAAGGAGCCCATGGCGTTCAGGCCCTATCTTGCCATAGAATCCGTCTACAACTACGATCCGGAAGAAGGAATCAGCTCGCTGGAGCATCTGCTGGGTGTGCAGGGCAACCTCTGGGGTGAGTGCGTGCTGGAGCCCTGGCATTTCGAGTACATGCTCTATCCCCGTGCGTTTGCGATAGCCGAGACCGGTTGGAGCCCTGCCGCGGCAAAGGACTACGCATCCTTCCGCGAGCGTGCCATTGCCCTTGGCAAGATGTTGAAAGACAGGGGATACACCCTTTTCGACCTGGAAACCGAGGTGGGTGACAGGCCCGAGGCCGCAGTGGAGATCCCGCGAGTCACTCAGAAGGCGAAAGCCACTATCCGGGTGGCCGGTGGCAAAGCGCAGGATGCCTCTATCCTGATAGACGGCCGTCTGGGCGGCTACAATGTGGCCGACAGGAAGGTGTGGAACGAGGTCCGCGGCAAGGAGGTCACTATAGATATAGACCTGGGCGAAAAGAAGGATTTGAGCTACGTGGGGGCCGAGTTTGCGGACTACAATCTGAGGCGTATCAGGATGCCCGCAGATGTGGAATTCTCAGTCTCTTCCGATGGCATTACCTATACCACGGTTAGTGTGCCCCAGCAGAATCTGCATGCAGACAGGAAGCATTTCCAGATACTTACTGTCGGTGGCACTGTCCGGGCAGAGGGCGTCCGCTATGTTCGCCTGAGCTATAACCGCGGCTCCAGGAAAGTTACCGTTAACATCAGCGAAGTAATAGTAAATTAGTATATTATTAGTCTTATAACTTGTATTGACCATGGGTTTTCTGGATTTTTTCAAGGCTAGCGGCCCTGCTGCTGTGAAAGTCCCGGCGGAGAAGGTTGATTCGACCTACAAGAGGCTCCGTATCCAGGCTTTCCTTGCGGGCACTTTCGGCTATGCCCTTTACTATGTTTGCCGCCTGTCGATGGGCGTGATGAAGCAGCCCCTCATCGATGCGGGCCTGCTTAATGCCACCCAGCTGGGTATCATCGGAGCGTGCCTCTACTGGGCTTATGCCATAGGCAAACTGGTCAATGGCTTCCTTGCCGACAGTTCCAACATCAAGCGTTTCATGGCCACCGGACTGGTTGTGTCGGTGCTGATGAATTTTATCATGGGAATCCTTGGCGTGACCGCACTCAAAGGCGGCATCGCCAATTCCGCGCTTTTCGTGCTCTTTGCATGTTGCTGGACGGTTAACGGATGGAGCCAGAGTATGGGCGCTCCACCTGCTATCATCGCCCTGTCGCGCTGGTTCCCCCTGCGCATACGTGGCACGTTCTACGGCTTTTTCAGTTCTTCCCACAACATAGGCGAAGGCCTTTCGTTCGTTTTTGTAGGCATGCTGGTGGCAACCTTCGGCTGGAGATGGGGCTTCTTTGGAGCCGCTTTGGCCGGAGTGCTTGGCATACTCATCATCATCTTCTTCCTTCACGATTCCACCGAGGCCAAGGGGCTTCCTCCCATCGAAGTGGTGTCCGGTGAGGCAGAAGCAGCCGAGGAACTGACTCCCGAGCAGAAGCGGGCGCAGACCAAGCGCATGCAGGCTGCCGTGGTTAAGAATCCCGGTGTGTGGATCCTGGCCCTGTCCAGCGCGTTCATGTATATGAGCCGCTACGCCATCAACGAATGGGGAACCATCTTCCTCCAGGAAGCAAAGGGATACGACCTGGCTGGCGCTGCCACCATAATCGGCATCAACCCCATCTTCGGCATCATAGGTACGGTTGTCTCCGGCTGGCTATCCGATGTCCTTTTCAAGGGAGACAGGAAATATCCCGCCTTCGTGGCCGGTATACTTGAGGCAATAGCGCTGGCCATATTCCTGTTTGGCGGGCCCGCCAAGTGGGTGAACATCCTTGCAATGGTGCTGTTCGGCATTGCCATCGGAGTGCTGATCAGCTTTGTAGGTGGCCTGATGGCCGTGGATCTCGTGCCCCGTAAAGCCACCGGAGCTGCCTTGGGTATCGTCGGCATGGCATCCTATGCCGCCGCAGGTCTGCAGAATGTGGTCACCGGTCTGCTGCTGGACGGCCACATCGTAGAGGGTGCAAACGGAGCAATGGTGCACGACTACACCTATGTGAGCTGGTTCTGGCTCGGTGCTGCCGTCATCTCCTTCATGCTGCCCGTGCTCAACTGGAAGCGTAAACAACAGGTAATTGAATAATCCTTTTCTTATATAATGAAAAAAAATCTCATCTATCTAACATGCCTTGCGGTTCTGGCGCTGGCCTTTACCGCTTGCGGAAACAAGAAAAAGGCTGCAGCAGAGGCAGAGGCTGCCGAACAGGCTGCAGTAGAACAAGTTAAACAAGATTCTATCAAAGTGGAAAAGAAACTGTCCGACCTGGCCGAAGAGCCGGTATTCGACATTGTGACCAACTACGGCACAATCAAGATCAAACTTTACGCAGACACCCCTCTGCACAAGACAAATTTTGCTAAGCTGGCGCTTTCCGGCTTCTACGATGGACTGCTCTTCCATCGCGTGATCAACGGCTTCATGATCCAGGGTGGAGACCCTCTCACCAAGGATCCTGCAAACGCCGACCGCTTTGGCACCGGCGGCCCCGGATACACCATCCCAGCCGAGATACTGCCTTCTCACCGCCACAAGAAAGGCGCCATTGCGGCTGCCCGCCGCGGAGATGCCGCCAATCCCATGAAGGAATCCTCCGGCTCCCAGTTCTACATCGTGCAGAACGAGCAGACCTGTGCACAGCTGGATGGGGCCTACACCGTTTTTGGTGAAACTGTTGAGGGTCTGGATGTTATCGACAAGATTGCTGCAGTCGAGACCGACCGCCGCGACCGCCCGGTGGCCCAGGTGAAAATTGTTAAAATCAAAGCCGAATAATTTTTTGTGCACGTGCACGTTTGGCACGATATTCGCAATTAATCTAAACCGAATAGTTTTTTCATAGGTTAAATTTTAGGTTAGAATTGTGAACGCCTCCCGATGAGATATCGAGAGGCGTTCTGGTTTATTGGGAATCACCGGTTTACAGCGCTCTGTAGTTGTATCCCAGCATCTCCATTATCTTGAAATGCTTGTCTTTGAGCTTCTGCTCCAGGTGCTCGTAGCTCCTCTTTTCGGGCTGGGTCCACTGCACTTCGCTAAGGGCCTGGAGGCGGGGAATCAGCATGTAGAACAGCTCGGGGTCGTTATGGATCCACTCCGTCCACATATTTGCCTGCACACCCAGGATGTGCTTCTCTGCTCCGGCCTGGATGCCTGCAAGAGGCTCATAGGAATAAAGGTTCCTGGCATCGTAGTCACTCTTCTTGGGATACCCCGCGCCGATGGCGAGGTCATCTTCCCGCACGCCTTGCTTATAATCGAGATAGCAGTAGGTGGTGGGGGACATAATCACGTCGAAGCCCATTGCAGAGGCTTTTTCTCCCCCCTTGGTGCCACGCCAGCTCATTACGGTCGCACCGGGCCCAAGCTCGCCTTCCAGGATCTCGTCCCAGCCGATAATCTTGCGGCCTTTGGCGGCAAGGTGCTCCTGCACGCGCTTGGTCACGTAGTTCTGCAGTTTCTGGCCGCGGGTGCCTTTCTCATCTGCCACAAGCCCCAGTTCATCCATCTTGGCCTGGCAGATGGGGCACTTGTCCCACTCTTTCTTGGGGCACTCGTCGCCGCCGATGTGGATGTATTCGCTCGGGAAGAGTTCGCAGATCTCGTCCAGCACGTTGAAGAGGAATTCGAAGGTGCTTTCCTTACCCACGCAGAGCACCTGGTCGCACACGCCCCAGCGGGTCCAGACCTGGTAGGGGCCGCCGGTGCAGCCGAGCCAGGGGTAGGACGCCAGCGCTCCCAGCATGTGACCGGGGAGGTCGAGTTCGGGGATGACGGTGATGCCGAGCTTCTCCGCATAGGCCACGACCTCGCGAACCTGCTCCTGAGTGTAGTATCCGCCGTAGCGCTTGCCGTCATGCTTGCTGCGGTCGGTGGTAGTCTGGGTGCCTGCGCGGAAGGATCCCACCTCGGTGAGGAGGGGATACTTCTTTATCTCCAGGCGCCAGCCCTGGTCTTCGGTGAGATGCCAGTGGAAGCGGTTGATCTTGTACATCGCGCACACGTCCAGCCACTTCTTCACCACGTCCACCGGGAAGAAATGGCGGGCGCAGTCGAGCATTATGCCCCTGTAGCCGAAACGGGGTTTGTCCTGGATGGTGCAGCAGGGAATCGTGACGCTGCCTTTCACCTGCTGGCCTGCGAACACTTCGGTAGGGAGCATCTGCCGGAGGGTGGCGATGGCATAGAGGAATCCGTTGTGGTCCGCCGCGGTCACCTTTACCGCGCGGGATGCAACCTCTATCTTATACTCTTCCGGGGCGAGGGTGGCGTCCTTCAGGAAGTAGATTCCCTTGAGCGACCCGATGGGGGAGCCGTAATTGACGCCCGTGGCAACCGCAAGGCTGCTCACCTTGCCGGTGGAAATGTAGATGTCGTCCGCCAGCTTGGCGATGGCTTCAGCGGTGTTTTTGCCGAGGAAGGAATCGTAGTTGAAGTTGGCTCCCTTCACCTTGAATTCGCCCTTTCCGAAGCTCACGCTCTGGGGTTCGGGGATGATGTTGAGGGCGGGGGCTGCCTTCTTGGCTTCCAGGCCGCTGCCCAGGAGGATGGTGATTGCAAGAATCGCTAACTTTTTCATATTCAATAGATTAATAATCCGGTTATGCCTCCTGCCACTATCAGCAGGATGGGGTTGACTTTGAAGAAGAAGGCGGCCACGAAACTGACGGCCAGGATGGCCCAGGCGGTCCAGTCGCCGAAGTTCTCTGGAATAATGCTGATCTGGGGAAGGAAGCCTTCCATGTTCACCCGGAACATCAGTATGAGCGCAGCCGCACCGATGAGGCCCGCCACCGCAGGGCGCAGGCCGGCCATCACGTCGCCGAAGAGCGAGGTGCTGTGATATTTGTTGTAGAGGGTGATGATCCCGTAGAAGATGATGAATGAGGGCAGCACCAGGGCGAAGGTGGCAAGGGCGGATCCGGCCACTCCGGCCACTTCGTAGCCGGTGTATGTGGCGCAGTTCACGCCGATGGGCCCCGGGGTGCACTGGGAGATTGCCACGATATCAGTGAACTGGGCTTCGGTGAGCCATCCGAACTTGCTCACTACCTGCGTCTGGATCAGCGACAGCATGGCCGCCCCTCCGCCGAAGGTGAAGAGCCCTATCACAAAGAAGGTAACGAACAGCTGCAGATAGATCATTTCCCGGTGCGCGCCTCCTTCGCGAAACTCAGCGCTACCGCAGCGATTATTGTTACCAATATTATATATATGGGAGAGATCTTCAAGAACGCTACCGCCACCAGCGATGCCGCCAGCACCAGCCATGCCCACCATTTGCGGCAGCCCTTCCTGGCCAGGTTGACGGCCGGCACGAGGATGAGCCCCACCGCCACGGGGCGTATGCCCCGGAAGATCTTGAGCACAGTGGGATTATCCTTGATTCCGCTGAACAGCATGGCTATCAGGAGGATGATCACAAAAGAAGGGAGAACCGCCCCGAGGCTTGCCGCAAGAGCCCCTTTGATGCCGCGGAGGCGATATCCGGAGTAGATGGCCATGTTCACGGCAAGGATGCCCGGTGCGCTCTGCGCGAGCACTATGATGTCTGGCATATCCTCTTCGGAGATCCAGCTTTTGCGGCGCATTTCAGCCTCTATCAGGGGAATCATTGCATAGCCGCCACCGATGGTAAAGGCGCCTATGCGTGCAAAGACGGCGAAGATACTCCACAACGAAACCCCGTTATTATTCATAGCTTACGAAAATAGTAAAAAAAATGCGAAAAAAGTTTGGAGGTAACAAAAAAGTGAGTATCTTTGCAGCCCGTTTCGGAAAAAGGCTTTTCTAAACGGATTTAGTTCCTTGAAAATATTGGAAGAACAAGTACAAGCAAAAGTACCGAGAACAAAAATAGATCGAGAGCGTCAATTTCAAAGGAAATTGTAAGAAAGAGCGTCTGGGGTCAAGCTGGAAACATAAAAATATACAAAGAAGAGTTTGATCCTGGCTCAGGATGAACGCTAGCGGCAGGCTTAACACATGCAAGTCGAGGGGCAGCGCGAGGTAGCA
>CACXKV010000009.1:0-70335 GCA_902768365.1 uncultured Bacteroidia bacterium | reverse complement strand
ACAATTGGTTCGCAAAGGACGTGAGACTCTCGAAGTGAAGAGCAAGTCTCGCGCATTGGATGCGTGCCCTCAGAAGCGTGGCGTATGCGTCAGGGTGTACACTACCACCCCTAAGAAACCTAACTCCGCAATGCGTAAGGTTGCCCGTGTACGTCTTTCCAACGCTAAAGAGGTTAACGCCTACATCCCGGGCGAGGGCCACAACCTCCAGGAACACAGCATCGTGCTGGTCCGCGGCGGTCGTGTGAAGGACCTCCCTGGTGTACGTTATCACATCCTTCGCGGCGCTTTGGACACGGCAGGCGTGGAAGGCAGGACCCAGTCCCGCTCCCTCTACGGTGCCAAGAGGCCGAAGAAGTAGCCGTCGGATGGTTTAATTATTAATTTTTTCAGTTATGAGAAAAGCAAAGCCTAAGAAGAGGATTCTACTTCCTGATCCCAAGTTCCACGACATCGAGGTAACCCGTTTCGTGAACAACCTTATGTTGCAGGGAAAGAAGAGTATCGCGTATTCTATTTTTTACGATGCCATTGACATGGTAGGCGAGAAGATGAAGGATTCTGACAAGGCTCCTCTCGATATTTGGAGGCAGGCTCTCGAGAACGTGACCCCTCAGATTGAGGTTAAGAGTCGTCGTATCGGTGGTGCCAACTTCCAGGTGCCGACCGAGTTGCGTCCTGAGCGTAAAGTCTCTCTCGCGATGAAGAATATGATACAGTTCTCCCGCAAGCGCTCCGGCCACTCGATGGCAGAAAAGCTCGCCGCAGAAATTGTGGCAGCATTCAACAATGAAGGTGGTGCATTCAAACGCAAAGAAGACATGCACCGTATGGCAGAAGCCAACAAGGCATTCGCACACTTCCGCTTCTAATCGATGGCACGTAGGGATCTAAACTTCACACGTAATATCGGTATCATGGCGCACATCGATGCCGGA
Source organism: uncultured Bacteroidia bacterium (assembly GCA_902768365.1). GTDB lineage: Bacteria > Bacteroidota > Bacteroidia > Bacteroidales > UBA932 > Cryptobacteroides. The sequence goes on along the minus strand of CACXKV010000009.1, from coordinate 69,397 downwards.
AAGACCACCACGTCTGAGCGCATCCTGTTCTACACAGGGAAGACGCACAAGATCGGGGAGGTCCATGACGGCGCCGCCACGATGGACTGGATGGTGCAGGAGCAGGAGAGGGGAATTACCATCACCTCTGCTGCTACAACTGCATTCTGGCACTATGCAGGCCAGGTCTTTCAGATCAACCTGATCGATACTCCCGGTCACGTGGACTTCACCGTAGAGGTGGAGCGCTCGCTGCGCGTGCTGGACGGCACCATCGCGACATTCGACGCGGTGGGCAAGGTTCAGCCCCAGAGCGAGACGGTATGGCGTCAGGCCGATAAATACGGAGTGCCGAAGATCGCCTACGTGAATAAGATGGACCGTGTGGGCGCGGACTTCCTCGGATGCATCGACGACATAAAAGCCAAGCTGGGGGCTACGGCCGTGCCGCTTGTCTTGCCGATCGGCGCAGAAGAAACGTTCGCCGGTATTGTTGACCTCATATCCCGCAAAGCGTACATCTACAATACCGGCGATGAACTGGTAAACTACGATGTGCGCGAAGTGCCTGCAGAAATGCAGGAAGAGGTCGAGACCTGGAGAGACCGTCTTGTGGAGGCCGCCGTGGATTGCGACGACTCCCTGATGGAGAAGTATTTCGAGGATCCTGCATCCCTTAGCGAGGAAGAGATCATTGCCGCTCTGCGCAAGGGCACGATCGAAATGAAGATCGTCCCTGCAACCTGCGGATCTTCCTACAAGAACAAGGGAATACAGTTCCTCCTCGACGCGGTTGTCCGCTATCTTCCTTCTCCCATGGATATCGGCACCACACCCGCCACCAACACGCACACCGGGGCAGCCATCGAGCTCAACCCCGATCCGGCAGGCCCGTTCTGCGCGCTCGTGTTCAAGATTGCGACCGATCCTTTCGTGGGTCGCCTCGCATATCTGAGGGTTTACTCCGGTCATCTGGACGCAGGTTCCTACGTGCTGAATTCCCGCACGGGGAAGAAAGACCGCGTGTCCAGGCTGTTCCAGATGCACTCCAACCACCAGAATCCTATCGAATTCGTGGAGGCGGGAGACATCTGCGCAGCAGTCGGATTCAAGGATCTCCGCACGGGGGACACCGTTTGTGACGAAAGCCACAAACTGGCCCTCGAGAGCATGGAGTTCCCCGAACCCGTGATCAGCATCGCAATCGAGCCAAAGACTCAGCAGGACCTTGACAAACTCGGGGTCGCCCTCGGAAAACTTTCGGAGGAGGATCCTACCTTCACCGTGCATTCCGACACTGAGACTGCCCAGACGATCATCAGCGGCATGGGAGAGCTTCACCTCGACATCATCGTGGACCGTTTGCGCCGCGAGTTCGGGGTGGATATCAACCAGGGTGCCCCCATGGTCAACTACAAAGAAGCAATCACACGTTCCATCCAGGTCCGCGAAGTTTTCAAGAAGCAGACGGGTGGACGTGGAAAGTATGCAGATATTTTTGTCGAGGTCGGGCCTGCCGACGAGGGCGTTGTCGGACTCCAGTTCGAGAGCGTCGTCAAGGGCGGGAACGTGCCGAAGGAGTTCATTCCTTCGGTGCAGAAGGGCTTCGAGGCAGCTATGGCGAACGGCGTTCTTGCCGGAAACCAGGTGCAGAGCCTCAAGGTTACCCTTCTCGACGGTTCCTACCATCCGGTGGACTCCGACCAGCTTTCATTTGAACTTGCAGCGCGCGAGGCGTTCCGCAATGCCTGCCGCAAGTGCGGTCCTGTTCTCCTCGAACCCATCATGAGCCTCGAAGTCGTTACTCCTGAGGAATATATGGGCGAGATAACCGGAGACCTGAACCGCCGCCGCGGGCAGATTGTGAGCATGGACAGCACAAGCTACGGTGCAAGGATCATCAAGGCGTTCGTGCCGCTCGCGGAGCAGTTCGGATATGTGACGGTGCTGCGCACCCTCTCTTCCGGGCGTGCTTCCAGCACGATGTCTTTCGACCATTACGAGCAGGTTCCTGCCCAGATGGCAAAGGATATTGTGGAAAAAAGTGGATACAAGATGCCTTCGTTTGACGAATAATTATTTAAATTTGCAATATGAGCCAAAAAATCAGAATTAAACTCAAGTCTTTCGATCATATGCTCGTGGACAAGTCTGCGTCCAAGATCGTTGAGACCGTGAAGGCTACTGGTGCAAGGGTTATCGGTCCTATTCCGCTCCCTACCAACAAGAAGATCTTCACAGTGAACCGCTCGACCTTCGTCAACAAGAAGAGCCGCGAGCAGTTCGAGCTCGATTCATACCGCAGGCTGCTCGACATCGAGGACAGCAATGGCAAGACCGTTGACGCTCTCATGAAGCTCGAGCTTCCTTCCGGTGTTGAGGTTGAGATCAAGGTCTGACGTCGCCCCAAGACGTCTAAGGTCCCTTAGCTCAGTTGGTTAGAGCATCTGACTCATAATCAGGGGGTCGCAGGATCATGCCCTGCAGGGACCACAAAAAGGCAGCCATTCGGCTGCCTTTTTGCGGTCCCCCGGAGGCCTTTTATCAGGGGCTCTGCCCCTAAAGTACCCTGCGGCTCCCGAGCTACCGACATCGCCCTTCGGGCTCCGTCCCGCTCTCCGCCGGGCGCGTTGAGACGCGCCTTCGCTACCCGTCGAGGTTTTCCGGCGAAACGTCTACAGGTAGCCTCAAGTCTCAAGCCGCCCTCCTAAAACCCAAAGAAGAACCCTAGAACCGGACGCCGGCGCTGAGTGAGAAGCTGCCGCCGAGCACATCGGAGGCGAATAGGTAGGCAGCATCCAGGGTGAAGTCCCCGAGATGGGCGCCGAGGCCTACGGACGCGAAGGAAGGAATGATGCTATCGCCACCGTAATGATATCCCGCACGCGCGAAGACCATGCCGTCGTAGCCGTATTCAACACCCAGGCCGGCGGCAAGAGGGCCGGAAAAATACCTGTCTGCCTTAACCCTCGCAGTCAGGCCGTGCACATCGGCCAGAACTGTAGAATAGCTAGCGCCCAGGCTGATGGCAGAAGGCAGGGAGTACTCTCCTGAAGACTTGGACTTTACCTTCTTTCCCAAGGCGGAAACCCCCGCCGCGAACTCGAAACCGGACAATTTGCCCGCCGCAAACACGTCGAATGCGACAGTGCTGTAAGAATATGAGGCCAGAATCTGCTCCTTTCCGTATTTAACATTGGCTCCGAGCGCCAGAAAATCGGTAAGCGCAACCCCTATGCCCGCATCGACCATTATCTCCGAAGGCACGAACTTCTCTCCGCTTATCGCCTCTCCCGTGCCCCTTGTGAATGCTATGCTCGCGCTGAAGCTGTCGAAGGTGCCGGCAGCACCGCCGCTGATGTATTTCGTGGAGTTGAGCTTCGGCATATAACTCTCGTAAGCTACCCCTCCGGCGAGCCTGATGCCGCTCAGGGGCAGCACGGCCGCGCTGGGGATCTTGCTGCTACCCATAGCGATAGACGCCGGATTGAAGTCCATCTGGATGAAGGGAAGAGCCTCGGAAGTCTGGGCCCCGGCCGAAAGCGAAAGAAGGCCGGCCGCCAGGATGATGAATATCTTTCTCATACTTTCACGATATTATTGTGGAAGGTTTTGCCACTGTAGCTGATGGTAATGGAATAGCGCCCCGGCGCGAGCCCCGAGAAATCAACCACCAGCGGGTCGAATCCGCTGAAGACCTGGGTCTGCTCATACACCACCTTCCCGCTGGAACTGACAATCCTCACGTATGTCTCGGCCGGCTCTTCGGTGCGTATGGTGAGGTCTGTCGTAACCGGCATGGGCATCAGTTCGGCGGGATTGTTGGGATCCGGTTTCACCAGCACGCGGACCACGCAGATTGAGGATTTATCCCCGTCGGATGCGGTGATGATGATTTGCGCATTGCCGCCCGCGACGGCCTTGATCCTGAGGGTTGAGGCATCGTACGAAATGTTGATGATCTTGCCGTTGCTGTTCCTGCAGACAAAGGTTAGAGGGTCGCCATCCGGGTCCTTGAACAGGGCACTCAGGGAGATGTTTTTACCGCTCCCGGAGCCGTAGAGCAGCACTCCGTCGACGGGAGAGACAAGCACCGGCGCATTGTTGTCCGGGGTGGTGATGCTCTTCACCTCGGATGCCTCGGAGAAGTTCTTGTAAAGGTCGCTCGCGTAGAGCTTTACATAATATGTAGTGGAGTAGCTGTGCTCCCCGAGGGTGCCTCTGAGAGTGGCTCCCGCCTCAAGGTCTCCGACCGGGAAGAACTCGAACGAGACCTTGTCGGAGATGGAAGCGGGGGCGCTGGATTGCACTGCGGACTTGTCGGTGCCGTAGATGCAGAGAATCCTGGCCGGCTTGCCATCATCCTGGTCTGCGGGCACCTTAATGCTGATATTGATGGTCTTGCGGACGGCCTCCAGGCTGAACTCGCCAACCTTGTCCGGAGCGATGTTGGACGTAGGAATTCCCATCTGGAACGACGCATCCAGGTCCACCCAGGGGCCTATGTACTTGCTGTTGTCGATATGGCTTTTGTCTGCCCCGTCCATCAGCAGGGCCTTGCAATCGTCGTTGGTAAAGCCGGCCCCTCCGAAATAAGAAACCAGGAGCGCCAGGGCGCCGCTCACGTGCGGGCACGCCATCGACGTGCCGGACATGTAGCCGTAGGATGTATAGTCGTAGTTCTGCTTGTCGTACTCGGTGACTAACTGGGTGGCGTAGAGATTGAACAACTGCCCCCGGCTGTATCTGTAGGCACCCAGGTCGTCGTAGAATGTCTGGGAATCGCAATCAGTCACATAGCCATCGTAGAGACTGTCTCCGCCAGGGGCGCAGATATCGACCCAGGATCCGTAGTTCGAGTAACTGGCCTTGGTATATCCGGCCGTGCCTGCTCCCACGGCAATCACCTCGTCGTAGTCGCAGATAGGATCGTAGTCTATCCCTTCATTCCCGGCAGCAAACACCACCAGGCCACCCTTCATCGGGGAATCGGACCTCTGGTTGTAGGGTGGCTGGCTTTCGCATCCCGCCATGAGGATGAAGTAGTCGATAGCTGCTTTTAAGTAGCTCGGAATGCTTGTTTTCTTGTATGCGGCAAGTTCTTTGGCGCTTACCATCCCGTTTTGATCTGTGTCTGCGGAGAATCCCCAGCTGTTCTGGCTGATGACGGCGCCGTGGTCCGCGCCCCATTTGATGGCGCTCGCGGTGGCATCGTCCGAGGATCCGTCCTCCCCATCGAAGATCTGGCTGCTGAGTATGCGTACGCCGGTAATGCCCTTGGCATAATCTCCCCCTGCTATGCCGGCCACGCCTATCCCGTTGTTCCGGATGGCGGCAATCGTGCCGGCAACATGCGTTCCGTGTGAATCGGGAGTGATGACGAAACTTCCTTTCGCGAAGTTCCTGCTTCCGTCCGCGCCTCCGGGGATGACTATTCCGGCAAGGTCCGGATGGTTGAGGTCAACGCCGCCGTCCACTACGTTCACGATAACCTTGCTGCTGCCGGTGCTGAAATTCTCCCACACTCCCATCAGGTTCATGTCCGCCCCCTCGTTGTTGTACTTTTCTATACCGTACATGGCGTTGCTCTTGATGCATCCGATATTCAGGGAAAGGTCGTTGTAGAGGTCCCACTGCCACTTGAAATAGGGGTCATCCGGAATCGCGCTCCTGCGGTTTACCTTGTGCGGCATCTCCACTTTGCCCACCCCGTCTATCGCGCCCAGCACCTCTCCTGCCTTGGTGGGGGAGATGCTTTCGTCGTATTCAATGCGGTAGAACCTGTGCAGTCCGGCATCCCGGGTGCGCTGCTCGTATTCGCCCGCATAAGGAAACACGCGGGAGAAGGATTTTATCCCGATGGCCCGCAGGGCCTCGTTTACATCTTCCGATTTGGTCTTGACGCTCCCGTCCCCGGCCCCCTCCAGCAGCTCGAGCAGGGAATCATCCACCTGCACGACCGCAACCCCGGCCACCGCAGTTGAGGGGTTCTCGGCCGGCACTTCAGATGAGTTTTTCACAGTCAGCCGCGACTCATCCCGCGTGCAGCCGATGGCCGCCGCGGCAAAAAGCACGGCAATCATCAATCTTTTCATATCACACGTTTTACTTCCCAATGCCCGCCTTTGTCGGGCCCCACGCGCAGAAGCCTGCCGGTCTTCTTAAGGTTGGCAAGATGCTTTTCCACTCCCTTGTCGGAGATATGGAGGATGCCGGCCAGGTCGGCAGTTGTGTATCGGGGATGCTTTGAGAGTATGTCCAGGATGCGTTCGGCGTTGTTCTGGGTGCCCCTCGCGGGCCTGGATCCGCTCGGCTCCAGACCGAATTCAAACTCCAGCATATTACCCAGCAGACGCCCCATTACTATGTTCCCTTCCGGCCAGAGGGCTGCGCCGGAAACCTTGCTCCTGATGCTCTCCGCCGCCTTCCGCAAACCATCTGCTCCCAGGGATCTGGCGTGCATGCGGGCCTCGTTCGCCTCGTGGCAGATGGCCTGCAGCGTTGCCTCGTCGGACACCTTGTTGCAGTCGAAACCCCTGCATTTCAAAGCCCTGGCAGCGAGCGACTTAAGCCTGTATCCGCTCCAAACCTGGTGCCCCTCGGCATCTTTGATAGCCATCTGGTATGCCTTGAACAGGTCGATGCTCTTAAGCTGTTCGAGGATGGTTTTGCCTTCGCTGCTGATGCCGTCTTCCAGCAGCCGGATGTTCTGCGAGAGATTGAGGGTTGAGCCTTCCAGGATGGTGGAATTGGTCACCAGAATATATAGAGTCTGCTTGTCCATAGGATTACAAATATAATGATTATCTTTGTTTTTGTGAATAGGGATAGGGAAGGACTGGTGCTTACCGTCAAGATTAAATTATTATCTTTGTGGTATGTTTAGCAAAGAAACCTATACCGCACGAAGGGCCACCCTCAAGGCCCTCCTCAAAGGCGAAACCGGCCTGGCCGTATTCATCGGCAACGTAGAGGCCCCTGCCCAATACAAAGACAACTGCTACAAGTTCCGCCAGGACAGCACCTGGCTCTACTATTTCGGGATCGACGAGCCCCGCTTCGCGGCCGTGCTGGATCTCGAAAGCGGAGAGGAAACCATCTACGCCGATGACTTCAGCATCGACGATATCATCTGGACCGGGCCTCAGCCCACCGTGGCTGAGCAGGCCGCGCGCGTGGGCATCTCCCGCACCGAGCCCTATGCCAAGCTGGACTGGGCGTTAAGCCAGGCCATAGTGCAGGGCAGGAAGATCCACTCCATCCCGCCGTCCAGGTACTACAATACCATGAAACTCCAGAGCCTGGGGGTCGACAAGCCCTCCGAGGCGCTCATCCGCGCAATCATCAGCATGCGCCTCGTGAAGACTCCGGAAGAGATTGCGGAGATAGATGCGGCCTGCGTGCTCGGCCAGAAGATGCACACCGTCGCCCGCAAGGGCATACGCCTCGGTAGGGTGGAACAGGAGATTGTGGGGGAGATGGAGGGAGTTACGCTTGCCGAAGGGTGGGGAGTAAGCTTTGCGACCATCCTTACCCAGCACGGCGAGGTCTTCCACAACCACGGACACGCCTTCCCCATCGAACCGGGCAAGCTGATGGTAATAGATGCCGGTGCGGAGAGCAACTCCCACTACGCATCCGACTTCACACGCACCTATCCTACTGGCGGAAAGTACACCCCCAAGCAGAGGGATATCTACAGCATAGTATACGACTGCCACGAACTGGCGTTCTCGCTGACGGGGCCCGGCACTGCCTATCGCGACGTGCATCTGGCTGTGGCCCGCCTGATGCTGGACCGCCTCAGCCAGCTGGGCCTGGTGAAAGGCGACCTGGACGAGATGGTGGCCGAGGGAGTCGCCGGTCTCTTCATGCCTCACGGCCTCGGCCACAACATGGGCCTGGACGTGCATGATATGGAGGATCTCGGCGAGGATCTGGTGGGATACGATCCCGACCAGAAGCGCTCCTCGCAGCTGGGGTTGAGGTCTTTGAGGATGGCGCGCCGCCTGGTTCCCGGCAACGTGGTTACCGACGAGCCCGGCATCTACTTCATCCCGGATTTGATAAGACTCTGGAAGAAGGAAGGCCGCCCGTTCGTTAACTACGCCGCCCTGGAAGAGGGGTACTTCGACTTCGGAGGCATCCGTATAGAAGATGACGTGCTGGTGACTCCCGACGGTGCCCGCCGCCTCGGCGGAACCCGCCTCCCCGCCTCGCCGGACGATGTTGAAGCTGCAATGGCCAACGACCGTGCTTAACATGTCATTCCGAACAAAACATGTCATTCCGAACAAAGTGAAGGAATCTAAAATACAATAAATAACTATGGGACTTTTAGAAGGTAAAGTCGCCCTCATTACGGGCGCATCCAGGGGAATCGGCAAAGCGATTGCCCTCAAATATGCGGCAGAAGGTGCCGACATAGCATTCACCGATCTGGTTGTAAATCAGGATACTGTGGCAGAAATCGCCGCCCTCGGGCACAAGGTCAAGGCCTACGAAAGCAACGCGGCCGATTTCGAGCAGACCCAGCAGATAGTGGAGCAGATCCTCGCCGACTTCGGCAAGATCGACATCCTCGTAAACAACGCCGGCATCACCAAGGACGGCCTCGTCATGCGCATGACCGAGCAGCAGTGGGATGCGGTGATAGCCGTGAACATGAAATCCGCATTCAACTTCATGCACGCCGTGGTGCCTGCAATGGCCCGCGCCAAGAGCGGCAGCATCATCAACATGGCATCCATCGCCGGCCAGATGGGCAACCCCGGCCAGGTGAACTACGCAGCCACCAAAGCAGGCCTCATCGCAATGGCCAAGTCCGTGGCTAAGGAGATGGGCTCCCGCGGCATCCGCGCCAACGCCATCGCCCCCGGATTCATAGTTTCCGACATGACCAACGCCCTGCCCGAAGCAGTGCGCGAAGAATACATCAAGCAGATTCCCCTCAAGCGCGGCGGCACCCCCGAGGACATAGCCAATGCGGCCCTCTTCCTCGCCAGCGACCTCTCCTCCTACATCACCGGACAGGTCATCCCCGTCAACGGCGGACTCTACTGCTAGTTTTTTGTCCCCTCCTGCCGTGCGCATCAGGGGGCTTATTGTTTTGATTATGAAGATAATAGTCGAGAGCGGCGCTACCAAGAGCGACTGGCGGGTCCTGGGCCCGGACGGCCGCGAGTTGAAGCGTTTCCTGCGTGCGGGCATCAACGTGTCGAGCATGAAGATGGAAGATATCAAGGCAACGCTGGCGGAGGCCATCTCCTCAGAGGGCCTTGCCGGTGCGTCCGGCCTGTATCTCTATACCGCCGGGGTGGTTACGCCTGAGATTGCTGCCGAGCTTACCGGGTTTTTGCGCGGGGTTTCCGCCATTGGGGAGATCGATATCCAGGACGACCTGATGGGTGCTGCCAGGGGGGTGTGCGGGCATGAGCCCGGAATCGTTGCCATCCTTGGAACAGGCTCCAACACGTGCTTTTACGACGGGGCGACCGTTGAGCGAAAGGTGTACTCGGGGGGATATGTGATTGGCGACGAGGGCAGCGGTTCGGCTCTTGGGAAGCTTTTCTTGTCGGACTTTATCAAGGGCCTGGTTCCGGAGGATCTGGCTGCGGATTTTTCCAGAGAGTTCGATTCTTCGTATGCGGGTATTGTAGAAGGCGTTTACCGCAGCGCTTCGCCTTCGGGCTACCTAGGTAGTATTGCCCCGTTCGTGGTCGGGCACTATTCGCATCCCTATGCCAAGGAGTTGATAGAGAGGAATTTCAAGGCTTTTATCGAGCGTTCGCTATTGCGTTACGACGTGGCGGCCTACCTTGTTGGCATCGTTGGCGGTTTCGCCTTTGCCTGCCGGGATATCCTGACGCCCCTTTTCGCCGCCGCCGGCATCCGCGCCTCCCGCTTTATCAAAGCCCCCATCGACGGCCTCTGCGAATACCACTCCGCCCGCTAGCCCCTGCCAGGCGGCCTCTGCCCTGTTCGCTGGCCCCTGCCGGGTGCCTTCTGGCCCTGTTCGATAGCCCTGCTGGACGCCCTGTCCCAGCCTGGCACCCTCTTTTCGCCCTACCTGTCGAGTTTTTCCCACCAAACCTCTACAGGTCGCCCGTTTTTTGCCCTACCCGTCGAGGTTTTCCCACCAAACCTCTACAGGTCAGTGGGTTACATATAAAAATTTAAGTTTAGGCAAATCAAAAAATAAATCTTATACCCATTTAAAAACACACAATCGTCAAAAGAAACATATATTAAAGCAATTGTTTGCCGCAATAATTTGGAAGCCTCCGGAAACCCCTCCAACTTGCAAACAAAAAATGCGAATCTATTTAAACAGCTGTAGTAAAGGTCTTGAAACGGACATCCTGTTCAAATCTCCTATTGAATTCATTGCCGGAATCAACCGGATTGCGGTCTGTATTCTATTATGTCTGGCAAAAGGCATGACAGTCAGCGTCATCTCCTTCTGCCTGATGGACAATCATTTCCACCTTTTGCTATATGGTGAGGAGGAGCACTGCATACAGTTCCTCAATTTGTATAAAAAGCTGACCCTGATGTGGATAGCCACCCATCGCGGAGCTCCTTTGAATGGCGAAATAATACTGGGCCATTGGCCCGTCGCCCGGGATAAAGTCCATGAAAAGGTGGTATATTATCACCGAAACCCGTATGTGGCCGGACTTAAAACCCTTCCATATTACTACAAGTGGTCATCGGCCGGGCTGCTCTTCGCCGACAGAAAAGAACAGATGAATGGCCTGACCAAAGCCTTGGACCTATCTGCCGAATGCAAAAGAAGATATATGTACAGCCGTGTTGAAGTCCCTGATAATTGGTATTTTACAGAGGATGGCATGGTCTGGCCAGGCAGCTTTATCGACATCGACTTTTTGGAAAGACAGTTTCAAGGTCCAGGTTCCTATATGTTCGAAATGAACAACAGCAATATCGACAAGGAATGCGATAGGGAGATGCTGATGGACAGTATGATGCTGCCGGACGGGGATGTTGTGGATGCGGCGGCGAAATATGCCAAACAGATGTTCGACAAAGGCGGAATCGAGAGTTGCAGCAAGGGAGAAAGAATCAGCATAGGAATGCTTCTACGCAAAGATCTGGGATGCAATCATAAGCAGTTGGCCCGAGTGTTGAAACTGTCGCCTTCGGACCTGAAGTTGATGGTATGATCTGGAATGTGATAGCCGACCTGCTGATGCCGAGGACGTGCCTGGCGTGCGGGGCGGAACTGGGCCCGGAGGAGGAACATCTCTGCGAAGCCTGCCTGAAGGACCTGCCGCAGACGCGCTACTGGAAGTTGAGGGAGAATCCCATGGCAGAGAGCTTTAACTCCCTGGTACAGAGGAATATGGGAGAGAATGTCCGGTATCAACCCTATGGCTATGCAGCAGCCTTGTATCTCTATAAGGGAGGATACCGGGAGATCAGCAAGGCCCTGAAATACCGGCGGAACTTTGCAGCGGGCAGGTGTTTCGGGCGGCTGTTGGGGCAGACGTTGGCGGAGACGGAATTATTCCGGGATGTAGATCTGGTGGTGCCGATTCCTCTGCACTGGACCCGGCGCTGGAGGAGAGGATACAATCAGGCGGAGGTCATCGCCCGGGGGGTGGCGGCCTGTTTGGGATGCCCCTGCGACACGAGGCTGCTGAAGCGCGCCCGGCATACCCGGACCCAGACCCATCTGAATGCAGAAGGCCGCGCTGCAAATGTGGCCGGCGCTTTCCGGGTGAACGCATGTAACTGGCGCAGGCTTCTGACGCGGGAACCACCATCTCCGCACCGCCCGGCCTCTTCGTGCCAGCCGGCTTCTCCCCGTCATTACCTGCTGGTAGACGACGTTTTCACTACAGGCGCGACCGCTTCCGCCTGCGAACGGGCAATCAGGGAGGCCTTGCGAGTTGCTGACCGCGGCCTGAACACCAACAACGCCCGCCAAATCAGGATTTCGATCGCCACGTTGGCGTGCGTCGAACGCTGACGTTCGCCTTAGAATGATTTTCCGAAAGAGAATCCTATCTGATGGCCTTTGTAGGGAACTGTCACTCCTCCATCCAGGTTGCCGGCGCCACCAAGGAACCAGTAATTGACCTTGAAGAAGTATTTGTGGATGTTGACACCTACTGACGGATTAATGAAATAGCAAATGTCATTATGTTCTGAAATGGTAAGCTCCAAGCCGGTGCGCGCAGAGACGAACGGGCTGAGATCACTCTTGAAGAAAACATATTTTGCTTCGAGGAAAAGAGGGAAGGATACACCTTCGCTATGAAGTAACTTCTCAAGGCCGGTACCGATTCCGATAAATGATCCATCTCCGTAAGAAATACCGTGTACCGTCAGAATATCAAACTCTCCACCACCGGCACTTTGCTTTCCAATATTGGCACGCCCTCCTACCTCGAGCCCACCTGAATATCCTTGTTTAAAACCCGACTGTGCTGAAGCCAAAACTGAAATCAGAAAAAAACAATAGTCAGAAACTTTTTCATAGTTTAACCGTTATTTGAAATGGGCGGCAAAAGTACTCAATTTTCAAAACAAAAGCAAAAACCTTATATTTGCAGAACTATGACATCACTCGAGATTTTTGCAATCATCTGTGCCGTGCTGGGCATCATCGGCAGTATAGTTCCCGGGCTTCCCGGGCCGCCACTCAGTTGGGTGGGTCTTCTGCTTGTATTCTTTGCCGGGAACCGCGGCGAATGTGAACCTATTTCTACCACGTTCCTGCTGGTCTGGCTCGGCATCACTACCGTGGTAACCATACTCGATTACGTGATTCCAGGGTGGTTTGCAAAGAGCACAGGAGGCCACAAAGAAGCCTCCTGGGGTGCTATAATCGGGCTATTCGCCGGAATGTTCCTTACGCCGATCGGCATGCTGGCGGGTGCTCTGCTGGGTGCCTTTATCGGGGAATTCTATTTCGCACAGCAGGATGCCATGCATTCTGTAAAGGCTTCGCTCGGCGCATTCCTTGGTTTTATCTTCAGCACCGGAATGAAGCTGATTGCCGCCGGCATAATGGCATTCTACATTTTCAAGGCGATAATCTAGCCTTTTCTTCTCAGACCCGTAGAGCTTTTCGGCCTAATTCTTTACAAGTAGGCCGAAAATAGGCTGACCTGTAGAGGTTTGGCGGGTTTTTCTCGACGGGTAGGCCGAAAAATGGCCGACCTGTAGAGGTTTGGCGGGTTTTTCTCGACGGGTGGGGCGAAAATAGGCTGACCTGTAGAGGTTTCGCGGGTTTTTCTCGACGAGAAAAAAAAAAAAAGGCCGACCTGTAGAGGTTTCGCGGGAAAAGCTCGACGGGAGGGACGGAATGCAAGTGGAGAGCGGCGGGTAGGGCGGCAAGGCTGGGTGGGGGGGGATTACGCCGAGGTGAGGTAGCAGCGGACGGCGGACCAGCGGCGGGCGGCGAGGTCGGCGGGGGCAATCAAGAAGTTGAGCATGCCGCAGTCGAAGAAACGGAGGCCCCAGTCGTCGTTTTCGTCAATCTGCAGGAGGTTGATCATGCCGGGCATCTCCTGGGCCACCTCATCGTAAAATGGCCGGCCCAGCAGCTGGAACCCGTCACCGGTCGTCTCGCAAGAATCACCGGTCGTCTCGCAAGAATCACCGGCCGCCCCGCAGGAATCATCCGCATCGCCCGAACCACCATCCGCCCCGCAAGAACCGGCCGCCCCGCTACCAAAGGCCATCGGAACCGCCGGCAGGCAGGCCTCAGTGCCATCTTCATATAATATGCTATGCGTATGCAGATTCTCGCAGGAAGGGGCCCACAGCACCTTGAACCATGGCGCCTCCCACTCGCCGAGCCCGGGCGAAACCACCGCATCCAGATTCCCCAGAAAATAATCCAGCGCAGCAAAGAAGTACAGCATCCCCTCGTGAGGCAGCAGGCCCTCCGGATCAACCGCCGCAAGGTCCGAACACCGTATCTGGCAGATAAAGGTCAGTGGGTCGTCGTATTTGTCCACGGCATCCCGGCCGTCATCATCCACATATTCCTCCCGGACCGGCACCTCCGGATATTCAAGCTCTTCCGGCATATCCGGGAAACCCCACCACTTGCTCTGCCCGAACAACGCCCCTCCGGCAGCACCCACCGAAACCCCTCCGGCAGCACCCGCCGAAGCCCCCGAGGCCTTCCCAAACTTGATCTGAATCGCCATAAGCTAATCGAATAAAACCCTGGGATTCAACTCAGTAGGGCTCTTCCACGGAATCCCGCGCCTGGCCAGCACCCGCTTCAGGGCAGGCCAGTGAGCATGGCAGAACCCCATCCCGCGAGGCACATCCTTCAGCATCTTGTCCACCTCCAGCTCCGCCTTGTAGATGTTGTCTTCCCACAGCGAAGTACGCTCGATCGGGTCGAACTTCAGCATACGCCCGTACTTCTTGGAAAACTCCTCGTTGGAGATATTGTCCGGGTCGGTGTAGGCCTCAAGCTTCTCGATATCCGCCAGGATATCCTCCTCTTTCAGCCAGTCCGACACCTCGTCCGAGGCGCGCAGATAATCCAGTTCCATGCGCAGGATCAGCAGGCACAGCCGGGGCACATCGTATTCCGAAAGCTGCTCCAGTACGGCATTGCAGGCGTAGGCCTTTCCAAGAGGGGTTTCCTCCTCCTCGTCGGGAATCGTTTTTATCAGCGAAAGCGCTTCCAAAGCCAGGGGGATATTTGCCCAGATGCGCATATCCTCCGAATTCTGCTTCATTTCATCGACCAGAGCCACGATCCGGTCCGCATAACTTTTTGCCATAATTGCCTGCAAGATAATAATTTATTCCAGAATTTTGCAGATATCCTTCTCCCGGGCCTCCGGGAGCAGCTCCCGCAGATGATCCAGCAGCGCGGCGTACGATTCTTCCGGCGTGCAGCCGACTTCCAGCGGATTCTCCGCGCTGAACGGGCTGAACCCTCCGAACACCGGGCCGGAATCCTCCGCCCCGAACAGGGCCTCCGGCGTGCAGAAACTGCATGTCTGCCAGCCGCTGTACTTCAGGGTAGGCCCGCGGTATACCCTCTGGATGTCCCCTATCAGCAGCCGCGTGCAATGCGAAAGGCGAGTCACCACCCCGTCCGCCGCGGCCTTCTTAACCCCCAGCAGGGTGCGGATCTCCTTGCTCCCAGCGGACCCATTCTCTTCGAGCAGCGCCAGCACCTTCCTTCCCGCCTCATCCGGCTGATATCTGGCCTGGGAGAGCCTCCAGTTATGCAGATGCGCATACCATTCCACCGTCGCGAACGCGGCTTTGCCCCCGCAGAGGAACTTGCCATAGGCGATCTCCCCGCTCTGCACCACATCCACCTTCCAGTCCCACGGCCCGAGCTCGTCCGACGAGTCGAACCAGTGCTCCGGCGGCGTCATTTCCTCCACCGAAAACCCCGGCACCGGCCCCCTGAAGAAGGGAACCAGCCCAAATTCGCGGATAGCCGCCAGCATCGATTCGGGAGAGACAATCTTCATAGCTCAAAGATAATCATTATATTTGTACATATGAAACGCCTCACTCTTATCCTGATTCTTTTTGCAGCGGTCTCCGCCAGGGCACAGGTCTGGCATGATGCTGCGCAGATGCACATTTTCGGCAAGGCGGTGGAGGATACCTACGCCCCCTTCGTACGCTTCCCGGAAGATATCAACCAGAAGGCCCGGAAGGACCTCAAGTACCTGGGAGGGGATGCCGCGGGCCTCTATGTGCAGTTCCGCACGGATTCTCCGGCGGTGCATGTGCGCTGGAGTTCGGTCAAGAAACTGACCATGTCGCATATGGCCTCGGTGGGCTCCCGCGGGGTGGACCTCTATGCGAAGACGGATGCCGGATGGCGTTTCGTGGGGAGTGCCCGGCCGGCGCTGGACTACAACGAAACCACTCGCTGCATAGTCAAGAAGATGGATGCGGGCTACAAGGAGTTCCGCATGTACCTGTCGCTCTACGATGGCATCAGCAAGCTGGAGATAGGCACCGAGCCCGGCAGCGAATTCATCCCGGTTTCGGTAGATAAGCGCAAGGCCCCGGTGGTGATGTACGGCACATCCATCCTTCAAGGGGGATGCGTCTCGCGCCCCGGCATGGCCTTCACCAACATACTCGGCAGGATGCTGGACCGCGAGGTGGTGAACCTGGGTTTCAGCGGCAACGCCAGGCTCGACCCGGAAATCGCCGAGCTGATGGCCCGCGTGGAGAATCCGGCGGTCTTCGTGCTGGACAATGTGCCCAACGACAGCCCGGAGCTGATACTCGAAAGGGGCGAGGCTTTCGTGAAGATTCTGCGCGATGCCCACCCGGACGTTCCCATCGTGTTCGTGGAGATGGCCCATTATTCCCACGATTTCGTGAGCTCGGAGTCATATGCCGACGTGGAAGCCCGCAATACTGCCCAACATACTATCTATGAGCGTGTTAAGGCTGCGGGAGACAAGAATCTGTACTACGTTTCCGGCACCGGCCTGAACGGTTCCGACGGCGAGGCTACGGTGGATTACGTCCATACCACCGACCTTGGCCAGAGTCGCTACGCTGAGCGGCTCTATCCTATTCTAAAGGCTATCCTCGCGGGAAAATAGGCTGACCCCGCTGAGCGCCGGCCGGCCCTGGGATCCGGTAACCACCACGCGAAGCTTCCTGGCCTTGCGGGGCTCGATGGGGATGATGCGCTTGTATCCGATAGTAGTTCCTTCCACGATAGTCCACCAGCCGCCGTCAGCCAGAGCCACGTCAAAATTCTGAATCTGCACTTCGAAACTGCTCACCCTCTGCCCGAGGGAGATATCTTCCTGGAGCTGGATAAGGTCGAAACTGCGGTACTCCGGCAGCTCTATTTCCAGCACACGGCCACCCGAACGGCGGCGCACGCGAGCCCCGGAAGCCAGGTCGGTGCCGAACACCTTCTCGCGCCAGTCCCTGAATTCAATCAGCCGCAGTGAATCTATTTCATGGATGCGCCCGCGCGTGTCCGGCGGCACGTTCAGAAGAAGCAGGGAATTCCGCCCCACGCTCGTGAGCCAGATGTCCGCCAGTTGCTCAACAGTCTTCACCTGCTGGTTTTCGGACTCTCTCCAGAACCATCCCGGGCGTATCGATACATCCGTCTCGGCAGGGATCCAGGCCGAACCATGAACATTCCCTTGCTGGAGGGTATCGCGTGGAGGAGCGCCCGCGCCGGGGGTGAAGCCCTCTACATCGAGCTTGCTCCAGTTGGTTTCGCAGGCTATTCCGCGCTCGTTCCCCATCCAGCGGCAGCCGGGGCCTACGTCGCTGAATATCACGGCAGACGGGCTCAGCGACAGCACGGTCTGATTGAAAGCCGGCCAGTCGTACACCTGCTTTTTGCCGGTAGGACCCTCGCCGCAGGCACCATCGAACCATTGTTCGAAAATCTGCCCGTAGCGCCCCCCGTGCACGTCCTGCAGGGTGCGGATGAACTTTTCGTTATACTCCGGCGTGCCGTAGGCGGGGTCGTTGCGGTCCCAAGGGGAGATGTATACCCCGAACTTCAGCCCGTATTCCCGGCAGGCGGCGGAAAGCTCCGCGAGCACGTCCCCCTGCCCGTCCCGCCAGCTGCTCTGGGCCACGGTGTGGGTGCTCTCCGGATTCGGCCAGAGGCAGAAGCCGTCGTGATGCTTGGCGGTGATGATTATGCCCTTCATGCCGGCGGCCTTGGCGGTCGCGGCCCACTGGCGGCAGTCCAGGGCAGTAGGATTGAAGAGGTCTTCAGCCTCCGTGCCCTTGCCCCACTCCAGCCCGCTGAAGGTGTTCGGGCCGAAGTGAACGAACATATTATACTCCATCCGCTGCCATTCCAGCTGCGCCGCAGAAGGCACGGGGCCTTCAAACTGCGGCGTGCAGGCGGCAAGCAGAATCAGAAGGTATGCGCAGCGGAGTTTCATCAGTTGAAATTCCTTGAGGCAAACGGCAGCGACAGACGCAGGGCCAGATGCCAGTATTCCCAGTTATGCACTCCATTGCGCACGCGGAGTTCGCTGTGCACTCCGGCCTTCTTCATCTTCATGTGCAGACCGTAATTCAGGTGAAGCAGGAAGTCGTCGTCGCCGCAGTCGATGAACCAGGCGACCGTGCGGAGCTTCTCCAGGGTGGCCTTGTCTGCGTTATCCACGAAATCGAGGGCTGAATACTGCTTGACCGCCTCGCGCACATAATAGAGTTTATCGATGGTATCCACGCTGCGCTTCAGCTCATCTTCTTTGTTATCCAGCCAGGCGCTCATCGCGTAGCAGCTGGAGAACATGTCGGGATGCCTCTGGGAATAGACCACGCTGCCGCCTCCGCCCATCGAGAGGCCCATCACAGCGCGCTGCCCCTTGCTGCCGCCGCAGGAGTACTTCTTCTCGAGCGTGGGCACCAACTCCTGAAAGAAGAAATCCTCGTAGTTCCATCCCGGCATGTTGAAGTAGCCGTTCCAGGTGTTGTGCACATCCGGGCCGCCGGCGTTGGGCATGATGATGACCATGGGCACGATCTCGCCGGAGCGGGTCAGTTCGTCGACAACCGTCTGCATGTTGCCCCTCTTCACCCATGCGGTGTAGTTGTCGCTGAGGCCATGCAGGAGGTACACCACGGGGTAGTGGCGTTCCGCCTTGCCGTAGCCATCCGGCAGATAGACGTTATACTTTACGTTGACTCCCAGCACGCGGCTGGAGAGGCTGTCGGTCACCACCTTTCCCGCGCGAAGGGGCAGGAAGGCGAGCGCCAGCAGGATGATCAGTAAGATTTTTTTCATATTTCAAATATAGAGGTTTTTCGCGGCTTTTGCGAGGACCTGTAGAGAATTTGGCCAAAAACTCTACAGGTCTGTAGGTGTCACTGGCTTGAGTGAAGAAGATTTGACGAGTCTATAGTTTTCCCTTATTATGTAACTCCAGCACGAGTTCCCCGAAGAGGGTGTTGGCCCAGGCGAACCAGCTGCGGGTATAGCGGGATGCGTCATCCTTCCAGAAGGCCTCGTGCATGAAGCCTGTGCCGGCGTCGGTGGCCATCAAAGTCTGGAGGCAGGAGGCGATTTCGGCCTCGTCAGAAGAGGTCAGGGCCTGCATGATTATGCTCATCGGCCATACCCATCCGAGGCCCACATGGGGGCCGCCCACTCCTGCGCCGGCCTTACCGGAGAAGAAGCAGGGGTTATCTGCGCTCAGCACGAAGCGGCGGGTATTCTGCCACACCGGGTCATCTGCTGGCACACAGCCCAGATAGGGCAGCGACAGCAGATTGGGCACGTTGGCATCGTCCATCAGCATATGCCCTCCGAAGGCGTCCACCTCATAGGCATAGATGCGGCCGTATTTCGGGTGCTCCACCACGGCATACTGCTCAAGCGCAGCGGACACCTGCGAAGCCAGCGACAGGCACTCCTCAGCCATTTTCCGGCACTCGCGCCGGGAGCCGCAATCCACCTTTGAAAGGATCTCCGCCGCCCATCGCAATGTGCTGACAGCGAAGAAGTTGGATGGCACCAGAAACTCCAGCACCGTGGCATCGTCCGAGGGGCGGAAAGAGGATGCTATCAGCCCGCAGGGCTTCACTGGAGCACCGCGGCCGTCCCATCCTTTGGTGTCGAATGCCCTCTCGGTACGTCGCGCGAAACGGTAGGGGCCGGGGCCGTCGTAGCGCTGCTGTTCGCGGAAAGTCCGCAGCACGGCCTTCACCGCCTCCATCCACTCTTTCCCGAAGACGGATGTGTCTCCGGTGGCCTTCCAATAGCCGTAGGCCAGGCGCAGTACGTAGCAGGGGGAATCCAGCTCCCACTTGCGTTCGTGCAGCCAGGGGGTCATCTCTGTATGGTCGCTTTCCCACTCGCTGCCGGTCGGGCCCTTGTTGAACGCGTTCGCATACGGGTCCAGCGCAAGGCAGCGGAACTGGCGCATCAGCACGCCCGCGATCATCTTGCGCAGATGCTCATCCCCGCCGGCCAGGCGGAGATAGGGCCAGACCTGTGCACCCGAATCCCGGAGCCACATGGCATGTATGTCGCCGGTGATTACGAAGGTGTCGCCCGCGGCCTCGTCGTATTCCACTGTAGTGTCGAGGGTATTGGGGAAGCAGTTGGCGAACATCCAGGCAAGCTTTCCGGGGCCGAGTTTTGCGCAGACTTCATCGATTGTGCGCTCCACTGCCTCCGAGCGGAAGCAGCGGTCCTCAGGCGCGGGCCGGCAGGATACAAACTCCTGCGCCCTTCCGCACTGGCAGAGAAACAGGCACAGAGCCAGGGTGGTCAGGCTTCTTTTCATCGCAGAATCTTTAGTATAAAAACTTCGTTTCTACAAAGTTATGATTATCTTTGTTAATATGAAAGACCGTCAGGACGAAATCATTGATATAATCCACCGCGAGGTGAAGCCCGCCCTGGGCTGCACTGAGCCCATTGCAGTGGCTCTTGCCGTTGCCAAGGCAGTGGAAATAATCACCGACAACTGCCCATGCATCTGCCCCGAAGGGTGGAGGCTTGGCGCTGCTTTCAGCATCGACGTTGCTGTCAGCGGAAACATACTCAAGAACGGGATGGGAGTTGGCATTCCCGGCACCGGGATGGTGGGATTGCCCGTGGCGGCGGCCCTGGGGGCCGTCTGCGGAGATTCTGCCCGCGGGCTCGAGGTCCTAGCAAGTCTGGACAAAGCGGCCGTAGCCCGCGCCAAGGAGCTCGTTGCCGGCGGGCGGGTACACATCAGCGTAGCGCCTACCGAGCGCCTCCTCTACGTAAAGGCCACGGTTTCGGTAGACGGAGCCGAGGCCAGTGCGGAGGTGGATCCCCACGCCTACGCAGTGATCGAGGACGACCACGACCGCATTGTGGAAACCAGCTTTGCGGACCGCATCCTCATGAGTTCCGAATCCGGAGCGGCCGCCGTGGAGCGCGCCGCAGATGACGACGGCCTCACCATACGCGAGATCCTGGAATTCGCACAGAGCGTGCCCTACGAGAAGATTGCCTTCATCCTGGACGACCGCCGCCTCAACCTCGCCCTGGCCCAGGAGGGCCTCAGGGGGGATTACGGCCTCAAGGTGGGCAAGGCCATACGCGAGAACCAGGCGGAGGTGTTCGGGGACGATTTCATGTCGTATGCCATGGGCATGACCGCAGCCGCGTCGGACGCCCGCATGGCAGGATCCACCCTCCCCGCAATGAGCAACAGCGGCAGCGGCAACCAGGGAATCACGGTCAGCATGCCCGTAATCGCCTATGCCATGCGCTACAAGGTGGATGACGAACGCCTTGCGCGGGCGCTGATCCTGAGCAATCTGGTGGCCATCCACATCAAGAGCTACCTCGGCAAGCTTTCGGCCCTCTGCGGCTGCGTAGTAGCTTCCACCGGGTCCGCCTGCGGCATAGTCTGGATGCAGGGAGGCGGATACGAGCAGGTCTGCGCAGCCATCAAGAACATGACAGGCAACATCACCGGCATGGTGTGCGACGGGGCCAAGGTGGGCTGCGCCATGAAAGTGGCCTCCGGCGTATCCTGCGCCGTGCAGTCGGCAGTGCTAGCCATGCGCGGCACCTGCATCCCCTCCACCGACGGCATCATCGACGACGATATAGAAAAGACAATACGTAACCTCGGGGCCATAGGATCCGCCGGCATGAAGGCCGCGGACCACATGATCCTGGACATAATGCTCTGCAAATAGTTTGACCAAATGGCTCAAGCATGAGTTCGCCTGGGCCAACACCCTCTTCGGGGAGTTGGTGCACACTTGCCTTGAGTCACATTGTGGGCATGGCCCCCTTCATGGTATCCATCCACGTCAAGGCGGCCCGCAAGCATCTGCGAAGGCACCGCACCCGCACGGATGATGCCGACGGAGATCCGGACTTCGAGGCTCCGTTCTACATCCTCAAGCATACCTACTGTGCCGCTGTTCTCACCGAGAACGGATTCATGGATTCCGAGGTCTCTCTGGCCTTCCTAGAGTCAGATGAAGGGAAGCGGGCCATTGTGGCGCTACATGTAGATGGGATTGAGGAGTATATTAATTCCCAATAGACGCCGTTCTGCTGCATTTGTTGCTTCCATCAGCTCGCTTAACTGGTGGAAGCAACTTATCACTCTATGTGGTTTTTTCATTTTCCTGCTTTGACCGATCCGAACTTTTTGTAACTTTGTAGAAATATGTAGTTCTTATGAAGTTGTTCGAAGTCATGACACAAGCTCGGCCATTCATCAAATGGGTTGGAGGGAAGACACAGTTGCTGGATGAGGTCCGCAAATCGCTTCCTCGCGATTTCGCATCTCGTCAGCACGTTACGTATGTTGAGCCGTTTGTTGGTGGTGGCGCCGTTATGTTCTGGATTCTTCAGGAGTATCCCAACATTGAGAGAGCTGTCATCAACGATATCAATGAGGAGCTCATTTGCACCTATCGTGTCATCAAGGAGAACGTGGAGGAACTGATAACAGAACTTGCTCATATCCAAGAGGAGTATCTCCCCCTGAGCGCAGAAGACCGCAAGGCGTATTTCATGAAGAAAAGAACCCTTTTCAATACGAAACAAACTACTCCGGTAGAAACGGCTGCACTCTTTATCTTCCTCAATCGGACGTGCTTCAATGGCCTTTACAGGGTCAATTCCAAAGGTGAATTCAACGTTCCTCACGGCAAGTATGCCAATCCTCGTATTTGCGATGCTAACAATCTTCGTGCTTGCTCAACGGTTCTCCAGATGGTCGATATCCTTTGTGGCGATTTTTCGGAGACTGGCCGTTTCGCCGGTCCTGATACATTGTTCTACTTCGATCCTCCGTACAAACCCATCACTGAAACTTCCTCATTCACTTCCTACGCAAAGGAGGGTTTCGATGACGATGAGCAACTCCGGCTCCGAGATTTTTGTGACCAAATAAGCAAGGATAAGGCTCTTTTCGTGGCCAGCAATTCTGACCCGAAGGACGTGAATCCTAAAGAGAATTTCTTCGACACCATATACCAACACTTCGTCATCAAAAGAGTATCCGCCGCCAGAATTATTAACTCTGACGCCTCCGGCCGTGGTGCCATCTCTGAATTGATGATTTCTAACGTAGTTAACGCGTAAGTATGAGAGATTTTATGACTTGGTTGGCGGGCTTCCGCTCCGCCATAGCTGGCTATAAGTATTACACCGACTTTGAGAAGATTTACAAGAATGTAGACGCCATCAAGGTTGAGCTCAACATCATGAATTCCCTAATTGGGTGCCAAGACATCGAGAAGGAATTCGTGGCGCTGTACAGGCGCTATCCGGAGATCCTGAAGTGCATCCCCATCCTGCTGGCCAAGCGTGAATCTGACATCCTTACAGTGGACTTTGACGGCGAACACGTTTGGAACTTCAAGCGGGCCAATTACCATATTGAGGAATACGTGGTATTCATGCGTGAGACCGGTTTGTTCGACCTCATGCAGCAGAAGCACATCCACAACCTGGTGGACTACGTTACCGGTGTGGAAACCGGCTTGGACTCCAACGCCCGCAAGAACCGTGGTGGCCACGTGATGGAAGACCTGGTGGAAGGCTATCTTGTCAAGGCCGGCTTGGTCAAGGACAAAACCTACTTCAAGGAGATGTACATCCACGAGATTGAACAGAAATGGGGCATCGACCTGTCCTGCATCTCCAATGAGGGAGGCACCGAAAAGCGCTTCGATTTCGTCATCAAGCGCCCCAATATGATATACGGCATAGAAACCAACTTCTACGCCAGTGGTGGCTCCAAACTGAATGAAACTGCCCGCAGTTACAAGACCATCGCACTGGAGACCAAGAACCATCCCAAGTTTAAATTCGTGTGGATTACCGATGGCCACGGCTGGGGGTCTGCCAGGAACAATCTAAAAGAGACCTTCGACGTTCTGGAAAACATGTACAATATCATGGACCTCGATAAAGGCGTGGTCGAAAAGAAGCTGGTATAGTATCAATGCCCACAGCCTACTACAAATCACAAGATAAAAACTTCACGCTCCTGCAGGGAGATTGTATCGAGCTTTTGAACTCCTTCGATTTCAAGTTCGATATGATTTTCGCAGATCCGCCATATCATCTGTCAAACGGTGGCATCAGCATACAGAGCGGAGTTCCTGTCTCTGTCAATAAAGGCAAGTGGGATAAGTCCAAAGGCTTTGAAGAGGATTACAAGTTTGACAAAACGTGGTTGGCTGCCTGCCGGGAACATCTGAAATCCGACGGCACTATCTGGGTCAGCGGAACATATCACAACATTTTCTCCGTTGCTCGTTGCCTTGCGGAGCTGGACTTCAAGATTCTCAATTGCATCACGTGGGTAAAAACCAATCCTCCACCCAATCTGTCCTGCCGGTATTTCACATACTCAGCGGAGTACATTCTGTGGGCTCGAAAGGAGCAGAAAGTGGCTCATTACTACAACTATGAGCTGATGAAGGAAATCAACGGTGGTACTCAGATGCGTGATGTCTGGACGTTGCCGGCTATTGCACCGTGGGAGAAATCATGCGGCAAGCACCCCACCCAGAAACCGTTGTGCGTCCTGTCGAGAATCATTCAGGCTTCTACGAAACCTGGTGCCTGGATACTTGATCCGTTCACAGGAAGCAGTACTACCGGTATTGCGGCTAACCTTCTGGGACGCCGCTTCCTCGGCATTGACCAGGAAGAAAAATTCCTCGAGATGAGCAAAGCCCGTCGCGAGGAACTGAACAGCATCAATCGTAGAGGAGAGATTCTGGAGAAATTGGAGAAGCAGGCCAAACTCTTCCAGGATAGCGACATCCGCGTCCTGTGTGAGCCGGAGGTCTACTATGGACCGGAACTTCCGTTCTAATACTCCTGATGCCTTGCTGCGAGGTTAAGGACGCTCATAAATGATCGCTGCCCTCTGGCTCCATCTTTTATCCATTCTAACAATAGGCGGAACTGATGAGCTCCCTCTGCGCGTTTCTCATTTAAGCATAAATACTCAATGATGACGGCAATCCCGGCAATGGGCAAAGAACCCGGTACATTGATATGACCATAGTGTTCTTCAACATAGGGCACCGTAACCATCTGATAGTCTTTCCTATCATCTGGATCTGAGAACGGCTCACAGGCGTCGTAAAAGTCGATGAAATAATTCAACATTGCGACGACATCATCACAATAATGCTGGGCCTTAATTATTAGATCCATCGCCCAACTCTCATGAGGAAGAAGGAATGGTGTTGCTTGTTCTCCCGGAAGAAGGGTCTTTATCCTTATATCTAACTCCGGATGGGGTTGTAGGCTCCCTTGAAAAATACCAATAACAAGGTCATCTCCAAAGGTATATGTTTGAATAGCAGGCGTTTTAGGACGGGCTAACTGCCAGAGTTTTCCGTCAATGTAATATTTTGGATTGTACATAGTGCGAAAGATTATTCCCAAATCTCCATTAAACCATTGTAGTTCATCTCTCGGCCGCTCTGGTTCCAATAAGTCATGTCTTGTTCAATAAAGAGCCACTTAATCGTATAGAGAAGCAGATCAAGAGGTAATCCCGTCGTAAAGTGGCAAGAATCCATCAACGCCTCATTGGGCTCCTCACAGTTATAAATGTTCGTGATTAGTTCTTTAAGCTTCTGCCCATCGTCTGGATTCTCGACGACTTTTTCATTGACATCGTTCCAAATCTCAGAATGGCTTGGACGATTTCCTGAGCTGATCACATTGCCATATTTCCCATACCGGAACTGATAATCCTCTACACGTACTTCGAAGTCCATCCCTTTGTTTTTGTATGCCGGGCGATGCAGGTATACTCTCTTACCGTTTTTTCCGGTTTCCACATAGTAATCATAGTAATTCCACTCTTCTGAGGTACCGTGATCCTCCTCAAGAAATAGCATTATCAGTTGTCTGTGATACTCCTCGCGGGTTGCCGCATTAATTGAGACTGTTTTTTTGGTTTCCATATAATAATGTTATTAGAATAAATCTTTAATACTCAGCTTTAAAGCTTTGGCAATTCTCTCAATATTGCAGAGAGTTATATTTTTTTTAGCACGCTCAATCATTCCGATATAAGTACGATGTACACCAGCAAGGTCAGCGAGTTGTTCCTGGGAAAGATTGCGCTCTTTCCTTAACTCCTGGACTCTTTGCCCAAACGCAAGGAGAATAGGTTCTT
Source organism: uncultured Bacteroidia bacterium (assembly GCA_902768365.1). Lineage (GTDB taxonomy): Bacteria > Bacteroidota > Bacteroidia > Bacteroidales > UBA932 > Cryptobacteroides. Next base: position 43,280 of record CACXKV010000009.1, on the reverse strand, counting down.
TATCCATTATGTAATAGTGTGATTTATTGCATACAAAGTTATAGATGCTAACTAAAGTTATCAACATACTATAGTTAGCGCCGCCTTTATGATGTCTATGTCAATGTAGTCTATGAAGTATGACTAACTCAGAAAAGAGTTCGTAACCGTTTTCGTAAGGGTAATGAAGAAAAATCGCTACATTTGTATAATTAGTTCATTAAGGAACAAGTCATTAATTTCTTTGCTTATAAGGTTTCATGTCAAGTTTGACTATTACTCAAATGAATGAGATAAAAAAGAATATCCAGAAAAGCATCCTTGCATATCTTATCGATAAGAACGTTCATTATGCCATCCTCATTACTGGAAAGTGGGGTAGCGGAAAATCATATTTCGTAACCCAATTGATGGATTCGTGGAACACAGGGGTTGAAGGCGATGATAATAGTATTCAACTAAAGCCGATATACGTTTCTCTCAACGGGATAGCAACAATCTCTGGTTTATATCATGCAATTTGGAAGCAAATATATCCTATTTTGAATTCGCGCGGGGCTAAAGTTCTCAAACTCGTTTTCGGCGGGGCGATTAAGGCTGTCTCCAAATGCATCATTGATTTAAATGGGGATGGACAGACAGATGATCTCTCGGGAACTATTGATGTGGAGTCCTTTATCAAGTTATTCATTGAGAATGATAAGGTTGTGGGCAATAGGATTCTAGTCTTTGATGATCTGGAGAGATGCCTTATTCCCAATGAGCAGTTATTTGGTATTCTTAATCAGTTTACAGAGCATTCTGATTGCAAAGTCATTCTTATAGCTAATGAAGAAAAGTTGGCTAACAAATCAAAGGAAGAGGCTCAGTATTACCAAATAAAGGAAAAGCTTGTCGGTCAAACATTTAAGTTTGATATTGAAGTATCTGATTCGGTTAAGAACATTATTGAGGATGCAAATAATGCTATTATCGCGAATAATAGCATTATGGTCCAAGATATTTTTGCATTATCAAAACTACAGAATCTCCGATCTCTTAAAATCGCATTGCAGTCTTTTGGAATCTTCTGCGAACTGATTGATGATAACTACAAGAAGGATAAAGACGTTTTTCAGGAGTTTATCAGAAATGTACTTGCATATTTCTTAATCAGCTCTTTTGAACTGTCCTCTGGTAATACGGAGATTAAAGAGTATCAAAGCTTTAAGCTTTTTGCAGATAAGCGAAAGGACTCTTCGAAAAAGGACAAGTATTCCGACTGCCTATCTAAGTATGGGATTTACTCCTCGCATTATTCAGTTCCTGTATCAGCTATTTGTCAATTTCTGACGGAAGGATTTATTGATAACCTCGACGAGACTCTTTCCAAGAACATGTTCTTTAAGAATGCTTCGCAGAAGGATTGGGAGAGGCTCTGGTTTTATTCTAACCTCGAGAATGAAGAACTTCAACAATACGTTCTTAGCGTAAGAACAAATATTGCCGAAGGTTGTATTGATAACATACCCACATTGCTTCATTCTGCCGGTGTCCTGTTTCGGTTAAATGATTCCAAGATTATCAGAATTAACAAAAAGGATTTGTTAAGAGGTAGTAAAAAGACGATATCTAATATAATTGAAAAAGCACCGTCTCCATATGATGCTACGGTGTATTTTTCCTATGAATCAGCATATGGAAAGGCGTATTCAGGAAGTGGTTTACCTGAGTTTCAAGAGTTAACGGCATATTGTTCCAATCGTCTAAAGTGCTACCAGAACGTATTTAGAGAGCAAACCTGTAAAAGAATATGGGAGTCATTAAACGATCATAGCCTTGAGGACGTGACACAGCTTATTCATAGGCGTCATGAGATCCTTGGACGCAATGATTATGATGCTAACATCTTTTCTGGAGTGAATCTCAGAATTGCGGCTGATAGAATTGCAGGTTTAAGCAATTCAGCTAAAGTTGAACTCTATAACGATTTTTTAGCATATAAAGGAGATTTGCATTCCTCATTAGAAGAGAAAGAATCAATGAAGAAGCTCGTCCTTATTTTAAGGCAGAAGTCTCATTCATTGAAACTCGTTGATAAGGACAACATTCTCGGGATTGCATCTAAGATAGAACAATGCATTACCGATAATAAGTCGCCAGAGGAATAGTGATTTTTATCTCCTCTGCCTTGATTGAAAAGCGCTGTAAATGAGAGGATTGTTATTCCCGCTCCTTATACTACCGCTTCTTCGTCCAGAAATCCCCGTTGCCATACCGTTGCGCCCGTTCGATCCAAGCCTCAATCTCCTGGCGGCGGAAGAGAGCTGTCTGGCCAGATTTGTAATGCGGAATGCCGTGGAAATACAGCCAGCTGCGGACGAGTTCAATCTTCGGGTTACCAGGGATCATCCGCCGCAATCCGTCCTCCGGGGCACTGCCGTGCCCTCCGAACTCCAATTAGGGCAGCTCCACTGCTCGATAAAGGGAATCTAAAAATGGAAAAAGCCCTCGATTGCTCAAGGGCTTGATCTTTTTTAAAGTGCAGGTGGACGCATCGGGGCCTTCCATATACACTATTCTGACGCAAATGTAATCAAAAATTCTATTCGTCCAAAATTATCGCAATATAAATGCCAGAAATCTCTTAAATATACTCTTTTTCTTGGGCTTTGGAGGTAAAATGATGCCAGTATTTAGTTCAATAAGAGAGCGGATTGTAGGAACCTTAGAGTACAAACTCTTTGTAACCTTGTAAAGTTCATCCCACATTTCATTTTCTCGATTCACTGAGATTTGTCGTAGCATGAAATCGATCACTTTAAGGGCTCCGTTAAGCGTTTGATGTTCACTGGATCCGGGCGTGAATGAAGGGCACGCCGCTCCACTTATGATACCGGATGATAATCTAATACCATATAAGACATCCCCATGAGCACAAGCATTTCGAACTTCACGAATGGCAGATAAATATGATTTGAAGGTCGAGATGGTAAATTCGTTGTATTTTTGGGAAATCAGCTTTTTATCAGCATCCAAGAGTAATTTGTCGTACAATTCTTCCAGATTACCCATGGTCATAAATTCTATCGTCTTCCATGCCGGTGCATATGAGCCATAATACTTGTTATGATGTCGCACAATCGTTGGCTTATTGCGAAGGTGGGAATATACCTCACGATTAAAGGAAGAAATGAACCCGGGAGCCATTACAGTGGGACTAACGAACCATGTCGGATCTGAAGAATACTTCATCGACAGTTCGTAAATAATAGTCGTCCGTATTGATACTTCGATTCTAGACAGGTAACGGTTTAAGAGAGTCCGCAGATCAAGGTCATAATAATACAGAGCCACGATTTCCTCGATTGTCGTCCCTGGACGAACATCGTGTCTGCGACGTCCTCCTAGTTGTGGGTACGTTATCTCAAAGGGATAGGCATAAAAACCCAACCGATAGTAGCCAATGTCCGCAAGATACTCTTTTGCTTTAGCCTCATCGGAAATGACCACGCCACGACTGCGCATAATTGCTACCTGATCGTCTAACGATTTTGCGGTTTTTGTGTAATTCTTCTTAACTCGGCTCATGCTTAAAAACACATAATTATAAAAGAGGCGCCCAGTCAGGACGCCGTTTGTAAATATAATACTTTTCTCTCAATGAGAAACAAACAACTGCGGACGAGTATTAAAAACGCGAGCCTCTTCCGACAAGGGGAGAGGCTCGACTTAGCACGTTTTAAAGTGCATGGTATAGCGACAAAGTCTATACTGGCACTAAATCAGGCACAAAGGTAAGATTTATTATTGATATTGCAAGCCTTGCAGCAATTGGTATTTGGCGATAAAGCAATATATTTTTGCTGCCAGAACCAATTAAACAACGCCAATATGGACAATATCTACAACGTAATTATTCTGGACGAAAGCGGCAGCATGTCGTCCATCTACAAAGAAACCCTCACGGGAATTAATGAAGTGCTGAATGGAATCAAAATAAGCCAGGAGAAGCATCACGACCAATGCCACTTCGTAACCATAGTCACTTTCGAAGGGAATGGTATGGAAGGCGTGAAAACTCGCAGAGATCGAGTGCCTATTGATGCTGTCAAACCTTTTACCGAAGATGATTACCGCCCCGGCGGATGCACTCCACTTTATGATGCAATGGGCAAAACTCTTCACGAAGTGGAAGGCCAGATTTTAGAGGGAGACAAGGTGTTCGTAACCGTAATTACTGACGGCATGGAAAATGCCTCGACGGAATACTCCGGAAAGATTATCAAGAATCTCGTAGCCCGTCTTCGTGAGAAGGGTTGGGTCCTGGCATATATCGGCGCCAACCAAGATTCCGTCGAGGTTGCCAGAGACTTGAATATCGGCAACGCCCTTAACTATTCTGCAACTGGCAAAGGAGTAAAAGATATGTCTATTAAATGGAGCAAGTCCAGTGTGATACTTTATGACAAATTTGCCGAAGGCGAGGACCTCCGGCATTATGAAGACTTGTTCGAGTCGGAATAGATCAATGCTTCCAAATAACAAGGTCCCGGTCAATAGCTACTTTACGGAGGCCACCCTGGGGGCCGTCTATGTAGTATTTTTTGGCGATGTTATCTCCAACTATGTCGCGGAAGGCCTTCCGGATGCGGGAAACGCAGGAATTGCGGCCGTCACTGTAGGAGGCGCACAGGGTTGAAACGCTTCCGCGGATGGCTTTGATATCGTCCCGCCCCGTGATGTCCATGTAGATATTAAGGACCTCTTTTTCGTGGTCCGGAAGATCTTTAAAAACCACGCCTTCGGGATGCTTCAAGTAGAAGAAGTATAGGGCTTTTGTGAGGTCGTCCAACTTGACTTCCGGACGGTTCTTCCAGTCGGCAAGGAATATCTGGTTAGAGGGGGTGATGAGCAGGCGGCTCAGCTTGGTGCGGTAGCCAAGCAGGACCGCCAGGTCATTGATGGAGATGTCGAAGCGGCGCTCGATATCGTCCCATGCGTCAAGGATTTCCTGCGTTTTGGGATCGAGGGGATCTTCTTTGTACGAGTCAAACCCTTCTATGGAAATTTCACGCTCCGCCTTATGCAGGAGGCTGCTGCGTGGCAACGGATCGAGGTCTTTATTCCTAATCGAAAAGCGGACGCCGCTACTGCCTTCGGCCTGCCGGCTTTGAATGAAGTCAAGGAATTCATCGATGTCGGCATCCAGTGCAATTCCCGATTTGCCGTCAATTGCGTGGAAATAGAAAAGGCGACTCTCTTTATAAATGAATCCGGCCTGGTCGTTTAGTCCAGCCATTTCCTGAATTCGCTGGTACATAGTCTCGGCGAAAGGGTGATCTTCCTGGCCGGGGAACATATACTCAAGTAGTTGGGGAGAGAGACGCTCGCATACTTCTGGTAAATAGAGGAAGGTGTAGCCTAGTTTTTTGAACTTGTATTGTAGTTCTTCTTTGAACTCTTCAATGAAGTAGCGGGACGTGCCGATATGGTTGTCCACGTACAAAATGGTTTTGCCCTTTAGGAAGGGAACCGATATCTTTATCCTTTTATCTTCGTTGAATTGCACGAGTCCTTTCTATATAATTGCCAGATTGTGAGTTATCACTAGCAAAGATACGGAAAAAACAGAATTGCGGAATAAATTGGCAGACCCGTAGAGCTTTTTGGCCTTTTTCTCTACAGGTAGGGCAAAAAATGGCTGACCCGTAGAGGTTTGGCCGGAAATCCTCGACGGGTAGGGGGTAAAAAGGGGGTACCTGTAGAGTTTTTGGCCAAATTCTCTACAGGTCCTCGCAAAAGCCGCGAAAATAACCTATCTTTGAAATATGAAAAAACTCAAACCCGGTCTGTTCGTGAAGGTGCTGGCGGCGATTGCGGCCGGAGCCCTGCTGGGGCTGATAGCGCCCGATGTGCTGGTGCGCATCTTCAAGACCTTCAATACCCTTTTCGCGCAGCTGCTGAAGTTCATCGTGCCCCTGCTGGTGCTGGGCCTGGTGACTCCGGCCATAGCCAATGTGGGCAAGGGAGCTGGCAAGATGCTGCTGGCGGTGCTGGCGATTGCCTATCTCTCCACCATCTGCTCGGGCTTCTTCGCCCATTTGTGCGGGTCGAACCTGATGCCGCATTACCTGCATGCGGGGGAGTTGTTGGCCGACGCCATGTCCGCGAAGGAATTCCTGCCGTATTTCGACCTCAAGATCCCCCCGCTCTGCGACATCATGACCGCCCTTGTGCTCTCGTTCATGCTGGGCGTGGGCATGATCTTCATAGGCTCGGGCGCCCTCAAGAAGGGCTTCGATGAGTTCGGGGAAATCATCAAGCTCACCATCGAAAAGGCCATCATCCCCCTGCTGCCCTGGTACATCTTCACCATGATGTGCGAGATGAGTGCCAAGGGGGTGATTTCCGTGGTGCTGGGCTCCGGCGCCAAGATTATCCTCACCGGGGTGGTGCTGACGCTGATCTGGCTGGTGATCCAGTACTGCATCGCCGGCGCGATAGCCGGGAAGAACCCCTTCAAGTGCCTTTGGAACATGATTCCGGCCTACCTGACCGCATTCTCCATCTGCTCCTCCTCCGCCGCCATCCCGGTCACCGCCTCGTGCGCGAAGAAGAACGGGCTGGAGGATGATATAGTGGATTTCACCATCCCCCTCTGCTCCACCGTGCACATGTGCGGATCCACCATCAAGCTGGCGGTATCCGCGATAGCGGTGGCCTACATTTTCGGGGTGCCGGTGCCTTTTGCGGTGTATGTGAACTTCGTGCTGATGCAGGGGATAGCCGCGGTCGCGGCTCCGGGTGTGATGGGCGGCGTGCTGATGGCTTCGGTGGGCCTGCTGGAATCCATCATGGGATTCACTCCGGACCAGACGGCCCTCGTTATGACCCTTTACCTGGCCCTGGACGGCTATGGCCCCGGCTGCAATGTAACCGGCGACGGCGCCATTGCCATAGTGATAGATAAACTGTTCAAAAAGAAGTAGTTATGAGAAGATTTCTGCTGCCGGCCTTGCTGCTGCTGGCCTGCTGCTCGTGCCAGAACAACGGGAAAAGCGAAGGCCAGATGAAGGCCCGTGTGATCCAGCCCCTTTTTGCCATGGACGAGGCCGGGCTGGATGCTAGCTATGAATGGACCCTGCGCGAGCTGCGCGACTGCGACCCCAGCCTGGATATAGTTGTGCTGCCGGAGTTCAGCGAGGTGCCCGGAAAGACCAGCGCCCCAGGCTTTCTGGAGACAGTTCACAAATATGGCCCCCAACTGCTTGAGGCCTGCCAGGAGACTGCCCGCCGCTGCAGCACCCTGGTGTTCTGCGGGGCGATAGACACATCCTGGGATGTGCCCCGCAATGCCATCTTCGTCTATGGCCGGGACGGCTCCCTTCTCGGGAAGTATTACAAGGAGCACCTCACCGCCGGCGAGTGGCAGAAGTACGGGCTGGACAAGAGCTATACCGAACAGTGGAACGAGCCGTACTTGCTTGATATTGAGGGTGTTCGCTACATGTTCCTGATCTGCTACGACTTCTATTTCTACGAGAATTACTCCAACATCGCCCGCTGGAAGCCGGATGTGATCATCGGCGCTTCGCATCAGCGCAGCGATCCCCATCACGTGCTGGACATTATCGACCAGTTCTGTGCCTACAACACAGGTGCGTACCTTGTGCGCGCATCCGTTTCCATGGGCAGGAACTCCGATATCGGAGGATGCTCCTGCGTGGTGGGCCCGGACGGAAAGATTATGGGAAACCTCTATTCTAAGGTGGACCATCTGGACGTGTGCTTCGATCCGCATAAGAAGTTCCTGAAGCCTGCGGGATACGGCAATCCCCCCGCCATGCATTCGGAGTATATAGAGATAGGCCGCAGGCCCTGGAAGTATCGCCCGGGCGGCAGCGCCATAGTGCCACCGCTCTCCGAGCAGCCTTCCGAACGCACCAGAGTCTATAGTAACGATCTCGCCACCCTCGGCGCTGCCGTTGCCACCGGCGTGCAGGAAATCGCCTTCGACCTCGACGCCTCCTCCGATTGGGAGTCTGTGCTGAGGCCAATCATGGCCAAGCTGGCCTGCCACGCCATCATGAACATCCGCCTCAAGGGCGACTGGACTCCCGAAGCCCGTTCCCGCCTCGAAGAAATAGTTTTTGCATACGATGCGGTGGAATATGTTTATTATTGATTATCTGGAAGTTGACGTAAAATAACTAGCTTGCTGTTTCAGCGGATAACAATCTCCGAACGGTCGGGGCCGACGGAGATGATGCGGATGGGGCACCCGGTCTCTTTCTCGATGAAAGCCACGTAGTTCTTGAACGCGTCAGGGAAGTCCTCGTAGCGGCGGACCTTAGTGATGTCTTCTTTCCAGCCGGGGAACTCGGTGTAGACGGGAGTGACATCGTTGGGGCATTCGAACGGGAAGTCGGTAACGGTCTGTCCGTCAATCTGATAAGCGGTTGCAACCTTCACCGTGTCGAAGCCGTTCATCACATCTGCCTTCATCATTATCAGTTCGGTGACCCCGTTCATCATCACGGCATACTTCAGGGCCACGAGGTCCAGCCAGCCGCAGCGGCGGGGACGACCGGTGGTGGCGCCGTACTCGCGTCCGATCTGGCGCAGACGCTCTCCGGTGGCATCGAACAGTTCGGTTGGGAAAGGGCCGCTGCCCACGCGGGTGCAGTAGGCCTTGAAGATGCCCATCACCTTGCCTACCCGGCTGGGAGCTACTCCCAGTCCAGTGCAGACGCCGGCGCTCATGGTGTTGGACGAGGTCACGAAGGGATAGGTGCCGAAGTCGATGTCCAGCATGGACCCTTGTGCTCCTTCCGCCAGCACGGGGACGTCGTTGTCCAGGTAGCGGTTTACTGTGAACTCGCTGTCGATGAAGGTGAACCTCTTCATCTTCTCCACCGCCTGGAACCACTTCACTTCGTAGTCGGTGATGTCGAAGGGGAACTTATACTGGGAGAGAAGGCCGAAGTGCTTGTATTTCAGCGCCTCATAGCGCTGGATGAACTCGGGTGAGAGGGTGTCTCCAACGCGGAGGCCGTTGCGCCCGGTCTTGTCCATGTAGGTGGGGCCTATGCCCTTGAGGGTGGAGCCGATCTTCCCCTTGCCCTTGGCCGCCTCGCTGGCGGCATCCAGCATCCTGTGGGTGGGAAGGATGAGGTGGGCCTTCTTGGAAATGAGAAGCTTGCCGGTGATGTCTATACCCTTGGCCTCGATGGCCTCGATTTCATCCTGCAGGATGACAGGGTCCACCACCACTCCGTTGCCTATGATATTCACCGAATCCGGACGGAAGATGCCGGAGGGAACGGTGTGGAGCACGAAGCCGTCTCCGTCGAAAACGAGGGAATGGCCTGCATTCGGGCCGCCCTGGAAGCGGGCGATAACCTTATAATCCGGGGTCAGCACATCGACCACTTTGCCTTTGCCCTCATCGCCCCATTGGAGGCCGAGGACCACGTCTACCTTCTTCATAGTATGCCAGTTCTTTTAAATATGTAATCAACGTTCTTGAAATAGTAATCCAGGGTGAAGCAGCCCTCCAGCTCCTCGGGTGACAGCTGCGCCATCACGGCGGCATCTGCGAGCAGCAGGGCCTTGTAGTCCAGCCCTTCCGTCCATGCCTTCATGGCTATGGGCTGCACCGTGTCGTAGGCCTGCTCGCGGGTAAGGCCCTTGCCTATCAGCGCGTTCATCACCCTCTGGGCGAAGATTACCCCGTGGGTGCGGCCTATGTTGGCGAGCATGTTGTCGGGGTAGACCACCAGATTCTCGAGTATCCCGCGGAAGCGGCAGAGCATGTAGTCCAGCAGCTCGGTGGCATCCGGCAGGATGATGCGTTCGGTGGAGGAGTGGGAGATATCCCTCTCGTGCCAGAGGGCCACGTTCTCGCAGGATGCGGACATGTATCCGCGCATCACGCGGGCGCAGCCGCAGATGTTCTCGCTGCTGATGGGATTGCGCTTGTGCGGCATGGCGCTCGAGCCCTTCTGCCCCTTGCCGAAGGCCTCCTCAGCCTCGCGGACCTCGGTCCGCTGGAGATTGCGCACCTCGAAAGCCATCTGCTCCAGGGTGGAGGCGATGACCGCCAGGGTGGCGATGTAGAAGGCATGCCGGTCCCGCTGGAGCACCTGGGTGGAGATGTCGGCGGAGGCGATGCCCAGATGTTCGCACACGTAGTCCTGGATGAACGGGGGGATGTTGGCGAAGTTGCCCACGGCGCCGCTCATCTTGCCGGCCTCTACACCCTTGCGGGCGAAGTTGAAACGCTCGATGTTGCGTTTCATCTCCTCGTGCCAGAGGGCCCATTTGAGGCCGAAGGAAGTGATGTCTGCGTGAATCCCGTGGGTTCGGCCTATGCAGGGGGTGGACTTGAATTCCAGAGCGCGCTTCTTCAGCACGGCCAGGAAGTCTTCCAGGTCTTTCAGGAGGATTTCGTCTGCCTGCTTGAGGAGGTAGCCGTTCGCCGTGTCCACCACATCGGTGGAGGTGAGGCCGTAGTGAACCCACTTGCGCTCGGGGCCGAGGGTCTCGCTCACGGCGCGGGTGAAGGCCACTACATCGTGGCGGGTGATCTCTTCAATCTCCTTGATGCGGCTCACATCGAAGCCGGCGGAAGTGCGGAGTTTTGCCACATCTTCTTCGGGGATGACACCCAGCTTGCTCCATGCTTCGCAGGAGAGGATTTCCACTTCGAGGTAGGCCTGGAACTTGTTCTGCTCGGTCCAGATGTCCCTCATCACCTTTCGGGAGTAGCGTTCTATCATAGCTTTTTCAGGAAAGTGCTGATATTGTTTTCTATGCGTGCTGCGGGATCCGGGTCCTCTGCTTTGGCAAAAGGCACGCCGGTTATATGTTCGTAGAGTTCGATGTAGCGGTCGGTGATGCCGGACACCACCTCCGGGGTCATATCGGGCACTTTCTGCCCGGCCTGGCCCTGGAATCCGTTTGCCATCAGCCACTCACGCACGAATTCCTTGGAGAGCTGTTTCTGGTGCTCGCCCTTTGCGAGGCGCTGCTCGTAGCCTTCTGCGTAGAAGTAGCGGGAGGAGTCGGGGGTGTGGATTTCATCCATCAGGATGATGCGGCCGTCGCGCTTGCCGAACTCGTATTTGGTGTCTACCAGTATCAGTCCCTTGCCGGCCGCCATTTCGGTCCCCCTTGCGAAAAGGGCACGTGTGTAGGCTTCCAACTGCTCGTAGTCCTCTTTCCCCACGATGCCGCGGGCGATGATTTCTTCTTTGGAAATGTCTTCATCGTGGCCCTCGTCGGCCTTGGTGGTGGGGGTGATGATGGGCTCTGGAAAGCGCTGGTTCTCCACCATTCCGTCCGGCAGCGGCACGCCGCAGATGCTGCGCTTGCCGGCCTTGTATTCGCGCCAGGCGTGGCCGGTGAGGTATCCGCGGATGACCATTTCCACCTTGAAGGGCTCGCAGCGCCAGCCTATGGTGGCCATGGGATCCACCTCCGCAATCTTCCAGTTGGGGATGATGTCGGCGGTGGCATCGAGGAAACGGGATGCTATCTGGTTGAGTACCTGGCCCTTGAACGGTATGCCTTCCGGCAGCACCACATCAAATGCGGAGATGCGGTCGGTGGCCACCATCACAAGATAATCTTTGCCTATTGAGTAAACGTCGCGGACTTTGCCCGTATATTTGGACACCTGCCCGGGGAGGAGAAAATCGGTACGGATTAAAGCTTTCATTTTGGTAATACGCTATCCGTGCACGAATATACTCAATATTCTTGATTTTTGAAAATAAAAAGGAGACATCCTCTTTCGAAGATGTCTCCTTGTGCGGTAGGTGAGAGTCGAACTCACACACCCCAACGGGCACTACCCCCTCAAAGTAGCGTGTCTACCATTTCACCACTACCGCGTTTTTGGACTGCAAAAATATAGATAATTCCGGAAAACACAAAATTTTCCGAAAAAATATTTAACTTTGCAGCCCCTTACGAGTTGAGGGATACACATTTATTAACTATTAAACAGAAACACAATGGCTGTTAAAATTCGTCTCCAGCGCCACGGAAAGAAGAATTTCGCATTCTTCGACATTGTTGTGGCCGACACCCGCGCCCCTCGTGACGGACGCTTCATCGAGCAGATCGGTTCTTACAATCCCAACACCAACCCTGCTACCATCGTTCTCAATGCAGACCGTGCCCTCGCATGGCTCAATGTAGGTGCAGAACCTACCCTGGTTTGCCGTCGCATCCTCTCCTACGAAGGAGTCCTTCTCCGCAAGCACCTCAATGGTGGCATTGCAAAGGGCGCCCTCACCCAGGAGCAGGCCGATGCAAAGTGGAACGCCTGGAAGGCAGAGCGTGACGCTAAGATCGCTGCCAAGAAGTCGACCCTCGCCAACGCCGCCATCGAAGCAAAGAAGGCTGCCAAGGCAGAGGAGACCAAGGTGAAAGAGGCACGCGCAGAGGCTATCGCAAAGAAGGCCGCCGAACTTGCTGCAAAGCAGGCAGAGGCTGTTGCCGAAGAGGCTCCCGCCGAGGAGGCCGCCGAAGCACCTGCAGAGGAAGCATAATGCTCCCTGTTGCCAAAGTCGTAAAATCTTTCGGCACCGACGGAGGGCTGCTCCTGAGCGGCAACGTCGATCTGGAAACTTTGGACTTCAAGGAACCTGTATTCATCGAATTCGATGGATTGCAGGTTCCTTTCTTTATTCTCGACTGCCAGCCGAAAGGCGGCAAGACGGTAGTGCACCTGAATGACGTCCGGAACCTGGAGGACGCCGAGGAGATGGTCGGCCGCACCATCTATGCCGATGTGGAGATGGAAGATGAGCAGGAGCTCGATTTCACCGGCTGGGCCATCATCGACCATGGCAGGGCGATAGGCACCTGCACCGGGCTTGAGCCCATCCCCGGCAACCCCTGCCTCTATGTGAAGCTTGCCGACGGCAGCGAACCCCTCATTCCTCTTCACGAAGACTTTATCGCCGGCATCGACGAGGCCTCCCGCACCCTCTCCCTGAATCTCCCGGAAGGATTATACTAGCTTCTTTGCACTTTGGCAGAATTTTGCTATCTTGCAGGCTGGCAGTGTAATACCTGAACCAGATGAAGAAAATATTTCCGCGTTTCGACATGGCGCGCGATCCGATACGCACGCAATGGTACCTGAAACCCATCACCAAACTCCTTAGCTGGCCGGCCGTAATGGCGCACAGGCCTAAGATTACCAAAATCGGCACCGAAGGCCTTGAGCCTCCGTTCATCCTTCTCTGCAACCATAACGCCTTCATGGACTTCAAGGTGGCGACGCAGATAATCTATCCGCGCCGGGCCAACTACGTGGTGGCTATCGACGGCTTCATCGGCCGGGAATGGCTGCTGCGCAATGTGGGTTGCATCTGCAAGCGCAAGTTCACCTCCGACACCGTGCTGGTGCGCCAGCTGCGCAAAGTGCTGGACAACAAAGATATAGCGGTAGTATATCCCGAAGCCCGCTACTCGCTTTGCGGCACCACCGCGGTTCTGCCCGCATCTCTTGGGAAGCTCTGCAAGATGATGGATGTGCCGGTGGCGACCCTCATCTGCCACGGGCACCACGTAAACTCTCCCTTCTGGAACCTGCATGAGCGCGGGGTCAAGCCCACCGAGGCGGAGTACTCCCTCCTTTTCACCCGGGAGCAGCTGCGCGAGGCCAGCGTAGACGAGATCAACGACCGCATAGTGGCCGCCTTCCAGTACGACGACTTTGCCTGGCAGAAGGAGCGTGGCATACGCACCCCTTATCCCAAGCGGGCGGAAGGCCTCCACAAGGTGCTCTACCAGTGCCCTCACTGCGGCGCCGAATACAAGATGTCCAGCGAGGGGAGCGAGCTCTTCTGCACCCACTGCGGCAAGCGCTGGGAGATGACTGAACTGGGCGAACTGCGGGCGCTGGAGGGCGAAACCGAATTCTCCCACATCCCCGACTGGTACGAGTGGGAGCGCGCGAACGTGCGCAAGGAGGTAGAGGAAGGCCGCTACACCACCGGCGCCATGCCTGTAAAGGTCTACTCGCTGCCCAACGCCAAACGCTTCATCCACCTGGGAGAGGGCACGATGGTGCAGGACGGAAGAGGCTTCCATGTGCACGGCACGGATGTGGACGGGGATCCCTTAGATATGGAGATCCCGGTGCCGGCGCTCTACTCCTGCCATATCGAATATGAGTATCTGGGGAAATACGGGGACTGCGTGGACCTGAATACCCTGGAGGATACCTGGTACATCTACCCGCACGACTGCGACTTCGCGGTAACCAAGATGGCTCTCGCCACGGAGGAACTCTACTTCAAGCATCGCCGGGATGCCGGCAAGCCCTGCCGCCCGGGACTGGCCTAGAGCCGGTTGCACGCCCTGCTACTGCCGCGGCAGCTCGAACACTTCCAGACCCTTTACCGCACCCGCTTCGATCTTGAAGCGGAGGGCGGTGCGCACCACCTGCCATCCCTGCAGGCCGGCCGCGCCCGGGTTCATCGTGAGCATGTTATACTGCTCATCCCACTGCACCTTCAGGATGTGGGAATGCCCGCACACGAAAAGCCCCGGCTTCTCTTCCATGATTACGCGCCTGGCCACGGGATTGTAGTGGCCGGGGTATCCGCCGATGTGGGTCATAAGTATCTTCAGGCCCTCGCGGGTGAAGGATTGGAATTCCGGATAATCGTAGCGGGCGGGATAGCCGTCACAGTTGCCATACACCCCTACGACGGGCTTGAAGTCCCGGATGCTTTTGAGGAAGGCGTCGTCTCCGCCCCAGTCGCCGGCGTGCCAGAGTTCATCTACGGGCTCCAGGAACTCCCGGAACCCGGGGCTGAACACTCCGTGGGTATCGGATATTAATCCTACTGTCATTGTTAACCTGTCATTCCGAGCGCAGCGAAGGAATCTACTTCCCTGCCAGGCGTTTCTCCCAGGCCCAGGCGGCCGCAAGCGTCTCTTCTACAGAGCGTTCCGCCTTCCAGCCCAGCTCGTTGTTGGCCAGGGTGGGATCTGCCCAGATGGCGGTCACGTCTCCTGCGCGGCGGGGTGCGAACTTCCAGTTGAGTTTGAGGCCGTTCACCTTCTCGAACGCGTTCACCAGCTCCAGCACGCTCACGGGGCGGCCGGTGCCCACATTGAAGACCTCGCATCCCTGCTTCATCTTGCCGTCCAGCATGCGGCGCACGGCATACACGTGGGCCTTGGCGAGGTCCACTATGTCGATATAGTCCCGTTTGCAGGTGCCGTCTTCGGTGGGATAATCGTTGCCGAAGATGCTCAGACACTCGCGCTTGCCGATGGCGGTCTGGGTGATGAAAGGCACCAGGTTGTTGGGCACGCCGCGGGGGAGTTCGCCGATGAGGGCGCTGGGATGCGCTCCGATGGGGTTGAAGTAGCGGAGGAGTATGCCGTGGAGCTTGCCCTCGCTGGCGCGGACGCTGTCCTGGAGTATATCCTCGCACATCTGCTTGGTGTTGCCGTAGGGGGATGTGGCGGGCTTGCGGGGGCTCTGTTCGGTGACGGGCACCTCGTCCGGTTCGCCGTAGACGGTGGCGGAGGATGAGAACAGTACGTTGGTGCAGCCGTGCGCCTGGGCGGCCTCAAGCACGTTCATGAACGACTCGAGGTTGTTCTTGTAGTACATGAGCGGCTTGGCCACGGATTCGCCCACGGCCTTGAAGGCCGCGAAGTGGATGACCGCGTCTATCTTGTTCTCGGCGAAGAGCCTGTCTGCCGCCGCTGCGTCGCAGAAGTCCATCTTCACGAGGGGCATCTGCCTGCCCAGGATGGCACAGACGCCTTTATAGTTGGTTTCGTCGCAATTGCTGAAATTGTCGGCTATGAGCACATCGTACCCTGCCTGAACGAGTTCCACTGTCACGTGGCTTCCGATGAATCCGGCGCCGCCGGACACCAATACTGTCTTTTTCATATTGCAAAAATAACAATTAATCTTCAACTATATGCCGGGCGTATGCAAAACGGCCATTTTTGCATACAACCCTTCGGTTTTCGAGCCTCCCGTATGCAAAACGAGGTCTTTTGCATACAGGGGTGTGCATACTGTCCTACAAAAGCGGACAGCAAGCGCACTTTGGCCGGAAAAACGTGCACGCTGTCCGGTAATAAGGGACAGCATGCACGCTTGACGATGAAAAAGGATTTTGTAAATTTGCAGGGAAATGAACGGATTATTGCCAGAAGAACTGCCGGAAGGGCGCCTGCTGTTGCATTCATGCTGCGCGCCGTGTTCCGGGGCCATAGTGGAGGCCCTGTCGGAGGCGTACAAGGCTGCCGGCCGCAATCCGGCGGAGGACGTGGCCATCTTCTGGAGCAATTCCAACATATACGACAGGGAGGAATACGAGAAGCGCCGGGCGGAGATTCTGCGTTATGCTGCGCTTTTCGGGATAAAGGTGATTGATGATGATTACGACCATTCCGAGTGGCTCGCACAAGTGGCAAGGGGTCGTGAAGACGCCCCGGAGCGCGGCCCGAGATGCCTGGAGTGCTTCGCTTTCCGTCTTGCCAGGGCCGCGCGCTATGCCTCGGAGCATGGCTTCGGCACCCTCACGACCAGCCTGGCGTCCTCGCGCTGGAAGAGTATGGAGCAGGTGGATGAAGCCGGGCGCAGGGCCTGCGCGCAGGCATCGGGGCGCGCCTGCGCTGATGCCGTGGATGCGGAAGGGCGGCATGCAGTGCAGTGGTGGGGCCGCAACTGGCGCAAGGGCGGCCTCCAGCCCCGCCGCAGCGAAATCATCCGCGAGCAGAACTTCTACAACCAGACCTTCTGCGGCTGCGAATATTCCCTATAGTTTCATCCCGTGCAGACGGTCCTGCACGCCGGTTAGTGCTTTCATCAATTCCCCGAAAGAGGGGACATCCCCATAGATATACTGGTCCTGCATCACCTGGTAGTCGGCTTCCCATAGCGGCAACTGGTCTCCGCTGGGCAGGATGTCCAGCTTATCCGGCGTATGGTTGGAGTAGTCGATTCCCCGGATGGCGTTGAAGACTTTCCGGTGCTCCACCAGGGTGTGGTAGAGGTCCGGATCGGCCATCGCCTTGTCGGCATATCCGGCCTGATCCAGCCGGTAGAGGTCGTAGAGATGCCGGGACATCCTCCGGTGCCGGGGATGATCTTTCTGGAACTCTTCGTGAAGCAGGAAAACCTTCTCCAGAAAGGTTCGGGCGGGGGTGACGGTGGGCACTACGGTCTCGGGGAAATCTATCATCGGCGACAGCTCGGCCGCAAACGGGACTATCTGCCGTGGCTCCCTGGGCTCGCGCGGATTGCGGCAGCTGAACTCCACCTTCACCACTTCTTTTATATATGGATGCACGGGCAGGACGCTGTGGTAGGGGATGAGGAGGACGGTAGGGTCGGCATCGGAATCATCCCTGGTCTTGAAGACCATCTCGGCCTGCCAGGCGCCCAGCACATACAGGATGGATGACAATTCCCCCATCACCTCGTCGTGGATGTACTTCCGGGAGAGTTTGCGGATGCGGTCCCGGGCGGAGTGCGTGTCGCCGCTGAGGCCGAAGAAGGATTTGTCGATGGAGATGTCGACATCTTCGGAGAAGCGTTCTGTGATGCCCCAGGCCTTGCTGAGGGAGGTGCCGCCCTTGAATGTGAGGGCGTCCGCGCAGCGCAGCTCGAAGACGGCCTTGATGACGTGGCTGACCCACCAGTCCTTCTCGGCCGCCTTTGGGTCGACCTTCATTTCTTTGTGGATCTTTTCATATAGATCCGCTTTGGCATCGTCAGGATATGCCCAAAAGTCAATTGCTTGCTGCTTTGCCATAGAAACCGAGGATTAAGTTCCTTATCCAGGATGGAGTGTTCTTGAGATCGTTGCGGATTTCGCTGTAGGGTATCTGCCGGTAGATGTCCTGCATGCGGTCGAGGTCGAACTGCCAGAGATCGTTCTTGCCTATGTCGTTGAGGGCGATTACGGTGAGCATAATGATCTCGGATTTGTAGTTGAAAACTTTTGGCGGAACGTGGTAGAGCACAATGGGCCTGCGCTTTTTTGCGTAAGGGATCCTGCGAGTGGGGCCGTCAGTGCTATATACAGGGTTCATCACCACCTGGTCCGACAGACCGAGGGCGTTCTGGGCCATTCCGGGGCAGGGGCCGTATTTGAAACCGTCCCTTTCGGCATAGGCCTGCAGCACTTCTTCGGCGCTGGCGGAAAGTTTCCCCAATCCCCACCTCCTGTCGATGGTGGGGTAGCAATAAAGCCCTCTTTCCATCCTCATAAGCACCTCCGACGCCACCAGGCGCTGGAGGGCTTTGGACACGGCTTTCTCCGTGCCGCAATCGAAAAAGTCTGACGGGAAGTACACCTTGCCTTCCCCTCCGGCCTTAACGATACGCTCGATTTTCTTTTCAACGCTGTCCATAAGATAGTCCGTTTTGTCGCAAATATAGGCTGAACTTGCGACAAAAACAAATAATAATTTCCCTGTCTTCGGGAAAAGTGCCGGAGCGCTATTTTACGGAATTGATATCCACGTAACCGTTCAGGATGGCATACACGGTGAGGCCGGCGACGGTCTTTATGCCGGTCTTGCGGGTGATGTTCTTGCGGTGGGTGATGACCGTGTTGATGCTGATGTTGTGCCGATCGGCAATCTCCTTGTTGAGGAGGCCCTGCGCCACACTCACCAGAATCTCTATCTCCCTGTCGGACAGTTCGTCACGTTCGCTTTGGGGATCGCTTGCAGAAACCGCCCTCTGCCCGCTGTACGAAGGGTTCTCGATCAGCCGCACCATAGGCACCAGGATGTTGTCTTCGATGGCGGTGTGGGAGTCGAGGTCGCTCTGGAGGGCGAAGATGTAGTTGAGGAGCCGCACGCGCAGGCGGTCATCGCAAGTCGCGGGTAAACTCTTGAGTATCAGGCTCTTGAGGTCGGAAAGTTTCTCTTCTATATTGGAGTGGTTCTCCTCGAAGCGGTCGATGCTGTAGTGAGGGTCGCGCTTGCCAAGAAGCAGCCTCTGCACATAGGGGATCACCTCCCCTTCCTCGTAGGCGAAGTGCTTCTCCAGTTCCGCCTTGTACTCTGCGAAAAACTGCCAGATGACCTTCTTCTGGGTGTCGGAGCAGGGCTTTATGAGCTCCTCGATTGTGGATGCCAGCAGCACCAGGGCGTTGCTCATGTAGTAGTCGTGGCTCTGGTGGAGGTAGCGGAGGATGTCGTCAATATGCCCGTCGCGCAGTATCTCCTCGGAGGGCTCGTGGTCCTTGTGGGTATAGACGTTGCAGATGAGGAGGAAGGTGTCCGTATCCAGATGGTTCTTCTCGCAGATGTCCCGCACTGTCTTCTCTCCGAATCCCCCTTCGATTCCGAATCGTGTGAGCACCGCCAGAAGATGGTAATTGACCTCTATGAGGTCAGCCATTTTCATGTTGGCGTGGAGTGGTTTCATATATGCAAAGATAGCAAAAAACGCTAAATTTGTGGAGATGTCCGAGGATCGAAAATACCTGAACGGCTTGGCGAATGGCTCCAGGGAGGCGTTCGAGGCGCTTTATATGAAGTACGCTCCGCTGGTGGAACGTTTCGCGCAGGCGCTCGTGAAGGATGCTTCGGTAGCGGAAGATATCTGCCAGAATGTGTTCCTGAATCTTTGGAACCGCCGGAGGAATCTTGCCGGGAAAGACAATATCAGCGCATATCTTTTTGCCTCCACCCGCAATGCCGTGGCCGACTGGTTCCGACGCTATGCCAAGGCCCCTTCCATCAGCCTGGAGGATGCTGGAATTGCCGGGCTTCTGGGTTCTGAGGTTTCGGGGGATATGGCCCGGTCGGAGATGATGGAGGCGGTGAACCGGTGCATAGCGAAGATGCCTATGAAGCGTCGGGAGGTGTTCCTTCTCAGCCGTGCCAAGGGCCTGAAGAATGCGGAGATCGCCTCGCTGATGGGGCTCAGTGAAAAGGCGGTGGAGTATCACATCTCCCGAGCTCTCGCGGATCTGCGAAAATATCTTGGGGGGCTTTAGGGATTCCTGCGAAATCTGCGTCTTTATAGTTGATGAAAAAAGAAGACGCACTCGAAAAGATGTGGGCGGAGTTGGAGGCCAACCCCGTTCCTGAAGATATATCTGCGCGCAAAGCCAAGTTTGCTTCGCTGATGGCTGCCGCACCCGGGGCTCTGTCCGGCCCGGCCCGTCGGGTTCTCCGTCCCGTCGTGTGGGCGCCCCTCGCAGCCGCGGCCTGCATCGCCACGGTGCTTCTCCTCCGCACCCCCGCTCAGCCCACGCCCGACCTCATCGCAGAAGTGGCCCCCACTGCCGAGCCCGCCCGGCCTGCTCCGGAGCTCCTCGCTGACGGTTCGCCCGCCCAGACTGCTCCGGCTCTCCTTGCTGACGGTTCGTCGGTCGAATTTGTTCCGAAAAACGGCCTGAATCCGGAACAAATCTCCCGTTCAGCAGGGAACACCGTGCTGGGCGCTATGCACAATCCGCGCGTTGCCAGTCCGACTGCAGGAGTCGTGGTCAAAAACGCCCCGATTTGTGCACGAACCCCCGAAAACACCACCCCTCGTGATCAAAAAGACCGCGTTTTGACCACGACCCCCGCCGAAACGACCCCCGCCGAACCGGTGGAGCCCACCCCCGCACCCGCCACTGAGCCGGCCCCCGACCCCTTCGCCGAGACCCCTTCTCCAAGGCGCCGCAACCAAGGTTTTGCGCTGGGCTTCTTCGCTTCGGGCAGTGCCGCTTCTAATGGAGCAAGCAAGGTTATCGTCCTGAATAAAATCGCTGCCGACCCGAGTTCTTTTATAAGTGTCTTTCCCGACCGTTCTTATTCTTGGCTAAGTTCAGTGAGGGCTTATGCCGACACACCGTCCACTACGCCTGAAACGCCTAAACTCAGGATGCATCACGATATGCCCTTGAACGTAGGGGCGTCGCTATCTTATGGCTTCACGCGCAGGCTTGCGCTGGAAAGCGGGCTCACATACAGTTATCTTCACTCCGACATCACTAAGGGCGAAGACAATTATTCCCGCCAGTTACATTATCTGGGAATCCCGCTGGCCCTTCAATTCAAGGTGCTGGAAAGCCGGGTTTTCTCGGCCTATGTTTCCGGCGGCGGCTCGGTGGCTTACTGCCTCGGCGGGCGTATGAGCAAGATTGGCGGAAGCTCCGTCAGGATCAACGATCATCCGACGCAACTTGCCCTGACCGCTTCCGCCGGTGCGCAGTACAGGATCGCCGGGCCTTTCTGTATCTTCGGCGAAGTCGCATTCAACCGCTACTTCAGCGATGGCACCACGCTGGACACATACTATAGCAGCAATCCTTACGCCCCCTCTTTTAAACTGGGCGCCAGAATATCTTTGAAAGATTAATGAACCTTGTGACTATGAATCGTTTTGCTTTTATCCTATCGTCGATAGTTTTGATGGCAGGTTGCTCCGGTTTCCTTAATATGGGGAAAGGCCAGGACGAAGATATTACTCCCATCGAAAGAAAAGATATAACACTTTCCAGAGCCCAGGTTGCTTACGTAAATGCAGGCAATGAGTTTGCTTTCAAGCTGTTCAGTAAATTGCTGGCGCAGGAGAAGTCCAGTTTTATGGTATCTCCGCTGAGTGTCGAATATGCTCTTTCCATGCTCTGTAATGGCGCGGCCGGCACCACCCAGGAGGAAATCCTGAATCTGTTGGGCTACAAGGCAGGAGAAATGGCGGATGTCAATGAGTTCTGTAAGTATCTGGCAGAATCCCTATACAAAGTAGATAATACGGTGAAATTGAATCTGGCCAACGCCCTGATTGCCAATGCCGCATTTGCCCGCCTCAAAAATGACTACACCATCACTCTTTCTACCTACTACGATGCGCTCGCGAAGAGTTTCGACTTCAAAACCGAAAACAAAGCCGCCCTTTCTTACATCAACAATTGGGCGAAGGAACAGACCAACGGGATGATTCCCTCATTGCTGGACGAGTTGGATCCTGATACTTATGCCTTGCTGATGAATGCCATTTATTTCAAGGGAATCTGGGGCGAAAACGTAAAATTCGATACCAGGAATACCAGGCAGGACATTTTTACTATGGAGAACGGCTCGAAGGTCAAGGTGAATTATATGAACAAACAGTCAGACCTGGGTTATTATGAGTGTGACCAATATAAGATGGTACGCCTCCCTTATGGCAACGGCGCATTCCAGATGGTGGTGGCCCTGCCGAATGAAGGAGAAACTCTTGCCAATGTCGCGGCGGCTCTGGAAGCTGAGCCCTCACGTTTGAATATGATGGCGAATAGCCACGTAAAACTTAAAATCCCCAAATTTGAAACGGCTTCTACAATATATCTGAAGGATGTGTTGAAGTCTATGGGCATGATCAGCGCTTTCCAATTCTTCCCCTTCTCAAACTTCTCTCAAATGGCGGAAGACCCTATTATGGTGACCAAAATTGTTCAGAAGTCTAAAATCAAAGTTGATGAAAAAGGTTCGGAAGCGGCTGCGGTTACCGTTATCGGTATGGAGTTCGCCACAGTTGCTCCTCCTCCGACCCCGCCGACCGTTTTCGAGTTTTATGCCACGCGCCCCTTTATGTATATGATTCGTGAGGTCAGCACAGGCGCCATCCTGTTCATGGGGAAATATGATGTCATATAGAACGTTTTCCATAATCACAGTTGCACTGCTGCTCTCCTCCTGCGTGGAGCCCATCGTGATGGATCCGCTGGAGGAGATGCCGGTGGTGGTGAACTGCGTGCTGACTAGGGATAACTGGGGTATTGATTATGAGCAGAGGGCAGACTATAAAACCCCCGTGCAAAGACTGTATTTGTATTATGCCAAGAGGCCTTCAGAAAAAGAGTACAGTTTCATTGACGATGCCTCGGTAAAAGTCATAGGAGGTGGCAGGACTTGCTGGTTTTCATGGAATGGAGAATGCTACACTTCTGAGTTTCTGCCTGATTTTGGAACCGAATACAAGCTGGATGTCAAGCTTAAAACAGGAGAAAAGATAACGGCTCAAACCAGATATCCCGAGTGTATGGGAATTGCGAGTATTGGGGTTTTCAGCTATGCTTATCCTTCGCCTTATGTTATTAGGAGTTCCGATGCGCATTGGAGATATGTCACAAAAGCAACAGGAGGATATAACAAAGATTCGCACAGTTATAATTATAAAACCGTCATCTGTCCCGACGAGGCTTATATTTGGATTACTTCGAAAGTAGATACTACGGAGATATTATTCAGTACAAGCCATCATTATTCAGACAATTTCAATATAAGTGAAACAGGTGTTTTCAAAGATCTGCCACTTTTTGACCAGCAGAAAGCGCAGTATGCGGACATCAAGTATACAAAATGGGAAAACGACCGCAAAAAGGAATACCGTTCGGATCAGGAACTATGGGAGAAATATGAGAAGGTTGCCGAAGGACTGCCTCTGCATCCCGGTTTTGTGAGGATATTCCATCCGTCGGATTATGATAGTGGATTGCGGGGGAAAATGTTTGAGCCTGAGAGTGACAGGGTCAGCAGCAAAGACCTTTTCATTCTTGAATATGGTCCTATGGAGCCGGATGAAAAACGGCCCATGTATTATTCTTATCCTGTCGAAATCGACTTCCTTTCGGAAGAATACGACCTGTACCTGAAGGATATTATAGAAAATGCATATCTTGGAAAAGACGAAATGGTCAATATGTATTCAATGCGAAAAATATACACCAACATAAAAGGTGGAATCGGGATTTTTGGAGCAAAATGGTAATGAAACGGATAATAGTTGTTATTACTTCCCTGCTGGCGGCGTCCTGCGTGGAGCCCATCGTGATGGATCCGCTGGAGGAGATGCCGGTGGTAGTGAACTGCGTGCTGACTAGGGAAGTATATAGAGATTTAGATTATGGCACACCAGTGTATAGTTTTCCATCAGAACTTCCGGCACAAAAACTGTATCTGTATTTTGCCAAGCGCCCATCGGAGAAAGAATACACACCCATCAATGACGCGACGGTAAAAGTTTCCGGTGGCGGACAATCATACTATTTTGTGTGGGACGGGGAATGCTGGACATCGTCCTTTTTACCGGTGTTTGAAGAGACTTATGATTTAAGTATTAAATTGAAGGATGGTAAAGAATTATCATCGACGATGGTGTTTCCTTCTTTTGTGGGGGTTATTGGTGGGGTGCCACCTTTCTTCGAATCTTGTAGTAATAACATTACCACAGTATCCACAGATTCTAAAAAAACAGTGATTATCGCGTCAGCATTTGCTGCTAGCGAACCGTTCATTGGATATCGGGGTTCTCCTGACGGCAATTCTAGTGATGTCGAAAAAAACGGAACGTCAAATCTCTGGGTTTTTGCAAAGGAAGGAGACAAGAATGTTGAGAAAATAATCACAAATCATCCTGGCGCAGACAACTTCAATATAATAAATGGTAGTTTCGATAATTTTAATGCTTATAAACATCTGCACAGTAATATTAATATCCCTTTTTACACAGACTACCATTCATACTTGAAAAATTATTTATCCTCATCGCCTGTTCATAAAGACTATGTACGAATAACATATGACTGGAATTCAGAATTTTGTCTGGCTGCGGATTTTGATTCCGATAGAATGGTCTCTTATGACGATCCTTATGGCATTGATCCTGACGGCGATGGTTTATATCCCGGCCTCTATATAGACACCCGATATGAATTCTACTTCATGTCGGATGAATATGATGCTTTGTTAAGAGAGCTAGCGAACAAACAGATGCATTCGGATGAACTGGTTTTCCAGTTTTTTTCTCCAGATATAGACTATTCTAACATCGTCAATGGTAAAGGTTACTTTGGTGCGATGTATCATTATTCAATTGGCGTTAATCCTCAACTTTATATCCCGTTAATCTTTCAACAATAAGAATTATCATTATGAAAAAGTTATTCCTATACTTTTCGATTATCTCAATCATTCTTTCTTGCAACAGAGAGGCTTTTTACAATGACGGAGAGATTGGTGAAGGTCCCAACTCGATTATTACTACCATGGTTACTCCAGAGTTTGAGGCCGTTGATCACTTTGTAAGCAAGGAAGATATTGGTGGCTTTTTGTCACAGTCTTTTCTAAAAAAAGAGCCTGTGGAAATAACACCTATTGAAGAAGAGGGCGACGTTGTTATGTATCTCGCCCGTTTTGATGAGGGTTGGGCTTTGGTGGCGGCTGATGACAGGGCCGAAAACCAGATTCTGGCTTTCGATGAAGAAGGAGAGTTGGAACCGAACAATATTGAGAACCCGGAATTCTTGTTTTGGTATGAAACCACAAAAGCGCATATGGCGACATTGAGGAAAACCGAAGATATTAAGAGGGTGGAGCAATCGGAAGCGAAGACAAAATCCGGAGAGGAAGATTACTATTGGATAAGGTGGCATATTCGTGATGATGAAACCATTACTCAGGATCATGTGACGCATCTACTAAATACGAAATGGGGCCAAGGAGAGCCATGGAATTATCGCTATCCTTATATCTCTGTTTCTTCTGAAAGCAGGCGCCCTACTGGATGTGTGTCTGTAGCCACAGCCCAAGTCTTGTACTATTTAAAGATGAATAAAAGTTTCTCAATGGGGCTTTATCATTTGCTTTCGCCCACTTATGGTTATAATAGTACTTATAACTATTATTATTTTAGTAGCCTGTCTCGTTCACAATACAATAATCCATCAACTCGTTGGGCAGCTATGGCCAAGGAAGCAGACGAAGAGATAACCACTTATGTTGGAGACCTAATGCTTGATATAGGAGAACATGTCGACATGAGATACTATCCTTATAGCTCAGGCGCAGATTCATCAAGAGTGGCTGACGCTTTCCCATATTTTAGTGTTGATTACGATAAAACTTCATATCATTATCAAACAGTAAAAACCTCAATTGATAATGGTTTTCCCGTCATGATCTATGCCTATGCAAATCAGTCCGGAAACGACTATTCAGGAGGGCATGCCTGGGTAATAGACGGTTATCATGACTATCGTACAACGACAGATGCAGTATATATGTGGTATATGGCATCATCAGACTCCCTGAGTTATTACAATTATGATCTTTGCTATACCGAAGAGGAGAAGCAATTGTATATACCAGATGTCAATGAGGGAGATATTGAACATGAATATTCATATAGTTCTTCACAATACCTATTGATGAACTGGGGGTGGGATGGTCAAAACAATAATGTTAAATGCTGGTTCTCGAATGGTAACTGGCCGACTACAAATAATGGTTTCCCATACAATCCCATTATAATATACAATTTCCGTCAGGAGGATGAATAACCCCATTGCCATATTCACAGCTTTTGCACTGCTGCTCTCTTCCTGCGTGGAAACCATTGTAATGGATCCGCTGGAGGAGATGCCGGTGGTGGTGAACTGCGTGCTGCATTCGAAGACTCCGGGCCTCGATGCGGAGGAGCAGACGCTTGACCTTTATTATGCCGCGCGCCCGTCTGCCAAGGAGTATGCAAAGATCAGTAATGCGAGCGTAATAGTCAGCGGTGGCGGGCAGACTCACGTTTTTGAGTGGAACGGAACCAACTATAGTTGCACTTTCCGGCCTGTTCACCATACCGAGTATACGCTGAAAATACTTCTTCCCGACGGGAGGAAAATCAGCGCCTCTACCATCTATCCCGATTTTCTGAGTCTTGGCTCTAAGGAAGTCGATGTGGGGGCGACAGATGTATTTAGGTACAAGTATTATTATGTGTGCGGCAACAGTTCGGGCAGGGATGTGTACATGTGGTTTATTCCTAAGAAGGGAGAAAAAACGATACGTCTCTTCAGCACCTCGCATCCTGGAGCGGACGGATTCAATATCACATATGGTTCATGGGATGATTTCTTTAAGAATGTTTTTATGGATTATCCGTCGGATTACTGGAAACGGTATCTGGAGATATGTTCCGGCCGGCCTCTCTATGCCGGTTTTCTCCGCATCCACCACCCGGCGGATTTCGATAACGGAATACCTTACGAACTGACACGTCCATCAAGCTGGACACAGCTTGAGAGCGGCATAACAGACAGGCAACTCTTTATGCTGGAGGTCGACTACTACTATGAAGCCCCTCTCTGGTGGTACGAGCCCGGCTTTCTAGTTTTTCCGATGACGCTTCATTTCCTGTCGGAAGAGTATGACGCGTATCTTCGCGAACTGGTGAGCAGCACCCTTGTGAATGCAGATGAACTTGTGAATGTTTTTTCGCCGAAGGTCGATAACACCAATATCCAAGGCGGCCTCGGCATATTCGGATCTGATTATACGTTTGATTATTGCCCCAATTATGAACAATTATAGATTACTCGTATTTCCGGCTCTGGCGCTCTGTTTTGCGGCGACTGCCCAGGAACTCCCCAGGACCGATACCCTTCCTCCGGCAATCAAGGAGGATGTGCGCAGCGGCCAGAAAACCCTCAGTGAGCGCATTTTGAAGATTTCGGACATCTCGGCGATGGCAACCCCCACCGGAGAGGCCGATTTCGTGAAGTTCGTGCAGACGCTGCCCGGCGTGGCCAGCGGCTCAGACGGATCGTCCAGCTACTATGTGCGCGGCGGCAACATGGGCGGCAACGTGCAGACGCTGGACGGCGTGCCCATCTACGGCACATCCCACCTCGTGGGCCTCACATCGGCCTACCCGCCGGAGGTCGTTTCCGTGGCGGAATTCCAGGTGGGTGGTTTCTCTTCCGAAGAAGGAAACCTGAGCTCGTCGCACATCAAGCTTCGCTCGAAGGACGGTTCCTTCGACACATTCTCTGCCAAGGGAGACGTCAGCAACTTCCTGCTGGGCGGATATGTGAGCACGCCGTTGATCGAGAACAGGCTCTCGCTGAATGCGGCCGTGCGCGTGTCGCCCGCCGGCCTGGAGTATAAGGCCATCAAGGGCCTGATGGACCCGGAAGCCGTCAGCATCAAGGACGCGGATGCGGCCATCTACGACCTCTACGCCAAGCTCAAGTACCGGGTGGACGCCAATCGCTCCCTTTCGCTCACGGCCTTCCACAGCCTCGACAAGTACAACTTCCTGATGGACAGCGGCTCGGAAGACAAGATGACCTGGAACAACGCGATTCTGATCGCGCAGTACGATGCCCCCTGGCGGAAGAAAGGCGGCACCCTTGGCGTGACCGCATCCTTCAACCACTATGGCAATTCGCAGGGAATGATCAAGCAGATGGACAAGACCTCCAACGACCTGCTGATCCGCAGCCTTCTCGACGAGACGATGCTGCACGCCTGCGTGAATACCATGGCAGGCGAGAAATGGAAGGCGCAATACGGGCTCAAGGTCCGTGCGGCCCGCTTCAATCCCGGATCCGCACGGGTGCTGAAGAGCACCGGCCTCTTCCCCAAAACCAGTTCGCCGCTGGTAAAGAATGTGCATTGGAACGTCACCGGCACCCTCCACGGGCAGCTTGAGCGCGGCAGCACCGAGCGAAGCATGCTCCGTCTGGCGGGGCGCCTGAACTACAATAACGCTTCGGGCTTTGCCCCGGAAGCCAGCGTCCTGCTTCGCATCCGCTTCTTCAAGTACCTCGGCCTTGAGGCCACCGGCGACTATCTATCCCAGTTCTACCACACCCTGGAGGGCATTCCGCTGGGATGGTCGCTCGATATGATAGTGCCGCCTTCCAAGCGCTTCCGCCCGGAGCAGACCAGGCAAGCCTACGCGGGCATCTACTCCGATGCCGGCAACCATCACTTCTCCGCGGGCGCGTACTACAAGGAGATGTCGAACCTGGTGTACTTCTCCGATGCCACCAAGCTCTTCGACTCGGCAATAGCCGGATGGGAGGAGAATATCGAGGTCGGCACCGGCACTTCGCGCGGCCTGGAGTTCCTCTACGAAAAGACCTCCGGCCTGGCTACCTGGCGCTTCGCCTACACCTGGTCCAAGACCGACAGGCTCTTCCCCAATTTGAATAAGGGAAAGATATTTCCGGCCAAATACGACCGCGAGCACATTTTCAACGCTTCAGCCTCGGCCAGGGTGCTTTCGCGGGAGAGGCTGAATGTCAGCATCGCAACGCTGTTTACCTATCAGTCCGGGCACTGGGAGACGGTTACCGCCGGAAGCTGGTGGGACGATAATTTCATCACCGGACTGGTGGAGCAGAAGTTCTACACTTCGCTCAACAACTACCGTATGCCGCCCTATATCCGCTGGGATATCAGCGCGCTGATAGAGTTTACCGGCCGCAAGCATCCGCAGACTTTGAACATCGGCGTTTACAACGTGCTCAACCGGCACAACCCCTTCGCCCTTTCCTATGACCCCGACACCGACCAGTGGAAGCAGATATCGCTCCTGCCGATTATGCCGAGTGTGAAGTATTCGATCAGTTTCTGACCGTATGAAGAGACTCTCCCTTTTGCCATTTCTGTTGCTGTGTGCCTGCACGGAGCCCATTGTTATGGACCCCCTGGAGGAAATGCCTGTAGTGGTGAATTGCGTGCTGAAGAGGGAACGGCAAGGGTCGGGAACATCCAATGCTATCACCGAACAGAAGCTTTGGCTTTATTATGCTAAAAGTTCGGCAGGAGAAGGCTATGTGGCTGTTGAAGATGCCGATGTGACTGTGTCCGGAGGAGGGTTTTCATACAAGTTTAAATGGAACGGTAACTGTTGGACAAGTTTATTTCTTCCAGAGTTTGATACGGAATATACTCTGAATGTGACACTTCCCAAAGGCAGAACCCTCAGCGGCAGAACAGTATATCCCGAAGCCTTGTTTGTTTCGGACTGTTCGATGTATGTTTATCCTTCAAGGATGGTCAGCCTTGTAGGATGGAAAAGAATTACCAAATTTGACTGGCATTCGGGTCCGGATCGAGATGCATATCTTTGGATTACTCCAAGGTCAGAGGATGTGTCAATTTTTGTGAGCGATCACTCGGGCTCCGATAATACCAATGTCATCCCTGGATCATGGATGGATTTAACAGTTTTCTCGCAGTGTTGCTCGAATATTGCCAAAATCCGGCAAGATTATAAATTCATAGAGTTTGATTATGGAATCTGGAATGCGTTCGTGCAAAGATGCAATACAATTCCGTTGCATAAGGGATATCTTCGAATACATCATCCGGCAAATTACAAAAATGGCAACAATGATGCAAAAAAACAAAGCTATTACTATACCGATAAAGCTGAGGTTGTCACAGATTATTTAGACGACGCCTTCATGCTTTATTGTGATTACGCCGCGTATGCTAATCCCTACACGTTAGGGGCGGCAGATTATGTGATGCCTTGTGACATTCATTTCCTATCGAAAGAGTACGATGCATACCTTAATAGTATTGTTCGCGTGCAACTTCGCAAAGATGAACTTGTTGGAAAGTTTTTTTCGCCCGATGCAAATTATACGAACATAGTTGGAGGCTTAGGTGTCTTTGGAGCATTATACTAGTGACTGTCTCCGTCTTTCCTACTATCGCTCCTGCCGATAATGCCAAGTGTAAAGTATTCGATTAGTTTCTGAAGAAATATGAAAAAGATTTGTTTACCGCTGTTTTTGCTGATATCTTCGTGTTCAGAGACGATAGTTTTGGACCCCATGGAGGAGATGCCTATTGTGGTGAGTTGCGTGTTGAGCCGGGACGGCGGGTGGCATGAAGAACACCCGGAAGAAGAGCGCGATTATACGCCCCCGGTGCAGTATCTGGACCTTTACTACGCCCAGAGGCCTTCGGAGTCCGTGCGCAGGGTAATCAGCGATGCCGCCGTGCAGGTGACCGGCCCGGGCGGGCCGTATGATTTCGTTTGGAACGGAAGCAGGTATGAGAGCGCTTTCCTGCCGAAGTTCGACCGCGAGTACAAGCTGATGATTAAGACCGCCGATGGGAAGGAACTATCGTCAAGTATGGTTTTCCCTCCGGATGTAAGGCTTAGGCGATATCGTCTGATAGAGCACGCTTCGATGAACAATTTCGACAACACCTTTGCTGGGTATTACTATCTTCGGCGGCACTATGATGTTTCCACGATGGGATGCCAATGGGAAAACTTCAGGAAGGAGTGCTTTATGTGGATAAGGGCCCTTGAAAACGGCGTGCCTGTAGGCAAGATATGCACCACGCACCGCGGGGTAGACAATTTCAATGTCCGCAGGGATGTATGGAGCGACTGTGCGGTAATAGATCTTTATGCGGAGCAGTTCAATGAGTTTATGGCCAGGGAGAATTCCCGGTACGAGGCCTATGACCCGAAACAGTATGAAGGAATGAGTGGATTTACTCCTCCCATTTATGTCGATCCGGAGTTGTGGACGCGCTTTTCAAGCGCATGGCTCTCCAGCCCCCTGCACGACAAATTCCTCAGGATATATCATCAGGCGGAATATGACAGCGGACTGGACAAACCGTGGGACAACTACGTTGCGAACGATTTCCGGGACAATCAGCCGGCTGAACCCCGTGATCTCTTTGTGCTGGGGGCCGACTTCAACCCTTCTGTCAAGACCCACTCCTATGTGGATGTGGATACCGGAGAGAAAGTTGAATATGAGGTTCCCTGGTATCAGGGAGACTGTTATGAAGTCCGCTTTATGTCGGAAGCATATGACAAGTACCTGAAGGCAATGGTGGATGCTCATGCCATCCACGGCGACGAACTGTCGCCCGTGTATTCCACAAAAACCGTGTATTCCAACATCGAAGGGGGCCTGGGCTGCTTCGGCGGAGAATGGATCACCACGATAAATATTAGTACGGGATATTAAATTTTTGCAAAAAATTATTGCAATTCAATAAAATTTTATATATTTGCAGAAAACAACGAATAAACAGGTTTTCTGCAAATTTTAATTTATATAGGTATATGATTACTTGGTGGGCATCACTTTCCGTTTTGAGCAAGATCCTCTGGGGGGTTACCCTCACTGCGACGCTCGTATTCATCATCCAGAGCATCCTCACCTTCGTGGGTGCAGATGTGGATTCCAATGCTGATTTCGATATGGACGCATCCGATCTGGGCGGCGACCTCGGCGGGGGAATCAATCTCTACACTTTCCGCAACTTCGTCAACTTCATCCTGGGCTTTGGCTGGACAGCCATCCTGCTTAAAGACAGCGTGCAGTCGAAGGCGCTCCTGATCATCATCGCAACCCTGGTGGGTATAGCGCTGGTGGCGATCGTAATGTATCTGTTCCGTCTGCTCGCAAAGATGCAGGCCAGTGGCAACATCGACGTGAATACCATGGCGGTGGGCTGCACCGGCAGGGTCTATCTGACCATCCCCGGGGAGCGCAAAGGCGAGGGAAAGGTGCAGATCACCATCAACGAATCGGTCCGGGAATATCAGGCCCTGACCGATGGCGACACCATCAAGACCGACACTCCCATAAAGGTGGTGGAGGTAATCAACGAAAGCACACTTTTGGTAGAAGAACTGAACTCTTATATAGTATAACAATATGGAAATCTACGTAATCCTTATCATCGTCGCCGTTATCTTCATCACGATTTCGGCCATCCTCAAGCGCTATCGCCGCTGCCCTTCCGACAAAGTCCTTGTCATCTACGGTAAAACCGGTCGCCGCTCCTCTGCAAAGTGCATCCACGGCGGTGCCGCGTTCATCTGGCCCGTGTTCCAGGATTATGCTTATCTGGATCTCAAGCCCATCTCAATCGAGTGCAACCTCACGAACGCGCTTTCCAAGCAGAACATCCGCGTAGACGTGCCCTGCCGCTTCACCGTGGGTATCAGCACCGAGGCTGACGTAATGACCAACGCTGCCGAGCGTCTGCTCGGTCTCACCACCGACAGCATCCAGAGCATCGCCACCGATATCCTCTTCGGCCAGCTGCGTCTGGTCATCGCAACGATGGATATCGAGGAAATCAACGCCGACCGCGACAAGTTCCTCGCCAGCGTCAGTGCTAACGTCGAGGCCGAGCTCCGCAAGATCGGCCTGAAACTCATCAACGTGAACGTCACCGATATCCGCGACGAGTCCGGCTATATCGAGGCCCTCGGTAAAGAGGCTGCCGCAAAGGCTATCAACGATGCAAAGAAGAGCGTCGCCGAGCAGAACCGTTACGGTGAAACCGGTAAGGCGAATGCCGATAAGGACACCCGCGTGAATGTGGCTGCCGCCGATGCAGACGCCGTGAAGGGTGAGAACAACGCCAAGATCGAGATTGCAAATTCCGATGCTCTCCGCCGCCAGAAGACTGCAGAGGCCGACCGTATCGCAGTGGCTGCCGAGAAGGTGCAGGCCGCAAAGGCTCTCCAGGAGGCATACCAGAGCGAGCGTGATGCTGAGCAGGCCCGTGCCGAGCGCGAGAAGGCAACCCAGGAAGCCAACATCGTCGTATCTGCCCAGATCGAGAAGGAGAAGGCCATCATCGAGGCCGAGGCAGTAGCTGAGCAGCTGCGCCGCAAGGCAAAGGGTGAGGCAGATGCCATCTATGCCAAGATGGATGCCCAGGCCCGCGGTGTGTTCGAGATCCTGACCAAGCAGGCACAGGGCTTCAACCAGTTGGTCAGTGCTGCCGAGGGCGATGCCCAGAAGGCTGTGCTGATGATGATCGCCGACAAACTGCCCGAACTCGTCAAGACCCAGGTCGAGGCTGTGAAGGGCATCAATATCGACAAGGTGACAGTGTGGGACGGCGGTTCCTCCGTTAACGGTAAGACCGCTACCTCCAACTTCATCTCCGGAATGATGCAGAGCGTACCTCCGCTCAACGACCTCTTCAAGATGGCGGGAATGGAACTCCCTTCCTACCTCAAGAAGGATGCAGAGAAACCCGAAGAGCAGCCTGCTAAGAAGGAGAAGTAGTTATGCCGATAACTATCAATATAGACGTGATGCTTGCCCGCCGGAAGATGAGTTCCGGCGAGCTGGCCTCGCGCATCGGCATCACGCCTTCGAACATGTCTATCCTCAAGACGGGGAAGGCAAAGGCCTTGCGCATTTCTACTCTGGAATCGCTCTGCCGTGAGCTGGATTGCCAGCCGGGGGATATCCTTGAATACACGCCGTGAGTGTATTTCTGTACATACTTTTTTCTTTTCTGCCGTTCATGGTATGCCTGGTCTGGCTTGCCATCTTTGCGGCAGGATTTCTTCGTAATACCCGCCCGCTGAAGTTCATGACCTTCTTTGCGCTGGCGTGCACAGTGCTCTATTTCTGCCATGCCTGGTTTTTCATGGCAGAAGAGTGGGAGTTCGGGGTGATAGACTCTTTGTATCTGTTCTGCCAGCTCTCCGTATATCCGCTTTTCTATTGTTACGTGGCCATCCTGACAAAGGATGAACCCTTCAGTTGCAGAGTGCCGCTGATGTTGTTGCCTGCGCTCATATTGGCAGTCGCTGCTTATATTACCGGCGGGAACGACACCGTGCTGACTATTGGAAAAGTGGTATTTGCTATAGAAGTGATAGTGGTGGCAGTCTTTGGGCTGCGGGACCTTTCGCGCTTCGACCGGCAGATAAAGAATTATTATTCCGACACGGAGGGTAAGACCATGACGAATACGAAGATACTGCTTATCATTTTTGTAAGCACCTCGTTTTTCTCTGCCGTTGCCAACCTGTTGGGAAGGGAGTTATTCCTACATTCCCCGCTTCTGGGCATCCCGTCCACTGCTTTCTCCGTGCTGCTTTTCTGCATTTTCTATGTAAGCTTCAGGATCAGTTTCTATGCGAGGGATTTCCGCAAAGAGATACAGGCCGAGAAGCAGGACTATATTCAGCCGGAGGAGGTTGATCCGGATTATGCTGCACTCGAAGCCAGGATTGCCAGCGTGATGGACAAACAGCAATTGTTCCTGGTGCCGGGGCTCAAGATTTCGGACGTGGCAACTGCGGTTGGATCTAACCGTACTTACGTGTCGAACGCAATCAACAATGCGGCTGGAGTTCCGTTTGCAGATTATGTGAACAGGAGGAGGGTGGAGTATGCGAAGAAGCGCCTTTCCGAGCAGGCTCCGGAAGATGAGAAAAACATTTCTGAGCTGGCTACGGAGTCGGGGTTCGCCTCGTTCCCTTCGTTCTACAGAGCTTTCGTTAAGTATGTCGGCGAGTCGCCGACATCATGGTTGAAGGGTCTGAAAAGCTGATTTCGTACGATTTGAAATGTTTTTTATCTTAAATGAAATTCCGCCCCTTTCTTTAGAGGGGCGGTTTTCATACTTTTGCGTATCGATGATAATCGAAACAAACTATTTATTAATAGTATTCTAGTTAGCACTGGGCCGGCTTCTCTTACGGGAGGCCGGATTCTTTATTGTGCCAGCCTGAATCCGGGGCTTGCCCATTGGCACTCAGAACCGGGTCCGGCTTCGTCATAGATGAGATAGCCTTCCAGGTCGTCGCGGCTTTCGATGAATGCTTTGGCGGCTTCCACTCCGACGACCATGCAGTATGTTGCGTAGGCATCGGCCGCCATCGCTGTAGGCGCCACAATGGTTGCACTCAGCAGATTGTGCTTCACGGGATAGCCTGTGCGGGGATCTATCGTATGGGAGTACTTGGCTCCGTCCTTGATGTAGAATTTGCGGTAATTGCCCGATGTGACTATGCCCTGCGGCCCGCCTCCGGACTCCCAGATTCCGTCCAGGTCCGCTCCGGGGCTGTTGTTTCCGTCCTTGGGCCTGTCTACGCCCACCCGCCAGGGCTTGCCTGAAGGGTTAAGCCCGTCGCAGAAAATCTCGCCGATATCCACCAGCATATCTTTCACTCCTATACTATATAGGTATGCGGCTACCTTGTCGCAGCTGTATCCCTGGGCGATGGCGTTGAAGTTCAGCACCGGCCGTATGGCGTTCGTCGAGCACCATACGGCCTTTCCGCTTTTGGCCAATGCCGCCCCAATCATATCGTCCGACGGCAGGGAATCCGTCTTGAATCCGAATCCCCAGATGTCGTAGAGTTCCCCGGCCGCACAGTCCAGCGCCCCGTTGGTCTCCTTCCAAAAAGCTGTCGCGGCCTGCAGGACTTCCTCGAACATCGGGCTGAGTTCCACATCTTCTCCCCGGTTGAACCGGCTCAACTGCGACGCCTTGTTGTAGCCGGAAAGGGTCGTATCTATCTCATACAGAATAGCTTCGATTTGTTTCTGTATTTCCGCCGGCTTGGTGGTCACCCCCTCCAGGTTGGCCTTCACACCCCATGTGCCCCCCTGCGCATAACCCCCGAACTGCACATAGCGGTTCACCTGGCAGCCCGCCAGCATCAGAACGGCTACTAATACAGCAGTTACCAGTAGACCGGATGCAATTGGCTGGAGCGTAAATCTCTGATTCATAGTATCTTATGCTAAACCCCTGCCGTGTAAAGCGGGCAGGCATTTGAGGTAAGTGATTGATTTATAGGTGGTTGCCCTCCAGGGGTCGGGGTGGGGTTTTGTCGTAGGCGGGAGATTCGAGGCCGAGGGTGAAGTAGACAGCCTCGACGGCGGTGAGGGCTGCGGTTTCGGTGCGGAGGCGGCTGGGGCCAAGGTGGATGGGGATGAAACCGGCATCCAGGGCCTCCCGTACCTCTTTCTGCGAAAAATCGCCCTCCGGGCCGATCAGCACCGTTATTCTGGGCGCACTCACGGCAGCGTGCGATGGCGTTTCAGCGGACGGGGAATGCAGGTTCCGGGCCCCTTTTTCCGGGGCACGGACCTGCCCTTTCCCCGCCGCGGACGGAAAGGCTGCTGTGAGTGCGTCTATTATCGAGCCGCGGGGGGCGACGTCGTCGGCGCAGTAGGCAATCAGGCGGATGTCATACTGGCAAGGTGCGATGAAATCGCGGACGGAGATGGGTTCAGCGATGACAGGCACGGAGCCTTTCAGACTTTGCTTTGCCGCGGCCACGGCAATTTTCTGCAGCCGGTCCGCCCGTACCACACGGCGCTCGGAATGCTCGCCGATCACAGGAACTATCTCATCTACACCAAGTTCCACCGCCTTCTCCACAAACCATTCGTAGCGGTCGATGTTCTTGGTTGGGCACACTGCCATCCGCAGGTAATAGGGATGCCCGCCCCAGCCCTCCTGAACGGACACCACCCGGGCGACCACTCCCTTAGGGGAATCGTCGCTTATGATGCAATGGTATATTGCTGAAGATGGCTCGGCTTCCGTACTGGCGGCCCCTTGTGGGCCACAGACGGCCTTTTTGCCCGTCGCGGTGGGAGAGGCAATTACGGAAATGCTGTCGCCGGAGCGGTGACGGAGCACCCGCACGCAATGCGCGGACTCCTCGGCATCCAGCCAGGCCTGGCCGTCTTCCACCTGGTATGCATAGAACAGTTCCATTACGGCCGGATTATTTCTACTTCTCCCCGGAGGCCGAGCTTGATAATCTGCGAGGCGCGGCCGGTGGAATCGCGCTCCAGCGCTGCAGGAACCACATAATCCACGGCTGAAATTATCTCCTGGGAGATCTCTGCGAAGCAAGAAGGGGTGGGCTCGCCGGAGATGTTGGCGGATGTGGACACCAGCGGTCGGCGGAGTTTGCGCACCAGCTGTACGCAGAACTCGTTCTGGGGGATACGGATTCCCACGGAGCCATCTTCTGCCACGGCATTCGGCGCCAGGTACTGGGCTCCGGGGTAGATGATGGTCATGGGGGCGTCGTTCACCTCCACCAGGTCGATGGCAATGTTCGGGATCTCCTTGATATGCTTGGCAATCATGTCGAGGTCGCAGGCGAGGAGCACCAGCGACTTTGCCTCGCTGCGGCGCTTGATTTCGAACACGCGGGCCACCGCCGCTTCGTTGGTGGCATCGCAGCCTATGCCCCATACGGTGTCGGTAGGATACAAAATCACGCCTCCGCGTTTTAAAACCTCAAGCGCTTCGGCAATAACGCTATCATTCATAGTGGACATAGCTGTGTGAATTGTTGTCTTTTTTGGGGCGCTTATACCACCACCAGATGAGCAGCCACCCTATCAGGGCCCCGCCCAGATGCGCAAAATGCGCTACACCGGCCTGGGTGCCGGTGATTCCGGTGAAAAGCTCTATACCAATGAAAACAATGGCCATCCATTTGGCGGACAGTGTGACAGGGGGGAATATCAGCGTCAGCCTGGCCTCCGGGAAAATCATTGCGAAGGCGATGATTATGCCATACACGCAACCGGAAGCCCCCACGGTGGGAACTCCCTGCAGTGCAGGATCCAGAGCCTGCACTCCCAGCTGGGCTGCAGCCGCGGCAAAGCCGGCAGCGAAATAGAGGATGGTGAACCTCTGCCTGCCGATAATCTGCTCTACGGCCTTCCCGAAGATGAAGAGGGAGTACATGTTAAAGAATATGTGCCAGAAGCCTCCATGCATGAACATGTAGCTGAGGGGCTGCCAGACTTTGAACCAGGGCGTGGTGGGGTAGAACAGGGAGAAGTTCTCATACATGTACTGCCCGTTAAACTTTGTGGCTAAGTACATCAGCACATTGATGATGATTAGATGTACCGTCATCGGCAGTTGCCGTCTTTCCTCTTGAATGTATGGCATTACTGAAATCTTTTATCTAAATCTTCTGTGCTCATGATTGCGGTAATCTTCTTGCCGGAGGCCGTCAGTTCGGCATTGTCGCAAGTGAAGAGCGAATCTATAAGTTGCTGTGCCTCATGGGCATTCCGCGGCGGTTCGGCGTTCACGCTGCCGAGAGTTGCAAACTTCGATGCAAGGGCCGCACGCACCACTTCCGGCACCCCGGACGTCTCGTCCGAAAGGATAAGAAGTATGTCCTGCACCATCTGCTGCACCTTCCCGGGCTCGCAGGAGTAGCCTTCCGGCACCCCGTTCACCACCACGGTGTCGTTGCCGAAGGGGCTGATGTCGAAGCCGACCGAGGCGAGCATGGCGGCGTTCTCGTCGAACAGGAGCCTGGAGCTTGCCCCGACCTGCACCTGCACGGGGAAGAGCGCGGTCTGGGTGACGGGAATGTTCTTCGAGAGGGCCTTCAGGTTGCGCTCATAGAGTATGCGTTCCCAGGCGCGGCGGATATGCACCAGAAGGACGCCTGAGGCAGAGGGTGCGATGATGTATTTCCCCTTGATTATCAGGGCTTTGGCCTGTGTGGCCTGGTTCTGCTCGAACAACATGCCGTAATTGGCGGGGGCATCG
Source organism: uncultured Bacteroidia bacterium (assembly GCA_902768365.1). Classification (GTDB taxonomy): domain Bacteria; phylum Bacteroidota; class Bacteroidia; order Bacteroidales; family UBA932; genus Cryptobacteroides. Next base: position 4,184 of record CACXKV010000009.1, on the reverse strand, counting down.
TCGAAACCAAGGTTGGGGGTGAAGGGGTTGTAGGTCTCGTCGATTGGCGGCTTCGGAGCGGAATCCACCGGACCTCGGTACTCTTCGAAGCTGCGCCCCATCTGGGGCATCTCCACGCGGCCTTCTGTATCAAAATCCAACCCTTCGCCAAAGGCATTTTTGCCCAATGTTTCTTTAACGCATGCGTAGATGGTCTGGAAAATCACCGCTTCCTCCTCAAACTTCACCTCAGCTTTGGTGGGGTGTATATTCACATCTACGGCCTCAGGATCCACTTCCAGCCAGATGAAGTAGGATGGAATTGTGTCCTGGGGCAGATACTCCTCGTAGGCCTTCATCACCGCCTTGTGCAGGTAGCCGCTGCGGAAGTAGCGGCCGTTCACGAAGAAGAACTGGTTGGCCACCGTCTTTCGGGCAGTGTCCGGACGGGCGAGAAAACCGTCCACCCGCAGCAGGGAGGTTTCGGCGTTAATGTCCACCAGATCCCCGGCAACGCTGGACCCCATCAGGTCCATTACCCTGAATTTCAGGGATTTGGCGGGCCGCAGGCGGAAGATGTCCCTCCCGTTGGCATTCAGGGAGAATCCGGCCTCCGGGCATGTGAGAGCCACCCGGGTGAACTCCTCCACTATGTGCTTGAGCTCGATATTGTCGCTCTTGAGGAACTTGCGCCTGGCGGGAGTATTGTAGAACAGGTTGCGGATCAGGAAGTTGCTTCCGGTAGGGGCCGCAACGGAAGATGTTTTGATTGCTGTAGGATCGGAAATTGTAACCTGCGTGGCGGTATCGTCCTGGGCACGCCTGGTCTTGAGTGTAACTTCCGCCACTGCGGCAATGCTCGCCAGGGCCTCTCCGCGGAAGCCGTAACTCGTAATATGCTGAAGGTCTTCTGCTTCCGCTATCTTGGAGGTGGCGTGCCTTTCGAAGCAGAGCACGGCATCGGCCGGGCTCATCCCGGAACCGTTGTCGATTACCTGGATGCTGGTGCGGCCGGCATCCTTAACCACCACGTCGACCTGGGTAGCGCCTGCATCTATTGCATTCTCCATCAGCTCTTTGACTACGGATGCGGGCCGCTGGACCACCTCGCCCGCGGCTATCATGTTGGCAATATTTGCCGGAAGAACCTTAAGCTTTCCCATTACAACATCTGATAGAATTTGGCGATGAAGTAGAGCACTGCGACTATCAGCAGCAATGTTACAATACCTATGATGGTCTGTACGCCCTTCATGCGGTTGCGTGTGCTCTGGTAGGCCCCGTCGCGGAATGCCCCGTGCAGATAGCTGCCGGGCACATAATCTTCGTCTTTCTTGTCCATGCTTCCGTCCACGGCGCGGAACCTCCGCATACGCTCTTCCTTCTCTTTATCGTAGTACATCGGCTTGTAGTTGAATACCCGATGTTCGTTGTCGCCGAAAAAGTTGAAAAATCCCATAGTTTACAAATTTAGTAATTTTCTTGTCATTCCGACTAATCTTGCTGTCATTCCGAGCGGAGCGAAGGAATCTCCCGATTTTTATTGTATTTTTGCACTATGCAAATACGAATCGGACAAGGATACGACGTGCATGCCATCGCAGATGGCCTGCCTATGTGGCTGGGTGGGGTCTGCATCCCTTCAGAAAAGGGCTTCGTAGCCCATTCCGACGGTGATGTTGCCATCCACGCCCTTTGCGATGCCCTGCTTGGGGCAGCCGCCCTCGGCGACATCGGCCTGCACTTTCCGGACAATTCCGCCACCTGGAAGGGGGCCGACAGCAAGGACCTCCTCCGCCGGGTGATGGATCTTCTCCGCGCAGGCTGCTGGAAGGTCGGAAACGCCGATATCACCATCGCCCTCCAGGCCCCCAAACTCCGTCCTTTCATCGATGAGATGCGTGCCACACTGGCCCCGATTCTGGGGGTTCCGGTGGATGCGGTGAGCGTCAAGGCCACCACCACCGAGCGCCTGGGATTCGTCGGGCGTGGCGAAGGCTGCGAGGTCTGGGCAGTAGTTTTGATAGAAAAAGACTGACGATATGGAAAAAGCGATTGTCGTAGTAGACGAGATTTATGGATTCCTGCCCGGAGGCGCGCTTGCCTGCGAGCATTCCCTCGAGGCTGTGGCTGCCACCAAGGCCCTTCTGGAGAAGAAACCCGGCATCCCAGCCCTCTTCATATGTGACCATCATCCCGCCAACCACTGCTCCTTCGCGGAACAGGGCGGCCCATGGCCCCCTCACTGCGTTGCCGGCACCCGAGAAGGGGAGATCCACGACGACCTGCTGCCCTTCGTGCAGGAGGAGCTTACATTTTATAAGGGATGCGACCCTGCGGTGGAGCAGTATTCCGGATTCGAGGGTCGAAATGCCGCCGGGCAGAGCCTTGCCGAAGTGCTGCAACTGTTTGGCACGGAGGTGGTTTATGTGGTGGGGATCGCCACGGAATATTGCGTCCGCAACACGGCCGAAGATCTGCTGAAGGCCGGTTTCAAGGTTACAATTCTCGAGGACTGCCTCGGCTGGGTAGATGCTGAAGGGCATAAAAAAACCCTCCCTGAGTTAGCTCGGGAGGGCATCAGAATCAAATAAGTAAAATTACTTCTTGATCTCGTCCTTGATGGCTTCTGCGCCAGCGCTGATGCCAGTCTTTGCAACGTCGACAGCGGCGTCCTTAACTGCATCCTTAACCTCGTCCTGAGCGCTCTTCTCAGTGACAACTTCATTAGCGGCGGGTTCTGCGGTGGCTTCCTTGGCCTTCTTGTTTCCGCATGCGGTGAAGCTCAGAAGAGCAACAACTGCCAGAACAACATAAATCTTCTTCATAAGGCAATAAACTTTAATAATATAACCGGTTAAAACGTTGTGACACAACGGTCACATCGCAAAAATAGTAATAATTCCCTTAAACTGGTTATAATTTTTAAGATATTTTAATTAGTCTGTGTATTTCTTGCCTGCGTTCCAGGCGCCTCCTACAACCTCGCCGATGGCACGGTAGCACATCCCGGCCGCATCGAATACTATGGGCTGCAGTTTGGCAAGATCCACTTTTCCATCCGTGAGGATGCTTTCATCCGCGCTCATGTTCACAACTTCTCCCACGAGGATGCCGTCTTTCCAACTTACTACCTTGCACTCGAGGGTGAGGGGATATTCGTTGATGATGGGCGCGTCCACGTTGGGGCTGGAGGTGACGGTGAATCCTACTTTTGCCACCTTATCCGGCACGTTATTGCCGCTCACTATGCCGAGGTAGTCGGATTCGGCCACTGTACGGATGTCTGCGAACGACACGGTGAAGGCGCCGGTAAGTTCCAGATTATCAGTCGTTTTATGCTTAGACAACGACACCACGATCTGGTTGTGGTCGTACTGACCGGCCCAGGCGGCCATCATCACGTCCGGGGTGTGGTCCTTGTCCCAGGTTGCAATCATTACGCAAGGCTGGGGAGTTGTCATAAGAGCGTGGCTCGCGCCGAAATTCTTGCGCCCTGCCACTTCCTGAAGTGTTTCTTGCTTGTTCATCTCGATATTTTTCTGATTATTTGTACTTTTGCAAGCGGCCAGCAGCGTAATCGCCACCATGGCCGAAAGGATAGTTAGTTGTCTCATATCTACAAAGATACGAAAAAAGGAAAACACCGCCCTGTCGGGTGGTTTTTAACAGCACCCGTCGAAGTTTTCCCGCAAAACCTCTACGGGTCGGCTCTACATCTTGGAGGTATAAAGATTTATCCCTATATTTTGCAACATAATAAAAAACAAAATCAACATTGAAACCGCCGAAGTTATATAGAACATCGGCATCAACAAGAGCCTTCTTTCCCGCTATATCTACGGAATCAAGAAACCCTCTGTTCAGCGCACGGAACAGATTCTGGGCACTATTCGCCAGCTGGGAAGGGATATGGCGGCCATTTAGTGCCACCCTTGACCGTGAAATCGGAAACGGCTTTAGATAAACCGGAATTTACCAGCTACTCCTCATCCGGCTGCTGGCCGTCGTGGGCCTTCCAGGCGCACGCCGTAATCTTCATATCCGTAAACACGGCCGTAAAAGAGGATTCCTCCGGGGAACAGGCGTAGATGCCGAAGCTGATTTCGTCGGTGGCGGCGTACATATGGCAGACGCGCATCTGGCTGAAGTTGATTCCATCGGTGGAGCACTCGATGCAAAAGTCGTCCTCCCTGCGGGAAAGG
>CACXKV010000008.1:0-200500 GCA_902768365.1 uncultured Bacteroidia bacterium | reverse complement strand
TACACCCTGACGCATACGCCACGCTTCTGAGGGCACGCATCCAATGCGCGAGACTTGCTCTTCACTTCGAGAGTCTCACGTCCTTTGCGAACCAATTGTTGAATTGTCGGCATAAATAAATAATAATAAAAAAACACCCCCCTTAAAAAAGGGGGTGCAAATATAAGGAAAAAATTTTAAAGTGCAACGAATTCTATGTCCTTCAAGGCTTTTTCCCGCAGCGAAGGGTCTTTTTCGCAAGCTGAATCAAGCATTTTCTTTGCATCTTTCAGCTTGCCCCTGCGGGCAGAGACCACAGCGCGGTAGTAGTCGGCCTGGGCACTCTCGTCGTTTTTGAGAGCCTTTTCGGCTGCATCCAGGTCCCCGCACATGATGTTGGCGATGGCCTCATTCACATCTGCCGCACCCTTGAGCTTGTCGGCTGCAGTGGTGTAATCACCTTTGGAGAGGGCCACGATGCCAAGGTTCTTAACCGAGGCGGCATTGCCGGACTTCTCGAAGAACTCGGCGGCCTTGTCGAAATTGCCGCGGCGGAGTTCCACTACGCCGAGGGCGTTGAGAACATCGGGATCGTTCTGGTCTTTCATCTGCTCCAGATACATCTCAGTCACGGCGTGCTTGCCCTGCTCGAGCTTGAGGATTGCCAGGTCGTACTTGCCAACCTGGGAGTTAAAGCGCTCTGCAGCAGCACGATAGAACAGCTCCTTGCGCTCCGGGTCCTCGGAGGTAGCGGCGATGCGCAGGACAGCGGGCTCGTCTACAAGGTAGAGGAGCTTGCGGTCGGCAAGGCGCTGGAGCTCGGCATCGGTGTAGTTCTCATATTCCACCTCCGTCACGAAACGGGAGCGGCGGAGTTCGGGAAGGACTTCCTTCTTGAGCTCGGTGAATATCTGGCTCATGTTGCGGATCTCGCTCTCGCGCACCTCGGGATCGTTATACATGCTGAGCACGCGGAGAATGAGGTCCTTGTCTTCGATGTCGGACTTGGCAACGGCTTCCTGGAAGCCTTCCCAGTCCTGGCCTACGCTCTTAACATCGGGAGCGGCAGCGCCGTCAAGGTCCTTGGAAACGGAATCCCAGGCCTTCTTAGCAGCGTTGGAACGCTCGCTGGAGAGCTTGTTGTTGCGCTCCTCGCCACCCTCGGGGGACGCGTAGGAGATGATCTTCACGTCCTTGATCCTGGCACGGTCGTTCTCGGCAAGCTCGGCAAGTTCTTCTTTGTAGGTCTTGAAGGAACCTCCGGAGATCTCGCTGCTCTTGACGGTGGAGGAGTTCACATCGTAGTGGATCTGGGCCTCGCTGGTCTTGACGGTGGTGTGCTGGTATCCGTCTTCCTTATAGTCGAAGTAGCCGGTGGTGTCGAAGCCGTTTCCGGTGAGGATGACGCCGTCGGCAACCTTGCGGCTGGGGAGGGTGATGGACTTGTCCTTGTAGCTGGCAACGCTGCGGAGCTCAAGGTAGCACTTCTTCATGCCATCCACATATGGGATGGTGAAGCTTTCCACCACGGAACCGCCGTCGGCAGAGATTTCCTTGTTGTTTTCGCGTACCGCGGATCCCTGATAATAGAAAACGGGGCCGGCTGCCTCGCCACCTTCATATACGATGACGGGGGTAACGGCCAGTTTGGATTCGGGGGCGAAGTATGCTGCAGGATAATCGACGGTGATGCTGACGGGAATCGTGTTGTTGATAACCGTCAGAACCTCGGGCACGCAGCTTACGCCGACCTTGGATGACGCATCCGCCATCTGCTGCGCGGAGTTCTTGTTGCAGGCTGCAAGCACGATGAGTGCAGCGGCCGCCAAAATCCTGTTCGCTTTCATAGTCAAAAAATTATTCTGCCGTAGGGGCTTCCTGCTGGATGGGAGCGGTGGGGAACTCGGGCTGAGCTGCAGCCTCGTTGTTCTCAAGCTGTTCGGTGATGTCGATTCCGGCGCCGTTGTTGCGGGCGGAGAAGGAAGCGATGATGGAAACCACGAGGATGAATACTACCAGACCCCAGGTGATTTTCTCGAGGATATCGGCGGTCTGACGCACACCGAATGTCTGGTTGCCTGCCACGAAATTGCTGGCCAGGCCCTCGCCTTTACCGTTCTGGAGAAGAACTGCACCGATAAGCAGGAGGCTCGCCAGAATGATGAGCACTGTAAGGATTGTAAATACTGCGTTCATATACTAATTCTTTAATTTTTCTATAAGGGCTGCAAAGTAAGCACTTTTTTCTGGGAATCGCAAACTTAAGCGTGAATAAATTTGCTTTGCCTGTTCGGGATATCCTTGATCTGCATAGATTTGCGCGAGTGTTTCGGTGAAGTAGTCGGTGAAGGCTTCTTCGGGGATTCCTTCGCCGGCGCTCGGAATGACAGGAGAGCCAGCGCTCGGGATGACAGGGGCGCTGGCGTCTGACGTGAGGGATGCGCCGTCGCCTTTTGCCATGGACCCGAAGGTGTTGTCCCCCTCCTGGCGCACTTCGGCATACTGCTGAGCAGAGAAGTAGTCCCCGCCAACCACTATCACGCGGCGAGGCTGGCCTTCATCCTTCACCTCTCCTACACCTTCATCAATATACGCGCGCAGGAGCTCCTTTACCTGATGGTCGGAATAGTCGGCCTTATGCCCCTTGTGGGCCAATGCGGCAAGGAGGCGGCGCGAGCCTACATAGAGCGCGGCATCCGCGTAGCGCTCATCGCTCCAGGCACCTTCCCCCAGTTCGGACATCCTCCGGCACAGCTCCTTGCGTGCCCCGCCGAACCACGGGTAAAGGTTCACCACCCCGTTCAGCTCGTCGAGGTTGAGTTTCTTCAGGTCTATGTAATCGTTGTCTACCATTGTGCCACGGTTGCATTAAAGATGTCTTCCACTATCTTGTCGATGATCTCGGAGCAGAGGGCGCTTTCCACGGCGTCCAGCGAGTTGGTGGAGTCGTAGTCGGCGTAGGCCGAGAAACTCTTTCCGGAGAAGCTCTCCTCGGGGTGCTTCACGTTGTTGAAGTCTATCCTGACGGTCACAGTAAGGCGGTTCTGGGCGGCCACTTCCTGGGCGGTCACGGCCGAAGCCTGCACGTCGTAGCCGCTTATCTCCCCGGAGATTTCGAGGTCTCCGTCCACATCCACCTGCTCAAGGCTTGTCATCCGGCGGAAACGGGTGCGGAGGGCCTCCGAGAGCTCGTTGGAGAGCGAAGGATTCACCCGCAGGGCCTTGTATTCGAGGGTGGGAATGCAGATGGTGTGCACGTCCGGATCGATCGAAGTGCCGGAGAAGGAATAGGTTACCCTGCATCCGGCCAGGCAGAGGGCTGCCGCCATTATGATGAGCAATTTCTTCATTTTGCTTTCTCCTTTGCCAGTTTACGGTAGATGGTGCGTTCGGAGATGCCGAGCTCGGCCGCAGCGGCCTTCACGTTGCCTCCGTGCTTTTCGAGGGCGCGCTCGATGAGGTCCCCGGTGGTCTTCTTGATGCTCAGATCCTCGCTCTGCTCCTGCCATTCGGCATCGTCGTCCGAGGCGCGTTCCAGCCTGGCGGGATGTGCCCCGCTCTCAAGCTCCTTGATGCGCTCGGAGAGGGCATCCACCTCGCCTTTGAGGTCCAGCAGCGCCTTCACGAGCACTCGCTTGTCGTCTTCGCTCATGCTCCCTCCGGTGGGTGCGGCGATCTGGGGAAGGAGGGTATCCTTCTCGTCCGGGATATACCTGACCATCTCCGAGGCCCCGAGTTCTACCCTCTCCGACTCGGATGTGGCCGGGCGCGACTCGAGTGCGGTAACCGTCTCAGCCACATTCTTGAGCTGGCGGATGTTCCCGGGCCAGCGGTAGTTCTTGAGCAGGGAGATTGCGTCGATGCTGAGGGCGACCCGGCGCAGGCCGAAGCGCTGTGCGAAGTCGGAGGTGAATTTGCGGAAGAGCAGGTAGATGTCTTCCTTGCGCTCGCGGAGCGACGGCATGACTATGCGGGCGGCATTCAGGCGGTAGTAGAGGTCTTCGCGGAAGCGGCCCTGCTGCACGGCGGTGTAGAGGTTCACGTTGGTGGCGGCCACTATGCGCACGTCCGTCTTCTCCACCTTGGAGGAGCCCACCTTGATGAATTCCCCACTCTGGAGCACGCGGAGCAGCATGGCCTGCGTCTCCTTGGGGAGCTCGCCTATCTCGTCGAGGAAGAGGGTGCCGCCGTTGGCCTCCTCGAAGTAGCCCTTGCGCTCGCCGATGGCGCCGGTGAAGGCGCCTTTCTCGTGGCCGAAGAGCTCTGCGTTGATGGTGCCTTCAGGGATGGCTCCGCAGTTGACTGCCAGGTATTTACCGTTCTTGCGACGGCTGAACTGATGTATTATCTGGGGGATGGTTTCCTTGCCTACGCCGCTCTCGCCGCTGACCAGGACGGTGAGGTCGGTGGGTGCGACCGCGACGGCTGTTTCCAGGGCGTGGTTGAGTGCGGCATCATTTCCTATGATGTCGAACTTGTTTTTCAGCTTTTGAAGTTCCTGTGTGTCCATATTGCTATGTCCTGCAAATATACTAATATTTACTGACATTTTGTCACGGAGGGGATGGCCGACGGGATTTGCTCAGCCGCAAGCGGCTTCGCACATCCCTGGGGAGGGGGGCTATCAAGAATCAGCAAGGCCACGGCCTACGGCCTTCCGGCTTTTACGGCGCCAGCATTTACGAAAGTAAACTTTCGACATGCTGACACCAAAAAAGCCCGGTGCTATTGCACCAGGCCTTGCTGATTCTTGAGCGGAAAACGGGATTCGGACCCGCGACCTCGACCTTGGCAAGGTCGCGCTCTACCAACTGAGCTATTTCCGCGTCGGGACTGCAAATATAAGGCGAATTTTTTAATCTGCAAAATTTTTTCGCTAACACACAAAAAAAGATGGTAAACCATTTACGTAGTATAGTCTCTAAATTCGTTCTATATCAGTTAACACTAAAATTAAAATGAAAAAATTTTCATTCCTTTTCCTGACTATTGCAGCCCTCACGCTTGTCTGCTGCAAGAAAGCTTCCGAGGAACCCGTTGAACCTGTCGTCTCAGACAATCCGGGCATCGCGTCGGCAGAAGATTTCATAGCCTTCGCCGCCGCGGTCAACGCGGGCGAATCCATCGAGAGGTGGCAGAATGAAGAAGGCTGGGTCAACCTGCTTGACGACATCGACTTCAACGGTGTCACAGAGTGGACTCCCGTCGGGCACGCGACCGCCCCATGGACGAACTGGAACCCCGTTATTACCGATGGAAAGGCCTTCACCGGAAAATTCGACGGCAATGCCCACAAGATTAAGAACCTGAAGTTAACAGATGCGGAAACCAAAGACGGCCGCCACTTCGGCATCTTCGGCTATCTGGGTCCCGGAGCCATAGTTCAGAATTTTGTAATCGATGAAAGCTGCTCGCTGACAGTCACCTCTTCCGTTTCCCACAGCGTAGGCATGATTGCCGGCGTGCTTTACGACGCCACTGTCCGCGACGTGACGAGTTATGCCCCGATGACCTATGAAGGCAGCTGCAAAGGATATCTGCATATGGCCCTTATCGGCGGCATCTACGCCAAAGATACAGGCTGTACGGTGGACAGCGTCCATAACTTCGGGGATATTACAGTCACCAATTCCGTCAATCTCTCCGGAGCAGCGACAGGCATTCACGCAGCCGGCGTCGTCGGTTTCACCAACGCCCCGACCGGCAACGAAAAACGCGTGGTGATCTCCGACTGCAGCAACCAGGGCGAGATGACTTCCCAAGCGGGCCGTACCGCCGGCATCCTGGGCGCCGCCAACGCCTGCACGGACATCATCGGATGCGAGAACCGCGGCAACCAGCTCAACTCAATGCCTCAAAGTGACGGCAGCCGTCTTGGCAACATCTGCTGCCTCACCAATAATGGTTCCACCATTTCAAACTGCAAGAACTACGGCAACCTGGTCTCAACGACCTCCGGCCGGGTCGGCGGCATCGTGTCTCTGCCGGGCGCCGCTTCCTACACCAATAACGAGAACTACGGAAAGATCATTTCCGACAGCGTCTACCGCGGCCTTTTCTGGGGATACGTGACCGCTGCAGCCGCCTGGGAAGGCGGAAAGGCCTCCGGGAAAGTCGGGAAATACAACAACGGCAACTTCCAGAATGACGTCTATCCCGAAACCAGCAAGGTTAAATATCTCGGCAAGGATGGTTCAGGCGGCAAGTGCACGGTCTCTGATGTCACTATCGACATCACTGCCAGCGCCGATCCCCAACTCGACGTCGCGGCGGACTTCCGCATCTTCTTCATCGGAAACAGTTTCACCAAAGACGCTGTGGAGCACCTGCCCGGCATTCTCGCCGCAGCCGGGCTCGACAAGATTCAGATGGTGCATATGTACTATGGAGGACGCACTATCCCCGAATATAACGACGGCTGGAGCACCGCTACGGATTATCACTGCTACGTTTGCAATCCCGGCCAGACCAGCTGGACCGACATAACCGGAAAGAGCCTGGCTACAGTTGCCGCAACCGGCAAATGGGACATCGTCACCATTCAAGAGCACACCGGACGCCAGCTTGCCTGGGGATGGACAGAGACCGAAAAGGCCGCAGTCCAGGGGCTTGTAGACAAGGTAAAAGCCGCACAGGCTGCGAACGGAGGCACACCGAAACTCTACTACATCCTCTCGCAGGCCTATCACAACCTGAGCAAGGCGCAGAGCGGCGCCAAGCCGTTCTCCAACACGAGTGAGATGTGGACAATTATCGCCGCCCAGGGCAAGACAGCCGTGGAAACCTGCGGTTTCGACGGTGTGATTTCCACCGGCGCGATGCTGCAGAACCTCCGTACCTCCGGCCTCAACAACACCATGGGCCTCACCCGTGACGGCTATCATATGGACTATGGCATCTCCCGTTACGGCGCTTCCTGCACGGTGTTCGAGACGGTAATCGGTCCGTTCAACGGCAATGTCAAACTTGATAACAACAGCTACCGGACATCGTCTAACTCGACAACTGACGGCAGCTACACCACAGCCATTACCAACGAGCGTGCTCCTATCGCACTCAAGGCCGCCCGCTACGCAATAGCAAAGCCCTATGAGGTGACCGATATGGAAGGCGAAGGCGGCGTTCCCCCGGGTCCCGAGGTCGAGCCGGACAACGTTACAATCGCTTCAGCTGCCGACCTGGTGGCATTTGCAGCCCGAGTCAACAGCGGCGAAGCCAAGGCTGTCATTGCGAACGTGACCGTCACAAGCGATATCGATATGTCGTCCGTCACAGACTGGACGCCCATCGGTCTCGCTGTCACCTCGCTCAACAGCAATTCCATCGCATGGGGCGCAGGGAATCCCTTCAAGGGCCATTTCAACGGCTGCGGACACACCATCAAGAACTGGAAGGCCGTTTGCCGGAATGCTACTGCCGGCCAGTCCTGGGGCTTTTTCGGCACACTGGCCGACGGGGCTGTAGTGGAGAACCTGGTCTTCGACAGCAGCTGCTCGCTGACGGTTTCTCCTTCCGCCCAGACCGACTGCGGCCTTATCGCCGGCCTCGTTCACGGGGCGACCGTCTCCAACATCGAGAGCCATGCCTCGATGACCTACGGCAACGCCACAGTCGCCGACAACCTCCGGATGACGATGGGCCTCATAGGAATGGCCTTTGCCACCGATACTGAAGCGACGATTACCGGCCTGAAGAATTACGGCACCCTGACGACGGACAAATGCAACAACACCAAGAACGGCGCGACTTCCGTGCAGACGGCGGGCATCTGTGGCTTCTCGTCCAATGACGGCAATTCAACCAAGACCGTCCTTTTCAAAGACTGCGTCAATGAAGGCAATATGAACGGCAACAATGCCCGCATGTCGGGTATTGTGGCGGCATGCAACCGCTACACCGTGCTCAAGGGCTGCATCAACCGGGGAAACAACGTCAACGACGCGCCGGATGCCCGACTGGCCAATCTGACCTGCATCACCGGGGTCGGCAGCATCATCGAAGACAGCATCAATTACGGCGACATAATTTCCAAGACCGGACAGCCCGCCGGCGGCTGCGTGTGCCTCATCAATCACGACGGCAATATATTTATCCGGATGCAGAATTACGGCCGGGTGATTACCGACAGAACAGAAAACTATATCGGAACACTATTCGGCCAGTGCAACAAGGGCGCAAGTTTCACGAAGTGCGTCGCTGCAGGGGACTTCGGCAGGTATAACAACGGCTCATACCAAATGGTTGGCATCACCGCCGAGAATTACTTTGACTATGTTGGAACCCACAATGCCTCCGGAGTCAACGTGACAAGGGAAAACATCCTGTTCTCCCTGGAAGGCGGAGATGAACCGGCCAAGGGCCCTTCGATGCCGGCGAAATGGGTGTTCAACACATCCAACCAGCCCATTTACTACTCGTCCTGGACCACGGAGCGGAAGATCCCCGCGACCAATAATGCCAGCGCATATATTACCGTGACGAGGGCGGCGGCAAACGCTTCCGCCTCATGGAATCTCGGCGTGGCCTCCAACGGCGTTCCGCAGATAGCCACGCTCGCGGAAGGCGATGCCTGGGTATGGTGTATGCCGCTGGAGTCGGCCATCCCCGCAGGATCATACATCGACTTTAACGCAACTATGGTCAGTTCTGCCACGTCGGCAAAGAACTGGGTGGTGGAAATCCTGGACGGAGACAGCTGGAAGAGCGGTGTCAGCTACATTTGTTCTGGTGTCCCGACCGGAGATGATTACCAGCATTCGACGGTGATGCACACGTTCAAGCTGACGAAGTCCGTCTCCGGGGAACTTCAGGTCCGCTGCCGTGTGGAAGGCAGCGAAGCCTGCGACGGCAGCACGCTTTCGGCCACCTCCAGTGGCGGATACAGCCGCTTCGCTCCGTTCGGTTTTACCGGAGCGTACGTGCAGAATTTCGGCACGCAGACACCGACCGACACCAAGCGCGTCCTCTGTCTCGGCAATTCCTTCTCCTATTACAACAACCCTGTTGGGATGCTGAAGGAAATCGCCTTTGCAGAAGGGCACCAGGTAGATGTGGTGGCCAATTTCAAGGGGTCGCAGACCTTCGCCTCCCTCTGCAACCTGTCGCTCGCCAAGGATGCCATCGCCCGCGGTCCTTTCGATTATGCATTTATTCAAGGAGAGAGCTACGAAGAGGCTCGCTATGCAGAGAATCCCTCCGGGAATACCTCCATCCTCACGGCCGTCCGTGCGCTTTCAGACCAGATCCGGGCAGCATCCCCTTCCTGCAAGGTAGTCCTGGAGGCGACCTGGGCATCCACCCACGACAACTACGAGGGATTCGGCAACTTCGAGAACTACGCCAACCTGCTTGCAGCGGGAACCATCTCTCTGGCGGAAGCCGCTGGTGACATCGTTTCGCCAATCGGGACGGCCTTCAAGGATGTACGCAATGGTTCTTCCGGCATCAATCTGTATCATACCGATGATTATCATCAAGGCCCTTACGGTGCCTACCTGAAGGCCTGTGTCAACTACCTGGTGCTGTACAAGACGCGCTTCGGCGCCCATCCTGCCGACTGCGGGCTCGACCCGGCAAAGACCGCGGTCCTTCGCGCCGCAGCGGAAAAAGCATATTTCGGCAATTAGGTGAAGTAAAGAGTATAATTATTTCCAATATAAATCAACTTAGGTCTAATGAAAAAGAACATCTTGAAGGCCGCTTTTGCGGTAGCAGCAATCGCTGCAATGACTTTCGCCTGTAAAAAGGCGGATGAGCCCGGAACCGAACCGGACGATGGAACAGTCGCCATCAAAGCCTCTATTCCCGCCAGCGAAATGGGCTGGAAATGGCAGGAAGGTGACAAACTGACCGTCATTGGAACTACGACCGAAACCTTTGATCTCACCTCCGGCGCCTCTACCGCGTCGGCCGAGTTCAAGGGAAACAAAGTGGAAGGAACCGCCTTCACCATCTTGTATCCCGGCACCTGTGCCACGCTATCCGATGCTGAAGCCATCGACTGGACGAAGCAAAAGCAGGTGGGCAACAATTCGCAGGCACACCTTAAGTATGTTGCCGCGCTCAAGGATGTCGATGCTTACACAGAGGTTGCGTTTGCAAACGATTGGGCCACGGCCCACGGAGGCGCGTTCAAGCAGAGCGGTATCGTCAAGTTTGAGCTGACTCTCCCGGCTGCCGTTCCCGGCGTGTCCCGCGTACAATTGGCCGACTCGGGTGAAATCATCAGCGTTGGGCTGGACCTTGAGAATGTGGAACTTGGAGACGACAAAGTCCTTACTGCTTATGCCGGCTTCCCCTGGGTGGACCTGGACATTCCGGCCGGCGGGCAAGTTACGGTTACCCTGAACGCTTCGGACGGCGGCGTATGGACCAATATCATCACTTATGATAATGCTGGCTCCTTCAAGAGCGGAATGGTTAATACCGTTAAACTCGATGCTTCCAATTGGACGGCCGCCGAGCAGGGAACCGGAACGGAAGCGGATCCTTATGTCATCCGCACGGTGGACCAGTTCAAGGACTTCGGCAACAAGCTCGTTGAGGGCGAAACCCTTTATTTCAAGCTTGGCGCGGATATCGATCTCGGAGCCGAGACCTCATGGGAACGACTCCATCCGGATGCAGACACCAAGCGCTTTGTGTTTGACGGACAGGACCACACGATAAAGGATCTGACGGCCTCCTTCGACTCCGGATATCCCTCCATCTTCGGTGCCATCAACGGTACGGTCAAGAATCTGAATTTCGAGAATTGTTCTATAACCTATACCGGCACCGGAGGCGGACCGCTTGGCATTCTGGCAGGCTGGGCCGGCATCAGCAATGCATCCTTCGACGCAACTATCGAGAATGTCCATGCAAAGAACTGCACGGTAACTAGCGAAAGCCCCTCCAATACGGTCGGAGGCCTTGTAGGTCGCGCCCATAACGCAACATTCATAAACTGCTCGTTCGACGGAACGGTGGAACGCACCGCGACCAATGCCAGCGGCTACAAGTACATCGGAGGTCTGGTTGGAGCCGATGAATGGGCAGGCGAATACCTCACCACCTTCAAGAACTGCAGCACATCCGGAACCCTGACGTCCAAGAGCGGCAACTCTACCGCCGGAATCCTTGGCGGCACAAATGCCGGAGCCTATATTAAGATGGAGGATTGCAGCTCGACTATGACTATTACCACCGCAGGTACCGTAACAGGCGGTATACAAGGTTATACCGGCGGCGGCATCTATACAAACTGCTCCTACGAAGGCACCATCACCAACGCCGGCGTTACCGGAAGTGCCTATGTAGGTGGCCTTATTCCTTACTTGACACATTGGGTCCAACTTTCAAAATGCCATACGGCAGGTGAGATTTCATCCGAGGGCGAACGTGTGGGTGGCCTCATCGGCGACCTCAACCCGAACACAGCCGACACCGAGGGTACGTCAATCACCGACTGCTACAGTACTATGAAGGTGACCGGAAAGGCCAAAGTGGGCGGTATCCTTGGAAACAGTTCCAACAACGACAACGGTGGGAAAAAGCATTTCGCCCGCAGCTATGCCACCGGAGATGTCACCGGAGGCGACTGGACAGGTGGTCTCTTCGGTTTCCTCCGTCATGCCGAGGTGGAGGATTGTGCCTTCTACGGCACCATTGATGGGAAAGGCCAGCGTACCGGCGGATTCATAGGTAATGCGGCCGCAGGCAATATAACAGTACGCCATTGCTATACCGGGGCCTCTGTCAAGACTACCTCACTTGGTGCCGGCGGTTTCATCGGCCTGGGCCAGGCGGCGAATAATGTAGCAGGAACGCACGCCGACATCGGCCTGACGGTGGAATATTGCATCGCCTGGGGTGCCAGTGTAGTTGCTGAGGCAGGAGAAACCAACCAGTGGGGAACCGGCGCCTTTATCGGCTCCGTAGCAGGCGGAAGCACCCTCACCGATAACTTCCGCAACCCTGCGATGACCGTCTCCTACAACTGCGCCAATAAAGAGTGGCCTCTTGTCTACGACCAGGAGAATTCCACCAAGGACAAACCGCTCGTATACTACGACGGAGCGGCAGAGGCGCCCGCCACTTGCCAGGCACCTTATCACGGCAAGGCTGCCGCGGCCGGCAAGACCGCCGCACAGGTAGCAACCGACCTCGGCTTCTCGGCCACGGTATGGGATCTCTCAGGTGAAGTTCCAGTGTTGAAGGTTGCCCAGTAATGGGGTAATCTATTCTAAAAAAAGAGGGTGGCCAAGCAGGTCACCCTCTTTTTTATATTACTGCGGAAATTAGATTTCCTCTACCACAGGAGCCTCAGGGGCATTCTTTGCCACGGATGCAACACCCTTCTTAAGAGTCTCTTCGGATGCATACATCTGGCTGGCGCCGATAACCTGGCCGTTGCTGGCCTTGAGGTTGAAGAAAGGCTTGCCGTTCTTGGCAACCTTCACCTCGAACTTGGCAGGATCCTGGCTGTTCTTACGAACGGACTCTACGCCGTTGAGGCAAGCGGTTTTGGTGGTGTAGCCCTCGCTGGTGAGGATGACCTGGCCATTGCTGGCCTTGAGGTTGAACTGGAATTCTCCGTTCTTCCTGACTGTGATAACGAATTTACCCATAGCTATAAATAAAAATTGGTTGTAGTCGGTTTCAACAAATATAGGTATTTATTTTTAATTATCAACAATTCCTCAGCACAGTCTGGCCGTCCACGCAGTCGACTTCGATGGCGGAGTCCTTTCGGATCTTGCCTTCCAGGATCTCGCGGGCGAGCTTGTTCACCAGCTCACGCTGAATCAAACGTTTGACCGGGCGGGCGCCGAACACGGGATCGTAGCCATTCTCCACCATGTCGTCTTCGAAGGCGCGGGTGTAGGTCAGGCGCACGTTCTCATCTTCCAGCTTGCGCTGGAGTATACCCATCTGGATGTGCACGATCTCCCGGATATCATCTTTCGTGAGAGCGTCGAACACCACTATCTCGTCTATCCTGTTAAGGAATTCAGGCCTCATGCGCAGGCGCAGTTCCTCCTCCTTTAGGTTGGAGGTCATGATGAGGATGGTGTTCTTGAAGTCCACCGTACGGCCTTTGTTGTCGGTCAGGCGCCCGTCGTCCAGCACCTGCAGCAGGATGTTGAACACGTCCGGGTGGGCCTTCTCGATTTCGTCCAGCAGCACCACGGAATAGGGCTTGCGGCGCACGGCCTCAGTCAGCTGGCCGCCCTCATCGTATCCCACGTATCCCGGAGGCGCACCGATCAGGCGGCTGACGGTATGGGATTCCTGATACTCGCTCATATCGATACGGGTCATCATGGTTTCGTCGTTGAAGAGGAACTCGGCCAGGGCTTTTGCCAGCTCGGTCTTGCCCACGCCGGTGGTGCCCAGGAAGAGGAATGAGCCTATCGGCCGATGCTCGTTCGAGAGGCCTGCCCGGCTGCGGCGGACAGCATCGGACACGGCGGCGATGGCCTTGTCCTGCCCGACCACGCGCTTGTGAAGCTCGGCCTCCATGCGCAGCAGCTTCTCCTTCTCGCTCTCCAGCATACGGTTCACAGGGATGCCGGTCCAGCGGGCCACTACCTCGGCGATATCTTCCGGCGTAACAGCCTCATTTATAATAGGATCCTTGATGGACGCCTGCTTTGCGGTCAATTCATCGATGCGGGCGCGGGCCTGGGCGATCTTGCCGTAGCGGAGTTCCGCCACCTTGCCGTAGTTGCCCTGACGCTCAGCAATCCGGGCCTCGTTCTCGCAGTCCTCTATCTCCTGGCGGGCCTTCTGCAGGTCGGAGACTATGCTCTTCTCCGCCTCCCAGCGCTTCATCAGTTCCTCGCGCCTGGCCTTCGCCTCCTGCAGCTCGGTATCTATCTTCTCTGCCTTCAACGAGGTGCTCTCGCGCTTCACCGCCTCCTTTTCTATCTCCAGCTGGCGGATCTTGGAATTGAGGTCGTCGATGGGCTCGGGCACTGAATTCATCTCCAGGCGCAGCTTGGAGGCGGCCTCATCCACCAGGTCGATGGCCTTGTCCGGCAGGAAACGGTTGTTTATGTAGCGGTGGCTGAGGTTCACGGCCGCGATGAGGGCATCATCCTCGATGCGCACCTTGTGGTGGTTCTCATACTTCTCCTTCAGGCCACGGAGGATGGCGATGCTCTCGGCGGGCGAGGGCTCATCCACCATCACCTTCTGGAAACGCCGCTCCAGGGCCTTGTCCTGCTCGAAGTACTTCTGGTACTCGTCCAGGGTGGTGGAGCCTATGGTACGGAGCTCGCCTCGCGCAAGGGCCGGCTTCAGGATGTTGGATGCGTCCATGGCACCGGACGAACGGCCTGCGCCCACGAGCGTGTGGATCTCATCGATGAAGAGGATGATCTCGCCATCGCTCTCCACCACCTCCTTCACCACTCCCTTCAGGCGCTCCTCGAACTCGCCCTGGTACTTGGCGCCTGCGATAAGTGCGCCCATATCCAGGGAATAGACTTTCTTGGACTTAAGGTTTTCCGGCACCTGGCCGTTGATTATCTTGGTGGCTATGCCTTCGGATATGGCGGTCTTGCCCACGCCAGGCTCGCCCACCAGGATGGGGTTGTTCTTGGTGCGCCGGCTCAGGATCTGCAGCACGCGGCGGATCTCGTCGTCGCGCCCGATCACAGGGTCCAGCTTGCCTTTGGCGGCCCTGTCGTTAAGGTCTATGGCGTATTTGCTTAAGAATTCGTATTTGTTTTCCATAATCTGTTCTCCTTTTCTGCAGATGGAGGTGGCAAATTATATTCCACTGCCAATATGTCAATTTTTGTTATATTTGCATAAACTAATAACAAACCTACAGACATGTCCTGCTTTATAGTTCCCATGGTTCAGGCAATAGCCACTTCCGCCTGGTGCAAAACCCACAAGAACAACCACAATCTTCCCACCCTGGAAAAGATGCTCTGGGGCGGCACGGTAATGCTCATAGTCGACCACCTCATCAGCGGAGAACTCACATGGCGTTTTCCCTTCTTCACAGCGCTCGAACTGGACGGAGGCTGGCAGGTGATGCTACGGGAGATGCTCACGGTGGGTGTGCCCATGTGCCTGGTAATCACTGCATTCTGGGGCCTGTGGGTAGCTTTCAAGAGCAAGAAATCAGCAAAAACAGCATAGCAATGAAAAGAATTCTCTTCATCCTCGCGATTGCGCTCGGCATGGCGTCCTGCGCATCCCTCAACCAGGCCCGCCTGAGCCAGAGCGGCGCCAAGGTACTGCAGGCCCTGGCCATTTCGGATAACGATATCAAGGGCTATGTGACCCAGTCCGTGGCACAGCTCGATGCCCAGAACCAGATCGTGACCAGCGGCAACTACGTAACCCGCCTGAATAAGATTACCAAGGGCCTGACCTCGGTGGACGGCACGCCCCTGACCTTCAAGGTCTACAAGAACAATGAGATCAACGCCTTCGCCTGCGCGGACGGCAACGTGCGCGTCTACACCGGCCTGCTGGACGTGATGACAGACGAGGAAGCCCTCGGAGTGATAGGCCATGAGGTCGGCCATGTGGCACTCAAGCATACCCTCAACGCCTACAAGATGAGCCTTTACACCTCCGCGGCAATGGATGTGCTGGCATCTACCGGCAATGTTGCCGCAGCCCTCACCGACAGCGTCCTGGGCCAGCTCGGAGCACAGATGATAGATGCCAGGTACTCCCGCAAGCAGGAGACTGAGGCAGACGACTTCGGATATGACTTCCTGAAGGGAGCGGGAAAGAACCCTTATTACATGGCTATGGCTTTCGAGAAGCTGATGGACAAAAGCCAGAACGGCACGCCTGCGCAGGTGAGTTCAGTCGCAAACCTGTTCTCTTCCCACCCCGACACCCAGTCCCGTATAGACAGGGTTAACAAGAAAGCATCGGCCGACGGTTACACCAGGCCGGCCAAGTAAGGGCTACCAGATTTCCTGATAAGTATCCGGGACGGCGCTTGAGGCAGATTCTGCCGAGAAGGCGCCGTCTCCGTTTCCGGACGTGCCGCCGTTGGTGCGGACGAGCGAATCGCAGATAGCGATATCCCAGTCGTCGCGGAGCGCCCAGGCGGCATCGGAGTCCTCATCTCCAAGAAAACTCGTTCCCACCACCGTCCCGCTTTCCAGCGAGATGTAGGTCCAGCGCCCGTGCTGGGAGAGGAATTCCACCTCGCCGCTGACGAGTTCGGGTGCCTTTTTCCTGTCGTCGATGCAGGAGACCGACGACATCTGCACGGCAGCAAGCAGTATTATGGGCAGGAGCTTCTTCATTTGGTGACGGTATATTGCAGTTTGGCGTTCAGACCGGTCCTGCTGATGGTAAGCTTGGCCTTGTTGCCGGATGCGGTCTTCATGTAAAGGGGTGTGTCGGTCGCGAGCCGCACGGGCGAGCAGGACACGGTGTAGCGGGGCACCAGCCCTATTACGAAATAGTTCTCCCCGTCCACCAGGGGCTGCGGAAGATGGCCGCGGTACTTATATTCCACCGGCGTACCGCTGCGGTAATCTATCACCGACAGGGCGACGAGGGACCCCTCTCCCTTGACCTTTCCGCGCGCGGAGCGCACTATCTTGAGGAAATACCGGCAGTAATCGGGGTCCGAGGAGGGGATGTTGTCGGTAAGGTCCAGGGCGAACTCCAGCGGGGCCTTATCGTAGGTTCCGCGCATGTAATGGTCTCCACCCTTGTTGCTCATGCCGGTCTGGAGATAGTAGTTTTCGGGGATGCCGGCGGAGACCTTGTCGGTAGCGCCTATGTTGTAGGAGAGATCGTCGCGGGAAGTATAATCTATGGTTAGCTTGAAAAGGATCCGGGGTTCCTGATACTTGACTTCGGCCGTTATGGCATCGTCGCTGAGTATGCGGGAGATTACGCTTTTGTCCCGGAAGAAGTCGTAGGGATAGTAGAAGCGCCCCCTGTCGTGGGACCAGGTGCCCCAGCTGTTGGCCACTATGAACGCTCCCTCGTGCTTCACCCCGGAATCGTCGGTGAATGTGACAAGGTCGTCGTAGCCGACGATAGTCATGGCGTGGCCACCGTCGTTCGGGAGGCTGGTCACCAGCGCCTTGTAGCCCGTGCCGGAAGGGCCGTCATAATCCTTCAGCATGTTCCATCCGTAGCAGTTGCCGGAGAAGGAAAGGATGCCGCCCGGGCGGCCGTCGCTGCCGGCAAGATACCTTTTGTAGGTGTCCACATCCCTTTCGAAGCGGACGAAACGAGCTACCCTGTACCTCAGCGCGTTATGATACTTCTCGAAGCCGGAAGGCCAGGTGAAGGAAGACGTGGTGAGGGTGGAGAAATCCTCTTCGGTCATGGCGCCGGAACGCATGGCCACGAAGAGCCCGTCTTCGGCAAATCCGCCCTGGTCCACGCCGTCGTTTACGAGGTTCCAGATGAACTGGTAGCTGAAGCGGTTGGCGGGGCTGGCGGAGGCATCCCTGTCGAGGAGGCGGTTCATCTCGTAGGTGAACACGTAGCCTATGCTGGATGCCTGGGCGCAGGACCCTCCGCTCTGGTCGATGATGGGAGGAAAGTATTTGTTGGTGGAGTTGTCTACATACTGCGGCAACTCCTGCCCGGTCATAAGGAAAGGCAGGAGTGCGAGCAGCGATGCGACAAATAATCTCATTCAGAAATACGCTTGAAGGTCTTCAAAGCCTCGCGGCGCACTTCTTCAGGAAGGGCGTCGTCGGAGCTCATGGCCTCGGCAACCTTGGCTATTTCGCCGGCATTCCAGGCATGGCCGTGCCATCCCAGGGCCTCGAGGAGAGTCACCTGCACCTTGGCGTCCGAGCAGGACTGCAGATATTCCAGCAGGCCGGGCACATTGCCATAGTTCAGGTTGGAACGGATCTGGCGGATGTTGGAGCGGCGTTCCTTGGCGCTGGTTGCAGGGTCGGTAATTGCGGCCTGGTCGTCGAGGAAGCGCGTTGCGGACCTTTCGAAAGACTGCCTCAGCTTGGCGGCATCATCTTCGGCGTTCACCATCTTAACATCTGCAATCTGCTTGTCGAACTCGGCATAAAGGGCATCCTTGTCGAAAGAGAGCAGGGAGTAGGAGGTGTCGAAGACGATTCGGGAGGTGGCGTTGTTGGTCAGGAACATCTTCACCATGCCGGGGATCAGGCGCGGATCTCCGCTCTTTCCGGCATACTTGACGGCCAGTCTGCGAATAAACTCATCGGCATCGTCCATCGCAAGGCAGAGGACCTCAACAAAGGCATCTCCCTTGGCCCTGGACAGGCAGTAGAAGGCTTCCAGGCGCACAACGGCATAGGGGGAAGTCTTGTAGATGTCCAGCAGTTTGGCCGTGGAGACGGCACCCTTCCTGTAGAGATGCTCGAGCGCGAGGGCCTTCTGGTCGGGGGTTCCTTTGCGCAGGAGGCGCTTCCAGGCGCACTTGCTGTCTTTCTGGATAAGCTTGTCGAGATTCTTTCCGGAATATGCGAAGCGGAAGGTCGGGTCCCCGATGAGATGGCTCTCGATGTAAGGGGCGTAGCGTACGAGGTCCCCGGCGCATCCGCCTGCGGCCACTATGCCGAAGAAGCGGTCGTGCCACTTATCCTGCAGGGAGTTGACGCTGTTGGCCTGCACGGCGACGGTGCCTCCATCCTGGAAGATGTATTCGTCGGCTATGCAGTTGTTCAGCTGGAAGGAGCCGTTGTAGCAGGCATCCAGGATCACGAGCTGGGCGGCAGGCTTGTAGCCATAGGCGGCGAAGTCGTCGATGTAGAGGTCGAGAGAGGCGTCATCGAGCGAATCAGCCTTGTGCTTTTCCTCGTCGAAAGCATCCTTGAACCAGCTGTCCGGCACGTCGAAACGCGCCTTGAGCTCTGCCTGGAGCTTCTTGTAGTCCTTGCCGCGCTCGCGGGCACGGTAGAGGTGGTCGCGGAGGTTCTTCATAATGTATTCCTTGGCGTCCTTCACCATGTAGGGGCGCTCCGCGGCGTTCAGATACTCGGTGTCGGGTGCTCCATGGTGATGCAGCATGGCCACGTTGAGTTCCGGGCGCATGATCTCGTTCATCAGATGGGGCTTGACAGGAATAACATCCGAATAATCGATATAGCTGATATGGTTGCGGCCGTCGTCGAGCAGGGGGAAATGCTCGAGCCATACGCGCTTCTCGTCGAGGCGGGCGGTCTTGCTCTCGGAGATGTAGCCATGTCCGCTGAAGAAGAGCATTTGGTCCATCACCGGAGGATTGAGGCGCGCTTCCGTGGCTTTCTGCAGGAAGGCCTTGAGGGCGTCGACACGCACATTTCCTTCCTCATCTACCGGGCGTATCCTTCCGGAGAAGATGTCCGGGGAGAGGGTCTGCGCTCCGTCGGCGGTGAGGCCGTAATAGTAGAGAGGGGTTCCCTCGTCGTGCCCGATAAACTCGAACTCGAGGGAGAAATCGTCGTAGAAACGGTCCGAAGGGATGGAGGACTGCTCACGCGGATAGCGCTGCTCATCCATCTTGAAGGCGCTGGCGAGATGCTGTGCGCCACGCACCATGGCAACGGGGATGTTGCCCACGAACACGGCTCCGACTATGGGGTTCCTGCGGCTGAAGTGAAGCTGTTTCAGAACGGCGCGGATGCTGTCCGGCACGCCCCAGACATCTTCCACTATCTGCACCTTGTAGCCGTCGGCCTTGGTGATGGCGGCGGCATAGGCGTCGACTTCCGCCTTGGCGGCCGAGTAGCTGTCGGGGTCGATCACTATTGCGAAACCCTCCTTCGCCCCGGCGGAAAAAGCGCTCATGAGCAACAGGCAGGAAAAGAACAAACGGATGGTTTTCATATTCGGGATTCTAGTATGTATATGCAAGACGGTGCCATTCTATGGCTTCTTTTATGTTGCCGGCCAGCACCTCGTTGGAGCAGGTGTCGGCAAATGCGCGCACCTCGCGCAGGCGGTAGGCGGGCAGATAGATACGGAAAGACCTCGACAGGAACATCTTCCACTTTTCGCTCAGCTCTCCACTGATGAGTTTGTCGATATCCTCGTCCCAGGTGCCGCAGCGGATGTTGGCTATGGAGCGTATTTTCTCGAAGTAGGTAGTGTCGGCGCTCTGGCGGGCAAGGCTGTCGAGAGATGCATTGATTGCGGAGAGCATCTGCTCACGGGGGAAGAACTGGAGGCTCTCGTAGGTGTTCTGGCGCACACGGGCCGAGGCGTTGTTCCGGGTGGCCATACGGGCTACCAGAGGAATCAGCTGAGGGTCGCCGATGGGGGCGAAGCAGTTGACCGCCTCGCGCTGGATCTGCTCTGCGCTATCCTCCAGGGCAATCCTGACTGCCTCCAGACGGGTGGCGTGGTCGCAGCTGCGGATGATGGTATTGAAGGCCTCGTGCCTCTCGAGAGAGACGGGCGAAGTCTTCAGGATGCCGAGCAGCTGCTCCGGGCTCTTCTTGCCGTAACGGATGTCGAGGCAGGCCTCGTCGGCAGAATTGCGGACTTTCTCCTTCTTGAAGCTGAATGTGGGATCCCCCACTATGTGCATCTCGAGGTAGGGAGCAAAACGGTTCAGGTCGCCCACAGGATAGCCCTGAGCCACTAGACCGAGGAATTCGTCCGGCCATTTGTCCTGAAGCACGTTCACGGTTCCGCCCCAGGCCACGAGGGTGCCGCCGGGCTGGAAAATGTATTCGTTGGCGATGCAGTCCTTATTGTTGAACGCCGCATTGTAGCAAGCGTCCATGATGACCATTTTCGCCTCCGGGCGGTAGTTGCTGAAGTCCTCGAGGGTGAGGTTGTCTTCTTTCTTGATCTTGAAATACTGGGTGTCGAAATCTCCGTGATGATGCAGGATCGCGATGTCCAGCTCGGGGCGCATGAGTTCATTCTGAACCCGGCATTTGAGCGGGTCATGGTCCGTATGGTCCATGTAGGTGAAGGCTTCCGGCAGGGTTTTCATCCAGGGGAGATGCTCCCTGAGGGCCATCTGCTCGTCCATGTGGGCGAGTTTGCTCTCGGCGATGCTGCCCGAACCATTGAAGACGAAGACGTGGTCCAGACGGTCCGGATTCCTGTGTGCGCCGGCTGCTTTGACCAGGTACTGGCGGAGTTTCTCATAGCGGGTGGAGACTTCGGTGTCGGTGGGACGGATACGGCCGCTGAAGATATCGGGCTGCAGGGGCACGTCCCGGCCTGACTTGAGGCTGTAATAGAAAAAGGGATCCCCGTCGTCATCCTTGTCGAGATACTCGAATTCCAGATCGAAATCGTCGTAGAAACGGTCCGACGGCACACTGGATTCCTTGCGGGGACGGGTCTGGTCCATCTTGAACGCGCTGGTGAAGAACTGCGCGTCGCGCACCATGGGGATGGGAATATCGCCGATGAAGACGACTCCGCGTATCTTTCCATTCTGATACAGATCCTTAAGTTGGGCCTTGATGGCATCCGGGCTTTCCCATTCCTCGCAGAGGCGGTAGACGGTGTATCCGTCCGCCTCGCGCAGAGCGTTCTCGTAGTCGGAGAGTTCTGCCGTTGCTTCGCGCTCGCTGACGGGGTCTATAACTATGGCAACACCTGCCCTGGGAGAGCAGGCTGCCGAAATGCTGATCAAAAGGATGGCAGTCAGGCGCGCCATCACCGGTCGTATTTCCATATTTCTTTAAAATCTGAGGAAGGCGCCTGCGGACAGGCCGTAGAACGACGTTCCTTCGAGTGAGGGGCACTGCGGGGCAGAGCCCATCTGTTTAAGTATACTCCCTTTTATGAAGATGCCGGGGCAGAGCGCCTTGATGGGGGCGAATGCCCAGTCGGCCCGGAAGAAGGCCGACAGCTTGCCGCTGGTCTCGTATGCGAATGCGGGGGCGACGTACCATTTGGTGATGTCGTCCTTGGCCGGGGCGGAATTGCCCGTGGCGTATAAGGCTTCTCCAAGAGGAAGGATGTAGCCGGCTCCGGCCGAGATATCCAGGGTGTTCTTGCCCACGGACACGGTTTTCCACCCTTCGGCGTTTATGCCGAGCCAGGTCCAGGCCTGGTCGCAAGGGTCGCCGTCGGTGTAGTGGGTAAAGTTCTCGGAATGGAACTTTGCCCCGATTGCGGCACTCCAGGATTTGCCTTTGCTGATGCGGTAGTCCGCTCCGGCGACTATTCTGGTGGCATCGTTATTCTTGTAGCGGCTCATCACCTCGTAGTAGGAGATGTTGCCGTGTTCGGTGTCGATTTTCTGTTTCTGGTCGTACCAGAAACCCTCCATCAACTTGAGCTCCGCCCTGAGGGTGATGCTATGGCGGAAGCTGCCCTCAATGTCCAGCCTGTCCACTAAGCCGAGGCCGGTAAAGCTGTAGTCTCCTGATTTCCACTCGTGAGCGGCACCGCCGTCACGGCCGTTTTCGTTCCCGCGGCGGAAGTAAAGCTCGGCAAAATTCAGGATGCTGCCGCGGTTGAGCGCGGCGTTGACCCCAGCAGAGAAAGTGGTGCCGGAATACTCGCGCGGAGCGCTGGAACTTTCCGAAGAGCTGAAGGCGAAATAGTCGCCCATGCCCTTCATCTTATAATAGCGGTAGGCCTTCTGGCCGTATTCCAGATGGTTGGTGAACTTGGAGAAGAACAGCTCCGCCCCGCCAAAGAAACCGACGCTCCAAGCTTCTCCGAGCCGGCGTTCCACCCCCAGAGTCAGGGGAATCCGCGAGATGTCGTTCTTGGGACGCGGGTCCTTGGAATCGGTGAGCGTCGCGGTGGTAAGGCCTATCTTTCCTGCGGCAATCCATTTGTCGGAAAGCTTCCAGGTCAGGGCCCCGTCGATGTCGAAACGCTCTGTGACTGAATTGTCGGCAAGCGTGTCGCAGATCACGTAGGGATTGTCTGGATCGTTGCCGATCAGGGAGTTCCAGTTGCGGGCGATGTCCCGGGTGTTACGGTATCGCAGGCCTCCGGATGTGCGGATCTTGCCTATGCTGCCAAGCTCTTCGACACAAAGGTCCAGTTCGCTCTTCCCTGCAGGAGAGTCAGGCCTGTGGAAATCACCCTTTTCGTAATTCCAGGAGGCGCTGGCCGCTTTCCAGTCCTTTGTGGGATTATAATAAAGGGACACGGGAGAGGAACTCCCGCTCTGCACGTTCTGGATGCCGTTGTCCCTTTCTTGATGCCAGACCTGCGCAACGGCCTCCCCTGCCGGAGCGAGAAACAGCGGCAGGAGAAGCATTGCACAAATCTTATGAAGCTTATTCGGCATCTACGGCTGTGGGTTTTGCACCGGGGACAACCTTGCCTACGATGAAGTCTGCAGAGGACTTGTTGGTGTCCTTGTAGTATGCGCGGCCGTTCTCGATCTTGGTGACCTTACGGCGTACGCCCTGTCCGCTCCATGCTGCGGGGCCGAGGATACCCTCTGCGTCGTCGATGGGGAGGAAGGTAGGATAGTGCTCTTCTGCATCTGCTTCCCACACGTCGATGGCGTCAAGCACATACTCGCTGGGGATCATCAGGTACTGCAAGGAAGAAGTGGTGCCGGGGGTGGTCATCACGTTCTCGGGATTTGCAGCATACTGTGCAGGGGTGATGCCTGCAGGGAGCTTTGCGATAAGGCCGGCCCATCCGAAGAAGTTCTGGCCCCAGTTCAACTGGCTGGTGAAGAATGCGACCACGAGTTCCATGTTGGGAATGCCCTCATAGTCGGTGTCCTTTGCATTGTAGGATCCGTAGAACTCCCAGTTTGCCTTGGAAAGGTCTGCGCAGTTCTCAAATCCTTCACCCTGTGCGGTGTGATTGATAGGAGCATTTGCAATGACCACGCTTTCGCCGGGCTGGAGAGGATAATCCGTGCCGTTGCCGGGGAAGGCATAGACAGGGCTCTGGGTCACGCCACCGTAGAGGTTCTCGAAACCGTTGGCCTGCCATGCATTGGGCTTGGTCTGGCGGCCCATGCCGCCGAAGAGGAGGATCTGGTCGAGATACTGAACCTCATCGGAGTTGTTCACGAGTTCAATCCAGGTATCGCTGAGGGGCTGGATGTATGCCATCTTGCCGGGGGTGTACTGGACAGCCTTGATGATGATAGGAGAAGCGGAAGCCACTGCGAGGGCAACTGTGATAGTCTGGTCTTCGTAGAGGGAAACTTCTGCTGCGCCGACTGCCTTCTTTGCGGAGGAGATGCCGCCGTTCACGGAGACTTTATAGTCGCCCTGAGGGAGCGATGCGCTTGCGGTAATGGCGTTGTTGGCCTTGACCACTTCGAGAGGGGTGACATTATTGCCCTTTGCTGCTTCGGCAACGATGTCGCTCACTTCTGCTACGCCCTCGGGGAGGGTGATGTTCACCGTAAGGGTGAATTTCTTTGCAGTCCCTTCCTTATTGCAGGAGGTGGACAGCACGGCGGTGGCTGCTACAGCCACGATGCTCATAATAGTAAAGAAACGCTTCATAATACTTTTATATTATAAATTGATTTTAAGTTCTGCGCCAAAATACATGTTAGGATAAAGCTGCGTCTTGGTGTTCGTGTTCTTGTTGGTGTGATAACGGCTTGTGTTGGTGACGTTATTCGCCGTGAATGACACCTGGGCGTGGGAGCCGATCTCCTTGGTAAGCCTTATGTTAAGCAGGGCCCAGGGCTCGATCTTGTCCGGCAGGAAGCCGTAGGTAAAATAGCGGTCCATCATGAAGTTGTATTCCGGGTCGGAGTTCATGGTGGCGGCGTTCCATGCGGTGAATTTGCCATCGGTATCGTAGAATCCAACGGGCTCCACCGCAAGGTAATCCTTGCCCTGATAGCTGTAGTCGTATGCCCTCGGGGCGCCGTTTTCGTCCAGGTAGACAGTACGTTCAGACTCGTACCAGACAACCTGAACGGTAGTGGTAAGCACCAGTTTCACTTCAGGAATGTGGGTGATAAAACGGAAGCTTGTGTTCACACGGCTCTGCTCCTTGCCGCTTCCGGACGGCATGGTGGGGGCGTACTTGTCTATCTTGCTGCGGTAGGAAGTGCTGGTGGTCTGCCTGGTCCGCAGGATGTGGAACCACGCACCGTTGATGTTGACGGATGTCCTGATCGGCTTGATCGTGCCGAAGTCCAGCCCGTATTCTATGCCATACTTGATCCTCCTGGAGGTGTTGTCCGGCCGGCTCCAGCTGGAGAACTCCATCTTATCCGTCTTGGCGGCCGTCTGGCGCGTGCCTCCAAGGTTGAAGGTCACGTCGCTGCCTTCCAGCGCGAGGTCCGTGGAGCCGTCGGGGATGACGTACTGCGCGAAGCGCCCCCAGTAGAGCTGGCCTTTGTAGCCGAACTCGTTCGTGTGGGTTTCGTGGAAGAAGGTGGCGAATCCGCTCAAAGGCTTGGTCTTGAAACTGAGCCCGAGTTCCTTCTTGACCGCATTGGCGGGCTTGAGGTCCGGATTGGAGGTCTCCTCCACAATCTGGGTGTTGATGACGGCAAGCCCGGTGCCGGTGGCCTCGTTATAGCGGTTGAGGCAGATGAAGTCGTAGTATGCGGGCTCGGGATACAGATACAGCAGGGTGGGCATCTTGTTGGAGATGCCGTAGCCGGCGTTTATCGACAGGGCCTCGCCCAGAAGGCCCAGCGACAGGTTCACGCGGGGTTCTACCACGAAGTAGCCCTTGTTCCCTCCGCTCTTTTCGGGATTCAGGAAGAGGTTGGAAGCGCGGACTCCGATTTCCGACTTAAGCACGGTGCCACCCAGGGTGAAGCGGCCTTTGTCGCTGACGAACAGCGACGCGGTGTTCAGGGCCGGTATGTCTTTGTAGGCGCGGGGCCTGAGGGTATGGGACGAAGAGGCCTGGGGAGGGGTCTCTATGTCGTAGGAAAGGCCCTTGCCCCGGTTGGCATCCATCGTATATTCGATACCTGCCTTGATTTTATTGTAGTCCTTCTCGCCTATCTGGAAATACTTCCCGGCCACCAGCTGGCCGAAGATGTTCACGGGGATTCCGTGAAGGGTGTACTCGGCGTTGTAGGGGCGGATCTTCTGGTAGGCCTGCTGGATTCCGCTCACGCGGGTGTCCGTCACGGCGCCATCCGGGCTCCATACCTTATTTATATGTATGTCTTCCGTACGCGAAACCTGAGTGGAGAAATTATAGTCCAGGGATGTGATCAGCGACGTTTTCGGCTGCACACTCCCGTTGGCGGAGAGGCGCAGGCCCACATTCTTGTTGGTGAAGTTGATTTCCAGTTCTTCCAGCTGCGGGTCCGTCTTGCGGTTGTTCACGTTGGAATAGACCGAGCCTTTGATGTTGAGGCTGGCCCTGTTCCACACTTTGGAAAAGCCTCCCGCGGCGGTAAGACGGTCGTAGCCGAGATACTTCCGGCGCGGATCGCTGTAGCTCTGGCTCCAGTCCCCGCCTATATTGAAGGATCCGCCCTTCTTCAAGGCAAAGCCCTTCCCTATGTAGGCCAGCTTGGAGTTGGGATCCACCTGCGATTTGAACTCCCACGGGGTGCGCCCGGCTTTGGTCTTCACTATCACCACACCGGACGTGAGGTTGCCGTATTCGGCGGAAGGGATTCCGCTGATGACTTCCATGGACTCCACGACGCCCGCGCTGACGGTGCGGAGGTCGGTTCCGCCACCGGCCGTGGTCTGGTCGCTCATGCCATCGGTCTGGGTCCCGGAGGCAGATCCGTAACGGGTGGATGCGATGGCCTGCAGGTTGGCATCGTTGCTGAGGGGCGTGCCGTCAACTATGACGGAGGTGCCCAGGGAGGCCCCTGCGCTGGGTTCTATCTCCCTGACCGTGGCCTGCGATAGCTCGTTGAGGTTAGGGTTCTTCGCGAGGTTGCCCGGCACGAGCTGCAGAAGGTCGCTCACGCTCTTGGGCTGCAGATGCCGCACGGCCTCCTCGTTGATTACCGACTTGGAGCCCATATCCTCGCGCTCGGCGGTAACCGTGACGCTGTTCAGCTCGAGGCTGAGGGTCTGCAGAGTGAAATTCAGGATGGTGTTGTTGGAAATCTCAACCGTTCCGGAAACATCCTTATAGCCCACGAAGGATACCTGATATTCGTATTTTCCTTTCTTAAGATTGGAGACGGTATAGTTTCCGTCCTTGTCGGTGGTTGCCCAGATGGATTTGTTGAGCGAAACCACAGCGAGTTCCACGGCGGAACCTTCGGCGTCCACGACGCGCCCCGACAGGCTGAATGACTGCGCCCAGACCGCTTCCGATATGGGTAAAAGTATGATTATGAGGAGGAATAACTTCTTCATATAATAACACTACTTCGGCAAAGGTAAAAAACTCTGCCGAAGTATGCAATACCTATTTATTATGAGTTAAACTTCGGTTGCGCCCTCGAATTCGCGGAGGAAACGCAGGTCGTTCTCGAAATAATGGCGAAGGTCGTTCACCTGCCATTTGAGCATAGCGATGCGCTCAATACCCATGCCGAAGGCGAATCCGCTGTACTTCTTGCTGTCGATTCCGGAGGCTTCCAGCACGTTGGGATCCACCATGCCGCAGCCGAGAATCTCCAGCCAGCCGGTGCCCTTGCAGATGTTGCAGCCCTTTCCGTGGCAGATATTGCAGCTCACGTCCACCTCTGCCGAAGGCTCGGTGAAGGGGAAGAAGGACGGCCGCATGCGGATCTGCGCGTCGGCGCCGAACATCTCGCGGGCGAAGAGCAGGATGGCCTGCTTGAGGTCGGCGAAGGTGACATTCTCATCTATATAAAGGCCTTCCACCTGGTGGAAAATGCAGTGCGCACGGGCGGAGATGGCCTCGTTGCGAAATACGCGCCCTGGGCAGATTACGCGGATAGGGAGGGGCATCTTCTCCATTGCGCGCACCTGCACTGAGGAGGTGTGGGTGCGGAGAAGCAGCGGGTTGAGATGGCCTGCGGAGACGAAGAAAGTGTCCTGCATGTCGCGGGCGGGGTGGTTCGGAGGGAAGTTGAGAGCCTCGAACACATGGTAGTCGTCTTCGATCTCGGGGCCTTCCGCCACGTCGTATCCGAACTTGCGGAAGATGTCCACGATCTGCTGGCGCACTATGCTCACGGGATGGCGGCTGCCAAGCTCGAACTGCTCACCGGGGAGGGTGGTATCTTCTTTGGAACCCTCATCGGATCCGCCGGCCTGGGCAGCGCCGCGAAGCTCTTCTATCTTTGCCATGGCGGCCTGCTTGAGCTCGTTCAGGGGGCGGCCGAAGGCACGTTTCTGGTCCCCGTCCACACTGCGGAACTCTTCGAAGAGAGCCGTAATCTCACCTTTCTTTCCGAGGAAGCGCACGCGCGCCTCTTCCACTTCTTTCTCTGTCTTGCATTTGAGAGCGTTCAGCTCGCCAAATACCTTCTCTATAAGTTCTATTGTCATAATCTATTTCTTTCCCTCCCTTTTTGCGGCACGCTGGTCCCTGGCCTTCTTGGCCCGGGCGGCTCCGGATTTAAGGAATTTCTTCCACTGCTCATCTGTGAGTATGCCGCGGAAAGCATTATAGGTTTCCTCGTCCCATTTGTCGCCTATGAGGGTGTAGAGGTCGTAATTATCTACTTTATTGTTTGCCAGGGCCTCCATCTCCTTATCTCTTTCTGCAAAGTTGTGGGTGAGGATGGAGTCGGCATAGAAGGCCTGCCAGTCCTCAAGCTGGAGGGTTTCCTCGTAGTTCTCTACCATCTTGTCGATGGCTTCGCGCATCTTCTTCGCACGCTGTTCCGGCGTGAGAGGCTGTTCCTGGGCAGATGCGGCCAGGCACATGATAAGGCCGATAGCCGTCAGGAGTATGTGCTTTGTTTTCATAACTTGCAAAAATAATCAATATATTTGTAATCGAGTAAAAATCGAAGTATGAAAGTACAATCATTATGCCTTGCGGCCCTCGCCGCCATCCTTCTTACGGGGCTCCGTTCGGAAGCCTGTTCCAACGTGATCATTACCAAAGGCGCCAGCGCCGACGGCTCCTGCATGGTGTCGTACGCAGCCGATTCGCACGTGCTCTACGGCGAACTGTACTTCACTCCTGCGGGCAAGTTCCGCAAGGGTGCCAGGCTGTCCATTACCGAATGGGACACCTACAAGCCGCTTGGGGAAATCCACCAGATTCCGCGCACCTACAAGACGGTGGGCAACATGAACGAAAAGCAGCTCATCATAGGCGAAACCACCTGGGGCGGGCGCGAGGAGCAGGCCGATTCTACCGGCATAATGGACTATGGTTCACTGATTTACATTACGCTGCAGAGGGCAGCCACAGCGCGCGCGGCCATCGACACCATCGTTTCGCTGGCGAACCGCTACGGCTATCCTTCCGAGGGCGAATCCTTCTCGATTGCCGACAAGGACGAGGCCTGGGTGATGGACCTCGTGGGCAAGGGCCCGGATAACAAGGGAATAGTATGGGTCGCCCGCCGGGTGCCGGACGGATACATCTGCGCGCATGCCAACCAGTGCCGCATCACCCGCTTCCCCCTGAACGACCCGGAGAACTGCCTCTATGCGCCGGACGTGATTTCCTTTGCCCGCGAGCAGGGCTGGTTTTCCGGCGCGGATGAGGAATTCTCGTTCCGGGATGCCTACAACCCCCTCGATTTCGGCGGGGCTCGCGGTTGCGACGGCCGCGCCTGGAGCGCTTTCAACATCCTCTGCGACGGCGTGTTCGTGTGGGAAGAGAACGGTGTGGAGATATCCCGGCCCGCGCTGGACTGGACTGAATACATCCTCGGGCACGACCTTTCCGGGGAGATGCCCCTCTTTGTGAAGCCTTCCCGCAAGATTACCGCAAAGGACGTTGCAGATGTGATGAGGGACCACTTCGAGGGTACGCCCCTGGATATGACCCAGGACATCGGTGCGGGCGGAAACGCCCTCCCTTACCGCTGGCGCCCCATGCACTTCTGGTGGAACGGCAAGGAGTATGCTAACGAGCGTGCCATCGCCACCCAGCAGACCGGTTTCTGGTTCGTGGCGCAGGCCCGCGGCTGGCTGCCGGATGAGGTCGGAGCCCTGGTATGGTTCGGCACCGATGATGCTGCAACTTCTTATCTTACACCTATTTACGTGGCCACCACCAAAGTTCCCGAATGCCTCCGTGTGGGCAATGGCGATATGCTTCATTACTCGCCCACCTCTCAGTTCTGGATCTGCAACCGCATCGCCCAGGCATGCTACAAGATGTATAACCAGATGGCTCCGACCGTGCGCTGCGCGATCGATGCCTTCGAGCAGGAGCAGATGATGGGTGCAGTGCCTTCTTTCGACGAAAAAGTAGCTAAGCTGGTTTCCAGAGGAAGGCTACGCAAAGCCCGCCGCATGATGACGAAATACACCGTCGGCACCGCCCAGGCCCAGTTCGACAAGTGGGTTAAACTCGAAGAACTGCTCCTTCTCAAGTATCTCGATGGCAATATCAAGGCCCAGAACGAAGACGGCAGCTTCGTTTGCAGCGAATATCACTCCGGCACCCCCAAGGGCATAAAGAACGTTCCCTATGTGGAAGCCTGGCGCAAAGCCGTCGCCGAATCCGAACACGGGAAGGTGTTGGAAGTTAGATAATAATTTGTATATTTGCAGTCCCAATCGAAGACCTTCCGGTGGGGTGGGTGAGTGGCTGAAACCAGCAGTTTGCTAAACTGCCGTACGGGTAACCGTACCACGAGTTCGAATCTCGTCCCCACCGCAAAAGATAAGCAGACCGACACCAAGCTAGCTTGAGTGCCGGTCTGCTTATCTTTTGGACTGCCCGCCGCAGGCGGCAGAGATGTCGGAGCGAAGCGACGAAATCTCGGTGGGGACTGTGCGCTGGCCTGATTGCCGACGGTGGCTCCGAGAAATCGGAGCGAAGCGACGAAATCTCGGTGGGGCTAGAACCGATATACAAACCCTATCGAAAGATCGTCTCCTATCTTCAGGGCATTATCTCCACCGAAAGCGCCAGCCAAAATATAGTTGCCGTCAAAATCGGTCGAGGCCAGCAATCCCGCAAAACCAAGTCCGGTTTTCAACAGAAAGTGATGGCTCAGGCTATATGTCAAGACAGGAATTGCATATATGGTAACGGTCGTCTTGCCAACTCCTTCCTGCTCAGGAACAAGCTGGAAACCACCTTCTACCCACGCAGCGAAACATCCAAAACGGACAAGTCCCCAACCGACATATGGATTGAATGTAAATGCACGCGTTTCTGCATTGGAATACTCCAGACCAGGACTGGAGATGGCTGCATTGGACTTCCCCCAGGAGATACGGCCTCCGACCGCAAGCCTGTTCCGGAAGATGTATCCGGTTTCCGGGCTCAAATTGAAGGCCTGGATTTCTGCGCCATTGGTTTTAACATACGCCCCTGCTACAGAACCTCCGGCATACCACTGCGCCGAAGCAGAAAAAGCTCCGGCAACCATGCATAAAAAAGCAATTATCAACTTTTTCATTACATCAGAAGTTTAGCGCGAAACCGACACCATTGCGGGTAGGACCGAAATCCAAACTTGAAGCATAAGGTCTGGGAGCGCAGCGTTCCGCATAATCATCCAACATCAAGTCCATCTCCTTCCGACCTTTAGACCAAAGGGAAATACCGCCCCAGAGACTGGCGGCAACGGCCACAACCCCTGTTGGAATCATCACTGCCGCTGCGGTCTTGTCCCAATCGATATTATTAATACCGGCAACTGTCCACAATCCCGCGGCAGGGACCCCAAGAAAAGAGATTGCCTTGCCCCAACCCAGATTTGCCCTCGCTTTGCGATAACGGCTTCCATACAATACCAGTCCGAGGTCTCTATCTAGAGGGCGTATGGCAAAACTGTTTTCTGTCTGGTCTACATTTATTTCCGTAGATGACGAGGCCTCCGGCCAACCCCAATCTTTGTTTTGTGCAAAAAGGCTCGTGGACAAGGCCAACGCAGCTAAAATCATTACAATTCTTTTCATAATTCTCAT
Source organism: uncultured Bacteroidia bacterium (assembly GCA_902768365.1). GTDB lineage: Bacteria > Bacteroidota > Bacteroidia > Bacteroidales > UBA932 > Cryptobacteroides. Next base: position 168,686 of record CACXKV010000008.1, on the reverse strand, counting down.
TATTTGGGGGCGCAAAGATAGTTTTTATTTTTAATTTTGCAGCGCTTTTTACAAGAGAATTATGCAAGGAATCTGGACCATACTGATGCTGGTGCTCTCGAACGTATTCATGACCTTCGCCTGGTACGGGCACCTCAAACTACAGGAAATGAAAATCTCGACCGGATGGCCTCTGATCCTCATCATCCTGTTTTCCTGGGGAATCGCATTTTTCGAATACTGCCTAACAGTACCGGCGAACCGAATAGGGTTCGCCGGCAACGGAGGGCCTTTCACCCTCGTTCAACTTAAAGTCATTCAGGAGGTTATCTCCCTGACGGTCTTCACCGTCATCATCTCCTTCCTGTTCCAGGGGCAGCATCTGCACTGGAACCATGTAGCCGCCTTCGCCTGTCTGGTGCTGGCGGTATTCTTCGCTTTCCTGAAGTAGCCGCGCTACTTCCTGCGGCCCTTCTTCTCGAGGTACTTGATGAGCATCTCGGGACGGTCGGTCTGTATGATGGAGGTTCCGAGGTCGAGGATTACGTCGTAGATTTCGGCAGGATCGCCGGCTTCGAAAGCGGTGTTATCGTCGTATCCGCCGTTGAGCGAAGGCCAGAGGGTGTTGACCCAGAGCTTGGAGCCGGTATCGATCACCTTCTTGCAGCAGTCGCGGACGGTGTCGTTCAGCTCGGCGAAGCAAACCTCGTAGGCAAGCGGGACCTCACCGGCCTCCATATACTGATTGAAGAGGTCTGCGCCTTTCGGAAAGAGGATGTCGATGATGGGCATGTACATCATATTATGCTCATATTCAGCCGCTTTCGCGTTCACTTCCGCCAGGGTCTTCTTGCCCTTGATAAGTATCTGGTCGGTCACGCCGAGTTCCTCGGTAATGGCAATAACCTGGTCGTAGTACTGGTAGCCCTGGTCGATATTCACACATATCCTGTCTTTGCAGACCTCGAGGGCCTCCCTCAAGGTAGGCATCTTGTGGGGAGACTTGACTCCGTGAGCGTAGCGAAGGTTGAATCCTTTGAGGGAGTCGAGGGTCATTGTGGAGATGGGGCCTTTGCCGGTAGTAGTGCGGTTGGCGGTGCCGTCGTGGCAGAGCACGAGCACACTGTCGCTGGTCATCTTAAGGTCGATTTCCACAATATCCACGCCCATGCGTATAGCGGATTCGATGGCGGGGATGGAATTCTCGGGATAGTTGCGCCAGTCGCCGCGATGCGCGACCACTACCACATATTTGGAGTCGGGGTTGTGCAACTCGGCAACCACTTTTTCTGCCTTGTTGGCATACTTGGGGCCGCATCCCGCTGCAAGCACGGCAGCGAGAAGGACCAACAGATAACGGGTGATTTTCATATTATTAAAAAGCTATGTTTGCGACTACGGGAAGATGATCCGAAGGGTAATAGCCTCCGAATTTGTCGGTAAGGGCCTTGAAACTCCTCACATCTCCCTTTGTAAAGAATACGAAATCACAGGGGCGGGAATTGGAGGCATCGAGGTTGCGGGCCGGGTCGAATGCCTGGTAGGTGCCCCTGGGGCCTTCTCGCACGCCCTTCTCTTCGGCAACGCGGAAAGCATCCTTGTATGCAGCCCGGAAGGCATTAAGGGCAGGCTCCTCGTCAGATGCCGGGTTCATGTCTCCCACTACGAAGAGAGGCAGGCCATCCGTGTTGATTTCGTTCATCCGGCTGATGATCAGGTCGGCGGATTTCTTCCGCACGCCCTCGTAGCTGTTGCCGTTGTTGTTGACTTCCAGATGTGTAGCAAGAAAGTAGAAGGACTTGCCGGATTCCCTATGCTTGAGAAGCACCCAGGCGGCAACACGCTTGCGGGTCATGCCTCCCCAGTTGACAGAGTCCGAAGGCTTGTCCGGAGTGTCCGAGAGCCAGAAACGGTCCCAGTCCAGGATCTCGAACTTGTCGGTGCGATACGCAACTCCGACCGCCTCCCCGGCGGAGCCGTTGTCGCGGCCTACAAAGTAAAATCCGTACTCCGGCAAGAGCGCTTTCAGGTCTTTCTGCTGGTTCAGCAGCACTTCCTGGAGGCCGAACACATCAAACCCATGGGTCTTTACTACAGTGGCGCAGTTCTCCTTGCGGGACTGCCAGTCCTTATAGCCGGTGTCGGCGGAGGTATCCAGACGGATATTGAAAGAACCAAGATTCAAGGATGCCTCGATCTCAGGTTCCGGTTCGGGCGGCGGTTCCGGCGTGGGGTCTTTCTTGCCACAGGCTGCCACAAGCAGGGCCAGAGACGCCAAAACAAACAACTTTTTCATATCAAGGCTTTATATACTTCATCAACAACTTGTGCGCAGGAGCGGCCATTCCGCCGTGGTCGAAACCATCCTCCTCATACAGAATAATGCTCTTATGGCCGACCAGTTTCATCATCTCCACGAAATATGCGTTCTCCTCGTAGCGGCGGTAAAGCTCTATGTCGCGGCCGCCGGTAATTACAAGGAAGGGCGGAGCGTCGGGGCGTACATGATAAAGGGGCGCGAGTTCATCGATCACGGGCCGCGTGGCGGGGATGCCGCGGGCTGCGCGCTCGGTAAAGTGCGTAATCATCTGCCCGCTGTAGGGCACGATGGCTGCCATCTTGTCGGCATCCACCCCGTATTTGGCGAGCCAGTGCTTGTCGAGGCCCAGCATGGCGACCAGATAACCGCCCGCAGAATGGCCTGAAAGGTAGATTTTATCCGGCGAGCCGCCATACTTCGATATGTTCTTCACGACCCAGGCAACTGCCGCGGCGGCATCATCGATAATCTCGGACACCTGCGCGTCGGGATAGAGACGGTATCCCACAGCCACCACCACATAATCCTTGGTCAGGAGTTCCTGCGGAGTGTGTTTCTGGCCACCGGTCAGGCCTCCGCCATGGAACCATACTATCACCGGGCGGTCTTCCGCCTTCTTCACATAGCTGACATCCAGCCTGCAGCGGGGAGAAATCTCCTCGTCGCGATAGGAAATGCCACGGTCGTGCTTGTATTTCTGCGCCGATGCCGGCAAGATAGTCAGCAGTGCCAGCGCAAGTATCAGTAGCCTTTTCATTTGTCGTATTGGTCGTCGATGTTATGGGTGGCTTCGTAGGTGTTTCGCTCCGCTTCCTCCTGAATACGCTGACGGGTGGATTTGAAGAGGCGTATGCAGAAGAATATCAAGGCGATGGTAATCAGCCCGGAGTAGGCCGGAGAGATTTCGGAAGAGAAGGCGAGGGTGTCGTAGATGCCGTGAAGCAGCACCGGAACAAGCCAGACCTTGATGCGGTCGAATTCCGTCGTCTTGTGGGAATCGAAGTGGTTGCGGGAGAAGTAATAACCCATCGCGATGGCAAACGCAAAGTGCCCGGGCACCGCGAAAAGGGCGCGGGTGACGCTCACGTAGAACCAGCCTGCGCCGGCGGAAACCACATACATCAGGTTTTCCAGGCAGGCGAAGCCGAGGCCTACCGAAGCGGCGTAGACCATGCCGTCGTAGCGCTCGTCGAACTCGGGGCTGTTCCGCAGCAATAGCCAGAGCATCAGCAACTTGGCGGATTCCTCGGGAATGGCCGCGCCGAAAAACGACGTCTTGATTGCCTCTGCAAGGGTGGACGGATGATCTACGAAGAAGCCAAGTTTGAGCAGCGGGCCCGAAATGAGCGTAGAGGCCAGCACGGAAAGGCATCCATAGAAGAAGCCCTTGTATATCATTCGTTTAGGCTCCGGATTGAAGTCCTTGCTGTACACATAATACAGCAGGAGGATTCCCGGAACTATGGCTGCAGCGAGTATAATCCACATAGTCCCACAAATTTAACAATTAATTCAGAGTCTTGGCAATCTTTTCGATATTGAGGCTTCTGGCAGAGGCGTCGATAATGTCTTTGTAGATGCCGCCTTTCTTGTAGACCTCGTCCGGATCCCCGGACTCCTCCACACGGCCTTCGCGCAGGGCATATATCATATCGCTGTCGATAATCTGCGAGATGCTGTGCGATATGATGATTACCGTCCTGTCTTTCTTGATTGCGTCGATGCTGTTCTTTATCTGCTCGGTTGCGATGGCATCCAGCGATGCCGTGGGCTCGTCCAGGAAGATTACGGGAGGATTCTTCAAGAACATCCTGGCTATGGCGATCCGCTGCTGCTGGCCGCCGGAAAGGTCCGATGCGCGGTTCTGGAACTGCTTGGGCAGGGCCATTATCTGGTCGTAGATATAGGATTTCTTTGCTGCCTCAACCACCTCCTCGAAAGTAGCGTCCGGCCGGCCGTAGCGTATGTTCTCTTCGATTGTGCCGTCGAAGATGTGGTTCTTCTGGAGGACCAGACCGATGTTGTCGCGAAGGAAGTGGGTGTCGTACTCCTTCAGGTCCACCCCGTCCAGGGTAATAGTGCCGGCCTGCGGCTCGTAGAACTTGTCCAGAAGGTTGACTATGGTGCTCTTTCCGGCGCCGGAGAGGCCTACCAGCGCGGTTATCATCCCCGGTTCTATGGTCATATCTATCCCGAACAGGGCCTGGTTGCCGTTGGGATAGGTGAAGTCTACCCCCTTCAGCTCGAACTTCCCCTTGATTTCCGCGGGACGGTAGTTGCCGCTTGGCTCTATTTCTTTATCGGAATTCAGTATGCTGAAGAAGCCCTCCGCATAGATCAGGGCGTCGTTCACATCGTCGAAGATGCGCTGGAGCTGGGTGATGGGGGCGATGACGTTGGAGAAAAGCATCACATGGTACATTATCTTACCTATGCTCATGCCCGGGTAATCTATGAGCACCAGATAGGCCGTCAGGATTATCACCAGAACGGTTCCAACTTGCTTGACGAAGCTCTTGATGCCGTTGTAGTAGAATCCCACCCGGCGGGTTTTCATTTGGTTGGCGGTTACCTGGTTCTGTATGTCCAGCTGCTTGCGGCTCTCGATGCCTTCCCTGTTGAAGGATTTGATGACGTTGATGGAGTCGATTATGTTCTTGATGCCCTGGCTCTTGGTTTCCAGATGGGAGCGCATCTCCCGCCTCCATCCCTTTAGGCGTTTTGCCTGGCGGTAGGTGATCCAGAAGTAGATCGGCACTATGCCCAGGGCCACCAGCCCCACGTAGACGTTGGCTGCGAACATCAGGATCAGGGCCAGCGCTGCGCTGGTGAACAGGGGGAGGAGGTCGATGAAGAAGTTCTGCACCGTGCGGGACAGGCTGCTCACGCCCTGGTCTATCCTAGCCTGCACCTTGCCGGTGGCGTTCTCGTCGGTGTTGAAATAGGCCATGCGGAAAGTCAGGACCTTTTCTATCACCGCCTGGGAGAGGTCGCGCGAAACGAAGATGCGCATCCTCTCGCCGTAATAGTTCTGCGCAAAGGTAATCAGGGCCGAGAGGATTTCCTTGCCGAGCAGGACGGCAGAAATGATGGTGAGGATCCTCGCTGCCTGCGCCCAGCTGAAGCTGGTGCCGATGAGGGCGTTGATGGCATCCACCGTCCGGTCCAGGACGATGGCGTTCACCTGCTGCATCACCGACCCGACAAGGGTCAGGATGAGGGTCAGGGCCACCAGCAGGCGGTAGGGCCTCACGAACGGGCGGATGTTGCGGAACAGCTGGAAGAGATTCATAAAAACAGAGCCACGGATCTGTTCCGCAGCTCTGCAAATATAGTGTTATTTTCAGGATTTATCAGTCTTTGCCGTATATCTGTTTGTTGGCAGATTCGAGCTGAGCCTTCAGGATATTGACCGCCTGGGAAATCTCCTGCTTGGTCATGTCCTTGTTCTCCTCGGAACAATCGATAGTAAGTGTCTTCCCGTTTACAGTAACCCTTGCCTTGTCTTCTTCGTCCAAAGATTCCTTGACCAGAGCGGCAATTGTTGCGCTGGGGCAGTCGTAGGTCACGATGCAGGAGGTGCACTTATTGTCACGAAAGGACCAGACAATCTTATAGTCATAACTGAATACTGAAGTAGTGAGCTTGTAAGAAAGCGTGATTGAATTGTCGGTTTCGGCAACCTTGATATCGGTGTAGCCATATTCGGCGTCTTCGCCGTTTTCTTCACCACCATTGAGAAGCCCCTCGCAGGAAGAGAAACTGAAAAGCATGGCACAGGAGGCCATCAGAGCATAAACAAATTTTTTCATTGTGTTAAAAATTGAATTTTCGCAAAGGTAAAGCATATTTCACTTCGGTATACTACCCTAAAGGGTGGTTTTAACCTCGAAACGATGCTTTCCGCCAACTATTTCGCGTGGTTCAGCGGATTATTCCTGCAGGTTGACGTTCGTCAGTTTCACTGTGCCTTCCCCGAAAGCCTCGATGCCGTTCAGTTCGGCTATCTTCTCTGTGCAGAAAATGGTGCAGTCGCTGATGGCGATGTCGTGCACCATCTGACTGGTGCTCTTGACGGCGATGCCTATGCGGGCGTCACGGCAGACTACCTTGCTGATGCTGATGTCGGTGAATTCCGGGAGGAATCCGTCCACGTCATCCTTCTTGCCGGAAGTGCCGACGGGAACATCCATGTAGGAGGTCTCAAACACTATTGCCTGGTCCCGGATGTCGCTCATATAAATGTCTGATATACGGATTCTTGCGGTCTTGCCGCCACGGCCGGGAGCGCTCTTGAAACGGAGCCCAGTGTCGGTGCCGGAGAAGCTGTTGCCGCAGACCACTATGTCCTCGATGCCTGCGGAGAACTCCGAACCGATTACGAAGCCGCCGTGGGCGTGGAAGACGGTATTGTCCCTAATCAGCACGCGGGCGACCGGGGGATATTTCATGGCTGCGGGGCCGCCTCCCGCCTTCAGGCAGATGCCGTCATCTCCCACATCCACTTTGTTATTGACTATCAGCACGTCCTGGCAGTACATGAGGTCGATGCCGTCACCGTTCTGGGCGTTCCAGGGGCAGCGGACGGTGACTCCGTCGATAATCACTTGATTGCAGCGGGTAGGTACGATGTGGAATTTGGGGGAGTTCTGGATGGTTACGCCCTTGATGAGAACGCGCTCGCAGTCGGTGAGGCGGATCATGTGAGTGCGCATCTTTTCCTGGGCCTTGTAGTCCGGAGCAATGTTTTCGCCGGTTTTGAGGTCGAAGGGATACCAGAGTTTGCCGCCGTCGGCTTCGGTGCCGCCCATGCGCTTGAAGTCGTTCCACTCGGTGTCACTGACCTTGCCGCGCTTGACAGCTCTCCACCATTCGCCGTTGCCGTCGATTATGCCCTCGCCGGTGATGCTGATGTCGTGACGCTTACTGGCGCTGATGCAGGGCAGCACCTTGCCGTCTTTAAGATGGGCGGTGCGGTCCGGGGTGAAAAGAAGGATGGCGTTGCGCTCGAGATGGAGGTCGATATTGTCTTTAAGGGTAATGGGGCCGCTGAGCCAGACGCCTGCGGGGATTACTATGTGGCCGCCGCCAAGTTTGGTGATGGCCTTGATGGCGCTGTCGAAGGCCCCGGTGTTGAGAGTGAGGCCATCCCCGACTGCTCCGAAATCCGTTATGCTGACCGTGTTGTCCGGAATCTGCGGGGCCTGGGGCTCGGTGAGGCTTATGCCCGTGCGGCCGGGCAGGTCGTTATAATATTTGGCGTAGTCGCCTGCTGTGGCGGTGGCGGCCAGTAGGAGGGCCAGGGCTGTGGCGGATAACTGTCTGATATTCATGGCTTTATCTATTTTCTTCCCCTTTGTTTTCTTGGGGGAGGGTTTGTAGTATTTTATTAATAATCAAGCATTTAGGCGCCATCCACGAATTCGTGGAGCAACTCGCCGTGGTGCCCGGGGATTATGATATGGTGATTTCCGATGGGATCCGTCAGGAAATAGCGGGCGTCGGCCGGGGACAGGCGCAGCCACACCTGCGTGCGGCAGAGGTTGGCCTCGTACTGGTTACGGAAGAGTTCTCCTTCGGCGATGAAGGCGCGGTGAAGCGAGCCGGAGACCTTGAAGACGGTGACCGGGCCTTCCGGGAAGTGCCCGTGAATGCCTACGCCTATGCCGGATTCGAAGTGCGTGTCGTAGCAGAATTCATCTACCATATTGAAGGGGATGGTGCAGTGGGCGAAGAGCATTTCGCCGGTCTGGGCATCGATGCGGGCGGGGTTGGCCTGGAAGCCGGTGCGGCCGGTGAGGGCCTGGGCGATCATCATGCTCAGAAGGGCTGGGATGTCGCCTTCGCAGCTGGAGGGGATGCCTTCGGAGTTCAGCCGCGCGAGGGCGTAGCAGCCGGTGTTGTGAATGGAGGTCAGGAGGTCGAAGCAGCGAAGGGTCAGCGCTCCGAGGCCGCGGTCCGCGATAAGGGTTTTTATTGCATTATATACTTTTTCTGCTCCCGGGAATGCTTGTTTAACCTTGGGGGAGCCGGCAAAGGGTTGTTCGTCAGCAGGCAAAGGGCTTGTCCGTGGCCCGGAAAAAGGGCCCCGGTACAAGCATTGCCTGCTGCCGGCTTCTACCGGCCTACCCGGCTCCTGGTCAAACGCCTCGAACAAAGAATCCATCGGGATATGGTCCAAGGTCAGGCCGAGTTTAGTTTGGAGGGCGGTGGGGTCCCAGGTGCTGGAGATGAGCCAGTCGGAGGGTTGGCCGATGACGCCGATGCGGGTGCCGGAGAGGGCTCGGCGGGCGGATTCGACTTTCTGAAGCAGCGCGATGCGGCCGCGAAGGTATTCATCGCTGCCGTGGAGAACCTCCCCCTTGAGGCCCTGCTGGCGCAGATAAGACAGTATCTCCAGCGAAGCGGCGAGGGAGTTGCTTTTGCCGGATGTGAGGAGATAGAACGCCTTCACACCCCTTTCCAGCAGGCCTGGAAGCAGGTCCCGGAAGATGCCTTCGGCTCCGCCGGTGCGCACATAAATCAAGTTAAGCGGGGCGCTGCCGAAATCGGAGAAATCGGCTCCCTTCATTTCGAATCCGCCGTCGGGGAAAACCCCGGCAAGGAACTCGTCCGAAACAGCCTTCACGGCCGCTTCGTCGTGCAGGCCGGAGGTTATGGTGTAGATTGCAATCATAATGTATGGAGCAATTTAGCAATTATTTGCTAATTTTGTAGCAAGAGGCTGTCAAAATTATGAACATTGTAACCATCTGGCAAGAGCAGCAAGATGAGAACTAAGAAATTTGCCATAACAGCGTACTTGCTGCTGTTTCTGCTGCAATCCTGCGAGGAACCCATTGTTATGGACCCGGAGGAGGATATGCCTGTGGTCGTGCATTGTGTATTAACACGCGATTTGGCGATGGAGTCCAGCAACAAGGAGTATATTCCGGTACAATCATTAAACTTGTTTTATGCTAAAAACATTTCAGACAATGGCGATTATAAAATGATAACCGATGCAAAAGTCAATGTTTCGGGCGATGGTAATAGCTATGATTTCCTTTGGAATGGTGATGTTTGGGAATGCTGTTTTACCCCATCTTTTGGGGCAACTTACACACTGACAGTACGCTTGAATAACGGAAAAGTGATAACGTCCAAAACATCTTTTCCAAAATCTGTTGCTTTCACAAGGGAGCCCTTATTTACAGCTTGGGGTTCATACTATACAATTGCTCATTACTTAAGTTGCCCTGTATCAGATGATGATATATACATGTGGTGTTGCGCACCAAAAGGCCGCGAATTTGAATTAACGCATTTTTGCACCAATCATCCCGGCGCAGACAATTTTAATTTAAGCGACAAGTCATTAGCGGAACTTCCTGTCTTCGACCAAATGATTACAGATTTGAAAACGTCTTTAGATTATTATAAAAAAGATGAAGCATCAAACAGAGCTTTATTTGAGGACTATCTATCCTTATGCGCCACCCTTCCGACACATGCGGGTTTCGTTAGAATCCATCACAATAAAGACCTTGAATCATTACTTCCCGATTATCTCGTGCGCAAATATAATTTTCAGGGTAATTATGAAGACCGTATGATACACAACGGCTATGTGCTATTTACGGATTTCGTGACTTATATCCCAAATTATATTCCAATGATGTTGATTGTTCCAATTCAAATCAATATAGTATCCAAGGAATATGATACCTACCTTAGAAATCTGGCGAATAATAATCTCCATTATGATGAACTGAACAATAATTATTCAATGGATCTTAGTTATACTAACATTGATGGTGGTATTGGTATTTTCGGTTCAAGGTGGTATTGAAGCAATTATTTGCTAATTTTGTAGCAACCGATAAACAAAAATATGTTCAAACCACAGCTTCTGATTGCCGCGCTCTGCATTTCTGCAGCGGCTCTTGCACAATCCTATCCTTTTCAGGACATTAAACTAAGCCCCGAACAGAGGGCGGACGACCTTATCTCCCGCCTCACTCTGGAAGAGAAAACCGCACTGACCCTCAATGCTTCCGAGGCCATTCCGCGCTTCGGCATAAAGGCCTATGACTGGTGGAACGAAGCCCTGCACGGAGTGGGCCGCAATGGCTCCGCCACCACGTTCCCCATGCCTATCGCGATGGCCGCATCTTTCGATGATGCAATGGTTTACGATGTGTTCACAGCCGTCAGCGACGAGGCCCGAGTGAAGCACCGCATCGCCGATGAGGCCGGGCCTATCGCCCGTTATCAGGGGCTTACGTTCTGGACCCCGAACATCAATATCTTCCGCGATCCCCGCTGGGGCCGCGGGATGGAAACCTACGGCGAGGACCCGTACCTGATGGGGCAGATGGGTATGGCTGTGGTACGCGGCCTGCAGGGGCCGGACGACAGCCCCGTGCGCAAGCTTTTCGCCTGCGCCAAGCACTACGCCGTGCACTCCGGGCCGGAGCCGGACAGGCATCGCTTCGACGCCAGGCCCACGCGGAGGGATCTTTACGAAACATATCTCCCCGCATTCAAGGACCTTGTGACCAAGGCGGGGGTGGAGCAGGTGATGACCGCCTACAATGCATTCGAAGGCCAGCCCTGCGGCGCCAGCGACTACCTGATCGATACGGTGCTGCGCGGGAAATGGGGCTACAAGGGAGTGATTGTATCCGACTGCTGGGCGGTCGCGGACTTCTATATCAAAGGCCGCCACGAGTACGTGGAAACAATGGCCGAAGCGGCTGCGCTGGCAGTCAAATACGGCGTGGACGTGGAATGCGGGCACGCCTATCAGGCCATCCCCGAGGCCATTGAGAAGGGCCTTCTGACCGAGGCAGAGCTCGACCGCAATCTCAAGCGCATCATCGTCGCCCGCATCCGCCTCGGCGAATTCGACGGCATCGACCCCTGGAAGGATCTCCCCGATAATATTGTGGAATGCCCTGAGCACAAGGCGCTTGCGCTGAAGATGGCCCGCAAATCGATGGTGCTGCTCCAGAACAAGGACAACATCCTGCCTCTGCCCACGAACCTGAGCATCGCGGTGGTTGGCCCGAATGCCGACGACACCACCATGCAGTGGGGCAACTACAGCCCGGTTCCCAAGGAAACCATCACCCTACTGAGCTCGCTGAAGGACCGCCTGTATAAGGTAAAATATGTGAAAGGTTGCGGCCACATCGACGGGGCGGAACCTATCGAGGATGTGCTGAAGCAGATCGAAGGCTGCAGCACCGTGATCTTCGCGTCTGGCATTACCCCCTTCCTGGAAGGCGAGCAGGGCGATGCTGGCGGATTCCCGGGCTTTGACGGCGGCGACCGCACCAAGATCGAGCTTCCGCAGGTGCAGAAAGACCTGATTGCCGCGCTCCATAAGGCCGGCAAGAGGATCATCCTTGTCAACTTCAGTGGTTCCGCCATGGCCCTGACCGACGAGACGGAGTACTGCGACGCCATCCTCCAGGCCTGGTATCCCGGGCAGATGGGCGGGCTGGCGATCACCGATGTGCTGTTCGGGGATGTGAATCCTTCCGGAAAACTGCCCCTGACATTCTACAAGAGTACCGAGCAGCTGCCGGACTTCAAAGACTACAATATGGCCGGGCACACCTACCGCTTCTTTACCGGCGAGCCTTTGTGGCACTTCGGATACGGCCTGAGCTATACCACATTCAAGGTCGAACGGGTGCGCGCAAGGCGAGGCAGGGTGATAGTGAAACTGACCAATACCGGGTCCCGCGATGGCGAGGAGGTGGTTCAGCTGTACGTCTCCAAGAAGAAGGATGTGGGCGGCCCCATCCGCACCCTGCGTGGCTACAAGAGGGTTTTCGTGCCTGCCGGCAAGACCGTAAAGGTGGAAATCCCCCTAAGCGACGAGACCTTCCTCTGGTGGAGCGAGAAGGATGAGGATATGGTTCCCACCCACGGCCGCTATGTGCTGCAGGTGGGCACAAGTTCCGACCCCAAGGACCTCCGTTGCAAGAAATACCGTTATTGATATGAAAAGATTCAGAGACCTTAAATTAGAGGCGCGTACAGCGCTGAAAGGAAAGTGGGGAGAAGCCGCACTGACCTTTTTTGCCTACTTGATCATCGTACTCGTAGTCGAGGCCGGGGTGGGGATCTACCAGGCTACGGACGCTGAATTCATCCATCGTTATCAAGCGTATATTCTTCAGGGAAGCCCGGAAGCCGCCTGGTCTTATATGGCCATTCTTCTGGGCAGGTATTCATATATCTCCCTGGCTTTCACCCTCTTGCTGGTAGGCCCGCTGGTAATAGGATTGCTGAACACTTTCCTGTCTTTGCTCAGAGGGGATAAGGACCTGGTAGACAATATGTTCAAGCTCGGTTTCCGTCCCTACTGGAGAAGCGTGCTGGGGTATCTGCTGATGGGTATAAAAATCTTCCTTTGGGCCCTGCTCCTGATTATTCCTGGAATCATCAAGTCTTTCGCCTACGCGATGACGCCTTACGTGCTGAAAGACAATCCGGAGCTCAGCTGCCTTGAAGCCATCGAAAGGAGCCGCCTTATGATGAAGGGCAACAAATGGCGCCTGTTCGTGCTCTGGCTCAGCTTCATCGGCTGGTTCTTCGTCGGCCTGCTGACCCTTGGCATCGGCTTCTTCTGGATCGGCCCGTATATCTACACCACGATGGCCGCCTTCTATGAAGACATCAAAGCTAGAGAAGGCCTACCAACAGATAGCTGAAGTGGGCGATGATGCCGGCGCAGAGGCCGGCGATGGTGTGGGCGCCGAGGGCCTTGGGGATGGCTTTGCGCCAGCCGAGGGAGTCGAGCATGGCGGTGTGGGTGGAAAGATAGCCGCTCCAGCACATTCCGATGGCGGTGCAGACAGCAATGGCGTTGCCGTCCAGGATGCCGGCGGCGTCAAAGGTGGGCAGCAGGCCGAGGGCGGCCCCCACGGCACCGAGGGCCGTCATAGGGAAAGCGATCAACTCCATAGCCTTAAAGCCGAACAGCCACTCGAATACCCAGTGTATCTTGTCTGCCAGCCAGGGGAGGATGGGCACGCCCTGAGAGGATGCTCCCGTGTATCCCTCTGCACCCGGGCCGAAGGTGATCATTATGACGGCGGTGGTGATGATCAGCACTCCGGGAATGATCTGCATGCCGAGTTCCACACCGTTCTTGCCACCGTCCAGGATGGCGTTCAGAAAGCGCATGAATATGCTGTTCTGCGAGCCGGATTCAATGCGCTCCTCCGCCAGTTCTTCCTGCGAGGCGTTTACAACCATTTCCTCCATTTCGGCCGGCCAGGCCTTGAGGCAGGAGCGCTGCATCAGGCGGGTGGAGATGATTGAGCCGCAGAATGCGCCGAACAGGCCGACGAAAGCGGCACCCACGCTGCCATAACCGAACATAGTGATGAGCACCACGAAACCCATTCCGAAGGCGGTGCCGAAGTTGGTAAGGGATATCAGCTGATACTTCTTGAAGTAGGATGCAAACGAACGGTCCTTGCTGAGGGCGATGATAGCGGGGTTATCCGACAGGAAAGTCATCACGGCACCCAGGGCTGCCACTCCGGGAAGATGGAAAAGGGGCTTCATCAGAGGCCGGAGGAATTTCTCCAGCAGCGTGACCACCCCGAATTCCGCCATCAGCTTGGACAAGGCTCCGGTGAGCACGGTGATGCCCATCAGGTAGAATACGGTATTAAGCAGCAGGTCGTGCGCCGTGTTCATCATGGTTTTGAGCATGTTGCCTCCTCCCATGCGGGAGCCAAGGGCCCAGAAAACGGCAATCAGGACTGCCAGGAATATAATCGCCTCTATGGTCGATCGTTTGGATGCTTTCATCTCGGATTATCAGTTTCAGGCTGCAAAAATAGCAATAAATCAGAATCCTCTGCCGAATTCCACCCAATATTTAGCCTCCAGTTCGGCCCAGCGGGCGGCGGCGTTGTTATAAACCCTGCGGGTGTAGGTATCGAGCTCTTCGGGAGTGGCGTCCGCGCCGGGGAGTTCCGCAAATGCGGCATCCTCAACCTCTTTCAGCACCTTGTTGAAACCCTCTTTGGTGGTCTGCCAGCTGAGGGTGGCTAGTTTGTTGGCCTTGCGGAACTGCCAGACGAAGAGGCCCGGATCGTAGCGCTTCTGGCCGCAGGCCGACATGGGTCCGGGGAGGGACGTGCCTCCGGCGAAGATGGGGATGTGCGGACTCTGCGCGGGGTTATCGACCGCCAGCCAGCATATGCCTCCAACCGCATCCGGCAGCCATCCGCGAAGCTGGATGACGGTAGAGTAGGCGCACCAGGCCACGGCCACCGTGCGGCGGAAGGTGATGGTGCCGGGGGCGATGGTGTTGATGGTTTTCTGGTAATTGGTTGTGGGCCAGGGGTTTGCAAGAGGGCTGATCTTGTCGTCTATCTTGATGTTCGCGCACATGTCGAAGCCCTCTACCCCCTCGTAGGTGGAGCGGAGCAACTGCATCACGTCCCGCACGCTGACGGGCTTCTCGGGCTTGACGCTGAAAGGCATCTCGTCATCCTCATATTTGAGGCCGAGCGAGGGTGCGAGGGTGCTCAGAATCCACCATTCCCGCTCGCGGAAATTCTTGCCTGCGCCATATGCGGCATGGTAGGCCTTGTAGAAGTAAAATTCGCCCTGGCCGTCCCAAAGGCCGTATTTGAGGGCTACCTCCTCCACGTTGTCGGAGGCCATGAAGTTCTTGCTGTCCTTGCGGTCGATGCGCCCGATGCGGGGGATGTTGGCGGATACTGCCACCTCATCGTCCGGCACCCTCTGGGCGGCCCAGACGGCACCTTTCTCCCCCCTTCCGCAACCGAGCACCTCGAAGAACCAGACCTCTTTCTTGTCGGCCACGGTGAGGCATTCGCCGCCGTCGATGTAGCCGTATTTCTCGGACAGTTCTCCCATCAGCTTAACAGCATCACGGGCGTTGTCGCATCGCTGGAGGGCGATGCGGCAAAGTTCTTCAACGAGGAAGATGCCGTTGCTGCTGCGCAGGGTGTCGGGGCCGGAGAAGGTGGTTTCTCCGATGGCAACCTGGCGTTCGTTAAGCGAGGGATAGGCGGTATTGAGGTATGCATAGGTCTTGCGTGCCTCGGGGATTTCTCCGGTCTTGCGCAGGCCGGTGGTATCGCCCGGGAAAGCCACGTGGCGGCTACCACGGTAAACGGGGTGCATCGTGCCTTTCGGGTATCTGGCCGCAGGCTCCTGGGTGAGCCAGGTGCGGGATTTGCCGTCGCAGGTGTGCGAGGTGATCACGCTGCCGTCGTCGCTGGCCAGCCGCCCTACGGCTATGCTGGTGCAGTCAAGGCCATCGGTTTCCCAATCCTGTGCGGGGGCGAGGGAGGCGATCAGGAGGAATGCCGGAATGAGCAGTAACTTCTTCATAATCAAATCTCTTTCAGGGATATTGCGAAGCCGCCGGAGGGGGCCATGCGGATGGGCAGCACGGTGGAGGCGTCGATTGTGTGTTTAGTGATGGTATAGCGGGCGCAGGGGGCGGAGCCGGTTTCCTGCGAAACGTTCACGCCGTCGGCGTCGGGGCCGTCGGCATAGATGGTGGCCTCGTACTTCGCACCGGGTTTCAGGTACTCGAAGGTGATGTCGAAAGTGCGGCTGTTCTCGTCGGTGATGCCGCCTACGAACCAGACATCTTTAGTTGCATCGGGCTTGCCGTTCACATCGGTGAGGCAGAAGCGGCTGGCGCCGTTCACATAATCCTTCTTTCCGTCAGCGAGGGCGGCTACTCCCTTTGAAGCGAGCTCCATCGTGGATTTGCGGGGCTGGCGGGCGACAACTATATAATCTCCCGGTTCAGCATAGAGATACTTGCTCTGCTCCCAGTCGACAGCCACGTCCTTGATGAACTGGAAGGCATCGGCATACCTCTCGTAGTTCTCCGGCAGGTCGCAGGCCATCTGGAGGGGGGAAGGCATGGTCAGGTACAGGCCCAGCTGCTTGCAGACGGTGAACTTGAGCACGTCTTTGCGCTTGGGGGTGATGAGCTTCAGGTTCATCTCCAGCGCACCCGGGGTATAGTCCATCGGGCCGCCCTGCAGGCGGGTGAAAGGCAGTATGGTGAGGTGCTTGGGCTCTACACTGTCGCAGAATTCTCCTCCCTTCGCCGCCTCGTTGCCCACCATGTTCGGCCAGGTGCGGCAGAGGCCGGTCGGACGAACCGCCTCGTGGGCGTTGACCATGATATGGTGCTCCGCCGCGCGGTGGATCACATAATTATAGTGGTTGATGATGCTCTGGCTGTAGTGATGCTCACCGATGGGCAGGATGTCGCCTACGTAACCGGTCTTGACCGCATCGTAGCCGTACTTGTTCATAAGGCCGAAAGCCTCGGGGATCCAGCGCTCGTAATTGGCTGTGGATGAGGAGGTTTCGTGGTGCATTATCAGGCGTATGCCTTTCGAATGGGCATAGGCGTTGAGGGCGGGAAGGTCGAAGTCCGGATAGGGTGTGACGAAGTCGAACACCCTGTCTTTCTGGTGCCCGAACCAGTTCTCCCAACCTATGTTCCAGCCCTCTATCAGCAGGCCGTCCATGCCGCTGGCGGCTGCAAAGTCGATGTAGCGGCGGACGTTCTCGTTGGTAGCTCCGTGCCTGCCATGGGGCTTGGAGTTGGCATAATCGGTCTCTCCGACTATGATTACATTATGCTCGTCGGTGTAGGACCAGGTGGTGCGCCCCACTATCATCTCCCACCATACACCCATATATTTGGTAGGGTGGATCCAGCTCACGTCCTCCAGGGCGCAAGGCTCGTTGAGGTTAAGTATCAACCTGGAAGAGAGCACTTTGCGGGCATCATCCACCACCATTACGGTGCGCCAGGGAGTATGGCTTCCGGCCTGCAGGAGGGCTCCCCAGCCTTCGGCGTCGGGAGTAAGATGGGTGCGGAAGGTCCTGCGCCTGAGTTCCAGGTTGGTGGTAGGATAATTCACCACTGCGGCCTCGTGGATGTTGATATACAGGCCGTCGTCCGTCTTCAGCTGAAGGGCGGTCTGCACTCCGGAGGGGCTGAAGGTCTGCTGGGAGGCATTCCCCACCTTCATCTTCTTTGCCGTCCGGCGGATTTCGCTCATCCGGGTGACGTTGTAGCTGTATTCCTGGGTGTCATAGTCCCCGGGGATCCAGAATGCGGTATGGTCCCCGGCCATCGCGAACTCGGTGAGCTCGTCCTTGATCACGAAATCGATCAGCTTCGGCTGCTCGGGGAATTCATAGCGGAAGCCCAGGCCGTCGTCGTAGAGACGGAAGCGCACTATCATCGTGATGCCATTCTTTTCGAGGGTGGCGGCCATCTCGTTGTAATTGTTGCGGATGCTGGATTCCTCTCCCCACACCGTCTGCCAGATTTCGTCGAAACTGGAGGTCTGCACGTCCTTCAGGGCGAAGCCGCGCTGCATATCCACGGGCTTGCGGTAGCGCTTGCCTTGGTTCCTGGCGGTTTCGGGGATGTGTATCTTTTCTCCGCGGAAGGTGAAGCCGAGTTTGCTGTGCTTTACCACCTCCCGCCCGTCGTACTGCAGTTCGTAGGTGGGAACACCCTTTTTGTCCACATCAAAATCCAACTGGAGCTTTCCGCCCGGGCTGAGCAGGGTGCCAGCTGTCAATAGAAATAATAGTACAGTATTCATAATATCAGTTTTCCAACCAGGAAAGGAAATCATCTACCCGCGCCCTGCTGACTTCCAGCGGAGCGGGCAGTTTTGTTTCCAGAATAAGCTTCCCGCTCGGCTGCCTTTCCGCCCCCAGCACTTCGGTCTTGGAGATGATGGCGCTGCGGGAGATGCGGAAAAACATCAGCGGATCCAGGCTGCCGGACAGCTCGTCCAGGGAAGGATTCACGGCATAGCGGGAGCCGTCCTTGCAGATGATGTAAGTCCCTTTGTTTTCGGAGATTACGCAGGCGATTTCGCTGGTTTGCCGCGGGATAATCTTATCCCCCACCCGCACCAGGAACCTCTCTTTATAGATGGGGTGCGTTTGCGCGTCGCGCACGCTGCGTGCGATAAAAATCACGTCTGCCACGAACAGCAGCAGGGCGATGGAGTTGCCTATGATCTCACCGCGGGACCCCTCGCCGCTGGAGTAGAGATCCAGCAGAACCCTTGCTACATAGATGATTGCGATGGCGATGATGAGCACCGTCATCTGCTTGTCTTCCACTATCAGGCCCGTGCCCCTTCCGAGGGATGCAACCCGGGAACGCGCTACAAGCATGAGCACCCATCCGATGAGTTCGGTGGTGAGGAATGTGGCAAGCCCGGCACGAAGGGTTGCGTCCGCCGATATGAAATCGAAAAGCGCCGCAAGCCCTACCCCGGCGAAATAACCCACCACGTTCACCAGCACTATGGCCAACGCTGTGAATTCCAGCGACAAACGCTCGCGGGCGCAGAGGAGCACCGTGAGCGTCATCGTAAGCATTGTAAGAAGCAATGTGTCGCTCAGCCCGGACTCCTTGCATACGATTGCCGTAAGCAAGTGAAGAAGAGCGAAGATATGTATCAGCCAACCGGCTCGCATTTTACTCATAGTCTTGCAAGATACGAAAAATTCGTCATCAAATAGCTTCATTTCGTCCGCAAAAAACAGCCGTTCGTCAAAAATCCCTTATTTATAAAATAAAAAGAGTATAAATTCGCGCCGTTTTAACGCTGAAACAGACCAATCGTATGGCAAATAAAGGCAACTTATCCTTTTGGCAAATGTGGAATCTGAGCTTCGGATTCTTCGGAGTGCAGATAGCCTATGCGCTGCAGAGCGCCAATATCAGCAGGATATTCGCAACGCTCGGTGCGGATCCCCACCAACTGAGCTTCTTCTGGATACTTCCTCCCCTCATGGGAATGCTGGTCCAGCCGCTCATCGGCAAATGGTCCGACCGCACCTGGTGCCGCATGGGACGCCGCAAGCCCTACCTTCTGGTGGGAGCCATAGTGGCCGTGCTGGTGATGGTTCTTCTGCCCAATGCCGGCAGCCTGAATCTCAGCACCGCATACGTCTTCCTCGGGCTCAACGCCGCCATGTGGTTCGGTCTTTTCAGCCTTATCTTCCTGGATACCAGCATCAACGTAGCGATGCAGCCCTTCAAGATGATGGTGGGAGATATGGTGAACGAGGAGCAAAAGGCAAAGGCCTACTCCATCCAGAGCTTCCTCTGCAACGCCGGCAGCCTGTTCGGATACCTCTTCCCCATCTTCTTCACCTGGATAGGGCTTGCCAACGAGGCTCCCGAGGGGCAGGTGCCGCCGAGCGTCATCACATCCTTCTATGTGGGCGCCGCCATCCTCATCATCTGCGTGCTCTACACTTTCATGAAGGTGAAGGAGATGCCCCCGGCAGAATACGCGGAATTCCACGGAATTGACGCTTCCGCCGATGACAGCAGCAAGAAAGAGGGCCTTCTGACCCTCCTTGCAAAGGCTCCGCGCACCTTCTGGACCGTGGGCCTCGTGCAGTTCTTCTGCTGGGCGGCGTTCCTCTATATGTGGACCTATTCCAACGGCACCCTCGCATTCAACTGCTGGGGCGGAGTCACCGACACCGCTTCCGCCGATTACCAGGCCGCCGGCAACTGGGTGGGCGTGGTGTTCGCTGTGCAGGCCGTCGGGTCCATCCTCTGGGCAACCATCCTCCCCAAATTCAGGAACATCAAGACCGCATACGTGGTGAGCCTTCTGATCGGGGCGGTGGGATTCGCATCCCTGCTCTTCATCCACGACAAGTTCATCGCCTGCGGGGCATACTTCCTCATCGGCGCCGCCTGGGCTGCGATGCTGGCCCTGCCCTTCACCCTGCTGACCAACGCCCTCGAAGGCAATCCCTACATGGGCAGCTACCTGGGCCTGTTCAACTGCACCATCTGCCTGCCGCAGATCGTGGCCGCCGCAACCGGAGGCCTGGTGCTGAAAATTGTGGGTGGAAGCCAAGCAACGATGCTGGGGCTTGCCGGCATCTTATTGGTGCTTGGCGCCCTGGCCGTAAGATTGATTGATACAAAACAAAAATAGTTGATATGAAAAAATTATTGACCCTTGTGGCTCTGGCAGCATTCAGCCTGCTTTCCACAACAATCTCCGCACAGAACGGCTACACCGTAAAGGGCGTGGTGATCGATCCCCTCGGCCCTGTGTATGGCGCCACCGTGCTCGAGCGGGGCACCAGCAACGGTGTTTCGACCGGATTGGACGGAGACTTTGTCTTTACCGTTTCCAGCGCAGACGCCATAGTCGATGTGAGTTGCATCGGATATGCCACTCAAACCTTCAAGGCCAGCGAGGTGCCCGAAACGATCAACCTTACCGACGACACCACCTTCCTCAACGAGGTCGTGGTGATCGGTTATGGCTCACAGAAGAAGAAGGAGGTCACCGGTAGCGTGGCTTCCATCAAGAGCGAAGATTTCAACGCCGGCGTGAAGACCAACCCCATGGGTCTCCTTCAGGGCAAGGTGGCCGGCCTGAACATCATCAAGACAACCTCCGACCCTACCAGCACCGGCTACAACATCCAGATCCGCGGTTTCTCCACCCTTGATAAGGGAACGGGAACCAGCCCGCTGTTCATCGTAGACGGTGTGCCCGTGAGCAACATCGACAATATCTCTCCCGATGAGATTGCCTCGATGGACGTGCTGAAGGACGGTTCAGCCGCCGCCATCTACGGCACCAGGGGTACCAATGGTGTCATCATCATCACCACCAAGCGCGGGGATGCCTTCTCCGACGTGGCCAACACCAGAGTGGAATATTCAGGATACGCCTCCGTATCCGTGCGCAACGCGAGCACCGGCATGGCGACCCCCGAGCAGTTCCGCAACCTTGCCACCCTTTCCGATGGCATGGCGGCCTCCAACATCTACACCGGCCCCAACGGCGAGAGCTACAACACCGACTGGATGTCGGAGGTGTGCCGCCCCGCAGCTATTGCTCACAATCATAACATCGCCATCGTGGGTTCCTCCAGCAAGTTCAACTACCGCGCAGCCATCAACTACAAAAACGCAGAAGGTATCGCAAAGACCACCAACCGCAACGAGCTGATGGCAAAGCTGGCCGCCGGCCAGAAGGCCCTCGACGGTTGGCTGGACCTCCAGTACGACCTCAGCTACATGCGCTACCGCAACGATTATTTCTGCGGCGACTTCAAGAATGCGGCCCTGCTGAACCCTACCTATCCCGTCTATGACGAAACCACCCCCAACGGCTATTTCTGGCGTTCCGAGGAAACCGGATTCGTGAACCCGGTAGAGAACATGAACCAGAAGGAATCCTATGGCGCCGGCAACTACTTCCGCGGCAGCGTAAAGGCCACGGTGAACATCAAGCCCGTCCAGGGACTCAAGGTCAGCGGCTTCGCGGCCGTCGAAGAAGGCGACAACAATAACTATTACTATAACGGCATCATCAACACCGATGCTTCCGGCTCCGAAAAGGCCGGCCGCGGAAACAACACTTCTTTCAATAAGCTTTTCGAGCTTACCGCAGATTGGAGCCGCAGATTTAACAGCCACAACCTGGCGGTGGTGGCTGGCGTATCCTACCAGAACTTCTTCTACGATTCGTCCAACATGGCAAACAAAGGCTTTGCCGCTCCCGATGTGATGAAGTATTTCAAAATGGGGGATGGCGACGCGTCCAAGAAGTATATGGAAATGGGCTCCGAGCGCAACTCCCACACCCTGATTGCCCAGTTCGCACGCGCGAACTACAATTACAACGAAAAGTACCTGCTTTCCGCTTCGCTTCGCCGGGAGGGATCTTCCCGCTTCGGAGCCAACAACAAATGGGGGCTTTTCCCCGCCCTCAGTGCAGGATGGCGCATAAGCGGCGAACCTTTTATGGAGAATGCCGACTGGGTGAACGAACTCAAGCTCCGTGCGGGCTTCGGTGTCACCGGTAACGACCTGGGCAGCGACCTGCGCAGCGTGGAGCTCCTTTCCAACGGAGGCACATTCTGGTATAACGGCGCATATGTCTATACCTATACCGTAAGCCAGAACGTCAATCCGGACATCCGCTGGGAAAAGAAATACGAGTACAACCTCGGTGTGGACTACTCCTTGTTGAAGGACCGCCTCTACGGAAGCCTCGATCTCTACTTCCGTCACACCACCGACCTTCTCTGGGACTATGAGGTTCCTACCCCTCCCTATCAGTTTACCACCCTGCTTGCAAACGCCGGCAAGATGGACAGCTATGGTGCGGAACTGTCCGTGAACTATGTGGCCATCCAGAAGGAAGGCTTCACCTGGACTACCTCTCCCACCCTCTCGTTCAACCGCAACAAGATCACCTCGCTTTCCGACCCCAGCAAGGGCTTCAACTACACCGAGACCACTTCCGGCGGCGTTGGCGAGAACGGTATCATGAACACCGACACCCAGATTCTGGTCGAGGGCGAAGCAGTGGGCAGTTTCTATGGCTACAAGTTCTTCGGTGTGAACCCCAATTCCGGCCTCTGGACCTATCTGATGCCCGACAGGGGCGACGGACAGGTGCGCTACTGCGACGAGAGCACGGCTGTGGAAGGAGACCGCCAGGTACTCGGCAACGCCCAGCCTATGTTCACTTTCGGATGGAACAACAGCGTCCGCTGGAAAAACTGGGATTTCACCATGTTCCTCCGCGGAGTCGTGGGCAACAAGATTCTCAATGTCACCCGCTGGGCATACGGCCCCATGAGCGCCAACAACAAGAATGTGTTCATGAAGGATATCAACGGCGCCAAGACCACCCTTACCCAGAAGGCCCAGTTCTCCGACTATTATCTGGAGAGCGGCACCTACATGAAGCTCGACAACCTCACAGTCGGCTACACCTTCCCCATCAAGGATAACAAATTCATCCAGTCTGCAAGAGTATATGCGACCGGACAGAATCTCCTCACCCTCACCAAGTACAGCGGCCAGGATCCCGAGGTCAACACGACCTCCGTATGGAACGGCGGCATCGACTACTGTTCTTTCTATCCGCCGGTGGCGACTTTCCTGATCGGCCTCAACCTTAGCTTGTACTAATTTTAAACCGGAGAAATCATGAAAAAGATAGTCATTACCCTTTTGACCGCCGTTCTGGCGAGTTCCCTGTTCAGCTCCTGCGACAAGATGCTTGAGGAGGTAAACTATGGCAACCCCACCACTGCGGACCTGATGACAAATGAAGCCAACGTCGCCCTGCTCGTGGGGCAGTGCTACGCCGAAGTCAAATGGCTGCACGACCACTGGGGATACTGGGGAGTCGTTACCCTCACCGCCGACGAAGGCCTCTGCCCCACCCGTATGCCCGACAAGGACTGGGCGGACGGCGGCTACTGGCGCAACCTGAACACTCATAACTGGAACGAGATGGGCGGAGCCTTCCGCAACATCTGGAACACCACCATCGCTGGTGCCGTGCTTTGCAACAAACTGCTCAAGACCCTGGAAGACTACAAGTCTTCGATGTCCGACAAGGTGTATGCACAGTATACCGGTGAACTCGAAGTGATGCGTTCCTATTACTACTATATGCTGTTCGACTGCTTCGGACGCATCCCTTATCTCGAGGAGTTCGTCGACAAGGCCAGCGATCCGCTGATGGAGCCCGCCGATGTGTGGTCCCACCTGGTGGATTGCCTGGAGAAGAACGCCCCCAACCTGCCGGCAGTTACCGATGACGCAAGCCGTGCCCTCAACTACGGCCGCGCCACCCAGGGTCTCGCATATTCCCTTCTGGCACGCCTGTACCTGAACGCCGAGTCGTTCGACTGCACGCCCGACAACATCAAGCTTACCAACGACAAGACTACTCCCATAAAGAGTTCTGCCGACTTCTACACCAACTGCGTCCGCTGCTGCGACGCCATCATCGATGCAGGCTCATACTCCATCGAGCCCGATTACTTCAACAATTTCAAGATCGACAACTCCGCATCCAAAGAGAACATCTTCGTGATCGTGGAGAACGGCGAGGCCAATATCGATGAGCGCTCCGGCGGCGACGGCATGATGCTTAACAAGCTCCGCATCAACCTGCTGACCCTGAACTACAACCATCAGAAGACATACAACCTGCTGGAGACCCCCTGGAACGGCTTCTGCGCCCGTCCTTCCTTCATCGACCGCTTTGCCGCCAGCGATGTGCGCGGCCCGGGCAACGAAGGCAAAGGCACCAACGACACCAAGCAGTGGGGATGGTTCCTAGGCCCCATCTACGATGCTGCCGGCAAACTTTGCGAAGACAAGGATGAAGCCAAGAGCCCTGCCATCATAGTGAAAGACGTGACCTCCCTCACCGAGGCAACCGACCTCGAGGGCGCCCGCAACATCAAATACGAAATCGACAAGTCCGGCAAGTACAAATACAGCGAGAACGACTTCGTGCTCTTCCGCTATGCCGATGTGCTCTGGATGAAAGAAGAGGCCATCCTCCGCGGCGGCGCCGGTTCTTCCGGCTGGGCATCCGCCGACTTCCAGACTCTCCGCAAGAGAGCCTTCGCATACGATGCGGATCCTGCTGCCGCCTATGCCGCGGCATATCCTTCCGCCCTTACCCTGGACGGCATCCTGGACGAGCGCGGACGCGAGTTCTCATGGGAGAACATGCGCCGCAGGGACCTCATCCGTTTCGGCAAATTCAACCAGCCCAGCTACGTGCAGTTCATCACTGCAACCGACAGCTACCGCAAGTGGTTCCCCATTCCTTACAAGATTCTGGAGAAGTCGGTGCGCGACGAGAACGGCAACCCGGTCTGGACCCAGAATCCCGGTTATCCTACGAACATTTAATCGAATATATATCAACTAGTTATTTACCTAATTAAAAACAAACAACAATGAAAAAAGTTATTTTACTCAGCATTGCTGCCCTTTCCCTTCTCGCAGTTTCCTGCGGCAAGGAAAACAAAGACAATATCGATTGGGGCGCAGTTACTGTTAACGGTTTCTATGTAGCAGGTCCTGCTACCGGTTCCGACGAAATCAAGGCCGACTGCGTCATGGCAGCTGGTTTCAACGAGGTCGACAAGGCCGTCCGTGAGGGTATGTACGAGAAGTACATCGTCCTCGAAGGCGGCAAGGAGTTCTACCTTCTTTACAACGACGGTGGCAACAAGGAGCGCTACAGCGCAACTCTCACCGAATTCACCACTCCCGAAGAGGAGGCTTATTCCGACAACCCTGCATCCGTGCTCAAGGGCAATCTCGTGACCGGCACCAAGGCTCCCGCCATGAAGGTGGAGAAGACCGGCCTCTATCACATCGTGCTCGACATCAACAAGGCAGGTGACCTCAAGGACGCCCAGATCGTGCTCCTCGACGCCAGCGATTTCGGTGTGCGCGGTGCCATGAACGGATGGGGATTCTCTTCTGCAACCGAGAAGACCGAGTTCTCCAACGATGGCATGACCTTCACCTTCAAGGACCAGAAGATGGCCAAGAACGGTGAGTTCAAGTTCGCTACCGGCAACTACTGGAAAGTCACTCTCGACGATGCCGGCAAGGTTAAGGCAGAGGTTTCCCTCGCAGAGGGCATGACCCTGAACGGAGCAAACCTGAAGGTCGACAAGGCTGGTCTCTACGACATCACCCTCACCTTCAAGCTCGCACAGGGCTCTTTCGACAAGAACTTCAGCTACACCGCAGTCTGCACCCAGGAATCCAACCTCCCCGAGACTATGTTCATGATCGGCGAAGGCATCCAGGGATGGAACCTCGCAGCCGGTGGCGACGCCGTTGCAATGCACCCGTTCCACAGCCAGCCCGGCGCATTCTGGGCAATCCGCTACATTGAGGCCGGCAAGGGCTTCAAGTTCAGCCCTATCGACACCGGTTGGGGTTCCGACTTCACCGACCTTGGCAATGGCAAGGGCTTCACCGTAAGCGATGGTAACTGCTTCGTTGCAACCAGCGGTCTTTATACCCTCCAGGTCGACTACGAAAACAGCAAGGTTATCGTAGAGCCCGCAGTTATCATCGGCATGGACAAGCCTTTCGGCAACGACAATTGGGACAAGACCCTCGAGGCTGCCAAGTTCACCATCGACGGCAAGCTTGCTTCCAAGACCGCTGTAGCAGCCGGTAACATCCGCACCTTCGTTTCCTGCGAACTCAACGGCGACTGGTGGCACGCAGAATTCGTTCCCAAGGATGGCAAGATCGTTTACCGCGAAGCCGGTGGCGACCCTGAGGCAATCGCAATTGCAGCAGGCCAGACCCTGACTTACGACTTCAACGCCGGCACCGGTGTCATCAAGTAATCAGACAGACCTGTAATTATTGCCTGCAAGCCCCTGACCGGACTTGCAGGTCCGATTAAAGACAAGCCCATGAAACGTATCGTTTACGCTTTGATGCTGACTGTCCTGGTGGCCGTTTCCTGCGGGAAAGAGCCTCAGGGTGGGGAAGACACCACCTGGGAACGCCCCAGTTATGCGACCGGGCAGAAGCCTGGCAAAATCAGCTACCAGCTTCTGATATACAGCTTTGCCGACAGCGACGGCGACGGCATAGGCGACTTCAACGGCATCAAGTCGAAACTGGACTATCTCGATGCCCTGGGGGTATCTGCCATATGGCTCTCTCCGGCTCACCCCGCAGACTCTTATCACGGCTACGACGTGCAGGACTATTCCAAGATCAACCCCAAGTACGGCACGGAAGAGGATTTCAAGGCGCTCATCGATGCCGCCCATAGCAAGGAGATCAAGGTTTATATGGACTATGTACTGAACCACACCGGCAAAGGGAACGTCTGGTTCGCCGAAGCCAAGAAGGGCCCGTCATCCGACAAGTTCAGCTGGTTCAACATCAGCGCAGATCCCGCTACGGACATCGCCCTTGGCAAGTTCCCCTCGATCACCGGATATTATCCGAACGAATGGCATTCAGTGACGGTTGGTGAGGTAGGTTACCAGGGGCGCCTGCATTTCAAGGTGGATTTTTCCGGCGCCGTCAAGACCCTGACGGTGACCACAAGCACCGATGCCGCCCAGACGCCGAACACCGACAGCTCTGTGCAGATGTTCCTCTGGCTGGGAGAGCCCGGCAAGGCGGTCCGCATGTACCGCAGCGCCAACGACATCTATGAGATAACCCTCGATGTCGACAGCCCCTGGGGAGTGCTTGTGCGCACTTCCGACACCAGCTGGGACGGAGGCACCAAGTGGGGAGCTCCCAAGGGGGCTAACGTGCTGACCTTCGGCACGCCGCTCCCTCTGAGCACCACCGACGCGCAGGACATCCTCTTCGGCACCCCTGCCGAAATGAAATTCCAGGGAGCCTTCGGCGGATGGATGCCGGACCTGAACTACGGTAAGGTGGCGGATGCAGCCGCTTCAGGGCCTTTCAACGCCCTGGCCGAAACCGCCGACAAATGGATTGGAATGGGGGTGGACGGATTCCGCCTGGACGCCGTGAAGCACATCTACAGCGCCGAGCGAGGGCCGGAGAACCCCGCATTCCTCAAACTCTGGTACGACCGCTGCAATTCCACCTTCCGCAAGACCCACTCCACGGACCTTTATATGGTCGGCGAAGTGTGGATGGGCGCATCCGAGGTGGCACCTTACTACGAGGGCCTTCCCGCCTGCTTCGAGTTCGATTTCTGGGAGAGGCTGAAATGGGTGCTGAACCAGCGCACAGGCTGCTATTTCGCCAACGACCTGATGGGATACAGGCAGAAATATGCCGCCGTCCGCCCGGGCGCCATCGCCGCAACCAAACTCACCAATCACGACGAGACCCGCGCCGCCACCATCCTGAATAAAGACCTTGCCAAGCTCAAGCAGGCCGCAGCCTTCCTGATGACTGCGGAAGGAGAGCCCTACATCTATCAGGGCGAGGAACTTGGTTATTGGGGCAAGGACAGCGACGACGGCGGCAGGGACGAACTCGTGCGCGCTCCCATAGTCTGGGACAGGGCATTTTCTGCTGCCACGAGGGACCTCGACGGCCATTTCGACATGACCCTGGTGACCGACGAGATCTCCGTCGCCGCACAGGAAGCCGACAAGGAGTCGCTTCTGAGGGTTTATTACGAGTGGACCCACGCCCGCAACAGCTGCCCTGCGCTTGCCGGGGGAAAGATGTCTTCCCACCCCAAATACAACAATAACAACAGCCAGGACAAGACTGTCGCCGCCTGGTATATGACGGCTTCCAATGGCTCTAAGGCCCTGGTGCTGCATAATGTCGGAGCTTCGGCCACGTCGCTGTCGCTGCCGGATGACAAGCTTTCCGACATCGCGGTTTCGCTGGGGGATGTTAAGGTTTCCGGTAGTTCCGTGGAGCTCGGAGCGAACTCTTCGGCCGTATTTGTCCAATGATAATAAAACGAATAGCATATGAAATCTAAACCTGTCCTTTTCGCCGCGATTGCGGCCGTAGCGCTGAGTGCCTGCTGCGGTGCTCCCAAGAAAAACGTCCATCCCGAATGGACCTACAACACAGTGGTTTATGAGGTGAACGTCCGCCAGTTCAGCCCCGAGGGCACGTTCAAGGGCGTCGAGGCCCAGCTGCCCCGCCTGAAGGACCTCGGCGTGGACATCCTCTGGCTGATGCCCATCAACGAAATCGGCACCGAAGGCCGCAAGGGCACTCTCGGCAGCTACTATGCCATCTCCGATTACAAGGCAGTGAACCCCGAATTCGGTACGATGCAGGACTTCGAAGACCTGCTTGCCGCCGCCCATGAGCAGGGCTTCCGCGTGATCCTCGACTGGGTGGCCAACCAGACCGCCCCCGACAATGTGTGGATGACGGAGAAACCCGCCGATTTCTATGAGCGCGATTCCCTCGGAAACGCCATCTGGGAGTATGACTGGACCGACACCCGCAGCCTCAACTACGAGAACAAGGAAGTCTGGTATGCCCAGGAGGATGCGATGCGCTTCTGGCTCGACAAGGGAGTGGACGGATTCCGCTGCGACGCCGCCGGCGAGATGCCTTCCGAGACCTGGCAGTATCTGGTGCCCACGCTTCGCCGCGCCTATCCCGAAATCTATCTACTGGCAGAGGCGGAAAAGCCTGAGTTTGTGGCAGATACGATGTTCGACGCCACCTATGCATGGGAGATGCATCACATCGAGAACGCCATCGGTAACGGCCCCGCCAACAAGGACGGCGTGAAGACCGCGGCCGAACTCCGCGAGTATCTTGCAAAGGATGCGGTGAACACCCCGGCATCCGCTTTCCGCCTGGCATTCACATCTAACCACGACGAGAACTCCTGGAACGGCACCGAGTTCGAGCGCCTGGGAGACGCCTGGAAGGTGATGGAGGTACTGAACTTCACTCTTCCCAAGACCCAGCCCCTCATCTACACCGGGCAGGAGATCGGCCTGGACCGCAGGCTCGAGTTCTTCGAAAAGGACCCCATAAGCGACTGGACTGCAAACGAATACACGGATTTCTACAAGTCTCTGGTCGAGCTCAAGCACTCTAATCCCGCCCTTGCAGCAGGAGAGCGCGGAGGCAAGGTCAAGTGGATAGAAACCGGAGATCCCGACGTGCTGGCATTCTCGCGCAAAGTCTGCGGAAACAAGGTGACGGTGTACGCCAACCTTAACGCAGAACCCTCCGAGCCCATCAAGGGCGAGGCCCTTCCTGCATGGGGATACAGAATCATAGAGAAGTAGTTATGCTGAATTTCAAGATTGAGTATCATACCCGCTGGGGAGAATCCCTGGCGCTGGTGGGCGCGGACGACAAGGTCTGGCCTATGAACTATAGCTCCAACGGCATCTGGACTCTGAGCGTTCCATCTGCAAAATCCGACCTCCTCAAAGACTACTTCTATGTGGTGATCGAGGACGGCCTGTGGATGCGCACCGAATGGGCGCACCATCACCGTTCGAAGGAGGATGCAAAGCAGACGATCTGCGATGCTTGGATTGACTGCCCCATCCCCGGATGTCCCTTCCCCCGCGAGCACTCGGCTGCAATTTTCGACCAACCAGGATATCGCGGAGCAGGCACGGCAATCCCAGTTTTCTCCCTACGCAGCGAAGAGGGTTTCGGTGTGGGCGAATTCAACGATATCCCCCGTTTCGTAGACTGGATGGAGCGCACCGGACAGAGCGTCCTGCAGCTTCTTCCCATCAACGATACCACCCGCCACGGAAAGTGGTCGGACTCCTATCCCTACAGCCCGGTCTCTTCCTTCGCCCTGCATCCTATCTACATCCATCTTCCCGATGTGGGCATTAAAGAAGATGCCGCCTACAAGGCTCTCCGGAAGGAACTGAACGCGCTCCCGACGGTGGATTATCCCAGAGTGGTCGAGCTCAAAATCAAGTATCTGCTGAAGGCTTATGCAGAGCGCGGCGGAAAAGACCTTGCCACCCCCGCATGCAAGCGATTCATTAAGGAAAACGCCTACTGGCTGGAACCTTATGCTGAATTCTGCGCCCGCAGGGACGGCAACGACGCGGACTTCTACCGCTGGGTGCAGTTCCATCTCGACAAGCAGCTCTCCAAGGCGGTCAAGTACGCCCACGGGAAAGGGGTTTACCTCAAGGGAGACCTTCCCATCGGGGTCGGACGCGACAGCGTGGATGCCGCCAGCTTCCCCCAGCTCTACAACCTGGACTCCAGCGCCGGTGCTCCGCCTGATTTCTTCAGCGCGGACGGCCAGAACTGGGGTTTCCCCACCTATAACTGGGACGAGATGGCCAAGGACGACTATGCCTGGTGGAAGGCCCGCCTCCGCACCATGGCAAAGTATTTCGACGCCTTCCGCATCGACCACATCCTGGGCTTCTTCCGCATCTGGGAGATTCCCCTGCCGCACAAGAGCGGCCTGCTGGGGCATTTCAACCCCGCAATGCCCTTCAGCCGCGAGGAGATCGAGAGGCTCGGCCTGCCCATCCTGGGGCTGTTCATAGAAGATCCCCGCAAACCGGGCTGGTTCCACCCCCTCATCACTCCGGATACATCCAAACTCGAACCTTGGCAGAAACAGCGCTTCGACGCCCTCTACACCGATTTCTTCTATCACAGGCACAATGCCTTCTGGGCCCGCAACGCGATGAAGAAGCTGCCTAAGCTACTGAGCTGCACGGGGATGCTTGCCTGCGGCGAAGACCTGGGCATGGTGCCGGACTGCGTGCCGGGCGTGATGGATCACGAGAAGATTCTCTCCCTGGAGATGCAGCGTATGGAAAAGGGGCGCCCCTGGCCCTATCTGAGCGTGGTGGCGACATCCTCGCACGACATGACCTCCATCCGCCTTTGGAATAGCAACGACAAAACCCCGGAAGAATGCCGGAACATACTGAAAGCGCATCTGGATGCCTGCAGCATGCTGGCCATCTTCCCGCTTCAGGACTGGCTTTCGATGGATGGCAGCCTTCGCTGGCCGAACCCGGCGGAAGAGCGAATCAACGACCCGGCCGACCCGGATAACAAGTGGTGCTGGAGGATGCATCTGACCACAGGGCAGCTGCTGGAGAATGCCGCCTTCTGCGAGGAAGTTGCGGCTCTGGTGAAGGGGAGCGGGCGCTAGAAGTCGGGGGAGCCGAGACTGCGCCTGGTGAAGGTGTAGGAAGATTCCGCTCCCACGACCTCGTTGTCGCTCTCTGCTTCCACACGGCTGCGGTCGATGAGCACGCCGTGCATGAGGAATTCCATTTCGGTTTTCTGCAGATCCTTGTTCGCAGCCACCAGCTGACTCTGGAGGCCGGGCAGCCGCGCCTCCTTCTTCACTATCTTCTCTGCCATTTCCTCCCTTTCCGAAGGATTGGCGTTCGCGTAGAAGGCACGCAGCGTCTTGAGTTCGCGGTTGACGCGGGAGATCTCCTCGCGCAGCCGGCGGACCTCTGCTGCCTTGCGGGCGTAGAGTTCGGTGTTAGGGTCCGAAGTCTTGGATGCCGACATGGCGCTCTTGTTGTCCACCTTCTTCAGGTTCCTGGGAGGATCCAGGCGGCAGAGTTTCTGCAGATCTTCCGCATTCCGGACGGAAGAGCTCACCGGAACCGGCTCGTATTCAAGCACATAGATGCTTACACTATCGGCGGAGCAGTTGCGGTTGCTGGCGAAGATGCTGTATTTCCCGTCGGGGGAATTGATGAAGAGGAAATCGTCGTGGGGAGAAGAGTAGGGGAAGCCCATGTTCTTAGGCTCGCCCCAGCGCCCGTCGGGCCTGCGCTCACAGACATAGATGTCGTATCCGCCCACCCCGAAAAGGCCCTTGGAGGCAAAGTAAAGCTTGCCGCCGGACACCATGGGGAAGATCTCATCCTCGGAAGAGGAAAAGGGCATCTTGTATGGGGAAGACCACATATTTCCCAGGTCCCGGGCATAGTAGATGTTATGCACGCCGCGCCTGTCCGCCTTCGACCAGTAGGCCTCCCTGCTGCCGCGGGGGAACCAGACTACGGGAGAATCGGCCGAGCCGAGGGAATCCAGCCTGTTGGGAGCGGGCCTCCAGGACCTGTCCGTCAGGGGATAGTAGAGGAAGAAGTCCCTGCGGGAGAAATTTTTGCGCGCCACGACCTTCGGCCTCTGGCAGAATGCCGACATGGACTGCCCGTTGCGGCTTTGGGAGAGTTTCTTCTCGATTTCTGCGCGGCGGGAGGTGTCCCGGCATTTGCGGAGGGCCTCGCTGTAGGAGATCACCGCCGAACTGAAGTCGTAGTCGGAGTGGTAGGCCTCACCGTCCATCATCAGCACTTCATATTCGGGGAGTGGGAGATGTGCGCCCTGGCCAGAGACAAGGTGGACGGAAGCCACCAGGGCAACCGCCGCAAAAGCCAGTTTTTCAATGAAGAATCTCATCAAAATACACACAAACAGTCTGCAAAATTAAGAAATAACCTGTAGATAATTTCTTTATTGGAAAAAAATCGTAACTTTGCGGGCTAATTTGCTGAATTAAATTTTAATTTAAAACTATAATTTTCGTTATGCAAAGTAAAGGTGCAATCAGATTAGTAGCCATCCTGCTTCTCATCGCATGCGTCTGGCAGCTTTCCTTCACTCTGGTGACAGCTCTCCAGAACAACAAGGCCAAAAAGTATGCCGAGGCAGCTGCCGTTGCAGTGCAGAGCACTCCCGCTTTCGCCAAGGTGGCAGCGGAAGACCAGGCTTATTATCTTGACTCCATCAAGAAAGAAAAGCAGAAATGGTACACCGACTCCATTTCCAATGAAAAAGTTTATTTCGGTTACAAGTTCAAGGACGTAAGGTCCAAGGAGATCAACCTCGGCCTCGACCTCAAGGGCGGTATGAACGTGATGCTGCAGGTGCAGCTCGAGGACCTTGTAAAGGCCCTTTCCGGCAACAGCACCGATCCTCAGTTCCTCAAGACCCTCGGCCTTGCAAAGAGCCGCAGCGTCAATTCCCAGTCAGACTTCATCACCCTTTTCGGTGAGGCCTGGGAAGAGGAGACCGGCGGCGCAAGGCTCAGCCAGATCTTCGGAACCTACGAGATGCGCGAGAGCATCAAGCCCGAGTCCACCAACGCAGAAGTGCTTTCCGTCATCAAGAAGGAAGCCGAGAGCGCAGTGGCCAACTCCTTCAATGTGCTCCGCAACCGTATCGACCGTTTCGGCGTCACCCAGCCTTCCATCCAGAAGCTCGGCAACTCCGGCCGCATCCTTGTGGAACTCCCCGGCGTGAAAGAGCCTGAGCGTGTGCGTAAGCTCCTCCAGGGCACCGCATCCCTCGAGTTCTGGACCACGTATGAGAACGGAGAGATTGCCCCTTATCTTGCTGAGGCCAACGAGGTTCTCGCAGGCATCCTCGCAGAGGAAGAGGCAGCTCCCGCCGCTGAAGCAGCTCCCGCCGGCGACATCGTGGCAGAAGAGCTCGGCAACACGGAAGCAGAGGCGAACGACGCCGCCCTCCGTGCCCAGAACCCTCTCTATGCAGTGCTCAGCCCCGTTCAGCAGAACACCGGCGCCTGCATCGGTTACGCCACCTCCGCCGACACTGCAAAGGTGAACCGCTATCTGTCCATGCCTCAGATCGCAGCTCTCTTCCCTGCAGAGTTCCGCCCCATGTGGGGTGTGAAGCCCGTCGGCAACACCGAAAACATCTATGAACTCGTTGCCATCAAGGCCTCCTCACGCGACGGACAGGCTCCCCTGGACGGCAGTGTGATCACCAATGCAGCCGTCTCCTACGACAGCCGCACCAGCGGTGAGCCCAAGGTTTCCATGAGCATGAACGCCGAGGGAGCCAACATCTGGGCACACCTCACCAAAGACAACATCGGCAAGCAGATCGCCATCGTGCTCGACGGCACCGTGTATTCCTACCCTGTGGTGAACACCGAGATCAGCGGAGGTAACTCCGAGATTTCCGGGCACTTCTCCGTGGAGGAGGCTACCGACCTTGTGAACGTTCTCAAGTCCGGTAAGCTCCCCGCCCCTGCGACCATCATCCAGGAGCAGGTGGTAGGTCCTTCCCTTGGTGCCAAGTCCATCAAGGATGGTATGATTTCCTTCGTGATCGCCTTCATCCTGGTGCTCCTCTACATGGTGCTCTTCTATCAGGGTGCAGGTCTCGCTGCCGACTGCGCATTGCTCACCAACGTGGTTCTCCTCTTCGGCACCCTCGCCTCCTTCGGCGCAGTGCTGACCCTGCCCGGTATCGCCGGTCTCGTGCTGACCCTGGGTATGGCAGTGGATGCCAACGTTATCATCTATGAGCGCATCAAGGAAGAGCTCAAGGCAGGCAAGGGCCTCAGCAAGGCTATCGCCGATGGTTACAGTAATGCATATTCCGCAATTATCGACGGCCAGCTGACTACCCTGCTCACCGGTCTTGTGCTGTTCTTCTTCGGTTCCGGCCCCGTCAAGGGCTTCGCAACCACCCTCATCATCGGTATCATCACCTCGATGCTCACCGCCATCTTCATCACCCGCCTCATCTTCGAGTCCCGCGTTGCAAGGGGCAAGAACATCACCTTCGAAAACAAGTTCACCCGCAACTTCCTCAAGAACACCCATGTCAACTTCCTGGGTGGACGCAAGTGGTCCTACACCATCTCCGGTATAGTGATCGTGATTGCCATCGTGAGCATCTTCACCAAGGGCTTCACCTATGGCGTCGACTTCACTGGCGGCCGCACCTATGTTGTGCGCTTCGACAAGCCCGTCCTTGCTGAGGATGTGCGTCATGCCGTGAACGAGGTGTTCGACGCCGCTGCCGCAGCCGACGAGAACGTGAAGAACTCCTCCGTGGAGGTCAAGCAGTTCGGCGGCGACAGCCAGATGAAGATCACCACCTCCTACAAGATCGAGGACGAAAGCTCTTCTGTGGACGCCGAAATCGAAGGCATGCTCTTCCAGGCATTGAAGGGAATGTTCGTGCAGGATATGACCCTCGGTGACTTCACCCAGACGCTGGAGAACCCGAACGGTATCATCTCCTCCGACAAGGTGGGCGCATCCATCGCAAGCGACATCCGTCGCGATGCCATCATCGCTGTGATCCTCGCCCTGATCATCATCTTCAGCTATATCGCAATCCGCTTCAAGGGTTGGAACTGGGGCCTCGGCGGCGTGGTTTCCCTCGCCCACACGGCCATCATCGTCATCGGCTTCTTCTCCCTCTTCACCGGAGTCCTGCCTTTCAACCTCGATGTGGACCAGACCTTTATCGCTGCAATCCTTACCATCATCGGTTACGCCATCAACGATAACGTGGTTATCTTCGACCGTATCCGTGAGAACAAGTTCCTGCATCCGAACGACGACTTCGCCGAAACCGTGAACAAGAGCCTCAACGCAACCTTGACCCGTACGGTGAACACCTCGGTCTCCACCCTCCTTCCTATGGTTGCCATCGCAATCTGGGGCGGCGAGAGCATCCGCGGTCTTTCGGTTGCACTCATCCTCGGTATCCTCATCGGAACCTATGCTTCCATCATGATCGGTACCCCTGTGATGTTCGACAGCACCAAGAAGGCCGCTGCGAAGAAGTAAGCGTCTTTAAGCAAAGAAAACGTCCGGTCGTTTGGCCGGACGTTTTCTTATTTATTAATGCTGTAGCTTATCCCCAGATGCTCGAGGCCGGCGAGGAAGTCGGCGCAGACGAGCACGTTGAATTTCTTTGAGGCAAGCTCGACACGGTAACCGCTCTTGGCGTCGAAAAGGAAGACGCTGAGGGCGGTCTTTCCGGGATAGGCCTTCAGGAGCTTTACCAGTTCGCCGCGGAATTTGGGGTTCAGCTGGGCGGAATCCAGGTTGATGGCGAAGCTCTTGACGAAGTCTTCGGAGATGTTGCCGAGAAGGGATATCTTGCGGATCTTGAAGTTGTAGGGCGAGGTCTTGCCTTTGGCGCGGTCTTCGGCCTTTACGAAATAGCGTTCGGCAATTTCTCCCTCGATGAAGAGCTGCTCGTGGAGCACCATGTAGGACATGTAGTTCTCGTAGTCCTTGCCGAAGAGGGCCAGCTCGTAGGTGCCACTGTAATCCTCCAGGACGATTCTGCCGCCCGGCGTGCCAGTGCGTGTGGTAATCTGCTTTACGTCGGTCACGATGCCCGCCACGTTCGTCTTGAGGGCCTTCTTGGCCTTTTCCTGTTCGTCGATGCGCTGCGGCAGGTCCGCAAGCTTGCAGGTGGTAAAGTTCTCTATCTCGAAGGCATGCGCGTCCAGCGGATGGGACGAGAGATACATTCCCACTACCTCCTTTTCTTTCTGGAGGATGTCCAGGATATCTTCCTCCCCCGTGAACATAGGCATTTCGGGGCGCTGGGGCTTCATCTCCTCAACCTCGCCGAAAAGGGAACTGGCGCTGTCTACCTGGTCGTTGCGGTAGAGGTCGGCATAGCGGATGAGTTCGTCGATAAAGGCCTCTCCGCTCTTGCCGGGGGTGTAGAACACGCCGCGCTTGTAGCCGAAGGAATCGAAGGCGCCGGCATTCACGAGGATTTCCAGGGCCTTGCGGTTGATGCCGACCGGCTTATCCATCTTCTGGCTGTAGAGGGCCATCCTCTCCAGGAACTCGAAGATGTCCGCGTAAGGGCCGCCGGCGGTGCGCTCGTCGATGATGGCGTTGACTATGTTCTCGCCAAATCCCTTCAGGCCGCCGAGGCCGAAGCGGATGTCCCCTCCGGCATTGACGCTGAAGTCTTTTTCGGATTCGTTGATATCGGGGTTCAGGACCTTGATTCCTCCCTTCTTGCAGTCTGCCATTATCTCCTTCATCTCGTCCATGTTGGAGCTCTGCTGGGTGAGGTTGGAGGCCTGGAATTCGCTGGGGAAGTGGGCCTTGAGCCAGGCGGTCTGGTAGCTAACCCAGGCATAGCAGGTGGCGTGGCTCTTGTTGAAGGCGTACTTCGCGAAGGCCTCCCAGTCGCTCCAGATCTTCTCGAGCTTGTCTTTGGGCAGGCCCTTCGCCTGGGCACCTTCCATGAAGTCCACCTTGAGGCCGTCGAGGATATCCTTCTTCTTCTTTCCCATAGCCTTGCGGAGCTTGTCCGCCTTGCCCTTGGAGAATCCTGCGAGCGACTGCGACAGGCGCATCACCTGCTCCTGGTAGACGGTGACTCCGTAGGTCTCCTTCAGCAGGTCTTCCATCTCCGGGAGGTCGTAATGGACCTTGGACGGGTCGTTCTTGCCCGCTACGAAGTCGGGGATGTAATCCATCGGGCCCGGACGGTAGAGGGCGTTCATAGCGATGAGGTCCTCGAAGCGCTCGGGGTGCAGCTTCATCAGCCATTCGCGCATTCCGCCGGATTCGAACTGGAACACGGACTTGGTGTCCCCCCGGGAGTAGAGGTCGAAGGTGGCCGGATCGTCGATGGGGATGTTTTCTATGTCGAAATCCGCCGGCAGGGCCTTGGGATTGCGTTTCTTGATGAGATCCAGGCAACGGGAGATGATGCTCAGGGTCTTGAGGCCGAGGAAGTCCATCTTCAGCATTCCCACGTCCTCGATCTGGGAGCCTTCGTACTGGCTCACCCACACCTTCTGGCCGGTGGCCTTGTCTTCGCCCATGGTGATGGGGATGTAGTCCGTGAGGTTGCCGCGGCCGATGATCATCGCGCAGGCGTGGATGCCTACCTGGCGGACGCAGCCTTCCAGGCGCTTGGCGTATTCCAGCACCTCGCGCACCAGCGGTTCGCCTTCCTCGTACTCTTTCTTGAGCTCGGGGACGTATTTGAAGCAGTTCTCGAGCGTGGGCTTCTTCTCCACGTCCACACCGTTTTCCTTGACCACGAAGGCCCGGTCCGGGATGAGTTTGGTGAGCCGGTTGCTCTCGTTCAGGTTCAGGTCGCTCACACGGGCCACGTCCTTCACGGCGAGCTTGGCGGCCATCGTGCCGAAGGTGATGACGTGGGAGATGTGATCGGCGCCGTAGAGGTCCTGCACGTACTGTATCACGCGGTAGCGGCCCTCATCGTCGAAGTCCACGTCGATATCCGGCATGCTGATTCGCTCAGGGTTCAGGAAGCGCTCGAAGAGGAGGTCGTACTTGACTGGGTCCAGGTTGGTGATTCGGAGGCAGTAGGACACCACGCTGCCGGCAGCGCTGCCTC
Source organism: uncultured Bacteroidia bacterium (assembly GCA_902768365.1). Classification (GTDB taxonomy): domain Bacteria; phylum Bacteroidota; class Bacteroidia; order Bacteroidales; family UBA932; genus Cryptobacteroides. Next base: position 129,909 of record CACXKV010000008.1, on the reverse strand, counting down.
GCCCGGGGCCCACTGAGATGCCGTTACGCTTGGCCCAGTTGATGAAGTCCTGGACTATGAGGAAGTAGTCCGGGAAGCCCATGTATGAGATGGTCTTCAGCTCGAAGTCGATGCGTTCGCGAAGGGCCCCGTCGGTGTCGATCGCGCTCCCATAACGCTCGCGGGCGCCTTCCCAGGTGAGATGGCAGAGGAATGCTACGGACTTGCAGAACTCATCCCCGCGGTAGTTGCCTTTTTCGTCGTTGCGGCCGCGGTCGATCACCTCTTTATAGAGCTCCAGGTACTTGTCTATCTCCTTCAGGAAGCCTGGGTCGATGGTGAATTTGGGCAGGACGTGGGCGCTGTTGATATTGTAGCGCTCCACTTTCTCCATCACCTCGCGGGTGTTGAAGATGGCCTCCGGGTGCTCCGGGAACAGGGCCAGCATCTCGTCCTCGCTCTTCAGATATTCCTGCTGGGTGTAGCGGAGGCGCTTGGGGTCGCTTACCATCGCGTTGGTGGTGAGGCAGATGAGGCGGTCGTGCGCGGGGCCGTCGTCCCGGCGGACAAAGTGCGTATCATTTGTGGCCACCACCTTGACCCCGTGCTTTTTGGATAGCTCGAAAATGGCCTCGTTTACCTTCTGCTGGTTGTGGTAGAGGTCCAGGCTGAGGCCGGGAACCTCGGTCTTATGGAGCATCACCTCGAGATAGTAATCCTCGCCGAAGACGCGCTTGTGCCACTCGATTGCCTTGTCGGCACCGTCCATATCTCCCGCCAGGATGCAGCGGGGAATCTCGCCGGCGATGCAGGCGGAGGAGCAGATGAGCCCTTCGTGGTATTTCTCAATTACCTCGTGGCTGACGCGCGGCTTGCCGTAGTACATTCCCTCGATGTGGCCGGTGGAGACTATCTTCATCAGGTTCTTGTAGCCCTGATAGTTCTTGGCCAGCAGGATGAGGTGATAGTATTTGCTGTGCTCGTTATCCTTGAGGTGATGGTCGTAGTGCTGGGTTACGTAGGCCTCGCAGCCCAGTATGGGCTTGATATCGGGGTATTTCTGGCTGACGTCGAAGAACTCCTTCACACCATACATGTTGCCGTGGTCCGTGATTGCCAGACCCGGCATCTTGAGCTCGTCCGCACGGGCGAAGAGCTTCTTTATGTTGGACATCCCATCGAGGATGGAATACTCCGTATGGACATGAAGGGGTACGAAACTTGCCATAGTCTTACAAAGATATACAAAAACGCCCGACTTTAAAAGCCGGGCGCATAGAAAATACGAGGAGTTTTTCAGGGTTCGTTCAAGAAAATCTCACACGTATCAAAGTTGATTTCCCAGTTGCCTTTTGCAGAGGAGCGCCACTGGTATTTGGCCGACATATCTTCCCACCATCTCTGGAAGCGAGTGGTTGTTTCGCCCATGTCCTTCACGAGCTTTTCATATAGGAGGGCATTGTCGACGCTTACGATTTTGGCAAGCTCGGCCAATCCGTTTTTTCTTTCAAAAAGCGCTTGAATCGCGTCCCGCTCCTCAGCGGAGACTTTTCCTACGGGTGTTTTCATATTGAGTCTTGTTTATAGTTGCCTGTTCTTTCTCATTTACACGCGTCGATGCCGCGTTTATTCTTGCCAGCCTGGCGGCGGCGGAAGATGTGTTGGAGACCCCGTTTTCCAAAGAAAACAATTCTATATTGTCGATCAAAATGGATCCGCAGGACGCCTCGGAGCTTTTGTATCTGAATGCTATTTTGATTTCATCTCCAATGAACTCGCTCAAATTTAATATTTTGCTTTCCCAGCCCTTGTCGTTGGTCAGGCCTAAAGAAACCGTGTACCATTTGTCGTCATTGCTTGAATAGATGGAAAGGGAGACGTCTTCGTTCAAAGTCGTAAAATACTTCGAACTTGCGCTAAACAGGAAGTACGCCATCTTGCGGTTCCTAAGATCGATGGTGTTGGAGATGCACGACGTCTTTGCGGCGCGGTTTGCCCCTCCGGAATATGCATTTGCCTTCAATGTTTTGTTGGCGGAATCCCACTCCCATACATATGAACCCAGGGCATCTGCGGTTGCGGTGAATTTTCCCAGTCCATCGGTAAAATCTTCCGAGAAAAAGACTTCATAACTCGTGCCCGTTCCAAATGAGGATGTCGCAGTATTCGCTCCGGTTTTGAAATCCCAGGCATAAAAATCCATTCCGTTTTTCAGCCTGCCCTTTCCGTATGCCGACAACGTTTCTTCTTTGTTGGCGCTTTTTATTGTTTCAATAGTACTATAGTAAGTGTTGTCCTGAAAAGACCCGGGTGTAAATGACACTGTTTTGTAGGTGCTTGTTGGGAAAACGCCGAGCTCGCTGATGTTCGCACCACCGGTTATGACCCGGACACCAATTTCGAAATAATGAATGTAATAATTCTTGTCCGGTTCGGAATACCAGTCTGTTTCAGAAACTTTAGCTTCCGGACGGAGGGATACGCCCATAGCGGAAAATGAGATATCACGGCTCTCAGACACCACCCTGTTGCCGTTCCTGTCGTTTGCGAAGGCAAAGGCATTAATCTTTATTTCTCCGGTATTGTAATACGGGGTAGTGCATTTTACGATAATGCTCGTGGCGTCTGTAGAAGGAAGAGTTTCGCCATAGGTGTATTCATACCCATCCACACAAACGCCGGCAGAAACAAACGAACCCACATCTTCGAAACTCACAGAAAACTTCAGGTCCAAATCGTAATCGTAGTCGTGATCGCTGGAGTTCTCCGTTTTCAGGATAGACAGAGTCTCCGCTTCAACATCCCCCAGAATAACCTTTGCCGTTCTCTTTGTCGAGAAGGTCTTGGTAGCAGAGAAGGTTTTGCCGATACTGTTAATTGCGTATGAGCACACATAGTATGTGGTTCCCTGCATAAGCCCCGTAATCTCCATGCTGAACTTTCCTTCGCCGGAAGGATCCTGGGCTACGATTTTCCTGGCGGATGACGGCGGTTCGTTTTTAAATGAACAGGTGGACAGATAAAATCCCCTTTCCGAGACCGTCTGGCCACCATCCCGGGAGACACTTCCTTCAAGGAGAACGGATTGTGCCGTTACCGAAGAAACAGACAGGCTGCCGAGTTCGGGTTCTTTGTATGCATACTCATACTTGTACTCGGTTTTGGTGCAGGCAACGGAGAGGGCTGCCAAGGCTATGAATAAAATACGTCTCATCTTCCTATCAGTTCAAAGGGGTCAAGATATGGGGTTGGGCTGTCTTTTAAGGCGTAGTTCCGCACCACATGCGAAGTGATGCACTGGCCCCGCGAGGGGGTGTTGACCTCAAGCGTTCTCTTTCTGTTCATCCATACGCAGCGCTTGCACTGCCAGGCATCGCATTCCCTGCAAATGGGCGCATATTCCAGGCGGTACAGTTCTTCCAACGGGACGCTTACTCCTTCGTCCAGACTGCCGCAGGAATCTTCCGGATTCTCGTGGAAGAACCCCGGGCAGATGTAAAACCTACCATCCGGTGCAACGGTCAGATGCTTCACCCCCGCTTCGCAGTGGGATGGTTTGCTGAGCATCGCACGGTCTGTTATCAAGTTAATCTGCCTGCCGTCGGCCAGCCGGCCGGTTTGCTCCAGAATTCTCTGGAAAACCGTCACGAGCTCCGGAGTCATCTTCCACTCGTCGGTGATTATCACGTTCAGCCGCAGGAACTTGCCCTTCAAGGCGCTAACGGCCTCCGGCAGCTTTGGAAGAGATGCCACGTCGCTGCGCAGGATTATGTTTTTGTCGGGATTTCCGGGGAATACGGACAGGTTGTCTCCGATGTTCAACACGGGGACATTCCATACGGAGTCGCTCGTTACGGAGCTTGGGCCGATAAAAATGTGGTTGATTCTGTCGAGCTCCTGCAGAATCTCTTTTTCGGGGGGATCAGAGCATAGGACATTCACGCCCAGAGCGTGCGTCTGTGCGAAGTACACGGCTTTGCGAAGGACCTCCAACGGCATCTTCCTGCCGCCGGAGGAAGGGTCCGGATAATAGCAGAACGATGGCGCTGATGCATCGAGCATTATGATAAGATATCGCAGCATGCCACCTCCCTGTTTTTGAGTTTTTCAATTTCTTCCTTGGTCTCGAGCCTTTCGAGCCGGGTCCAGTAGTAATTATTTGCCCTGACGCGAGCCTTATGCATCTTGCATATTGCTTTAGAGCGGCGGAAAATCGTGGGTTTCGGTGCCGCATCGTAATTTTCGCCCTGGCACCAGGCACAACCTGCCGCAACCTCGCAATTACGGCATTCTTCCGGGCTTTGGGTCAGTCTGTCCAAAGTAAGGAACGGACGAAGTTTATCCTGGTCGATCCCTTCGCGCACGTTTCCTATGATGATTGGTTTCTTGCTTCTTAACGAGAAGGCGGCGAATCGGGTGCAGGGGTAGAAGTTGCCCGCGGCATCCACGGAAAGCATCATTCCGGCTCCGCACCAGTTCTGGTTCTCACGCTCGGGGTCCATGGGGCGGCCGATGTCTCCGGTGAAAAAGGAGCAGTAGTGGTCGCGGTAGAACCCCCGGTCTATTATTTCATCTGCCAGCGCTACCAGCTGCTGCTCGAACAGGGCGTCGTCTCCTTCCTGCCACACTTCTTCGAACACACAGTTGACATTGATTTCCTTTATGCCAAGGCTATAGAGGTGGAGCACGCTTTCTTTGATGTAGGGGATGTCCGGACTGCTGATGGTAACCTTTGTTCCCATATCAGGAAACTGCGAGAGCCAGAGGGGAATGTTGCGTACCACGTCGTCGTAGGAACCCCGGTCGCTGTTTTTGTAGACCCTGTTGAGGTCGTGTTTGGCACGGGTGCCGTCGATGGTGATTCCTATCGAAAGGTGGTTTTTGTTCTTTTCGATAAAATCCTGTACTTTCTTTTCGTGGTAGTTGATGCCGTTCGTGGAGAAGCTGAAACGATAGGAATTGAACCATGGATGATCCAGAAGGAACAGTTGCTGCTTTATGTAGTCGCAAAGGCGGTCGATCAGGTCTATTTCCAGAAAGGGCTCCCCGCCGATAAAGTCGAAAACGACCGACTCCTCGGCGAACTGTTTCCTGTCGCCGAGAATGTAGTCCACGGCAGCCTTGGCGGTCTCGAAACTCATCCTTTCCTTCATGTTCTTGCCGACAAGGTAGCAATATTTGCAAGCCAGCTGGCAATCTTTGGTAACGATGAAGGTGATGTTCTTGGCCATCCCGCCGCGCCACGAGGCATTTCCTTCCCTGATCTGCATGGTTATTAGTTGCTTGATGCTATGCAGGAACTGTCGCAAGATCCGTAACAGTGGGCATAACAGCCGTTTTCGCAGAAAAAGTAACAAGATCCCTTGTCGGAACAGCCGGAACTCTGGCTCTTCATGCTGCTGGTGCAATAACCCTTGCAAGAGCTGACACAATAGCTTCTGCAAGAGCCGTCGCATCCTCCGCTGCATCCGCTGGAGCAAGCTCCGGAACAGCCGGCATAGCAGGCTTGCGTGCATTCATAGCATCCGCGGCCGGACGCATTCGTGCATTCACCCTTACAGCCGTTGGTGCAGGTAGAAGAGCAACCGCCGGAGCAAGTTCCGCCGCAGCCTCCGGAGCAGGTCCCGCCACAACCTCCGGTGCAGGAGCCTTCGCATCCGCCAGTGCAACTGGTGCAACCGGTGCGGCAGGTGCCGGTACAAGTATCTTCACAAGTATTGCCGCAACTCCCGGTGCAGACGGACGAGCAAGCGCTGACGCAGTCGGAACTGCAGTTGCTGGTGCAACTCCCGGTGCACATTCCGGAACATCCGCCTTCGCAGGAATTGTTACAGTCAACAACCACCAGCTCCTCCTTTACGCAGGAAGACAGTGGTACCAATCCGGTAATTACGGCTATAGCTGGCAGGGTGACAGCGCTGAGGCGCTTTAGAAATTCTCTCCTGCCGGATAGCGCATCGCTATCTTTTTGTTTCATATTTCTCGTTATTTATCAGCGACTTACAAATATAGACAAAAAAACTATAGTTGTACTATCGCCGATAAAATAACGAAAAAATTCTCTTACTTCTTTACCATGTCGAAGCCGAGCTGCAGGCCGGTGACCTGGTCGGAGAGTTTGGCAACGGTGTTGAGGGTGGAGTTGTCCTTGCCGGCGCCGACGACCTTGATGGCTTTCTTCGCGAATGCCAGGAACTTGTTGGCATCGAAGAGAACCTGCACGCCGGTAGCGGTGGCGGTGACGGTGCCTTCCATAGTCATATAGCTGTAGACCTTGCCAAGTTTCATCACGATCTCCTTGCTCTGGGTATCGTAGGTGTAGGTGCCGGAAGCGATGGTTTTGGTGGCGCTGGCGATGGTGAAGGTGTTGTCCGCGTTGTAAGTAATGGTGGCTACGCCGGGCACAATGCCTACCTTCTGGAGATATCCGTCGAGTTTTGCCTCGAGCTTCTCCTTATAAGTGGATGCGGCGAGGGTTGTGAGGGCGTTCTCCGTCTCGATTGCGGAGGCGATGCCGTTATAGGTCCAGGTGCCGGGAAGAGACACGGGAACGGTCTTGGAAATAACGGTGCCAAGAAGGGATCCGAGGAGGCCCTCCGCCGCAGAGGCGATGGTTGAAGAGCCGTCCTGGGGGGTTGTGGTATTTTCGGTCTTGTTTCCGCCGAAAATGCCGCCGAGCAGGCCGCTGAGGCCGCTCTGTGCGTTGGCAACCGATGCGAGGAGCACCAGCGCGCTGAGGGTTGCGAGGATCTTTTTCATATTCTTGCGTTTTAGTGATTATTCATCGTCTTTCCAGCCCTGTGCCCGCAGAGGAAGTTCCACTCCTTCCGGGGTGACGAGTACGGTTCCCACCTCGGGCTGGGCGAGGTGTCCGATTATGTCGAAGGTCTGGAAATCACGACGGAACTGCTCTGCCTTGGAGATTGGTATGACGAACAGAATCTGGCAGTCCTCCCCACCATTCATCGCGGCAGAAACCGGGTCAATATCAAGTTTTCTCCCCAGTTCAAAGGAATTGCCTTCAAAGGGGATACGGTCGGCGTAAACCTTGGCTCCAAGCCCGGTTTGCTCGGCGATTCGCTTGACCGCGTCGGCCAGGCCGTTGGTGATAAGGCAGCCGGCAGAGGGGATGATTTCCGCCTCTTCCAGTTTGGCTACCATGCCGGATTCCAGCTCCGGTTTGAGGTATGCGCCCACGAGCATCTTGTATTGCTCGAGCTCCTTGCGGTCGGATTCTCCCTTGTCGAAACGCTCGAGTTCGCGCTCCATCACCCTCATGCCGAGGTAAGCCGCGCCGAGCCTCCCGCTAACGCAAAGAAGGTCTTTGCTCACGGGCCGGGGGCGGCTGACTTCGGTGAGTTTGGAGCGGGTGCCGCTGGCGGCCACGCTGATGCAAAGGCCATTGCGCGAGGGCTGCAAGTCCAGGGAAACATCTTTATAGCCATATTCCTTTGCTGCAGTGCTGATTCCGGACCAGAGCTCTTCTATCTGAGGGTAATCCAGTTTGGCACTGACACCCAGCACGACGGAAAGAGTCTCTGCGTGCCGGAGTTGGGAATAAAGTTCCCCTGTTACAGCCGTAACAGCTTTATAGCCAAGGTGTTTGAGGGGAAAATAGACCAAATTGAAGTCTACTCCCTCCAGCAGCACTTTGTGTGCAGAGGGTGCAGTGGGCTTGAACCCGCTGCCTTCATACAAACGCCGGAGGGCTTCTTTTTTTCCTATATCTGCAAAACTGGTCATTCTCTTTTCTGTCATTCCGAGCGCAGCGAAGGAACCTACAGCTGGCGCAGCAAGTTGCTAAGCGAAACCTTCTTCTCTATCATAGCATGCAGATCCTCGATCTTCACACGCTCCTGGCTCATCGTGTCGCGGTCGCGCACGGTCACGCAGCCATCTTCGAGGCTCTGATGGTCCACGGTGATGCAGAACGGGGTGCCGATGGCATCCTGACGGCGATAGCGCTTGCCTATGCTGTCCTTTTCCTCGTACTGGCAGTTGAAATCGTATTTGAGGTCGTCCATAATCTTCTGGGCAATCTCCGGCAGGCCGTCTTTCTTCACGAGGGGCAGCACTGCAGCCTTCACGGGGGCCAGAGGGGCAGGGATGCTCAGCACGACGCGGCTCTCGCCGTTCTCGAGCTGCTCCATCTTGTAGGAGTGGCTGAGCACGGTGAGGAACATGCGGTCCACGCCGATGGACGTTTCCACGCAGTAGGGAACGTAGTTTTCGCCGGTCTCGGGATCGAAGTACTGAAGCTTCTTTCCGCTGAGTTTCTGATGGTTGCCGAGGTCGAAATCGGTGCGGGAGTGTATGCCCTCGAGCTCCTTGAATCCGAAGGGGAAGTTGAACTCGATGTCGGTGGCGGCGTTGGCGTAGTGGGCCAGCTTCTCGTGGTCGTGGAAGCGATAGTTCTCATCTCCCATTCCGAGGGCCTTGTGCCACTTCATGCGAGTTTCCTTCCACTTCTTGAACCACTCCATCTCGGTGCCGGGCTTGCAGAAGAATTCCATCTCCATCTGCTCGAATTCGCGCATGCGGAAGATGAACTGGCGGGCGACGACCTCGTTGCGGAAGGCTTTTCCGATCTGGGCGATGCCGAAGGGGATCTTCATGCGGCCGGTCTTCTGGACGTTGATGTAGTCCACGAAGATGCCTTGGGCGGTCTCGGGGCGGAGATAAACGGTGTTTGCGCCTTCGCCGGTGGAGCCGAACTGGGTGCTGAACATCAGGTTGAACTGGCGCACGTCCGTCCAGTTCTTGGTGCCGGAGATGGGGCATACGATGCCGCAGTCGAGGATAATCTGCTTGTATTCAGCGAGATCGTTCTCGTTTTCGGCCTTGACGTAGCGGTTGTGGACCTCTTCGTAGTGAGCCTTTTCGCGAAGGACGTTGGGGTTGGTTTCGCGGAATTTTGCCTCGTCGAAGGCCTCTCCGAAGCGCTTGCGGCCCTTCTCTACCTCCTTGTTGATCTTCTCCTCTATCTTGGCGAGATAGTCCTCGATGAGGACGTCTGCGCGATAGCGCTTCTTGGAGTCGCGGTTGTCGATGAGGGGGTCATTGAAGGCGGCCACGTGCCCGGAGGCAACCCAGGTGCTGGGGTGCATGAAGATGGCGGCGTCGATGCCGACGATGTTCTCGTTCAGGCGCACCATGGCCTGCCACCAGTAATTCTTGATATTGTTCTTGAGTTCCACGCCCAGCTGACCATAGTCATAAACGGCCCCAAGGCCGTCGTAGATCTCGCTGGAAGGGAAGATAAATCCGTACTCTTTGCAGTGGGCAACCAGAATCTTGAAAAGTTCTTCTTGTGTCATTTTTCTATTATTTCTAATCTTACAAATTTAATCATTTTTCATTACCTGCTCCAGCAGCGGCTTGATGTATGGCCGCGTTTCTATCTGGTGATGAGGGATAGTCAGCACGGGCGTATCCATCTGCACTTTTCCGTAGAGAAGGATGTCGATGTCTACGATGCGGTTGTGGTAGATGCGGGTGCCGTCCGGGGCAAACTGCGGCTGGTCCGTGCGGCCCATGCGACGCTCTATGTCCTTGCAGATGGCGAGGATGGATTCGGGGCGTTTTCTGGAGCTGTAGCGCACGACACAGTTCAGGAAAGGCGGGCCGTCGAAGCCGCATGCCTCCGTGGTAACAAGGTCCGAAAGGGCCTCGTAACGCCCCAGAATTCCGTTCAGGAAACTCAGGGCCGACATTATGTTGGCTTTCCTGGCTCCGATGTTGCTGCCAAGGGCAAGATAAAGTTTTGCCATTATTTCTATTCTAGTTCAGGGTCCATTCCAAGCGCCACCCGGGCTTCGTCGGAGAGCATGCTCTGGTCCCAGACGGGCTCGAAGGTGAGTTCTATCGTGCATTTCTTAACCCCGGGGGTCATCTCCACGCTGTTCTGCACATCGGCCATAACCTCGTCCGCCATAGGGCAGTTCGGGGCGGTGAAGGTCATTTTTATATACACCTCGCGGGCCTTGCTGATGTTAAGCTCGTAAATGAGCCCGAGGTCGTAGATGTTTACCGGAATCTCCGGGTCGTACACCTGCTTGAGGGCAAGGATTACCGCGTCATAGAGGGGTGCGAGCTCCTTCACATCTTCGGGGGTGAGTATTTCGTTCTGTTCAGACATTCTTTTCTGCCTCCTTGCGTATGGTTTCTATCATCGAATTGAGCCCGTTCGCGCGGGTGGGGGAGAGGTTGGCCCGGAGGCCGATCTGCTCCACAAAGCCGAAGTCGTCTGCGGCGATCTCGGCTGCGCTGCGGCCGTTGTAGACCTGGATCAGCAGGGAAATTATCCCCTTTGTGATTATGGCGTCGCTGTCGGCGCGGAAGAAAACCTTGCCGTCCTTAGCTGTGGCATCCAGCCAAACTCTTGACTGACAGCCTTTTATGAGGCGGTCGTCGGTCTTGAGTTCCACGGGGAACACGTCCAGGTTCTTGCCTAGCTCGATGAGATATTCGTATTTGTCCAGCCACTCGTCGAACATGGAAAACTCTTCGACCACAGCAGCTTTTGCTTCTTCCAATGTGTTCATTTCAACATCTTTATGGCCTTTCGCAGGCATTCTACAAAATATTCCGCCTCGCCCAGCGTGTTGTACGCAGCGAAGGATGCGCGCAGCATCCCGGTGACTCCGAAGCGGTCCATAAGGGGTTCCGCGCACATCTGCCCGGAGCGGACGGCTATCCCCATCTTGTCCAGAATCAGGGCAAGGTCTTCGTGATGCGCGCCTGCTACGCTGAAGGAGAAGAGGGGGATCTTTTTCGTCCTGTCTTCCGGATTCCCGTAGATGGTAATGTCCGGGGAAGAGGTGAGGGCATCCAGGACATACGCCTTCACGGCATCCTGTTCTTTCTCTATCTCGCTGTCTCTCATCTGTTTACACATTTCTATAGCAGGGATAAGGGTGGGGGTTCCGGAGATATTCTGGGTGCCAGCCTCGAACCTGCGGGGCACGGGCGCAAAACTGGTCTTTTCCCAACTTACGGATTCTATCATCTCGCCTCCGCCCATGTAGGGAGGCAGGGCCTCCAGCAGGGCCTTTTTGCCGTAGAGGACACCTACGCCAGGGGCGGCGAACATCTTATGCCCGGAGAAGGCATAGAAGTCGCAGCCAAGCTCCTGCACATTCGTAGGAAGATGAACTATTCCCTGGGCTCCATCCACCAGCACCAGCGTTCCGTTTTTATGGCAGATATCCACAATCTCCTTGATCGGGTTGATTACGCCGAGCACGTTGGAAATTTGGGCGATGCAGCAGAGCCGTGTGCGGGAAGAGAGCGATTCCGACAGTTTCTGAAGAGAAATCTCACCACGCGAATCTATAGGTATCTTTTTGATTTTCAACCCATTACGGCCAGAAACAAGCTGCCAGGGCACGATATTCGAGTGGTGCTCGCTCTCCGCTATGAGGATTTCGTCTCCTGGAGCAAAGAAAGCGGAGTGTTCCAGGCAGGCGGCGAGCAGATTAATCGAATGCGTTGTGCCAGAAGTGAAAACGATTTCTTCCGGGCAGGACGCCCCAACAAAACCGGCAACGGCAGCGCGGGCAGCTTCGTAGCGATCTGTTGCATCGACCGCAGTCTTGTGGACAGCGCGGTGGAGATTGGAGTTATGCTTCAGGCTCATGTCCTCCCACTCCTGAATAACCGTCATCGGGCGCAAGGAAGTAGCGGCATTGTCCAGATATACCAGATCCTTGCCGTAAACCTTCTCCTTCAACTGAGGGAAATATGAGCGAAGCGTATCAATGTTCATATCGCGTGTGAAATAGAAGAACAAATGTAGCAATTTTTGCCTACATTTGCGATAGATAAGAAGCAAGAAATTATGATAGACTACATTTCCGGAAAAGTAGAAGAGTTGAATCCAACACAGGTGGTAATAGATAACAACGGTATTGGCCACAGGTTGGAGATTTCTCTGCAGACCTACGCGTTGCTTGAAGGCAAGTCCCAGGCAAAGGTTTTCGTGCAGACCCAGATAAACTCAAGAGACGGAAGCGAAGTAAGTTATGGCTTTGCAAATAAAGACGAAAGGTCTCTGTTTCAGTTAATTACAAGCGTATCTGGAATGGGAGCGGCATCGGCCCGCATGGTTCTTTCATCTTTATCTGCAGACGAATTCCGTCAGGCAGTCCTGTCAGAAAACGTCAACCTGATCAAATCTATAAAAGGCATTGGGTTAAAGACTGCACAAAGGCTTGTTCTGGAACTGAAAGACAAGATAGTAGAAGGAGCCGGAAGCGATTCAAGTGCTCTGTTTACTGTTGCATCGAGCGAAGTTGTAGACGAGGCAACATCTGCACTGGTAATGCTAGGCTTCAACAAAGCAAATATTCAGAAAGCAATTCAGCAGATACTGAAACAGCAGCCAACAGCAAAGGTTGAAGATATAATCAAAGCTGCACTTAAGATGCTCTGATTATCTCCCGAAATATACAAGGAGAACGGAAATATCTGCCGGAGAAACGCCAGAAATCCTGGATGCTTGCGCTATGGTCCTTGGGCTATAGCGTTTTAATTTTTGCCGGCATTCAATAGTTAGTCCAGACACACGGTCAAAATCGAAATCGTCGGGAATAAGCAAATCCTCAAGCGAGTGAAGCTTCTGGGCCATGCGCTTCTCGCGCTCAATATACCCACGATACTTAAGAGTAATCTCTACAGATTCTATAACCTTTCTATCAGATATTTGTGTTCCACGTGGAACAAGTTTAAGCAAATCTCCAAGAGAAACCTCAGGCCGCAAAGCGATTTCAGAGATCTTTTTCGAGTCTCCAAGCGGCGAAGAACCTACAGATTGTAAATAATCATTTGCCTGCTTAGAACTGATATTGGTAGTATCGCAGAAGGATGTAAGAGCGCTCACATCTTCATACTTCTTCATAGTCATTGAATAGCGCTCTTCGCTGGCAAGACCAATCGAATGAGACAATCCAGTCAATCGTTCATCAGCATTATCCTGCCTTAAGAGAACACGGTATTCAGCCCTGGAAGTAAACATACGATAAGGTTCATCGACACCTTTCGTTGTAAGGTCGTCAATCAGCACACCGATATAGGAACTGTCTCTTCCTAGTATGAAAGGATCCTTTTCATTAATCTTCTGGTGGGCATTGATTCCGGCCAGAAGGCCCTGTGCGGCAGCTTCTTCATATCCGGTAGTACCATTGACCTGGCCAGCAAGGAAGAGATTTTCGACGAGCTTGGACTCAAGCGAACTTCTTAATTGAGAAGGATCGAAGTAGTCGTATTCCACCGCATAAGCAGGGCGGAAAATCTTAACATTTTCAAGACCTTTGATTGCATGAAGAGCATCTAACTGAACAGCAAGAGGAAGAGAAGACGAGAAACCCTGAAGGTAATACTCGTTCGTCCATCGGCCCTCCGGCTCAAGAAAAAGCTGGTGAGCATTATTCTCAGGAAAGACCCTGAGTTTATCTTCTATGCTCGGGCAATACCTAGGTCCCTTTCCGGAAATAATCCCGGTAAAAAGCGGAGAGTCCTCAAAACCGGAACGGAGAATAACGTGAACTTTCTCATTAGTGTGAAGAATATAGCAGTTCATCTGCTTCCCCTCCCTTTGCACAGAAGACAGCTCCGGAAGAAAACTGAACCTGTCGGGATCTTCGTCTCCCAACTGAATCTGCAAGGCAGAAGTATCAACAGAAGAAATATCTATCCTGGGGGGAGTACCCGTCTTCATACGACCAGTAGTAAGCCCCCTTTCCACGAGCTGGGATGTCAGACCAAGGGAAGGTTTCTCACCGATGCGTCCTCCGGCAAATACCGTTCGGCCGATAAAAATTTTCCCGTCAAGGAAGGTTCCGGCAGTCAAAACAAGCGCTTTACACTTAAAAATTGCTCCGGTATTTGTGCGGACGCCGCAAATTTTTGAATTCTCAAAGAGAAAAGATGTGGCTAAATCCTCGTAAATATCTAATTTACAGTTACTTTCGAGGATTTTGCGCCATGCAAGAGAAAACTGGATTTTATCGCACTGTGCACGAGGGCTCCACATGGCAGGACCCTTACTCTTGTTGAGCATCCGGAACTGGAGGGTAGTAGCATCCGTAACCAGCCCGGTAAACCCTCCAAGAGCATCTATCTCCTTGACTATCTGACCTTTAGCTATGCCGCCAATCGCAGGATTGCAACTCATTTTTGCAAACCCGGTCATATCCATAGATATCAAAAGCACAGAACTGCCGAGATTAGCAGCAGCCATAGCGGCCTCGCATCCGGCATGGCCGCCACCTATTACTATAATATCATAGAAATTCTCCATTACCCGGCAATACCGCAAACTGCAGGAATCTGAGAAAGATAGTAATCCTCCTTAGACCGCATCATCTTCTGCTCTGAATCCGTATGATCATCATACCCTATCAGATGCAAGACTCCGTGAACCATAACCCTGTTCAACTCCTCAGAAAACTCCGTCCCATAGAAAGATGCATTATCCCGGACCGAATCGATGCTTATGAAAAGGTCGCCGGAAAGAACGTTTCCTTCGCAATAATCAAAGGTGATGATATCTGTGAAGTAGTCGTGCTGGAGATACTTCATGTTCACATCAAGGATATAACTATCCGAGCAGAATATGATATTGATATCCCCTATCTTCCTGATTTCGCTCTCGGCAACAAACTTCAGCCACTTGTTATTAAGTGACTTAGCTTTCAAATCAAATTTGATTCCTTCAGAAAAATACCTGATCATAGTGGCATAGTTTTCGCTTGCAAAGTTAAAAGCAAGTGTAGAGAAATGCAAAAAATTGGAAATCAAATTTTTTATTTCTACCTTTGGAAGTTAAACAAACCTAATTGAGTTCGTTAATATGGAAGTCAAGAAATCAGAAAAGGCGAGCCTGGGGAACAAGAGATTGCTCTTCACGGAAATCGGTTTCGTCCTTGCCCTGCTCGTTGTCTACGGAGCATTCGAATACAGCACCAAAGACAAGCAGACCAAAGCTCTCGAAGCTGAAGTAGGTCCTATCGAGGAAGAAGAGATGATTCCTATCACACAGGAAACACCTCCTCCGCCGCCCGAAGTGCCCCAAATCCCTGTCCTTTCAGACAATATCGACATCGTGGACGATGACCTTCAGGTAGAAGACAACATCCTCAACCTTGAGGACGATGCAAACCTGGCTGTCGAAATCAAAGACTATGTCGACCAGGTTGAAGAGGAAGTAATCGAAGAAGAGGCAATTCCTTTCCAGCTGGTGGAAGATAAGCCCATGTTTATGGGTGGAGATGCTAACGCGTTCTCAAAATGGGTTAACGAACGTCTCCAGTACCCTGAAATTGCCAAGGAAAACGGTATACAGGGTCGAGTCCTTCTCCAGTTCGTGGTAGGAGCTGACGGTAAGGTTTCCAATGTTAAGGTTGTCCGTGGCGTGGATCCCGCACTGGATAAAGAAGCAGTCCGCGTGGTGCAGAGTTCTCCCAACTGGACTCCTGGCAAACAGCGCGACCGCGCAGTTAAGGTCACCTACACCTTCCCTGTTATCTTCCAGTTAAGGTAATTTATTAATTTTCAACACTTAAGGCCGTCCCCAACCGGATGGCCTTTTTTAAATGAAATGTTCGAAACCAAGCAGCATTCATCCGAAAAAGCGGTCTTTGTGGGAATCATCCGTCAAACAGACGATGAATCCAAAATAATGGAGTATCTCGACGAATTGGAATTCCTTGCCGAAACCGCAGGTGCCATTGGCGACAGAAAATTTGTACAAAGGGTAGATAAACCGGAAAAGGCAACATATATAAGGAGCGGAAAACTTGCTGAAATACAGCAGTATTGTGAAGAAAATGATATTTGCTACTGCATTTTCGATGACGAACTGACCGGTATGCAGCAGCGCAATATCGAGAAGGTTATAAAATCTGCCAAAGTAATAGACCGCACAAGTCTCATCCTTGAGATTTTCACACAACGGGCCCAGACTGCCTATGCAAAAACCCAAGTAGAAATTGCCCGCCTGAACTATATGCTCCCCCGCCTTGCGGGTATGTGGACCCACCTTGAAAGGCAGCGCGGCGGCGTGGGAACCCGAGGCGG
Source organism: uncultured Bacteroidia bacterium (assembly GCA_902768365.1). Classification (GTDB taxonomy): domain Bacteria; phylum Bacteroidota; class Bacteroidia; order Bacteroidales; family UBA932; genus Cryptobacteroides. The sequence goes on along the minus strand of CACXKV010000008.1, from coordinate 113,853 downwards.
TATGGGTGAAACCCAGATAGAAGTAGACCGCCGTATCGTAAAACAGCGTATAAGCCGCCTTAAAGAAGAATTAAGCAAGATAGACAGGCAGATGGCCACCCAACGCGGGAATCGCGGCCAGTTGGTCCGTCTGGCCCTTGTAGGCTATACCAACGTGGGTAAGAGTACTCTCATGAACCTTCTTGCCAAATCTGATGTCTTTGCAGAGAATAAACTGTTCGCCACCCTGGACACTACCGTCCGGAAGGTAGTCATAGAAAACGTCCCCTTCCTGCTCAGCGACACGGTAGGATTCATACGCAAACTCCCCACCCAACTCATCGAAGCTTTCAAGAGCACCCTCGATGAGGTCCGGGAAGCAGACATTCTTGTGCACGTGGTAGATATTTCCCACCCCGATTTCGAAGAGCAGATGCAGGTTGTGGAGAGAACTCTGCAGGAAATAGGTGCTGGCAACAAGCCAGTTTACGTGGTATTCAACAAGATAGATGCGTATCATTACGAAGAATACGATGAATTCTCCCTGGAACCCAGAACAAAGCTGAATTACACGCTGGAAGAGCTGAAAAACAGTTGGATAGCCCAGGAAAAGACCCCTTGCATCTTCATTTCAGCCATCAACAAGACGGGGTTGGAAAAACTCCGCCACGACATCTATAAGATGGTGGCGGAGATTCATGCGGGGCGCTACCCCTTCAATAACTTCCTCTGGTAATTACTCAGAGAATTTTGCCTTCAGATACTCGCGGTTAAGGCGTGCGATGTGCGACACGGAAATACCCTTAGGACACTCCAGTTCGCAGGCACGGGTATTGGTGCAGTTACCAAACCCGAGTTCATCCATCTTCTTAACCATTGCACGGGCGCGCTTGGCAGCCTCAACCTTACCCTGAGGAAGGAGTGCAAGCGAACTCACACGGGCAGCCACAAAGAGCATTGCAGACCCATTCTTGCAGGTTGCAACACAGGCGCCGCAGCCAATGCAGGCAGCTGCATCCATGCTTTCCTCGGCGGTATCGTGGCCGATAAGGATATTGTTAGCATCCTGGGCGGAGCCGGTGCGCACAGAAATGAATCCTCCAGCCTGGAGAATCTTATCGTATGCCCTGCGGTCTACTACAAGGTCCTTGATTACAGGGAATGCTGAACTGCGCCAGGGCTCGACGGTAATGGTTGCACCATCCTTGAAATGGCGCATAAAGAGCTGGCAGGTAGTCACATGGTCGTCCGGACCATGTGCACGCCCGTCAATATACAGGGAGCATGCTCCGCAGATACCTTCACGGCAGTCATGGTCGAAAGAAACCGGATCAATTCCCTCACGGATCAACTTCTCGTTGAGAATGTCGAGCATTTCCAGGAAGGAAGCATCGGACTCTATATCATCAATATGATAAGTCTCAAAATGTCCTTTCGCCTTGGCGTTACGCTGACGCCATATCTTAACATTGAAATTCATACTCGTGCTTAGTCTTTGTAGTTTCTTGTCTTAACCTCTATAAACTCATAATTGAGTTCCTCCTTATGGAGTTCAGGCTCCTTACCCTCTCCCTTGTATTCCCATGCGGCAACATACATGAAGTTCTTGTCATCACGCTTTGCCTCGCCTTCCTCGGTCTGGCTCTCCACACGGAAATGTCCGCCGCAGGACTCCCTGCGGTTCAGGGCATCATAAGCCATCAGTTCGCCTATATCGAAGAAATCCTCCAGACGGAGAGCCTTCTCAAGCTCCTGATTAAACTCGAACTGGGTGCCGGGAACCTTGACTTCCTTATAGAAACGCTCGCGCAGTTCCTTGATCTTGGCGATAGCCGTCTTCAGACCCTCCTCATCACGCGCCATGCCCACATACTCCCACATAATGTGGCCGAGTTCCTTGTGGATAGAATCCACGGTCTCGGTGCCGTTGATGGCAAAAAGCTTGTCTATACGGGCCTGCACAGCCTTCTCGGCCGCAGCAAACTCAGGAGCGTTAATATCGGTCTTAGGCTCTGCGAACTTGTGTGAGAGATAATCACCGATAGTGACAGGAATCACGAAGTAACCATCAGCAAGACCCTGCATAAGGGCAGATGCACCAAGGCGGTTTCCGCCATGGTCGGAGAAGTTGGCTTCACCGATAGCATAAAGGCCGGGGATAGTAGTCTGCAGATCATAATCCACCCAGATACCTCCCATGGTATAGTGGATGGCGGGATAAATCATCATAGGCTCCTCCCAGGGAGATGAAGCGGTAATCTTCTCATACATCTCGAAGAGGTTGCCATAGCGCTCTGCAACCTTCTGGTGGCCGAGACGGCGGATAGCATCGGAGAAGTCCAGGAATACTGCCTTACCGGTCTCATTCACACCGAAGCCGGCATCGCAGCGCTCCTTTGCGGCACGGGATGCAACATCGCGGGGAACAAGGTTTCCGAAGGCGGGATAGCGGCGCTCGAGATAGTAATCGCGGTCCTCCTCAGGAATCTGGGAAGCCTTTATTTTGTGCTTGCGGAGTTTCTCCACATCTTCCAGCTTCTTGGGAACCCAAATGCGTCCGTCGTTACGCAGACTCTCACTCATGAGGGTGAGCTTGCACTGCTGGTCCCCATGGACAGGAATACAGGTAGGATGTATCTGCGCGAAGCAAGGATTGGCAAAGAAGGCTCCCTTGCGGTAGCACTGCATAGCGGCAGAACCGTTGCTGTTCATTGCGTTGGTAGAGAGGAAATAGGTGTTTCCATATCCACCGGTAGCAATCACTACTGCGTGGGCACCGAAGCGCTCCAGCTGCCCGGTAACAAGGTTACGGGCAATGATACCCTTGGCTTCGCCGTTAATAATCACAAGATCAAGCATCTCGTGACGGGGATAACTCTTCACGGTGCCTGCTGCAATCTCCTTATTCAGAGATGCATACGCTCCAAGCAGAAGCTGCTGGCCGGTTTGACCGCGGGCGTAGAAAGTACGGCTGACCTGCACTCCACCGAAGGAACGGTTGGCAAGATATCCGCCGTATTCACGGGCGAAAGGAATCCCCTGCGCGACGCACTGGTCGATGATGGCAGCGCTTACCTCGGCAAGACGGTACACATTCGCCTCACGGGCACGGTAGTCACCTCCCTTGATGGTATCATAGAAAAGCCTGTAGATGGAATCGTTGTCGTTCTGGTAGTTCTTTGCAGCATTGATACCACCCTGAGCTGCAATAGAGTGAGCCCTGCGGGGAGAATCGCTGATGCAGAAAACCTTGACGTTATAGCCGAGTTCACCGAGGCTGGCAGCTGCAGAAGCACCGCCGAGACCGGTTCCAACCACTATAATCTCGAGTTTTCTTTTGTTGTTGGGGCTGACCAGATGAATTTCTGATTTGCGCTTGGTCCATTTTTCCGCCAGCGGTCCATCAGGAATCTTAGAGATAAGTTTATCTGCCATTTTATATTAATGTTATTAAATAGTCTGCAATATTACTCATTTTTCGCGAGAAGGACAAGGCTAAAAGAGGGTATTCTCATCGCCGGAGGCCTTAATCACACCTAAATGCTTATACGCAAGGTCGGTCGCTATCCGCCCGCGCTGCGTGCGCAGGATAAATCCTTCCTTGATGAGGAAGGGCTCGTAAACCTCCTCATAAGTACCCTGATCCTCACTGATGGCGGTAGAGAGGGTATTAGCCCCGACAGGCCCGCCCTTGAACTTTTCTATTATGGTGCGAAGTATCTTATTATCGATAGAATCCAGCCCGAGGGTATCTATATGAAGCTTATCGAGGGCATACTTGGCAATCTTCAGGTCTATCCTGCCATCCCCCTCCACCTGGGCGAAATCCCTGACCCTCCTGAGCAGGGAGTTGCAGATTCGGGGTGTGCCGCGGCTGCGCATGGCAATCTCCTTGGCGGCAGATTCATCTATCTCCACCTTCAGGATCGACGCGCTGCGCTTCACTATCTTCACCAGGTCGGAAGTGTCGTAATACTCCATCGGGCAGGTGATTCCGAAGCGGGCACGCAGCGGAGCTGTCAGCAGACCGCTGCGGGTAGTAGCCCCGACCAGGGTGAAAGGATTCAGGGATATCCGCACGGAACGGGCTCCCGGCCCCTTGTCTATCATTATATCTATCACGAAATCCTCCATTGCGGAGTAGAGATACTCCTCCACCTCAGGAGAAAGGCGATGGATTTCATCTATGAAGAGGACATCCCCCGGCTCCAGGGAAGTAAGCAGGCCGGCGAGATCCCCGGGACGGTCGAGCACCGGACCGGAGGTAATCTTCATATTCACCCCCATCTCATTGGCTATGATATGTGCCAGGGTAGTCTTTCCCAGACCGGGAGGACCATGGAAAAGGGTATGGTCCAAGGTCTCCCCGCGGAGTTTTGCAGCCTTGATATAAACCCGGAGATTGGAGACTATTTCTCCCTGTCCTGTAAAATCTTCCAGCTCCCGGGGGCGGATAATTCCGTCCAATTCCTTATCTTTGCCTTCGTTTGTATCGTGGGGGTTGAAATCCGACATCTGTCCCGTTTTTAAATTCCAAATACAAATATAGTTCTTTTTATTTGTAAATCTATTATTGTTTATTAGCTTGTTAAAAGTGTTGATAACTCTATAACGTATTAATTTTAAAGTGATTACAAAATAATGGATTGTTGAAAACCTTTTTAAGGAACTATCGAGAAGATGTTAATAAATAGGCAGCTGAAGTTGTTAATAAGTTATTAACAGGGTTATCAACAACTTATCAATAGGATTATCGGAGTTTATGTTAAAAACCCGAATAGATAAAGAAAATACAGTTTACTGCAGCGGACTCTTCCTGTCTGCGAGGTGGTTCGTGCTCAGCGACGCTGCCCCCGATGGAGTAAACCTTATTATATTGCCCGACAAGGAATCCGCCGAGTACTGCACATCCGACCTTTATCAGCTCACCCAGGGAGATAAGGTTTTTCTCCTTCCTCCGGACGGAAAGGGAATAGAGCGAAGCAATTATAAATCATCCATCAGCGTGCAGCGCACGGCTGCCATCAGTGCCATACTGAAGAATAAAGGGGAACAGGTGTTTATAGTCTGCTGCGCAGATGCTCTCGGGCAAAAGATTCCTTCCGCTCAAAAAGAAGGCAGCAACATCCTCACTATCTCCAAGGGTCAGGAAATAGGATTCGATGTCATAATATCAGCCCTTGGCGGGCAAGGCTTCGAACGTACGGATTTTGTTTCCGCCCCCGGGCAGTATGCAATCAGGGGATCCCTGATAGACATATTCTCTTTTTCTGACAACGAACCCTACCGTATCTCATTCTGGGGAAATGAGGTGGAATCCATAAGTGTATTCGACTGTAACACCCAGATATCCAAAGGAGAGAGGGACAGTGTAGATATAATAGGCAGCATACTCTCGGATACTGCCGAACAGGGAAACTCCCTCCTGGATATAATTCCTTCCGGCAGCACCCTCTGGCTGGATTCGTCAGATGTATATAAAGACAGGGACTTTTTCCCGCAGACCGAGTCTTTCCGCAGGGTTTTCCTTCAGGTTCCGGTAGGCGAGAAAAAGGCTGACGCCGAAAAGTTCCACATAAGCCCGCAGCCCAGGTTCAATAAGAACTTCGACCTTTTGGAAGAGGATATACGCCGTAAGGTTGAAGCGGGGTACAAGGTGCTGATCTACGCAGAAAAGGCATCCCAGATAAACAGGATAAGTTCTATAATCAGCAGCGAAGGAGGGATACTTCCCGGATTTGTGGAAGGAAAGAATATCCACGAGGGATTTGTGGATGAAGATTCCAGGACAGCGCATTATTCCGACCACGAGATATTCGACCGCTTCCACCGTGTGGCTATCAGGCGCACGGTAGAAAAGAGCGAGCAGCTCACAATCAACGACCTGAATTCCTTCAACATAGGCGATTATGTAGTGCACATAGACTACGGAATCGGAGTATTCGGCGGCCTGGTGCGCATGTACGACGACAAGGGTAGGGTGAAAGAGGTTGTAAAGATAAATTACAAGGATGGAGACGTGGTGTTCGTATCCGTCCATGCCCTGAATAAACTATCCCTCTTCCGTTCGGCCGAAGGCGAGCAGCCGCGAATCAACAAACTCGGATCCAAGACCTGGTCTACCCTTAAGGCCAATGCCAAGCGCAAGGTAAAAGATATAGCGAAGGACCTCATCCAGCTCTACGCCAAGCGCCGGGCCACGAAGGGCTTCGCATTCTCGGCAGATACCTACCTTCAGGATGAGTTGGAATCATCCTTCATATTCGAAGATACTCCAGACCAGGAAGCCGCCACCATTGCGGTAAAAAGGGATATGGAGGATAGCTGCCCAATGGACCGCCTGGTGTGCGGCGATGTAGGTTTCGGCAAGACGGAAATAGCCATCCGCGCCGCATTCAAGGCCGTTACCGACGGAAAACAGGTGGCGGTGCTGGTGCCCACTACAATCCTTGCCCTCCAGCACTTCAATACCTTCACCTCCCGCCTTGCGAACTTTCCATGCACGGTAGATTACGTGAGCCGCCTGCGCAGCGCAAAGCAGATTTCCGACATAAAAGACAGGGTTTCCAAGGGCCAGGTAGACATTATCATCGGCACCCACAAGATTCTGGGCGGCGGCTTCGAATTCAAGGATCTGGGGCTCCTTATAATAGATGAGGAACAGAAATTCGGAGTGGCGGCCAAGGAGCGCCTGAGGCAGATAAAGGCATCGGTAGATACACTCACTCTCACAGCTACCCCCATTCCCCGCACCCTCCAATTCTCACTGCTGGGCGCCAGGGACCTCAGCATCATAAACACTCCTCCCCCCAACCGTATCCCGGTGCAGACCGAAATAATCCTTTTCGACGAAAACGAGGTAAAGGGCATAATAAACTACGAACTCAACCGGGGCGGCCAGGTATTCTTCCTACACAATAAGGTGGAGGAACTACCACACATAGAGATTATCCTCAAGCGGCTGGTGCCGGATGCAAGGATTTGCACAGCCCACGGGCAGATGGAATCGCGCCAGCTGGAAGACAGGATGCTGGGATTCATCCGCGGAGACTACGATATACTTCTCTGCACTACCATCATAGAAAACGGGCTGGACATCCCCAACGCCAACACCATCATCATAAACCAGGCGCAGAACATAGGACTCAGCGACCTTCACCAGCTTCGTGGTAGGGTGGGCCGCTCGAACCGGAAAGCTTTCTGCTATCTCATAGTTCCGCCCCTGGCATCGGTCACCGAGGATGCCCGCAGGCGGCTCCGTGCAATAGAGGAATTCTCCGACCTGGGCAGTGGGTTCAATATCGCAATGCAGGACCTCGATATCCGCGGTGCAGGCAATCTGCTAGGCGCTGAACAGAGCGGATTCATGATGGATATGGGATATGAGACCTTCCAGAAGGTTATAAATGAAGCTATGGACGAACTTGGGATAGAGACTGGTGTGCGTGTAAATAAGAGTAGGGAGAAATTTATTTCGGACTGCACAATTGAAACAGACCAGGAAGCCCTCATCCCCGATGAATACATAGATGTGCTGGCAGAAAAGATACGCATCTACAAGCAACTTGATTCCATGGATTCAGAGAAGGATCTGGACCGTCTTTCCATGCATCTGACCGACCGTTTCGGCCGTATCCCGCAGCCGGTCGCCAACCTTTTCACTGTGGTCAAGATCCGCAACCTGGGAACGAGGCTGGGCTTCGAAAAGATCATAATCAAGAACGGGATGTGCATCTGCTGGTTCATTTCGCTTGAACATTCCCCCTACTTCAAGTCCGACGTGTTCGAAAAGATACTCGCAACCGTCTCTTCGGGCACAACCCCGTTCGTGCTGAAGCAGACGGACCGGAAGCTCAAACTTGTGGCTCATGGGTTGGATGGCCTGCAGGGCGCGTGGGCCCTCTTGAATAAATTGGTATAATTTCGTATCTTTGTAGGCTTTATAACAAAGGAAGTGGCTAATTTACTGATAGAGGTTGGAAACACGGCACTGAAAGCCGCCTGGGCGGAGGGAATGACCCTCGGCAAGACTTATCGTTTCCAGGGGGAGAAGGTAATGGACTTCATCCTTTCCATCACCGAGAAGGAAAAGGCCGAAGTGATGGCCGTAGTATCTGCCAAACCCATCACAGCCGAAGAGGAAGCTACCCTGCGTGGGGAATGCAGGCATCTCATGATCCTGGACAGCACCCACACAGATATACTCCAGCGCTACGACCTCCCCGATTATCTTTCCTACGACAGGGCGGCCTCGCTTCTTGCAGTGCGCTATCTTTTCAAGGGGAAACCCTGCATAGTTTTCGACTTCGGCACCACCCTCACCATAGATATTACCTCAGAAACCGGGCAGTACCGTGGCGGAAATGTATCCCCCGGCTTTCTCACCCGTTTCAAGGCCCTCAACCGCTATTCCAAGTCGCTGCCGCTGATGAATATCCCCGCCCGCATCCCCCACGAAGGCAACTCTCTGGAGAGTTCTATCGAGTCGGGAGTGGTTTCGGGCATAATGTTTGAAATTGAAGGGTACATCCGCCGGCATCCGGGACATGTTGTGGTATTCACCGGCGGGGATGCCACTTATTTTGCCAAGCGCATGAAACAGTCGTTGTTCATAGTGAGCAACCTTGTTCAGGTGGGCCTGGCACTTATTACGGACGATTATGTTGAAAAGAATATTCAGTAGTGTCATCATCCTGGCGGCCCTGACAGCGGCCGGCACCGTCGCTTCCGCACAGACGGGGGAATACATGGCCTATACGCCATACTCCATCTTCGGAGTTGGGGACCTCTATCAGCAAGGGTCCGCATACCACCGCAGCATGGCGGGAGCAGGCATTGCATCCAGGAGTGTGCGTTACCTGAATTCCCTCAATCCCGCCTCACTCCCGGTGCGGGATACCCTTTCCTTCATGCTGGATTTCTCCCTGCTCAACTCAAATAACATCTACAGGCAGGGGGATATGACTTCTTCAAGGAACATCACCAACATAGGGAGCATGGCAATGTCCTTCCCCATCATGAGGAACCTGGCTATGATGGTTGGCGTAAGTCCTTACAGTGCCGGCGGTTACGCTTATTCTGTAAAAGAGACCGACCCTGTGGTCATAGCCAACACCGGGAACATTACCTATCACGATTATGGCCAGGGAGCCCTCTACAAACTTTACGGAGGTCTCGGCTATGCCCTGCTCAAAAACCTCTCCATAGGTGCGGAAGCAGACTATATTTTCGGCAACTACGGGAAGTATTTCACCGAGCAGTTCTCCCAGTCGGGATATAATACCGTGCAGGACAGCTATATAATGAACCTGCACTCATTCACTGGTAAGTTCGGTGTCCAGTACGAGCAGAAACTCTCCACCAAAGCAAAACTTGGTCTCGGGGTAACATACACCCTTGGAAGCGACCTGAAGGGAACCGTAGACTACAAGCATCAGTCGGTCGGCAGCGCCGAGACGGTTGTGGTGTCGTCCGATTCAGACACGTTGGGAGTCAATTCCGCCCCGGTGCGCCTGGCTTCGGAACTCGGAGTGGGTGTGTCCCTCAATATTGAAGACAGGATCAGGGCCAACCTGGACTATACTTTCGCGGACTGGAGGAACACCGGCATGGGAACGGCCTCGGGTTTCGCCAACCCGGAAAGCAAGACTCCTTTTGCCGCCGGAGTGCGCCAGACCTTCCGAGCTGGGCTTGAATATACCCCCGACAGATTCAATGTCCGCTATCGCTGGAAACGCTTTTCCTACCGTGCCGGAGCTTACTATACCACAGAATATTACAAGGTTGCAGGCAACGAAATCGGCACTTTTGGCATCACTTTTGGTGCAACCATCCCTGTGAGGGAGACATATCTGCATAACGGGATATCTCTCGGAGTGGATATGGGGCAGAGGGGAACGACGGCTGCGGGGCTTGTGAGAGAAAGATACATAAGATTCTGCGTAGGGCTGAACCTGCACGATATTTGGTTCCAGAAACGCAGATATGAATAGGAAAATAATTAACCTGAAAGATATGAAAAAGATTGTTGTAGCATTAATGACCATGGTTATGGTTCTTGCCGGGTTCAGGGCCTCGGCACAGGGAAAGTGGGGCGCAGACAGTGCAAACTGCATAAAGTACCTGTCCTTCTACGATGAGTCCTACAAATCCAAGGATTATGATAACGCCACGATCAACTGGCGCAAGGCATACAGTTCCTGCCCTCACGGGATCAGGCAGACCATGCTCACCAACGGAACCGAGCTCGTGCGCAAGCTCATCAACAAGAATAAGAGCAATGTGGTTTACCGTGCTTCTCTCATAGACACCCTCATGACCCTCCACGAGGAGCGTGCGAAGCTCTTCCCCAAGTATGCCGTATCTGCCCTCAACAACAAGGGCGTGGATATCGTCAACTACATGAACGGGGACGAGAAGGCCGTCTATGAAGGGCTGAACGATGTTATCTCCCGCAATGGAGTCAACACCCGCACCAGCCTCTTCATCCAGGACATGAACGTGGCTATCGAGCTCTACAAGAAGGGTCTTGTTTCCGCGGAGGATGTCATCAATACCTACCAGAGGAACGTGGACTTCCTGGACAAGGCTCCTGCCAAGACGGAAGCCGTTGCCGAGCAGAACCGCAAGGTCAAGACCGACCTGGAGAGCCTCTTCATCACCAGCAAGGTGGCCGAGTGCGACGACCTTATCGCCCTCTTCACCCCTCGCTATGAGGCGAATCCCGAGGATCTCGCCCTGGTGTCCAACATCGTCAAGATGCTGAGCATCACCGAGGACTGCCAGGATAACGACCTCTTCTTGAATGCGGTAACCTCCATGTACAAGTTGGATCCTTCCTACAATTCCGCATACTACCTCTACAGGCTGAACGCCTCCAGGGGAAATATAGACGCTGCCCTGAAGTATGTCGACGAGGCTATCGCATATGAGGCTTCGGACGCTTCGACAGACGCCGGATACAGCTTCGAGGCTGCAACGTTCTGCTTCAAGAACGGGCGTCTCGCAAAGGCCTACAGCTATGCTTCCAAGGCCCAGGAGCTCGATGAGAGCATCTCCGGAAAGGCTTTCTTCCTGATGGGTCAGATCTGGGGAGCCACCTCCTGTGGCGGAGACGAAATCGAGAAGCGCGCCCACTACTGGGTGGCTGTGGACTACCTGAACAAGGCCAAGGCCGCGGATGCTTCCCTCGCCGACGATGCCAACAGGGCGATAGGTTCTTTCAGCATCTATTTCCCCGAGACCGCCGAGGCGTTCATGTACAACGTCACCGACGGGCAGGCCTACAAGGTGGTCTGCAACGGCATGAGCGCTTCCACCACCGTCCGCACAAGGAAGTAAAGTGGATCGCAGCAGGATTTATCTGAATTATCTTGGGATAGCTGTCGTGATTACGGCGGCTATCCTCGTTGTTTCCTGCAAGAGTAAAATGGCCCAGGCGGAGGCCTTGAACCTGAAGGACACCCCCGTCCAGACCATCGACGACATGTTCGCCGTGCAGACTAAAAACGGCCTCGTGGTGATGCGGGTGGAGAGTTCGGTGATGGAACGTTACCAGAACGACACCTCTTCTTACGAGTCTTTCCCGAAGGGGATAGCCATCTACGGATACTCCGACGAGGGGCTTCTGGAGACCATAATAGTTTCGGACGACGGGCGGCACATTACCAATAAGAACAAGTCTACACGCCAGCAGGAAGAGATCTGGGAGGCCTTCGGGAACGTGGTTATCCACAATGTGTTGAAACAGGAAACCATGGAAACCGACACCCTCTATTGGAATCAGGCCAAGAATGAAATCTACACCGATTGCTACGTCAAGATGTATTCCCCGCAGGGCTTCCTGCAGGGGTACGGGATGCGTTCCGACGACCATGCCCGCAACGCAATCCTGCTCGAACCGTTCAACGGATACGGCTACACCGTGAAGGACAGTACCGTGGTAGTTATTGATTCCGTGAATTTTATAGGGCCTCTGGTCAAAAATTTAAGATAAAATTACTACCTTTGCGGGCTAAACTGATTTTAATAATTAAAAATATAAACTGAAATGGCGGTTCTTGAAAAAATTCGCGTTAAGTTCGGGCTTGCGATATCGATTATCATCGCTCTGGCCCTTTTGTCTTTTATCATAGATCCCAGCACCCTCGAATCCGCACTGCATTCAATGTCGAGCAAGTACGATGTCGGTCTCATCAACGGCAAGGCCATTGCCTATACCGATTATCTCGAGGATGTGGAGAGATATACCCAGATCAACGAAATAATCACCGGCACCAGCGTGCAGAATGAGCAGACCCAGCAGCAGATCAGGGACGCTGCCTGGCAGGAGCTTGTGGACAAGTATCTGTTCATCAAGAATGCCAAGGCTGCAGGTATCACTGTCGGCGAGGCCGAGATCCTGGACCTTACCACCGGAGCCAACCCTTCCCCCATCATCGCCGGCAACGCCGCCTTCATGGACGAGAACGGTAGCTTCTCCGCCGATCGTGTCCGCGATTTCGTCAACCAGATCCCTTCGGACGAAAGCGGCCGTCTCCAGCTCTACTGGAACTATCTCCAGAACACCCTGAACACCCAGCAGTACTACGCAAAGTACGGTTCCATCTTCAACGCCAGCACCTATCAGAATGCCCTTGAGAAGAACCTGAACATTGCGCAGAACAATACCACGGCAAACGTGGACTATGTTTACGTGTCCTATCCTTTCACTCCCGACAGCACCGTCAAGGTTGCTCCCGCCGAGGTGAAGAAATACTACAAGGAGCATCAGGACTTCTTCCGTCAGACCGCAAGCCGCGACATCGAATATGTAGTGTTCGAGGTAACCCCTTCTGCAGAGGATGTGTCCGCAACCAACGAGAAGTTCGCTGAAGCATACTCAGAATTTGGCAGCGCAGAGAACATAAAGAACTTCCTTCTCAAGAACTCCGACCGTCAGCTCAGCAACTACTGGTACAAGGCCGGCGAGCTGAACAGCATCAATGCTGACGTCAACGAATTCGTGTTCAACGGCAAGGGCAGTGTTTCCCCCATCATCTCCGATGGCGACACCTTCTATGCCGTACGCGTTATGGAGAGCAAACTCGTCTCCGATTCTGTTTACGTAAAGCACATCCTGCTCCAGGGCACCAATGCCGGCAAGACTGCCGACAGCCTCGTGAACGTGGTGCGCAAAGGCGGAAACTTCTCCGCCCTCGCAGCAGAGTTCTCGGTGGATCAGAATTCCGCCGCCGACGGTGAACTCGGAAATATCGGCTGGATGACCCAGACCTACATGATCCCCGGATTCGAGAGCGTAATCACCGCCCCCGTCAACCAGCCCATGGTCCTCAAGACCCAGTATGGCACCCATGTCGTGGTGGTCAGCAAAGTTACTGCCCCTCACATGAAGAAGCAGGTCGCCATCCTCGAGAAGACCGCTGTTCCCAGCAAGGAGACTACCAACAGCGTCTATGCCCAGGCAAACAAGTTTGCCACTATCGCAGGCCAGACTGCTGCCGGATATGCCGCCGCGGTTGACACCATGAAGGTCTACTCCCACAAGCTGAACATCACCGAGGCCACTTCTTCCTACGGCTCCATCGAAAACGCCAAGGAAGTCACCCGCTGGGCATTCGACAACAAGGTCGGCAAGGCTTCCAACATCATCACCGTCAACAACAAGTACTTCTTCATCGCTGAGGTCACCGGCGCCCACAAAGAGGGTGTGAAGCCTCTGAACGAGGTCTCCTCTTCCATCGAGAGCCAGCTCTTCGTCAAGAAGATGGCCGAGGCCAAGAAGGCAGAGGTTGCCGGTAAGATCGAGGGCTGCACCACCCTCCAGGAGGTTGCAGACAAGCTTGAGGCCAGCATCACCAGCGAGCCTTCACTCAGCCTCGCCCCTATGGGCGGCCGTGTGGATCCCGGTCTCGCGGGCGCGGTCTATACCGCCGAGGAAGGCAAGCTGACCGGCCCTGTCGCTGGCACCTATGGCACCTATGTGCTCGTGGTCAACAGCAAGGAAGTCGGCACCTTCTACACTGAGAACGATGCCGAGATGTTCGCACAGCGCAAGGCGCAGTACAACGCCCAGGGCATCATTCCTACGATGTCCGACAATGGCGTGGTGAAGGATAACAGGGCGAGATTCTTCTAGGAGATATCCACTTTAAGCCCTTTGGAGAATGAAAGGACTGTGTCCACGGTTGTGGCATAGTCCTTTTGTTTTATTTTCAAGTCTAGCGAAGCTTCGCCGTTCGAAAGAGTGAAGGCGGTAACATCCGCCCCGGCCGCCTTAAGGGTTTTCATTACCTCCAGCAACTCGTCGTTGGTGACGGGAGAAAGCGTCACGGATATCTCCTTGTCGCCATGGTTGCGGGTGATGAAGTGCATAGTCTCCAGCACCAGGATGGTCATGATGGTGGCAGCGATGGCAACGGAATACATCTCCGCGCCACAACCCAGGCCAATGGCCGCGGCCACCCACAGGCCGGCTGCAGTGGTAATGCCGCGTATGACATTCTTCTGGAAGATGATGACGCCGGCGCCTATGAAACCGATGCCGGACACCACCTGCGCAGCCACTCGCGCGGCATCAAAGCGGCCCGCGAAGGCATACTGCGAAATAACCATGAACAGGGCACTGCCGAGGGCTACGATGAAGTGTGTGCGCACACCGGCCTCCTTGGCCCTGAATTCGCGTTCAAAGCCGATCAGCCCGCCGAGGAGCCCGGCCACGAATATCCTGAGTATGAAGTTCCATTCAATTGTCATAGCGGAAGAGTTTTAAAAAAGTCCCGGGGTAATCGCCAGCCACTTCAGCACCGTCTGCCCGAAAAGAAGGATCAGCAGCCAAGAGAAGGTCATCATGGTGATGCCGTACTTGAACGCATCGGTCTGGCTGTACTGGTTGGTATTGTAAAGAAGCGCCGCCGGCTTGCTGTTGAAAGGCAGCACGTAGCAGTGTTCGATGAGCATGGATGTAGGCAGCGCAAGGCTCATCGGAGGGAAGTGGAAACGCGCTTCCACGCCCAGCGCGATAGGCACGAACACCATTGTGCGTATGGTCTTGCTCTGGAAGATCAGCCCCGAGTACATCATCAGGAAGGTGATGATCACATACAGCACCCAGAACGGGGTGTCCGAGGTGATGCCCATCGCATCGAATGCGGCATTCACCATGGTATTCGGCAGGTCGGTGGCGTTGAGGCCGCTCCCCAGCACGTATGCGCCGGCGCTGAAGAGCATCAGGTGCCAAGGGATGTCCACATCGTTCCACTTGACTACCCCGATTCCGGGCAGCAGGGCGATGCAGGCGCCGAGCAGCGCCACGATGGTCTCATCTATATTATGGAAGGTCCCCTTGGTGACCCAGAGGAAGAGTACCAGGCAGAAGATGCCCACGGCCTTCCACTCCTGGGCGCTCATCTTGCCCATGGTGGCAAGCTCGGCCTTCAGGCGGTCTATTCCGCCCTCCAGCTGGGGCTTCTGCTCCTCTTTCTTCATGGGGAAGAAGACATACATTCCCATCAGCAGGCCCACCACCAGGATGATGATGCTCATGGGGCCTACCGCGACCAGCCATTCCTTGTAGCCGAAGTCGCAGGAGCCCAGGAAGCCCGCGATGAGGGAGATGGCCAGCAGATGCGCGCCGCTTCCGGTGTAGAAGGCGTTCGCGCCGATGTTCACCTGGAAGAGGTTCTGGATCACCAGGTTGCGGCCGAAGTTGTTCCGGTGGCCGTTGGAGGCCCCGTAGATTGCACAGATGACCATAAAGATAGGAAGCATTATGGTCGCTTTGACGGTGGTGGCGGAGATGAAGGCGGATAGTACCAGGTTGATGCCCAGGAAGCTCCAGAGAACCCCCTTGGCGCTCTTGCCGAACTTGATTACGAAGGCGAGTGCCAGGCGCTTGGCGAACTGCGTCTTCACCAGCATGGATGCCAGCACGAAGCTGAGTATGTTCAGCCACATTACCGGGTGTCCCAGCTGCGCCAGGGCCTCTTTCTGGGTGGTGACGTTGAAGAGCACCGTGCCCAGGATCAGCAGCAGGGAGGTCAGATAATTGGGGATGGCCTCCGTCATCCAGAGTATCAGGCTCGCCACGAAGATGCCCAGCATCGCGTAGTTCGCGCGGATGAATCCGTCCATCCCAAGGACACCCAGGCGGGCCTGGGCTTTGGCAGCCAGGCCGTCCGAACCAGCAGATCCAGACGAAGGCGATGATGGCCAGAGGACCGCCCAGGCGGGCCATCCACACTTCGAACTTCCCCTTCTGCATCTTGGGGAGTTTCTCGACCTTGTAGTTATTCATATCCAGCGGATCGAACGCCGCCGTCTTGATCTCTTCTGCCATACTAATTATAGGTTACGCTGTAGAGTTTGCTGGTGCTGTCGCAGATGAACCAGAATGTCTTGTTCTTGGCATCCTTGCAAAAGCCCTCAGGCTTCTTTACGAACGAGATGCTGTACTCCTGAACCTTGGTGCCGTCGGTCTTCACCTGGGTCAGTTTCTGCGTCTTTGCGTCCGTGATGAACAGGGTGCCGTCGTCGCTGTCGTAGTAGATATCCGACAGGCTGGTGGCCCAGTCGGCGTCGAAGGCCGTGGTCCAGGTCTTGTCTGCGATGGAATACGCGTATACGCGTTTGGGTTTGCTTTGGTTGGCCACGTAGAGGACACCGTTTCCGGCGGCTATGCCCTCATAGCCTTGATTCTCTTCGCTCCCGGCCTCCTCGGGGCCCTTGGAAACGAGAGTTACGCTCTTGTGGTCCGCGCTCAGCTTGTATATCTCGCGGGTGCGCTCTTCGCTGAGGTAAATGCTGCCGTCGGCAGCCTTGGTGATGCCTTCCCAGTCGCGGGCGTCGTTGGGCTTTGCGAAGGAGCAGGTGTTTTTCAGTTGCCCGTCCAGGCCGAACTCGTAAACATGACCGTTGTCCTCTGCCACCAGAAGGCCGTCTCCGGCTTCGTTGAGGCAGATTGCCGAAAGCCCCTCGAGCTTGGTGGCATAATCTACGGGTGTGCCCAGTGTATATGTAGTCACCTGCTGGTCGTCACCGTTGTCTATAATAACGGGCTCATCCCTGAGGCACGAGGCCAGGGATGAGACCGCCAATAGACCAAGAATGAAATGTTTGAATACTTTTATTTCCAATTCTTGTAGGGATTTTTCATCAACATTGAATTGAAGTACTTGGGGTCGCCGGTGACCTCCTCGCCAAGCCATGCGGGCTTGTCGAAGGGCTCGTTCTCGTCTTCGAGTTCCACCTCGGCGACGGTCAAGCCGTCGTTGTCGCCATAGAACTCATCGACTTCCCAAGTGTGCTTGCCGTCGGTGTTCTTGACAAGATAGCGGGTCTTGTCGATCACGCCGGGTTCGGCGAGTTCGAGAAGGCTCTTCACCTCGTCCACGGGGATTTCCTTCTCCCATTCGAAGCGGGCTGCGCCGGAAGCGTTGCCTATGCCTTTCACGGTGATGAATCCCTTGTCGCCCTTCACGCGTATACGCACAGTGCGCTCAGGCACGCTGCTGAGGTATCCCTGGGTGATGCGGGTGGCCTTGAAGGCTTCGGACTTGAAGTCTCCCTTGACCAAGAATTTTTTCTCTATTTCCTGTGACATATCGTTTCGTTTGCAAGGGGTTTGTCGCTCATTCCGATCACTCGCTTGATGGCCTGCAGGTAGTTGATGTTCTCAACGCCCTCAAGACCTACGTCGGCAATGGTCTTCTTGATGTCTTCGATTTCGGTGGATTCGGAGTTGATGGTTACCACCTTGGCGCCGTTGATGAGCACGTTGCCCACTTCGCAGATGGTGTTGTTCACCATGTAGCCGAAGCGCTGCTTGTGCACGCGGACTGCCGCCAGGTCGGGGCAGGCCTTCACCATTGCGATGAATTCCTCATAGGTGTAGCTGTCCTTCGTGAGGGCTGGCATCTCTACCATGAACGCAGGGAATACTTCCTTCTCCAGAACCTCACGGGAGATGGGGAACTCGCCCTTCATGAGGGGATTCCACTGCTCAAGGCCGTCGACCGTCTGCACGTAGGTCTTGATGTCCATCTTTCCGTTGCGGATCTTGGTGTTATTGATGTCGTTCTTGGCGGAGATGATGTAGATCTCGTCGCTCTCGCGCTCCCATACCTTTTCAGGTACGGGAACGGAGAGACGTGCCATTCTCTTATGCTGCTCGCAGAAGCACTGGCCGAAGCTGCGGAATTCGAAGCGCGGCTTGCTCTGCTCGCCAATCTTGAGTTCTGCCATAGCGAATTATTTCAGTTCGTCGTCGTCTATTGCTCCGGTGGCGTCATTCTTTGCGCCGGGAGTTTCGTTAGTGACATTCTTCCATGCGCCGCCGTCAGGAATGCGGGCCCAGATACCGGTCTGGATCTTGGTCTTTGCAGTGGCGTCGGTGAGGATACCATGCTGTACGGAAGTAATGGAAGCATCGTCGGGTCCGAAAACCTCAAGTTTTACACCCTTCTTTGCGGAGAGGCCCTTGATCATACTTCTTTCCATTGCATTCTTGGTGCCCTGAATTACGAAGAATCCCTTGGCGGGAACAACTTCACCATCAATGCCGGACCAGGTCAGTTCGACAAGTCCGGTTTCGTCAGTCCTGTTGATATAAACACCCTTCAGAGGAATATCCTTGTCGCCACCATTGTAGAGTTCAACGAACTTTGCAGAGTCGGTAGCAGCGACTGCGTTGGCCTCGTTGATAACGAGTTTGGAATAATCAATAGTGTCTTTGCCGGTTACTTCGTTGTCTTGGTTGCAGGCGAAGAATGCAGTTGCAGCAAGGGCTGCCACGGCGAAATACAGAATCTTTTTCATTGTTTTGTGTTTTTAATGGTTTATGAATAATTAAAAATCAATCTCGAAGCGCATTGCGAGCATGTGATAATCGACACCGGCATTACCCCTGGTGTTGTAAGGGATCTTGGTCGGCTTGCCGGCCTCGTCCACGCCACAGGTGAACTTGTCGCCCTTACCGGAGCAGAAACGGTCGTTATCGTTATACTGCCAGTTGAGTTGCACCTTCACATGATCGGTAATATAGTAGTTGAGGCCGAGGGCGTATGCCATTGCGGATCCGCCCATTATTTCCTGGTCGTTGGCGGCCAGGGCCTTGTCTGCATTGAGGTCGAGGAATTCCACGCGGCCGCAGAGTTCCACGTCTCCCCACTTCTGGCCCCTCTTCACGCGGGTGAACTTGGCGCCGGCGCCGTCATAGCGCTGGGTGCCGCCGAAGAGCAGATATCCGCCCTGCACATACCATCCGAAGAAATTCTTGGTGCCGCCATTGGGCAGAACGGTGGTGTTGCCCATATAGACAGCCTCTCCGCGGAAGCCCTTCCAATAACCGGCAATTTCACCGGTGTAGCGATAATAGTGATCGAAGGTAAAGTCTCCGGTATCGAGGTATTTCTTGCGGCTGATGTTGGTGGAGTTACGGGCGCTGAAGCGAATATCTCCGTAAGTTTCATCAGAGGTCTTGGGCTCACGGTAAGATGCTGCCGCGCCGATGTGCATACCCCAATTTTCCTTATTCCATCCGGGCTGATAGATAGCCTTGAACGTATAGGTAAGACCTTCGTCCGGGCCGGCGCCCTTGCTGGAAGCCTCTACATAGCCACGAGTTTCCTCTCCTTCGATTTCCTGACCCATAATACCGAGATTCAGGAACACACCCTTGTTGTAATAGTTGGCGTTAAATCCGAGGTGGCGGGAAGGTGCCAGGGCCGAGCAGACCATCGGACGCTCGATAAACTGAAGGTAACGGGAAGAATTGTTCCTCTGAAGGGAGAAGACCTCCTTGAAACTACCCATCTGGAAAGTGAATTTTTCAAATCCGGTGTAGCGGATAATGGCATCCTTGAGCTCGAACATACCGTTCGCCATATCCATATCAACTTCTCCATACCAGTTCTTGTCGATCTGGGCCTTGACGGCGAAACGGGCGCGGCGGATAGAGAGGCCGTTGGAAATCTGATCGTTTTTGGGAAGCCATTCGGGCTCGCCGAAGTAGATGGCGCCATCGGTCTGCACGCGATTGTCGAACCAGATCTTGTAGCCGGAATCTCCCTTTGAACGGAGGACCAGGATTCCGTCCTGGGCTTCTGCCTGCAGGGGATCGATGTCCACCTTGACACCATACTGATTGTATTGCTCCTTCTGTGCGAAGGCCATTGTGCCGGCAATGCAGAAGAGAGCCAGAATGCAAGAAATTTTACGCATATGATTATAGTTGGTTAAATAGTTTATTATTGCCCGTAAATATAATGAATATATTTAAACATTGAACAGGAAATGCATTATGTCGCCGTCTTGAACCACGTATTCTTTCCCTTCAATTCCCATCTTTCCGGCAGCCCGGCAGGCGGATTCCGATTTGAGATTTACAAAATCCTCGTACTTGATCACTTCCGCCCGGATGAAGCCCTTTTCGAAGTCGGTATGGATCACTCCGGCCGCTTTCGGGGCCTTGTCCCCGGCATGGATGGTCCAGGCGCGGCACTCGTCCGCTCCGGCGGTGAAGAAGGTCCTGAGGCCAAGCAGGCGGTAGGCCCCCTGGATCAGGCGCACGACTCCGGACTCCTCCAACCCGAGTTCTTCCAGGAACATCTGCCTGTCTTCGAATTCCTCGATTTCGGCTATCTCGGATTCCGTCTTTGCGGCAATCACCAGGATTTCGGCGTTCTCGTCCTTGGTGGCCTCGCGCACGGCATCCACATAGGCATTGCCCTTTGCGGCCGAGGCATCATCCACGTTGCAGATATACATAACCGGCTTGTTAGTAAGGAGATACAAGTCCTTCGCCATTGCCGCCTCCTCTTCGTTCTGGGGAGTGACCGTGCGGCAGGATTTCCCGCCCTGAAGGGCCTCGCGATAGCGGTACAGCAACTCGCAGAGCTTCTTCGCTTCCTTGTCCCCACCGGTCTTGGCGGCCTTCTCCGCCTTGGCCAGACGGTTCTCCACCGTTTCCAGGTCCTTTATCTGGAGCTCCAGATCCACTACTTCCTTGTCCCGGACGGGATCCACGCTGCCGTCCACGTGCACTATATTACCATCGTCGAAGCAGCGCAGCACGTGCAGGATGGCATCGCATTCGCGGATGTTCGCCAGGAACTGGTTGCCCAGACCCTCCCCGCGGCTCGCGCCCTTCACCAGGCCGGCGATGTCCACAATATCCACCGTGGCCGGAATGGTCCGCTGCGGATGGCAGATTTCGGTGAGAACGTCCAGGCGGCGGTCGGGCACGTTAGTGCTTCCCAGGTTGGGTTCTATGGTGCAGAAAGGGAAGTTGGCGCTCTGCGCCTTCCCGGAACTTACGCAGTTGAAAAGTGTGGATTTGCCCACATTCGGCAGCCCCACTATTCCACATTTCAGACTCATTTTCTAAAGTTTATGTTTAATAATCCAAAGATAAAGATTTTTCGCGATACGGAAACTTAAAAAATCGTACTTTATGGTCCGAAAATTTTAGTTTCAGGGGGTTCGAAGAGGCGTGTTTTTACTATGTTTGCCACTGATGTTTGCGTATTGTTGTTTCATGTTGTCCGGTCTACTTGGCTCTCTTGCCGGGGGGGCGGACTTTTTGTGTATGTTCTGGAACGTAGAGAACCTATTCGAAGCGAGGCCGCACTTTGGCGACAAATGCAACGGCATAGCCAAGACCATAATGCTTGCCGGCGACGAATTCGGTGCGGTGCCGGATATTATCGGCATGGCAGAAGTGGAGAACCGGCAGGTAGTTCAGAAACTGCTTTCCCGAACCGCTTTGCGAAAGCTGGATTACGGCACCGTCCACTATGACTCTCCCGACCATCGAGGTATCGACTGCGCCCTCCTCTACCGTCGCAGCCGCTTCCGTGTTCTCCACTCTAAACCATGCCATCTCACCGACTCCTCCGGCCGTTTACTCCCCACCCGCGATATTCTGTTGGTAGTGTTGGTGCCGATAGCGGCCGGTAGTCAGCCCCTGGAGGGCCTGTCCACCCCCGGACAGGGGCAGGGGGAGGGGCCCGCCGGAGACAAGTGGGCGCAGACCACGCGGGATACGGTGGGAGGGGCCGGAGCGAACATCGTGAGCGGAGTCCCTCCAGGGGCTGGACTAACCGGTTGCAGAGGCATTTCAGAAAGCATTGCGATTATGGTCAATCACCACCCGTCAAAAGTCGGAAAGGGTTCAGACGGCCGGAGGGAACTGGCAATGGCGAGGCTGCTGGCCCTGCGGGATTCGCTGATGGCAGAAGGGATACGCCGCATTGTGGCAATCGGCGACTTCAACGACGAAGTGGCTCCCGCGCCAGGTGTGACGCCGGCTTATCCGAAAGATGCCGGCACCATCAAATTCCAGGGCCGTTGGGAGAAAATCGACGGCTGCCCCGTGCTGGAAGGCCTCGCCGCCCGCGAACACATCTTTACCCCGCCCCACCTCTCCACCCGCGACACCCGCTTCTCCGGGCATAAACCCCTCCGCACCTTCTCCGGCCCCCGCTACCTCGGCGGCCTCTCCGACCACTACCCGATTGTGCTTGAAATCCGCGAAAAATGACTATCTTTGAAAGATGCAAAAACGCTGAAACTAAAAACACACATATTATGTCAATGAAAACCCAGATCCACGAAAAATTCGTATCCCTCTTCGGAGAGGGCGGAGCCACCTTTGCCTCCGCAGGCCGCATCAACCTCATAGGTGAACACACCGACTATAACGGCGGTTACGTGTTCCCCGGAGCCATCGACAAAGGCATCATGGCAGAAATCAAACTCAACGGCACCAACAAAGTCCGCGCATTCAGCATCGACTACAACGCCCAGACAGAATTCGGCCTGAACGAAGAAGACGCTCCCAAGGAGCAGTGGGCCCGCTACATCTTCGGCGTATGCCGCGAGACCATCAAACGCGGCGGCAAGGTGGAAGGATTCGACACCGTCTTCGCAGGAGATGTTCCCCTCGGCGCCGGCCTCAGTTCCTCCGCAGCCCTCGAGAGCACCTTCGCATTCGCCCTCAACGAACTCTTCCACAACGGCATCGACAAGTTCGAACTTGCCAAGATCGGCCAGAGCACCGAGCATAACTATTGCGGCGTAAAGTGCGGCATAATGGACCAGTTCGCCTCCTGCTTCGGCAAGGCCGGGTGCCTGATCCGCCTCAACTGCAAAACCCTGGAATACAAGTACTTCCCCTTCAATCCAAAGGGCTATAAGCTGGTTCTCATAGACTCCTGCGTCAAGCACGAACTCGCCTCCAGCGCCTACAACAAGCGCCGCGAATCCTGCGAGAACGCCGCCGCCGCAATCCGCAAGAACCACCCCGAAGTGGAGTTCCTGAGCGATGCCAAGCGCGTATGGCTCGATGAGGTCCGCGACCAGATTCCCGAAGAGGATTTCCTACGTGCCGAGTATGTGATCGGCGAGGTGCAGCGCGTGCTGGATGTCTGCGACGCCCTCGAGCGCGACGACTACGAGACCGTCGGCGAGATGATGTACCAGACCCACTTCGGCATGAGCCGCCTCTACGAAGTCAGCTGCGAAGAACTCGACTTCCTCAACAAGCTTGCCCGCAAGATGGACGTCACCGGCTCCCGCGTAATGGGTGGCGGCTTCGGCGGATGCACCATCAACCTCGTGAAAGACGAACTCTACGAGCCCTTCATCGCCGCGGCAAAAGAAAAGTTCGCAGCCAAATTCGGCCACGAACCCAAGATTTACGACGTTGTCGTCAGCGACGGCGCCCGTCAGCTCTAAACCTTCTGCTGCAGCAGGTCGGGCTCCTCGATGCCGGCGGTGTAATACATTATCACTGCAAGCACGACGAACAGCACCAGACTTCCGGTCAGCAGGGCATAGGTTCCCATCTGAAGGAGGATGTAGCAGAGAGCATAGGCAACGGCCACAAGCAGGGCAAGCGTATATGCTGCCCTGCTTTTCAGTATGCCCCGGAAGTATCCGAGCAGGGCGGCCGTCGTCATCGCGGCGGCAATCAGATAAGACAGGCCGAAGGAAATGAATTCCGAGAAGGAAAGGGTTAGAGCGTAGAAGAGCACCAGCGAAAGGCCGATTATCAGATACTGAACAAGAGCGATCTTTTTCTTTCCCACCAGCTCCACCATCAGCCCGGCGGCAAATACCAGCACTATGATAAGGAGACCATATTTTGCCGAACGCTCAGACTGCTGATACTGAGATACTTCCGGTAGGAAGCTTACACCCATCCTGCTTTCGCTTGGCGCTCCTCGGTTGATTTTGGAAACTCGCCATTCGGCAGAAAAACCATTTTCATCTATCTCCCGGCCGACCGGAAGAAAGTCTCCGTTAAAGGACGGATTCGGGCAGTTGGATTTAACTATAACCTTCGTTTCATCTCCATAAGGCTTAAAGGAAATAGAAGAAGATCCGCGCACTTTGAAACTCACTTTGAAAGGAATGGTCGAACCGTCCATCGGGATGTCACCAGGCTTAATATAGAACCTGACGGTTCCGGAATTCCCATCGTCTGCAGTAAACTGTTTCCCGTTGGTTTCCAGAAAAATCGGTCCATCGATTCCGCGCAGGTCGCTCACTTTAATGGTTGCTGTCAAGGACAGTTTTTCCTTCTTTGCCATAGATTCGGGGACGATAAAAGTCCCTTCTTCGTTCACATCGGCAGTGTAGACGGGAATATCATATATGGATCGGTGAAGAAGCTGATTATCAACAGAATACTCGCAGTTTAAAACAGAAGGATACACCTCGTTTTTCTTTGTTTCCTCCTTCTTTTTGTCTCCCGTCCCGGATGTTTCTACATAAGAGAATACCAGGGTAGGGCCCTCCAGTGTCTGGGCGCCACCCCAACTTCCGGCAACTTCTCCGGAAGCTTCCTGGGCGCGGTTGGACCGTTCACGGATCAAATCTTTAACCATTGCCAGGGGAATCAGCAAAAGCAGGGAAATCAGCCCCATCAAGGCGAACTTCCAAAAAGTATTTTTAGGCGCTTTCATATTGTGTGAATTTTACACAAAGATACACACAAAAATTAAACATCCAAACATTTTGAGTAAAATTTACACAAAATCCTTTATCTTTGTATTATGTTTAAGTACGATTATCCCCATCCGGCCGTCACGACCGACTGCGTTATTTTCGGATACGACACCAGGAAAGGGCTGTCCGTTTTGTTGATAGAACGTGGCATAGAGCCTTTCCGCGGGTGCTGGGCCTTCCCCGGAGGCTTTATGCGCATCGATGAAGACGCCGACACCGGCGCCCTCCGTGAATTGAAAGAAGAAACGGGCTTCGAGCCCCTATACATAGAGCAGTTCGGCGCATTCACCGATGTCGACCGCGATCCGCGCGAACGGGTCATCACAATTGCATACCTCGCCCTCGTCAAGAAAGGCCCTGTCGCCGGAGGAGATGATGCCTCCAAGGCCAGATGGTTCCCGCTGAATGCCGTTCCGGCGTTGGCGTTCGACCACGACCGTATCCTCCGCGTAGCCATCTCCCGCCTTCGCGAACAGATACATTTCCGTCCAATAGGATTCGACCTCCTTCCCCCGGTTTTCACCATGCCACAACTGCAGTCCTTATATGAATCCATCCTTGGAACGCACTTCGACCGCCGCAATTTCGCGGCCAAAATGCTTCATCTTGGATTGCTGGAAGCGGATAAAGAGCGTAGCGAAAACACACCCAGGCGCGTGCCCACCACGTACAGGTTCAACAAGGATCGCTACGAAGAGATGAAAAGCGGAGGATTCCGGATAGAGTTTTAGCGCCGGAGTATCAGCAGGAATTCCGCCAGATTCATAAAACTTTCGAAGTAGTGGCCCACTACGACCACTATGGTTTTGATTATCAGGTAGATAATCAGAAGGTTCTCGGGATCGTTGACCTTCATCATCACCTGCTCGCGGCTCATCTGCGCAAAGAAGGATTTCCGTCGCGGAGACCTCACCAGACAGGCAAAAAATACTCCCGTCCATCCCGTAAACAGGGCCGCCGCGCAATACACCAGGTCTATCCGCAAAGTCAGCCCTCCGGCGCATATGCACATACCCACAAGCAAGAGAGGCAGGATAAAAGTAGAATGCCTGCGACGCAGCAATCTTATTACATAGTATATGGAAAGAAGCAGGGTGAATTCCTGGGTCAGGCCGATCAGGCCGCCTATCACCTCGCTGGACTGCAGCGTTTTCGCCCACAGGAACAGATAGGTCAGCACGGCATAGAGCGCTGTCAGCACCACCAGCGCAGCGTAAAGGGTAATGCTGGTCAGGCGCGGCAACTTCCCCACTTCGATGCCGGACGTAGAGTCGAATCCGGGGTGAAGGATGTTCCCTACTATACGCCTGAGTGCCTCCTTCTCGCCAAGGTCATACCAGTCAATATACTGGAGAGAAGAGAGATAGAAGGACACCGCCCGGTCGTAAGGAGATCCGTCTATCCTCACGGGAATTATACGTTTTCCGTTGGAGATGGCGGTGCTAATCTCCCTGAGGGTCCATTCCGAAGCATTGGCCGTGGCGGAAGATATGAACAGCAGCACTTCGCAGTCAAGAATGCTGCGGGAGATGCGTTCCGCAAAGGTTTCGCCAGGCCCGAGTCCTTCCCTGTCCATCCAGAAGGGGACCCCCGCATCCTTAAAGGCCTCCACAATCATCGCAACGGGGCTTTCCGGGATGATGTTGCCGTCACTCCCTATATAATCAGCCTTCGCGTAGCTTATGAATACCTTTGCCATTGCCTTCTACCTCAGAAACGCTTCCACGAATCCGCGGTCGACCCTGCAAAGGCCGATCGCGGTTTTCTTTATGTCCGGGTTGCGGAGGAGGATGCCCGCGCAGTCTTCATAGACGTTGAATCCGATGCGCACGAGCTGCATCTGCCCGGCCTCCGGATAGGTGAGGGTGATTTCGTTGTCCGCCCCTTCCAGGTTGAAGAACAGCAGGTCCACGTCCTTCCCCAGTTCCTGGCGGGTGATGAATTTTGCCATTTCCAGGGCGATGTCGTCCAGCCCCGCATCGAAGATCTTCACTTTTTCGAGAAGGGCCCCCGGAGTATCCACTATGCGCCCGTTGTACCCGGCGAAATCCTCCCCCGCCACGGCCGCCTTCATCCGTGCCTCCGTGTCTGCCGAACCGTCTGAAAGCCAGACCATTACCTTCTCCGTTGGGTCGTGGTATAGCAGCGGCCACTTCGCCAGATTCCGCGCCCCGCAATGCGGGCACTCCCGCAGGAACAACTCTCCGCTCAGGAGCTTCTCCTTCAGCTCCGGAGAGACATCTGTATTGATAAGCGGCACGCCTTCCACGGGGAACGCCTTGCCGCAACGGCTGCAAACTATCTGAACACTATCCATAATTGACAAAAATAGCAAAAAACCTTATATTTGTAACCCGTTGGAATCTAAAACCAAACCATAATGACAAAGGAAAACAACATTTCCAAACTTTGGAAAACCGAAGACTGGCTGGCATGCTGGCTGGGCTTCATCATCATCGCGATCGGCGCGGTGGCCGTGCTCACAAAGGCATTCGACTTCTCCGCGCTCAAATTCAGCACCTGGCATCTCTGGGAGAACATTGAACCCCACAAGGCCCTTGCCGATCAGATTAACGGTGCATTCTGGTGGAAGCTCCTTCGCACCTTCTGCGTGCTGGCCGTCCTCTTCGGCGCCGGCGTCAAGCTGCAGGGAGAAAAGCTTAAGAAATTCATCCCCGCTTTCGTAGTACTCTTCGTGCTGGCGGTCATCGTGCGCCTCATCAGCGCAGAGTTCACCCTCAACCGCTATCTCGAATGGGCCTTCTGGGCACTCCTGGTGGGTCTTCTCATCTCCAACACGGTAGGCACGCCAGAGTGGCTTAAACCCGCCATCCGCACCGAGTTCTACATCAAGACCGGCCTCGTGATCATGGGCTTCAGCGTGCTATTCAGCAACATCGCCAAGTTCGGCCTCTATGGCCTCGGCATCGCCTGGATAGTCACCCCTATCGTCATCATATTCATGTGGTGGCTGGGAACCAAGGTCCTCAAGATCGGCAACAAGCCCCTGGTGATCACCCTCGCGGCGGCCACTTCCGTCTGCGGCACCAGCGCGGCCATCGCCACCGGAGCTGCAGCAAAGGCCAAGAAGGATGACCTCTCGCTCGCGATCAGCATCTCCATCATCTTC
This sequence comes from uncultured Bacteroidia bacterium, assembly GCA_902768365.1. GTDB lineage: Bacteria > Bacteroidota > Bacteroidia > Bacteroidales > UBA932 > Cryptobacteroides. The sequence continues at coordinate 85,736 of CACXKV010000008.1, read as the reverse complement.
ACCATCCTGATGATGGTGTTCGAGCCTATGATTATACGTTGGGCCGGAATGAACCAGCTGATGGGCGGATCGCTCATCGGCGGCACTGTGGACAGCACCGGCGCGGTAGTGCTGGCAGGCAATGCCCTCGGCCCCGAAGCCGAGCAGGCCGCGGTCCTCGTGAAGAGCATCCAGAACATCCTCATCGGCTTCATCGCCTTCTTCGTGGCCCTCTTCTTCGCCCTCAAGGTAGATAAGACCGGCGACACCAAAGTCGGCGCAGGCGAGATCTGGACCCGCTTCCCCAAGTTCATCATCGGCTTCTTCGTGGCCAGCCTGGTGGCATCCTTCATCTTCCTGCCCCTCGTAGGCGGCGGCGAGGTCAAGGCCATCAACGGAGTGCTGGACCAGTACAAGAACTGGGCATTCGTGCTCGCATTCACCAGCATCGGCCTGGACACCAACTTCAAGAGCCTCATCAAGCAGATGCAGGGCGGAAAGATCCTCTGGCTCTACGTCATCGGCCAGCTATTCAACATCGCCCTCACCCTCTTTGCAGTGTGGTTCCTGCTGAGCGGCGTGGTGTTCGACGTGCCCGTCCTGGATTTGTACAAGTAACAGTTATTCCGCTTTTCTTGTCATTCCGAACAAAGTGAAGGAATCCAAACGCATATACAAGATAATGACCGTCGTCCTGGCGGTCATTGTCTTATCTCTTGCTGTTTATATAATGTGGCACCGTCTCGGCCTCAGCCCGGACTATGACTTCGGCGCCGGGGCCTATTTCTATGCCGACGATCCTGCCATCCAGGACCTTACTGAAAAGGCGTCCTACTCATCCTCAACCCCCAAATGGATCTACTACGCGCTGTTTTTTGCCTGGGGCGCGGCCATGTGGTTCCTTTGGAAATGGATAGACCGACGAAAATGAAAAGACGAGATTTCCTCAAGAGTTCCGCTCTCGGAGCAGCCGGCCTCGCGATGGCCGGCGGGGGCCTGGCATCCTGCGGCAGCCCTGCCGTGAAACCCTACAAGGTGGGCGGCAGCGCCCGGATGCAGCTGCGCTTCTTCCCCTATGAACTGCAGCTCCGACACACCTTCACCGTATCATCCTATTCCCGCACGACGACCCCCGACGTGCAGGTGGAGATAGACTACGACGGCTTCACGGGCTACGGCGAGGCTTCCATGCCGCCCTATCTCGGGCAGAGCGTGGAGAGCGTATGCGCTTTCCTTCAGAAGGTGGATCTCGGCCGGTTCCGCGATCCCTTCCAGCTGGAAGACATCCTCGCGTATGTGGATTCCCTCTCGCCCGGCGACAGCGCGGCCAAGGCGGCGGTAGACATCGCCCTTCACGACCTCGTGGGTAAGCTCCTCGGCCAACCGTGGTTCCGCCTCTGGGGTCTGGACCCAGCCAAGGCACCATCCACCAGTTTCACCATCGGCATCGACACTCCCGAGGTGGTGAGGGAGAAAACCCTCGAATGTGCGGGCCTCTACAACGTTCTCAAGGTCAAGGTGGGGCTCCCCGGCGACAAAGAAATGATACGCACCATCCGCAGCGTTACCGACCTTCCGCTGGTGGTAGATGCCAACCAGGGCTGGAAGGACCGGGAGGCCGCACTGGACGAAATCTTCTGGCTGAAGGAGCAGGGGGTGGTGATGGTGGAGCAGCCCATGCCCGCCTCGCGCCTGGACGACAACGCCTGGATCACCGAGTGCTCGCCCCTGCCGGTCTACGCCGACGAGGCCATCCAGCGCCTTGCTGACCTCCCGTCCATCCGCGGCGCCTACAACGGAATCAATATCAAACTGATGAAATGCACCGGTATGCGCGAGGCCTATCGAATGGCCTCCTGGGCCCGTGCAGAAGGGATGAAGGTTATGGTCGGGTGCATGACAGAAACCTCCTGCGCCGTGAGCGCCGCCGCCCAGCTCTCGCCCCTTGCCGACTTCGCCGACCTCGACGGCAACCTCCTTATCACTAACGACCGCTTTTCCGGCGTCCTCGTCCGCGACGGCCGCCTCATCCTTCCCGACCGTTCGGGGATCGGGGTGGAGGTGAATAAATAAGTATACGCAAACGTAAATATTTGGTTTTTACCCCCGGAAATACCCCCGGGGGATTGTTTTTCTTTGATTATAATTGTATGGAAACGCTTGTTATATCACAAAAATGTGTTATATTTGTAAAGTGAAAAGGAAATGAAGTGGAAAGAATTCGAGAAGTTGGCAAGGAGTTACGGGTGGTATCTTTTCAGGCACGGAAGCCGTCATGATATATATCGCCATCCTGGCCGCAGAGATGAAATGCAAATTGAAAGACATTGGTCGCAGGAAGTGAGGCCAAGGTTATTGAAGAAACTACTTGAACAGTTAGCAAAATGAAAAAGGTCAGGGTAATAATTGAAAAGGACGCAGATGGATACAGTGCGTTTATAGATGGAATTGAGTCTACCGTTTTGGGGGAGGGGGTCAGTGTTGCCGAGGCAAAGGAGGATCTGGACAATTCTTATAAAGAGGTTCTGGCATCGTATCTGGACAATGGGGAAGAAGTCCCGGAGGAGCTAAAGGATTTGGAGTTTGATTATAAATATGACATATCGGCGCTGTTTAATGCATTTGATTTCATCAATGTATCAAAGTTCGCGGAGAGGATAGGCCTGTCGCCAAGTTTGATGCGGCATTATAAAGGCGGAGACACCTACATTTCCGATAATCAGGCAAAACGTATCGAAGCCGGCCTGCACCAGATAGCAAGGGAACTCCTGTCAGTGACACTATGATTTAACCAAAGAAGGGTGCTCAAAATCGAGCACCCTTCTTTGTGGATTTACCTGATAATCAGGTGGTTCTGTGGAACGAATTAATTAAACACCGGGTACTTGGGGTCGCCGGTTCCGGCTTTCCAGGTACGGAGGTCTCCGCCTACATAAGACACGTATGCATTAAGAAGATCAACCAAATTCGTTCCGACAGGATATTCAATTGCATTTATGGTAGTTGACGCTGTAGTAACCAGCGTTGAACGATTGAAACGAGTTCCACCTTTATCCTCACCCTTAGTCGTTGTGGTTGAATTCTCTTCCCCATATCGAGACTTCCAACCGACCGTTCTCATGGTCGCTGGTGCTGATCCTAAAGTCTGACTAGGAATATAGCAGTATGAAACACTGCCATAGCAATCTGAGCTATAAGTATACAGGAAGCCAATGATGCCACCACCATAAGACTTATTATCATATCCTTCATTCCAGGCTTTTGTATAAATAGTTCCTCCAGTATAGCAATTTATAATATTGCCGTTTGACCCGCTGATTCCTGCAGCGAAAGGCTTATAGGTGTAAGAGTCATACTGGGTTCTTGCAATGATATCAGCCGTATTGTAGCAATTGGTGACAGTGCAGATGTTTGAATTCGAAGAAGCGGCGTTGCCCACGATTCCTCCTGCCAAAATAATTGCTCCTTGGTAACCATAAGTGTCTTTTTGTGCTATTACCGCTCCCGTGTTGGAGCAATTTGTGATAGTTCCTTTAGGAGCTGAGGCAACGATACCTCCAGCCCAGCCAACACAATATGAGGCATTGTTATATTTATAGATACCAGTTACTGATCCTGTATTAGAGCATCTGTCGATAGTTTGAGTTGCGGCACCGCTAATATTACCACCTGCAACGCCACCGGTATTGCGAACCCCGTCACCGTAAACAGTGCCATTATTAATACATCCTGACACGGTAGAAGCGCCATATCCAACAACACCTCCAAGATAAGAAACAGGATTAGTGGCATTGGTAAGAGTAATTGTAATATTGCCGTCATTGACCGAATCATAAACTGCAGAAGGATAACCAACCACACCACCAAATGCGAACCAACTCTCAGCATAGGCCACTGATTTGGAAGAAGTCAACGATACATTAATCTTATTATGGCATCCTCTCACAGTTCCATCAAATCCGACAACAGTGCCGAATCCTTTGATATTAACTGATTCAGATGCGTCAATGGAAATGTCAGACCCGTCAAGCGTCAGATTCTTAACCGTACCGGTAAGCCGGGAGATGAAACCGGCATAAGGTTCACTTGACTGTACGACAGACAGGTCATATCCGCTGTTAAGAGTAATGGTTTTGTTATTACCGTCCAACTCCGTGCAAACCAGTTTGAAGGGCTTGTGCGCAGCAGTCAGAGTAATGTTATTCATTACTTTGAGATACTTGCCTGTGAACGAGACACCATTTCTACAGGCTTCACTGAGGGCTATAATATCATCCTCGCTTTCTATCTGATAAGGATTTTCAGAGGTGCCTGTACCTTTAGAAAGGGGCGTAACGTTGAATGCAATGGTAGAAATGGTGATGGGGGTCACCTGACTGCGAACAATAACGATATTTTTGTTCGCGATCTTTCTTGCATAGTGATCGCCTGCAGCGGACGGATATACTTCTATTGTGAAATCCGTATAGGTTCCGGCAGGCAAAGGGAGATAGACAACAATTCCTTCGGAGAGTTTTTTGGTGGTTAACATACCCACTGTAACACTCTTTGACCCGGATGTAATTTCTGCCTTGTAAGCGCCGCCATCGGCCACAATGCTCATGGGGCCGGAAAGATACTCGTTGGCCCTGAGAATTACTTTTCCAAATCTATCCGAATCGCTAGCCCCGCTTAAATGGAGTTCCAGCAGACCGCACACATTCTTGAAATGCAAGTCTGTATTGTCAGACTGTGCATACATGGGAAAACCAACAAAAGTGCCGGTAGAGTAGGACCTATTTTCGGGCAAAGTAAAGACTCCGGTTGACGTGTTATAGTATCCATTAGGATAGTATGCATAGAACGTAGGACCGGTTGGTTCCGTGCCCGAATACTTCGATAACGGACTCTGGGTTGCTGCTGTTGTCGGTTTATACACAGCATTGTTTGAGCCGTCGGTAACGCAAATTTGATCACTTGTTTGCCAGACAATATCATAATCTCCGCCACCTAGATCGGATAATGTTGTCTTGGTGAGATTTTTATCGATGCTTGCAGTAAAAGTCAATGCTTCGTTATTTCCGTTATCAGCAGGAGATACGGGCTCTTTTGAACATGCCGCAAAGGCGACAAGAGCTGCAATGATGATTAAACTCTTTTTCATTCCACAGCCCTCCATTAATCAAAGTCGGAATTGCCATAAAAATAGCCGGAGCTACCAAGGCCTTCGTTTTTTCCGCTTGCGGCAATCACGCCCTGCAGAGCGAGTTCCAAAACCTCCACTTCTGGGGCGAGGTATTCCCGTTTCAGATTCTTCATATGCATAAAAGATTAAATAATAATCAGATAAGGCCGGCTGTGGCGGCTTTGCGGATGAGGACGGCGGTGTTGTCGGCATCGAACTTCACCAGAAGTTTCTTGCGGTACCACTTGATGGTTTCTGAACTCAGAGAGAGGGTTGCGGCAATCTGTGCGGAGGTGCAACCTTCACCGATCAGTCGCAGGATTTCCATTTCGCGGTCGTTCAAATTGGGGTTAGCCATAGCGTTATTCTGTCCAACAGGATGCAAATTTCGGCTTTCCCAAACACAAAAACACCACCCCAAAGGGGGGAAGTGCAGCCGCAAAAGGCCCAAAACCAGCGATTTTTACTAAATTAGCAGAGATGAAAAGACTCTTCATTATAGTCGCTGTCCTGCTGCTGGCTGGGCTCCAGGACGCCGCCTCATACAACGATCACCGCGGGCATAATCTCGATTCCCTCGAGAGGACCGTAGCCGTGTGGACCCCGGACAAACTGGCAAATGCAACCACCCAAGAGCTGATAGACCTCAACCGGGCCTATCGCAACCTGATGCTTGGCTACAACCCCATCAATTCTGCCAAATGCATTTTTTACGCCCGCAAGGCCCTGGAAATCAGCGAGGCCCGGCATTGGGAGATGGCAAATCAGGATGCGTACCGCTACATAGGTCTGGATTTCTATGGTCGGGAAGAGTACGACAGCGCTCTTTTCTACTATAACAAGGCGGTCGAAGCTATCGTGAAGATGGAAAATGGCGCCACGTCCGAAACCAACCCGGAAGGATACTCCGAAAGAGAAATAGACGATGCCAAATCGGCGCTCTACGGCACCCTGGGCAACATCTATAACATGATGGACGATCTCCCGAAGGCCATGGAGTATTACGAAAAGGCCGGGGCCATCTTCGAAAAGTACGGTTGGAACGAGAGCAACTCCATCCTCTACTATAACATAGGAGAAACCTGGGTGGATGCCGGTGAGCCCAAAAAAGCCAAGCCCGCCTACGAGAAGGCTCTCCACTACGCTCTGGCCTCGGGGGATTCCCTGATGATCGCCAACGTCTACAAGGGCTTCGGCAACCTTTACTCCTACCAGGGGAAGACCACAAAGGCCCTCAGATACCTGCAGAAGGCGGATGAATACTATATCCACCACGCCAAGGAGGAGCATGAGTTCCGCCTGGAAACGATGGACTACATGAGCCAGGTGCTGAAGGAGCAGAAGAAGCATCTGACTACCGGCATCCTCGCCCTGGCAGTCATCCTCATCCTTGCATTAGCCGCCACCATAGCCATCCATCGCCTGAAAAAGGCCCGCAGGCAGCAGGCGGAAACGGAGGAGGTGATGGATGAAACCCTGGAGGAAATCCGCGGCAGGCAAAACGCGAGCGTCCCCAGCCTGAACGACCGGGAACAAAACATCCTGAGACTCATCGCCTCAGGATGTACGAATCCTCAGATTGCAGAGGAAATCTTCTTAAGTCCGGAAACCATCAAGTGGTATCGCAAGAAACTTCTGATAAAGTTCGATGCGGCCAACTCGGCGGAACTCATTTCCAAAGCCAAGGAAGCCAGACTGATCTAGTATTCTGTGCTGGCATGCGAGACCAGGGGGCATTCGAACACCTTGGTCGGGATTGACATGGTGCTGATGATCAGGTTGGCCAGGTTGACCGCCTGGATCTTTGCGGATGCCCAGTTGGCGGTCTTCTTGTCGGCGGCGGACATTGCTTCCAGTTCAGCATCCAGATCCGCAACCTTCTGCGCATCAGCATATTCTGCGTCTGCAAAGCGGGCGATCTTGGCAACCCATATATCCAGCTGCTTGGAATTCCACTTGTCAATGATCTCGTTCTGCTTGTCGCGGCCCTTCAAGCCCTGCTCGCGCTCAAGTTTGTTCACCATCTTGCACTCATCGGACTTCGCCCATGAAGAAGCAATCCTCTTGGATAGATTGAACAGGGCGCCGGTCATGGTAGTCTCGTCTACGGTGGTCTTGCCGCTCAGAAGTGCGGTCCCGAGGGAGGTCAGGGCGTTCGAGGTATTGTTGAGGGCTGCCAGGGTGCGGCCTTCGTAGATGCCTGCAAGTTCGGCGGCAATCTGGTCCATACGATTCTGCGGGGCATCGTCCTTGGACATCATTTCCAGGGCCTGGGCCTTGCTGACACCCATCTTCTTGGCGACATAATCTGCCACGGCATCCTGCATCTGGGCCTCGGAAGCGGTTGCGGGATCCAGCCCCTTGGCCTTAATCGCCTGCATCACCTCTTCTGCCGAAACATTGACGGTGGGCTTGCTCTTGCTGCCTCCGGCATAAGAGCCGTTGATGGACTGGGAGTTGAGGGCTGTCTGCTGCTGGGTGTATTTGATGCAGATATCCTCCGTGGCCTGCTTGAGTTCGGCAACCTTCGCAGCATATGCTTCGAGGTCCTTCTCGTTGTTCAGCGTGCCGGGTTTGGGTAGATCCAGACGTGCCTTCAAGGCATCGCTGTAGCTGGTAAACTTATAGGAAGGATTGACGCTGACTGGATAGTAATCCTTGTGATAATCGGCTTCCAACAGGGAAGAACCATAGGTGCTACCGCCAGAAGAATAGCCACTGTAATCGTTATCGTTTCCATAGCTTGTAGCCGTCTGGGCGGCCTGGGAGGCGTTCTGCTCGGGATCTTCTCCGAAAATCTTGCCGAGAACCTTGTCGACTTTCTGTCCGGCCTTGTTCTCAACTTTCTTTTCTACCTTGTTGATAACTTTGCCTCCAATGTTCTTCAGCATACCCTGTGCACCGGCTGTTCCGCAGGCGATCACAAGGGCTAAAAGGATAACTGCAAATCTTTTCATATCGCTTGTTTCAAATTGGTTATCGTGGCAAATATCGTAATAATATGTTTGATTTCCTACTACCCTAAAGAGTAGTTTTATATGTCCAGACTGTACACCACTTCAAGCCCCGACTTGGCCGGGTCTGCGAAGTTGTAAAGATACCTCACCCCGAAATAAGTGTCGTAAGGTGCCCACAGGAAGTTGCCCAGATGCACCCGCAGGGTGGCCCCTGCGTAGGGTTCCAGGTAGCTGTCCTTGTTCACCCTCAGCAGTTCTTCGTAAGCACCGATGGTGGCGCCTCCGTGCAGGATGGCCTCGAAGTTTCGCACATAGAAATACGGGCACATCCCGCCCCAGTCCAGCGGCAGGAAGGGGAAGGCATAGTCGGCCCGGAGCTGGTATTCCTGCTTCTTGATCCAGCTTCCCTCCCAGCCGTAGTTGCTGCGCCCTTCGGCGGACAGCCGCAGCCCGTGCGTGCTCATCAGTCCGGGCAGATAACCATACACCTTGCCGTAATAGTACCCGGGCGTATTACTGCCCAGATTGTGCGTGCGGGTGAACCCGATTTCTCCGCCGACGCCAAGCCGGGGGAATATACCGGACGGGGCTATCGGCCGGGTTGCATAGGCTCGCAAGCTGAACTTGCTCAGCAGCATCGACTCGTGCGGCACTATCTTGATAATCACGGTGTTGGTGTACTGCTGGACATCGAGAGAGGAGTACTTGTCGTTGCTCCAGCTAAGCCGGTATGATGGTATGATGCCCCGATTCCAGCCGCCTCCGTTCAGGTTGAAAGGCAGGGAGATGCCTCCGGAGATGCTCAGAAGGGGGGCATCGCCGACCGAACGCTTCTCCGGGAAAGACATCCCTTTCTCCGACGAAACCCGCTCATAATCCAGGACGGTCACGTTCCGTTCGTTGTAGTCCGCCCTCAATTCCACGATAGGGCCGAGGGCCTGCCAGATGTACTGCGCGTGCAGTGCCGGGCGGAATCCGACAGAATCCGTCAGGCTGACGCCGATGCTCCCGTAGGCGGTGCCGAGTTCGTTCTGGAACATCAGCGTAGCGCCCAGATCTCCGGCGGTTTCGGTTTGCTCGAGCGAAAGCCTTTCTACCGGATCATACTCCACGTACATCGGCGCCCAGGAGTGGAAGCGGACCGGCTGCAGGGCCTTCGGATAGGGTTTTCCTTCGGAGATGGGCCCGTCATATTCCACCGCCCCCGAGGGCTCCTGGGAACTCAGCAACTCTGCCGAGGCCACCTGCATCGCTCCGAAAGCGACCGGCCTGGCCAGCAGGGTGTCCAGCACTCTCACCACCCGCCCGTCTGCGGTGGGGGCGCAATAGTAGAGCTCGCCGGAAGGGCTGAAAGCGAATTCGTTTCCTCCGAAACGGAGAGATGTGCGCTGCAGCATCTGCCCGGAAACCGGATCCAGCGAGTGCAGTTCATTCACTCCGCTGCGGTCCGAGGTGAACCATATCAGGGAATCCCTCGCGAAAACGCGGTTTATCTTGGAATGCGCGGGTGCGAAGAGAGGCTCCCACCCGGGAACCCGGTAGATGCTGAAGCCGTCGTCGGTGATGCAGCTGGCGTAGAGATCTTCCCCTATCCAAACGGGCTCCATCGGCTCCAGGCCTGCGGGGGCCTTGTATTCTTCGAACGGCGTGCCGGTTTTCGCGCTCAGCAGGCGCACCGAGGCGCTGCCGTCATCGTAGTGCTGCACCGTGGCTATCACCGGGGTGGTGGAGGATGGCGCAGGGTTATGTATCATCCCGTCCTGCAGCAGGGTGGCGGGAGAATCGTTGTCTTCCAGATATCTCAGCACCGACCAGGACTTCAGGCTCATCGTTGCCGAGGGCTTGTACTCGGTCCAGATGATTCGGCGGTTGAATTTGTCCCATGCGAGGCGGGAAACATTGCCGGAAAAGGCCCTGATGCGTTCTGTACGACCGGTAGTGTCTATCCGGACGAGTTCCGTCGCGCAGTCCAGCCCCGAATGCAGCGCCAGCAGGCCTTCGTCGGTGAATGTCAGGGAGTTAAAGCTGTCGTAGAGGCGCCCGGCCCGCACCAGGTCCCTCCCTTCGAAGAACGGAGCGCGGGCACTGTCGGCCGCTGCCCACTCTGCGCGGAAAGCATCCTGAATCCCCTTGAAACCGGAATATAGGTTCTTTTTGCGGCCCGAACCCTGGATGACGGTTTTCTGAAGGACGTTGAAAGGCAGGAAGCGGGAGTTAGCGTTGTGGAAGTATCTGCGAGTGAAAAGGGTGTCCGAATAGGCCGTCCGCATACCTGCAATCAGCACATATCCAGCGCGGTAGTAATCGGGTGTATAACGCTTCTGCGAGCCGTAGCGCCATTGCCAGAAGTCCCGGTAGAGGCTGTCTGCGAGCGCCACGTGATAGTATTCGAGGAAGTCGGCCGTGCGCCCGCGCCCGCTGGAAGTCAGGGCCGTTTCAGCAACCACTGCATCCCCTTCGAGCAGCGCCGGACCGGGGTAGATGGCAGATGCCGCACCTACTGCAAGATCCCCGATCAGATATTCCAGGGGCCGGAACACCCTGCTTGCGCGGGAGAATTGCATCTGCGCCACGTGCCGGCCTTCGTGCACCGCCAGTTGCGTGATCCAGGGGGTGGATTCGGGGTTGTAGGTTTCCGGATTGGTATAGAGTTCCATACGCCTCGGGGCCCAGGTGACCATTCCGTTGGCCTCGGCGGTGTAGGCGTGGAGGATAGCAGGCATCTTCCTGCGGTACATCTCGTTAGGATAAAACCCGCAGCTGAATTTCTGGGCGGCGGTAAAGCTCTCCAGGCTCTTTGCGTACTCGCGTGCCAGCGAGTCGGCCGCCTCGGGATAAATGATGCGGAAGTGCTCACTTTCAAGGCTTTTCCATTTGATGGAAGAGGGGTCCACGCCACCGGTCACCACCTGCGCGTTCAGTGCCAGAGCAGTAGCAAAAATCCCGATTATCAAAGCCCCCAGATGCCTCATCTTGCGGTGTTTTCAATTTTTTTCAGTAAATTTAACCGATTTTTCGCAATTTAACAATTTATGAGTCTTTTCCTTAGGATTCTGACCCTGCTCGGCTCACTGGGATTGTTCCTTTACGGAATGTCGCTGATGAGCGGAGGCCTCCAGAAAATGGCCGGTGACCGTCTGCGCACCTTCATGGCCAAGATGACCTCCAACACTTTCAAATGCATCCTTACAGGTATCACGGTAACTGCCCTGGTGCAGTCATCCACCGCTACCACCCTGATGCTGGTGAGCTTCGTGAATGCGGGTCTGCTGTCGCTGGCTACTGCTGTCGCGGTGATCATGGGCGCGAACATAGGCACCACCGTCACCGCGTGGATCTTCGCCCTCTCCTTCGGCGGATCCTCCTTCAGCCTCGGCACCATCGCTATCCCACTGATGTTCTTCGCCTTCGTGCTCATCAGCGCCAGCAAAAAGAAATACAACAACCTCGGTGAGTTCCTGATGGGATTCGCCTTCCTGTTCCTGGGTCTCACCACCCTGCGGGAAACTTCCACCGTGCTGCTCGACAACGAGCCGGTGCGCCACTTCCTCGGCACGCTCACGGGCTGGGGCGGCCTGAGTATCCTCCTCTTTATGGTGGCTGGCGCCTGCATGACCCTGATGCTCCAGAGCTCCGCCGCCACGATGGCCATCACCATGGTGCTCGTCGCCAACGGCTACATCCCCTTCGAGATGGCTGCGGCGATGGTTCTGGGCGAGAATATCGGAACCACCATCACCTCCAACATAGCCGCCAGCGTTGCCAACGTGTCCGCAAAGAGGACGGCCCGCGCGCACCTACTCTTCAATGTGTTCGGCGTATTCTGGGTGTGCTGTCTCTTCCATCCCTTCCTGGGCCTGCTGGGCAATATAGTGGAATTGTTCGGCTTCCCCAACCCGGCGGCAACCGATTTCGCCGCGGCCGACGAGGCCACCCGCACCGCGCTGATCGCGTCCCTGCCCTATAGCGTCGCCACCCTGCATACCCTCTTCAACATCATCAACACCTGCATCCTCGTCTGGTTCATCCCCGTCATCGTAAAGATAGTCACCTGGATGGTTCCCAGCCCCAAGGAGGGAGAAGGCCCCGCCAGGCTCAAGTACATCAGCGCCGGTACGGTTGTCACCGCCGATATGGCCCTTGCCTCGGTGAAGATGGAGCTGGTGCGCTTCGGCGACCTCTGCCGCAAAGACCTTAACTACATCCGCGAGGCCGTGTTCGCCAAGAACCAGGAAGAGTTCGAGAAGGCCAACGAGAGCCTGGTTAAGTATGAGGAGATCACCGACCATATGGAGCACGAGATTGCGGCCTACCTCAACGACGCCACCCGCAACGAGATGTCCCACGACGGCGTGGTGCGCATCCGCAGTTTCTATCGCATCATCGGCGAGATGGAGTCCCTTGGCGACAGCGGCGAGAGCATTGGCAAGATCCTTTCCCGCGCCTGGGCCCATGGGCAGAAGTTCACGCCGGATATGACCCGTAAGCTGGAGCGCCTGATCAACCTGGTGGATGTGGCCTACGGGGCGATGCACGACAACCTGGCCACCCCTCTGGTGCAGCTGGAGAACATTACCAACGCCGAGGATGCCGAGCAGAACGTGAACGCCTACCGCGACACCCTGCGCGAAGAGCACCTCGCCAACATCGAGAAGGCCAACTACCCCTACGAGACCGGTGCATTCTATATGGACGTGGTGAACTCCCTCGAGAAGATGGGAGACTTCATCATCAACATCTCCCAGGCACAGATCAGTGCCAAACCGGGGAGGTAAGAGCGAAGGAGCGTGCGAATTTGCGAGGGAGTGTGCAAGACTTGTAGCTGGCGGGCAAGCGGCTGTGGCTGGCAGCCATATTCGCATAGGAGGCATCATTTCTTGTCGACGCGGCAAAATTGCACAAGGTGGAACTTTATACCAGGGACCTTGTCCATGAATCCGGCTTCCAGGCCCCACGGTGTACAAGGTCCCCGGCTTGTTTTGCCACCTTGTACAATCACTCTCCACACCTTGTGCAACCGATATGATGAGTAACGCGTTGTTCTTGACACCAAACACCGCCCGGATAGCAATTGGACCTTGTCAGGCATAGCAAACACAGGGTTTTGCACTTGGTCCCTGATAACCAGCAGGTTTCCAGGCACAAAAAAGCAGAAGCCGTGTCCATGCCCCATGAGCTTCAGTATATGGATTTATAGAAGCGGCCGAGGGCGGGGTCGTACAGGCGGGCGTTACAGTTGATGGGGTTATCAAAAAAAGTTCTCCCGAGCAATTGCCCGGGAGAACAATCTTTAACTATTCGACAGTTATTAACTGAACACGTCCGTCTTGTTGCAATATAACTTTGTAACTATTCGTTCTACTGATTATATCACGAACTATTTCTTTCTCAGCAAGATAAAGAGTTCCCTTGTCGTAATTCTGAACAATCAATGTTGACATTTCTGCACCAAACTCGTTGTGTCTTTTTCGGGCGACTTCCACTATCGAAAGGATCCTATCTCCGACATAATTTACTATATAGTAAAATCTGTCTGGAGTTTGTTTATCAGAATCCTTCATCTCGATCAAGACGGAATCATAAGACTTACTAAAACGAATTGTGCCTAATAAGGAAAAAACTAGTTCTTCCTGTAAATAACCCCTGAAGTGGTTTAGCAATTCTTTACTCTGAAGTTCCCTAGGAATAAGACTTAATCCTAGCAGATCAATACAGAGAGATTTATATTCCGTGTTGCTTATTACATTCCCTCTTTTAGAAAAAATATATGTCGAATCAACGAGGGCTGTCTTAGAAACTGTTTGATGTGTTTCAGGAATTCTAACCCTTGTATTATTGAAATTGCAATAATACGGGACAAGAGCAACTATTAAACATAAACCTAACATAGCAATACTACTTAATGGGGAAATTCATCCATTGCATGATAGTTCAATGCTTTCGCTTTATTATACTCCCAGGCAAATATCGCACCGTGTTGTGCATCATATGCGTATAAACTCCCAGCCACCGCCTAATAAACCAACAATAAAAGAATCAAGTATAAAATACTCCCCACTCTCATCCGTATACTTCAAAGGATTGTTGAGGCAGTAAGTGTAACGGCTGAAGTTCTGCATACTCGCAGGGTCCTGGATGAGCGGGTCCGGCATCAGGAAGCGGACGAGGGCGGGGTCGTACAGGCGGGCGTTGCAGTTAATCAGCCCGAAGCCCGGCTGGTGCTCGTGGCCCGTGTAACCGTGGTTGCCCACATGTTTGCAAGGGTCGGGGTAATTCGCTATTTTTGCAATCTGATAAAGATATTCCGAAATGCTACTTAAAGATTTCATAAAGGACGGTGTCGCCGCGTTGTCGGCGCTTTACCCGAAGGACGAAGCGCGCAGCATGGTAATGTTCTACTGTGCGGACGTGTTCGGATACCCTTCGTATCAGCATATTACCGAGCCCAAGACCGAGGTGCCGGCGGATTTGCTGGAGCAGGCGCAGGACGACATGCGCCGGCTGGCGGCCTCGGAGCCCCTGCAGTATGTGCTGGGGTATACCGAGTTCTGCGGCCGCACTTTCAAAGTGGACCATCGCGCCTTGATCCCGCGAGTCGAGACGGAACTTCTCTGCATGAAGGCGGAGGAGATGGCCCCGAAGAAGGATGGTCTCAAGATCCTGGATCTTTGCACCGGCTCCGGCTGCATCGCCTGGACCCTTGCGATGGACCTTCCGGGTGCGGAGGTAACGGCGACGGATCTTTCGGAAGAAGCCCTCGAACTTGCCTCCGAGCAGTTCAAGCGCCTTTCCAGGAAGGTTGTGCGCCCCCGTTTCGTGAAGGCGGATCTGCTGGATATCGACGGAACCATCAAGGCCGCCGCGGAGCCATCCTTCGATATCATCACCGCGAATCCTCCCTATGTCATGAACTCCGAGAAGGTGGAGATGCGCCCGAACGTGCTCGGCTGGGAGCCGCACATGGCCATCTTCGCCCCCGACCGGGACCCACTGGCCTTCCACAAGGCCATCGCAATCATCGCCCTCAAACTGCTGGCGCCCGGAGGATGTGCCGTGGTGGAACTCAATACGGAACTTGCCGACGAAACCGCCACCGTATTCAAAAATGCCGGCTTCTCCTCCGTAGAAATCATCCGCGACTTCTTCGACCGTCCCCGCTTCGTAAGCTTCAGGAAATGAGAATGGGCAGACATATAGTTTTTGCATTCGCGCTGCTTCTGGCCATATCCTGCGGGGGGCGGAAGAAGGCGGCGGCGCCGGTGGTGCAGCCGGATAGGGCCTTCCCTCAACCGACGGTGCCGACGGCCTACACCGAGCCGGCGGAACGTCTGGAATATCTGGCCAGCCATTATTGGGATGGCTTTTTCGATGGGGCGGGAAGGACGGATTCCGCGCGAGTGATCGGGGTGCCCAAGGGGGCTGTGGAGCAGGCTCTGGCAAACTATATAGCCGTGCTCAACGAGATGCCCCTTCCGCAGGCGCAGAACAGCGTGTCCCGCCTCTTCGACCAGCTGTCCGCAAAGCAGCAGGCGGACACGGCCTCGCGCGTGTATCTTGCAATGACAGAGATAGTTGCGCGCTATCTCTATGACCCGAACTCCCCTATGCGGGACGAGGACCTGTACCTGCCCTTCGTGCAGCGGATGGCGGTTTCTCCACTCACCCGCGAGGATATGCGCACGGCCTATCGCTACGAGGCGACTATGTGCGCCCTGAATCCCCGCGGCAGCATCGCCCCGGACTTTGCCATCACCCTCCGAAACGGCACCAGCGTGCGTATGCATTCGGTGCGGGCCGAGCGCACGATCCTGTTTTTCAGCAACCCCGGCTGCCAGAACTGTAAAGAGATTATCGATGCCCTGAAGGGCGATGAATACGTCTGCCAGCAGGTTTCCGACGGAAAGCTGGCGATTCTCAATATCTATATCGACGAAGACCTGAAGGCCTGGCGGGACTATATGCCCATCTACCCCAAAGAGTGGCTGAACGGCTACGACGCTGCGCATATCCTCCGTCAGGATCAGCTCTACTGCATCCGCGCCATCCCATCCCTGTACCTTCTGGATGCAGAAAAGCGCATCCTTCTGAAGGACGCGCCTGTCGATCGGGTGTTGAAGGCTCTTTAACCTATTCCGGCAAGGGCGGGTTCTCGCCACCGTAATACATCAAAGGATAGGATCTTTCTCCGAGATAGAATCCGGTGGAGCTGGGGTTGGCTATGCCGATGAACCCTATTCCGCCGTCGATATTGTCCGGTATCTGGACATCTTCCAGGGCGAGGTCGCCCCCTCCGTCGCTGATTGAATTCAGGGCCTTGAAATAGTAGAAATAGGCTTTTGAGATGCCGTAGACCTTGACTATGGCGGTAGTGGCGACCTTCACCGAATCGGCGCCCTCCATAATGGTGGTCAGGCCGAAGGAACTCTTGCTGATAACAGGTTTAAGCGTCGCGGTCCCGTTGGCGAACATATTGTCGGTGATGATGCCGTATTTGTTCGTCGACCCTATTTCGAAAGGCATTTCATCCGCCACAAAGTGGCCCTCGTTCAGCACAGGGTCGTCATCGGCCCAGAAATCACGGCGCTTGTCCATCGTGTCCTGGCCGATTTCCACATTATCCTTGTAAAAGGTGCTTTCCCCGTGGTCTATCAGCGCAAGCCGGAAGAAACTCTCCTCCGGATCGCTGTCCTTGAGGGTCGTGTCGAAGCGGTAGCAGACGTTCACATATCCCCCCTCATCCCTCTGGTGCACGGTTACGGTGTCCACCTTGGTTACGGTGGGAGCGTCCGGCACAATCTGTTCGTTGCTGGCCTTGAAGCCGTCGGCCGCCACCTCGATCCGCACTTTGTCGCCCGCCTTGAAATCTGCCTTGAAGGTAAAGTATTTGCTCGGCCCCATATAGTCGTCGTTCCGGCTAGTAAGGGTGTTGGTTTTCGCCACCAGGGAGCCGTTCACATAGCAGCTCAGTTCTCCGGAAGAGACCATGCTCACATATTCGGTATGGCTCACCGCCACATACACGGTGTGCCACTGTTCATCCGCGGAAAGGTGGGCGTTCAGCACCAGTTCGTCCGCTTTGCTTTCAGGCTTGTATTCCAGCGGATTGTCGCAGGCGGCCAGAAGCGCCGCAGCCATCATCATATACAGGATCTTCTTCATCGCGCTAGAATTTATAGGTGTAGGAAATCGACGGCAGGATGGGCAGGATGGTGATCTTCGTGAGTTCCTGCTTCTTGCGGTAGGTCCCGGGGGACGATGCGTCGTAGTCAGTGCTATAGTCCGAGAACACGAAGTTCGGGTTCATGTTGTTGTAAGCGTTATACACCCCGAAACTCCAGACGGCCTGCCCGTGCCGCTTCTGTTTGGTGTGGTTGAGGCTCAGGTTCAGCCGGTGGCTAGGCGGCAGGCGGTAGTTGTTTCGGGAAGGGGAATAATCCTCCGTTGTCACGCTTCCGTCGGGATACATCACCTGCGTCTGGCGTTCGGGCACGGTCATGGTGCCGCCGCTCGCAAAGGTCCAGGTGGCGCTGAGGGAGAGTTTCTTGCCAAACTGATGGTTCACCACCAGGGAGAGGTTGTGCCTGCGGTCGTAGCGGTAGGGGAAGGGCTTTCCGCCGTTGATGGTGCCGTCCGGGAACACGCGGTCGCTCCAGGCGAGGGTGTATCCCAGCCAGCCGGTGGTGGGGCCGTCCTTCTTCTCCACGAAGAGTTCCACCCCGCGCGCCAGGCCTTCTCCCATCTCCACGTTCTTCTGCCAGTTGGCGGAGTTGCCGAAGAAGGATGTGCCGTCGCTGTATTCCAGGATGTTGTGCATCCACTTGTAGTAGCCCTCCAGCGAGAACTCCCATCCGGGGATGCCGCTGTAGTAGGCCCCGACGCTGACCTGGTCCGAGGTGACGGGCTTGATCTTGTCGGTGATGGGCACCCAGAGGTCCATCGGCAGGGTGATCTTTGCGGGCGAGAGCAGATGCACGTACTGCGCCATGCGCGAGTAGGAGGCCTTGGCGGAGATATCCTCCGTGAAGTTGTACTTGGCGCTCATCCTGGGCTCCAGGCTCCAGTAGGGGGTGCCGAGGGTGTAGAAGAAGGCCGCGTGCAGGCCCGGATTCAGGGTCAGACGCTCGCCGATGCTGATGTCGTCCTCCGCATAGACGGACATCTCGTGCCCGTGGAGGGTGGCGTTGGCGGATGCCTTGAAGGTGGTGTCTACGGCAACCTCGGTCGCATCGCTCTCATAGATATATCCCCCCAGGGTCTCGGGGATGAAGGTGTGGTTCACGTACTCCGCGCCGAACTTGATCAGGTGCTGCGGCGAGGGTGTGTAGTCGAAATCCAGCTTGGCGGTCAGGTCCCGCATTCCGGAGTGGTAGAGTATGCTGAACACGTCCCGGCTCTTCTTCCCGTCCACGACATCCACGTTCTCGATATCCACCCCCACCTGCATCTTGTAGCGGGTGTAGGCTACGGTGGCGTTGGAGAAGAGGCGGTTGTTGAAGATATGGTTCCAGCGCAGGGCGGCCAGGGTGTTGCCCCAGCGGATGTCGATGTTGTTGCTGTCGGAATAGCTGTGGCTGGCGGTGGTGTTGTCCCCGTAAGATATTGTGCCAAAGCCGTTATCCTTATCTTTATAGAAGAAGATATCGCGGCCGTTGTAGGCGTTAAGGTAGATTCGGTCGCGGTCGGAGATGCGCCAGCTGAGCTTGCCGTTGAGGTCGTAAAAATAGTAGTTGCCGTTGAGGTCGTGGGCACGCAGGATCGGGGTGAAAAAGAGGGTGTGCATCCCGCGCCCGCTGACGCTGAAGGCGAGTTTGTCCTTGATGATAGGGCCCTCCAGGTGCAGTTTGTCGCTGATGGCGCCCACGCTCACGGTGCCGTGGTACTCCTTCATGTTGCCGTCGTTGGTGCGGATGTCGATGATGGAGGAGATGCGGCCGCCGTACCTGGCGGGGAAGGAGCCTTTGTAGAGGGTGACCTTTTTCACCGCTTCCGGCTGGAAGATGGAGAAGATTCCCATCAGATGCTCGGCGTTGTAGAGGGATATGCCGTCCAGCAGCAGGAGGTTCTCTTCGGGGCCTCCACCACGCACGTAAATACCTGAAAAACCTTCAGTTCCCGCCTGCACGCCCGGCATCAGCTGGATGGTCTTGAGCACATCCGCCTCGCCAAAAAGGGTGGGTGTCTGCTGGATCACAGTCACCGGCACCTCGATGGCGCTCATCTTGGTGGAGAGTATGCCCGCGTCCTTGGTGGCCACCACCGTGGCGCTGTTGAGCTGCAAGTCCTGGTTTAGGATGAAGTTGATGGTGGTATCCCTCTGCAGATTGATGGAGACGGTCTGGTCGGAGTATCCCATGTAGGAAGCTGTGAGTTCGTGGGCACCCTTCGGCAGCGTAAGGGTGTAGAAACCGTAAGGGTTGGTCACCGCGCCGGTTATGCCCTGGCCGGCGCTTGCCTGGCCCTCGCCGGTCCGGCTCGTGCTTCCTTGGCCTTCGCCCGTCTGGCTCGTGCTTTTTGCCGGTTTGCGCGCCACTACACCGGCGGAAATCAGCGTCTCCCCGGTCTTCGCATCAGTGATGTACCCGCTGACCGTCGCTTTGCCCTGGGCTTGTGATATGTATTCGGCGGCAAAACACAAAAACACAGCCGCCGCAAACTTTAAAACTAATCTCATACCGTTATTCAACCCTACATTTTGGAAAACTTGCACAAAGTTCTGAATAAAAAATGAAATACTTCGATTATTAGATGCAAAAACAGGGAATAACGTAGCAGACCCCTGTCTGAGAACGGGCGTTGGCTACGAATAAGGCATAAATTGTATCAGACCCACCCGTAAAAATGGGGGTTGGTTACGAAATGATAGAAAAACGTAGCAGAACGTAGCCCGTGGTCGAAGACCTTACACCGCCACCGGGGCCTTGATGGCGGGCCAGGGGTCGTAATCGACCAGGGTGAAGTCTTCGTACTTGAAGTCGAAGACGCTCTTCACGTCGGGGTTCAGCAGCATCTTGGGCAGGGGCCGCGGCTCGCGGCTGAGCTGCTCCGCCACCTGGTCGAAGTGGTTCATGTAGATATGCGTGTCCCCGGTGGTGTGGATGAATTCGCCCGGCTGCAGGCCGCAGGTCTGGGCGATCATCATCGTCAGCAGGGCATAGGAAGCGATGTTGAACGGCACCCCGAGGAAGGTGTCAGCGCTGCGCTGATAAAGTTGGCAGCTCAATTTCCCATCCGCCACATAGAACTGGAAGAGGCAGTGGCAGGGCGGCAGGGCCATCTTGTCCACTTCGCCCGGGTTCCAGGCACACACGAGCATACGGCGGGAATCCGGATGGTTCTTTATCAAATCAATCACCTGCGAGAGCTGGTCGATGCTGCGTCCGTCAGGGGCCGGCCAGCTGCGCCACTGATGCCCATAGACCGGGCCCAGATCCCCGTTTTCATCGGCCCACTCGTCCCAGATGGTCACCTTGTGGTCCTGGAGATACTTCACGTTGGTATCCCCCGAAATGAACCACAGGAGCTCGTAGATTATCGATTTCAGATGCACCTTCTTGGTGGTCAGAAGAGGGAATCCCTCCGAAAGGTCGAAGCGCATCTGATATCCGAATACGCTTTGGGTGCCGACTCCGGTGCGGTCGGTCTTGATTACGCCGTTTTCGCGGATGTGGCGCAAAAGGTCCAGGTATTGTTTCATGTTTTCTTTCTGTCATTCCGAGCGCAGCGAAGGAATCTACTTCGCCGAGAACGCCCAAATTATTGCCTGTTCAAAAGTCTCCCCCGGCTGCAGCAGGGTGGAAGGATAGTCCGGTTTGTTGGGGCTGTCCGGGAAGTGCTGGCACTCGATAGCCACGGCATCGTAGTCGTGGTAGATGTGCCCGTTCTTGCCCTCAGGGCAGCCGTTCAGCCAGTTGCCGGTGTAGATCTGCACGCCCGGCTGGGTGGTGTAAACCTTCAACGTGCGTCCGCTCTCCGGCGAGCAGAGTTCCGCCGCTTCCGCCAGCTGGCCCTCTATCTTCCCGTCGATCACCCAGCAGGCATCGAAGCCCTTGCCGTAGCTGATGGCAGGGAAGTCTGCGTGCAGGTCCCGCCCAATCTCTTTCGCCGTCACGAAGTCCATCGGCGTGCCTGCCACCGGTTCGGACTCCCCAAGGGGAATCAGGGTGCTGTCGGTGGGCAGATATTCGGATGCGTTGAGGCGCAGGAGGTGCTTCTCGATGCTGCCGGCGCCCTCTCCGTCCAGGTTGAAATACACATGGTTCGTGAGGTTCACCACCGTAGCGGCATCTGCCACCGCCGCAAAGGTCAGCTCCAGCTCGTTGTTCTCCGTCCACACGTAGCGCGCGGTCACCTTCAGATTGCCGGGATAACCCATTTCTCCGTCCTGCGAGAAGTACATGAACTCCACCGCATCCCCGTCCACGCGGGAGTCCCAAACCTGGTTCTGGAAGCCCTCGGGGCCGCCGTGCAGATGGTTGGGGCCGTTGTTGATGGGGAGTTCATACACCTTTCCATCCACCTCCAGATGCCCCTTGGCGATGCGGTTTGCATAGCGCCCGGGCACCTTCCCAGAGCAAGGGCCGTCGGCGAAATAACTCTCGGCAGCGGGGTATCCGATCACCACGTCCCCCAACTCTCCATTCTTGTCCGGCACGTGAATCTCCACGATTGCTGCACCCACGCTCCCCAGCACCACATACGCGCCGGAAGCGTTCACCATCTTATACTTATAGATTTCTTTTCCTTGGGCCTTGCCCCAGAGTTCTTTGGTAATAGTGGACATAGCAGACAATATTTTTTCAAAGATAGCAAATAATTAAATCAATTCATCTGGTTTGCAGCATAGCGCGCGGCTAAGATTCAAAAGGGTGGAGGCTTCGGCTTTCGACAGGTCCTGCCGGTGCTGCTCATAGGCCTGGATCATACGGAGAGTGATGCCGCAGCGGCGGGCAAGTTCTTCCTGGGTCAAGCCCAATGCTTTCCGAAAATGCTTCACCGGGCTCCCGCTCTTTTTGGAAAAAGCTTCTATCCGGCGTCCCGCAATCTCGGCAAACTTTGAAACATCGGCTTCGTGAAGGGGATGATACATTTCTGCCACATCCCCGACCGTCAGCCCGTGATTTTGGATATACTCGAAAGACCACCCCGACTGCCATTGCAGATATGCCAGGGCCCATCCGCACCAGTATTCGCATCCGGGATTGCTGGGGATGAAGTCTGTTAGATTGGCTGCCGGGGCGCCGGTTTCTTCCAGCACCGCCTCGGCCAGCTCTATTCCCGACATCCCGGCCACATATTTGGGGAGGCCTCCGCCGAATCCTTCCGCCACCCTGCTGGCCAGAAAGCGGGCGTAGAAATCTTCCAGGGCAATGCCGCAGCCGTTCACAGCATAATCCAACATCGCTCCGAGAGACTCCATCGCATCGGGAAGATATGTTTCAGCGTAGGCGTTCATCGTCGTTTTTCCATTTATTGCGAAGGATGTCAAGGATATATGTCCCGGCAAGAGGCTCTGCGGAAGCCTTGAGCCTGGAGAAACCTTCCCTTGCCGCCTCGTCCCTGGCCTTGCGCCTTGCCGCATAGGCATCGGGTGCCGGGGTGGCGCCGAGGTAATGAATCCTTTCGAAAGCCTTTTCGCTCTTGAGGACGATCTGCTCTCCCAGTTGCCCCAGCTTCATGGCGGAAGACAGTTGTTCCAGGGAGATGCTTCCGTTCAGGAAGGCCTTGGCGAAAGAGAAGTAGGAGTCATCCGCCCTCCAGCCTTTGATCAGGTCATACCCGGAACAGTCCGTCAGGAATTCCGAAAGAATGTATGCCCTGGCCTCGGAAGCCAGCCCTTGTGGGATATAGAAGTGCCTGTTCTGCAGCAGGATAGCCAGCCAGTTCAGCGCATGGCAGGGCTTTTCGGACAGATTCAGCACGGCCAGGCCCTCGTTTTCCAGGTAATACTTGTTCACAAAGCCCGCCTGGGCTTCTGGCCTTGCCCATTCACAGGCCAGATCTATGCTCTCGGTACAGTAGAAGCCCGGCCCGTAATCATTGTTCGGCCGCCCTCCTCCGAAGAAGGGCCGCTCAACAATCCTAGGCGAGCCGTGATATAATATGATTTGCTGTTCCATATCACTATCGTTATAACGAGAGTTTCGCAAATATAGTAAAAATAATTATCTTTGAAAGTTAAAACCCACAAGCCATGCTAAAGTGCCTCATAGTCGCAATAGCCGACAATTACGGAATAGGTGTTAAGGGGGATCTGCCCTGGCACATCTCCGAAGACCTGCAGTATTTCAAGGCCACGACCAAGGGATATCCCGTCATCATGGGCCGCACAACCTATTTCTCCCTGCCTTTCCGTCCGCTGAAGGGCCGCAAGAACATAGTTCTCAACCTTGGGGGAGACCCGATTCCCGAGGTTACCTGCGTCTATTCCTTCGATGAGGCTTTTGCAGAGGCCGAGGCAACGGGCAAGGACAAGTGCTTCATCATGGGCGGAGCCTCCGTCTATCGCGCCGCCCTTCCGCTTATGGACCGTCTCTACATCACGCACGTGCACACCGAGGTGAAGGAAGCGGATGCCTTCTTCCCCGAAATCGACCCTGAGGTCTGGCAGCGCGTAAGCACATCCGAAACCCATACAGATCCGGAAACCGGATACGAATTCGAGTTTGTAGTCTACGAAAAGAAGTAGCCTCATAATCCTGGCGATACTGCTCTGCGCCTGCTCCACCACCCGCTTCATAGGGGAGGAGAAGCCGGTTGTCGACGAACTCACGCTGGTGGCTCCCTACAGCCGCATCGACTGCCTGGTGCCATACTCCAACTTCTTCTATTCCGACAGTCTTTCCGCTTTGTCGGAACAGCTGATAATCAAGGCGATAGAGCAGCAGAACCTGCCTGTAAAAAAGGTGGTTTCAGTAGTTGGCCGCAGCAACCAGGAGGCGCTGGACGGCGATTATGAATGGATCAAGAAACTGAGCATCTACGAAGACCTCACCAAGAAGCGCCTTCCTGCCGCGATGCAGGCCTTCCTTTCCACCCAGCCCAGCCGTTACGCCCTTATGGTCTATTCGGAAGGGTTCGTGTGGTCGCGCCGCATCACGCTGGAAGAGGATCAGTTGCGTTACGAATCCAAAATCTGGCTGTTGGTCGCCGACGTGCGCACCGGCCGCCTGGTCTATTTCAACAGGTCTACGCCGGAAGAGGCGGATCCTCTCAACGAAAGGGATATCACCCGCCGCATAGGCTATCTACTGAAAGAATTCAAGGGTGAGTAACCGGGGTAAATTCAGCAGCCGTTTCGCCGCAGTGATGGCGATGGCCGGGTCCGCTGTCGGGCTCGGCAACATCTGGCGTTTCCCCTACATGGTGGGCGAGCATGGAGGCGCGGCATTCATCATAGTCTACATCATCTGCTGTCTGCTGGTCTCGCTACCTATCTTCTATGCGGAGGCGACAATAGGCAAGTCTACCCGCCGCGACACCTTCGGCGCCCTGGAAAGCATCTCCCCCAAAAGCAAGTGGGCCGGCTATACGGCCATCCTGGCATCCTTCATAATCCTCTCCTTCTACAGTGTAGTAGGCGGATGGAGCATAGACTACCT
Organism: uncultured Bacteroidia bacterium; assembly: GCA_902768365.1. Lineage (GTDB taxonomy): Bacteria > Bacteroidota > Bacteroidia > Bacteroidales > UBA932 > Cryptobacteroides. The sequence goes on along the minus strand of CACXKV010000008.1, from coordinate 61,038 downwards.
GATCCGCTCCCTCGGCGGAGGGTTCAGCGGACGCAGCATGGAAGAGGCCCGCGAGGTGTTCGCCGCCATGGGCGCATCTCCCGTAGAGAGCGTCAGCTGCATGCTGGTATTCCTGGGCCTGACGGCGATGATAGTGGGTGCCGGGGTCGACAAGGGCATAGGCCGCTTCTCCAAGATTTCCATCCCGGTGCTGTTCGTGATGGTGGTGGTAATCGCGCTGGTGTCCCTCAGCCTGCCGGGAGCCGGGAAAGGGGTGGAATACCTGATAAAGCCCGATTTCAGCAAACTCGACGCGCCTGCGGTTGCCGCCGCGCTGGGCCAGTCCTTCTTCAGCCTGTCGCTCGGCGTGGGCACCATCCTCACCTACTCTTCCTACATGAAAGAAGATGCGAACCTGATTTCCGCAGGGGGATGGACGGCCTTTTTCGACACGGTCTTCGCCCTGATAGCTGGCTTCGCCATAATGCCGGCAGTGTTTGCCGCCGGGATAGAACCCGCGGCTGGCCCGTCGCTGGTGTTCGAGACCCTCCCGGTGATTTTCTCCCGCATGGGAGTGGTGTTGCCGGTGGTGTTCTTCCTGGCCATCCTGATAGCCGCCCTCAGCTCCTCAATTTCGATGCTGGAAGTAGTGGTGGCCTGGATGGTAGACCAGAGGGGGATGCGCCGCAGCCATGCGGTTCTGGCGGTCTTCGGGGCTGCGGCCGCGCTTGGATTCGCCTGCGCAGTGGCTCCCCGCGTTTTCGGCGCCTGCGACTTCGTCTCCTCCAACGTGCTGATGATGATCGGAGCTCTTGCCTTCGCCCTTCTGGTGGGCTGGAAGATGCCCCGCGAAGAGGTTCTGCGCCATGTCCGCTACCGTTTTGTGTACTGGCTGATCCGCTATGCCGCCCCGGTGATGATAGTGGCCATAGCCATAACGAATCTGGTGTAATTTTATTATCTTTGCCTTGATATGGCAAAACCCAAGGAAGATACTCCGCTTCTCAAGCAGTATTTCAGCATCAAGGCCCAGAATCCTGAGGCGGTGCTGTTGTTCCGCGTGGGGGATTTCTATGAGTCGTACAGCGACGATGCGCTCATCACCAGCAAGGTGCTGGGGATAGTGCTGACGCGCAAATCCAACGGCGAAAAGGGGGACACCCCTATGGCTGGAATCCCGCATCACGCTCTGGCACAGTATCTTCCCAAACTGGTCCGTGCCGGCTACAAGGTCGCTATCTGCGACCAGCTGGAGGATCCGAAACTCGCGCAGGCCAAGCTGGTGAAGCGTGGGATAACGGAGATCCTCACCCCCGGAATCGCTTTCGGCGAGGGGATGCTGGAGCAGAAGGAGCACAACTGGCTCTGCGGGCTTTGTTTCGATAACGATCAGGTCGGCGCCGCCTTCCTGGATGCTTCTACCGGCACTTTCCGTGTTGCCCAAGGCTCGCTGGATTATATCTCCACCCTGCTTGCATCCTTCTCCCCCAAGGAACTGGTGGTGCAGAGGGACTGCGTGAAAGGCGCCCGCGAGCGCTTCGGCGACTATTATATCACCCCCCTAGAAGAATGGGCGTTCGTTTATGATTCGGCGGCCGAAAAACTGCGCTCTCAGCTGCGTGTGGAGACCCTGAAGGGCTTCGGCGTGGAGAGTTTTCCCCTCGCCATCTGCGCTGCCGGGGCGGTAATCTATTATCTGGAACAGACGCATCACGAGGGCCTGCGGAACATCTGCAGCGTCTCCCGCATAGATGAGGGAAAGTTCGTGTGGATGGACCGTTTTACCATCCGCAATCTGGAAATCTTTGCGTCGAACGCCGGTCGTGAGGGCACCAGCCTGGTGGATGTGCTGGACCGCTGCTCGTCGCCGATGGGCGCGCGCCTGCTGCGTTCCTGGCTCTCGATGCCTATAATGGACCGCGCCGCGCTGAACGCCCGCTACGACTGCGTGCAGTTCTTCTTCGATAACGACGGCCCGCTGGATGAGGTGCGGAGGCTGATTTCGGATGTGGGCGACCTTGAGCGCATCCTCTCCCGCGCCGCCACCGGAAAGCTTCTCCCCCGCGAAATGATGCAGCTGCGCAGGTCCCTGAGGCAGATGGAACCCATCAAGGCCCTCTGCTCGGACACCGGCGTGGAGGCCCTGGACAAGCTTCTGAAGGGGATGAAGAACTGCGGTAAGCTGCTCGCACGCATCGAGGCCACGATGGCAGAAGACCCGGCCGCGCAGATAGGCAAAGGCCCCGTCATCGCCCCCGGAGTGGACAAGACCCTGGACGAGCTCCGCAGCATCTCAACCGGCGGCAAGGACTACCTGCTGCAGATGCAGGCCCGCGAGGTGGAGCGCACGGGAATTTCGTCGCTGCGCATAGGATACAACAACGTGTTCGGCTACTACCTGGAGGTGCGCAATACCTTCAAGGACCAGGTGCCGCCCGAATGGGTGCGAAAGCAGACCTTGGTGGGCGCGGAACGCTATATCACAGAGGAACTTAAGGAATATGAACAGAAGATCCTTTCGGCCGAAGGGACCATCTACGAGATAGAAAGCCGCATCTACGGGGCGCTGATAGCCGAGGTGCAGAAGGCCATCCGGGACATCAAGACCAACTGCGACATCATCTCGCAGCTGGACGTGCTCTCGGGCTTCGCCGTGCAGGCCATCGAACGCCGCTACTGCCGGCCCGAGGTGGACGGCGGCACGGTGCTTGACATCAAGGCCGGCCGGCATCCGGTTATCGAGACCCTGATGCCCCCGGGCGAGGAATATGTGCCGAACGACGTGCATCTGGATTCTTCCGACACCCAGATAATGATACTGACCGGCCCGAACATGGCGGGTAAATCCGCGCTCCTGAGGCAGACCGCGCTGATTGTGCTGATGGCGCAGGTGGGTTCGTTCGTGCCCGCGGAGTCGGTGCGGATGGGCTATTTCGACAAGATTTTCACCCGCGTCGGTGCCACCGACAACATCTCCCGCGGAGAATCCACTTTCATGGTGGAGATGCTGGAGACGGCGATGATAATGCACAACCTTTCCGCCCGCTCGCTGGTGCTGCTCGACGAAATCGGCCGCGGCACTTCCACCTACGACGGAATGAGCATCGCCCGCGCCCTGGTGGAATATATCCACAAGTCCGGCAAGGGCGCCAAGACCCTCTTTGCCACTCATTATCACGAACTTAACGATCTGGAAGATATCTACCCGCGTGTGAAGAACTACCACATCGCCGTCAAGGAGGTGGGGAAGGATATTATCTTTTTGAGGAAGCTTACCGAGGGGGGCGTTTCGCACAGTTTCGGTATCCGGTTGCTTCGGCCGGCGCCGTGCAGGACGACGGCAGCGTGCAGCTGAACCTCTTCCAGCTCGATGACCCTACCCTGGGTGCCATACGTGCCAAGCTGGAGGCGGCAGACCTTAACAACATGACCCCGATGCAGGCCTTCGACCTGCTGCGGGCGATGAAAGAGGAGATAGGGCTCGATGCGTAGGGTCCTCATCATAAGTTACTACTGGCCTCCGACCGGGGGATCCGGGGTTCAGCGCTGGGTAAAGTTTGCCAAGTACCTGCCTTCGCTCGGATGGCAGCCGGTGGTTTATACTCCGTCCAATCCAGAGCAACTTGCTGTGGATGAAAGCCTTTTGGCAGAGATTCCTGCCGAGGTCGAAGTTCTGAAGCAGCCTATCCGCGAGCCATATGCGATTTATCATAAGTTGATGGGCCGCGGTTCCGGCAAGGGAGCCGGCGTGAATCCTATCAATTCCCAGAAAAAGAGTTGGAAGCAGCGCCTGATGTTGTGGATCCGGAGCAATTTCTTCGTGCCGGATCCGCGTGCCGGATGGGTGCGGCCGTCAGTAGGTTTTTTATGTAGGTATCTTTCGGAACATCCTGTGGATGTGATAGTTACCACAGGCCCTCCGCAGTCGGTGCACCTTATCGGGCTGGGCCTTCACAGGCGCCTGGGTGTGCCGTGGGTGGCGGATTTCCGGGATCCCTGGACCCGAATGTTCTACTTTGAGAATCTGCCCCTTCTACCCTGGGTTCGCCGCCGCCATTTCAAGTTGGAGCAGTCCGTACTGGACGAAGCAACGGCTATCGTTTCGGTGACTCCTCGCGTGCAGGCGGATTTTGCCGCCCGGACTTCTACGCCGGTGCATCTGATTACCAACGGGTATGATGAATCCGATTTCGCCGCAGAACTGCCGCCCCGCACTGATGGCAAGTTCCGCGTAGTCCATACCGGGCTTTTCGCCTCCGACGGCAATCCTCTTGAACTCTGGAATGCCCTTGCCGGTCTGTGCTCCGAATCCGCCGATTTCGCTTCGCGCCTGGAGATTCGCCTTGCGGGCAAAGTCGATCCTGAAATAGTCGAGGCGATTACCGAAGCCGGCCTTGGCGCACAGCTCCGCTTGCTTGGTTATCTGCCTCACCCTGAATCTGTTGCAGAGTTGCGGCAGGCGGATATTATTCTGCTTCCTCTCCGTCATTCCCCCGAGTACAGCAAGGTCTATCCCGGGAAGATTTTCGAGTGCATGGCGGCAGGACCTTTCGTCCTGGGCATCGGCCCTTCCGACAGTGCCGCTGCCGAACTGCTGGCCTCCACCGGAACGGGGAAAATGTTCGACTGGGACGCGGATCCGTCCGGTTTTATCCGGGACGTGGCTGCTGCGCGTTATGGCGAAGCGGGCGGGGGATGCGGTCTGCGGAGCATTTTCCCGGAACGGGTTGCGCAGCAACGCGGAGCAGACCGCCCTTCCCCCGCCGCGTACAGCCGCCGCGCCCTCACGGCCCAACTCGTAACCCTCCTATCGGCCCTCAGCCATTAGCATACTTTTTGCAAGACGTTGAAGAAAACGTCTAGCTATGAAAAAGATTGCTTCCATTCTTGCGGCTATATTGGTGTTAAGCAGTTGTTCTGCCTATCGGTCTCTATTTGATAGCAACACTACCACTGGAACAGAATACTACAACACAACTTACAGAGGCCAGACCCATTCCCAGATAGTCAGAGAGTTCGGCGCGCCCGACAGGGAGGTGTCCGATGGCGCAGATGGGTATATTCTTGTTTATGAAAAGGTCCGCACAACATCCCAGGTAGATTCAATGGGTTACGTTGATCACTACGTCAACGTCAGTTATGTGCAGTTCTTCTTCGACGGTAGCGGAATCTGTTACAATGTCAAGACTAACAGGCTTTCCCCGCCACAGGAAAAGTCCCTGGTCAAAGCTTATACTGCGGAATTCGGAATCATTTCCGGCGCCACAATCCTTGGCAGCCTTGTGATGCTGATCGCTATGTTAGCGCATTAGATCACCGCAGCAGATCTTCCAGCTGGATGCTGCCAGCGGTTCAAAGTAATGTTATTTGAGACAGCTCTGTGGCGAAACGCTTAAGGGCTGTTTCTATCTTCTGTGTGGTCTGTTTGGACGGCCTGCGAACCCCGTTTACATAATGGCTTAATTGCCGTTGGTTGATGCCGGTGATTCTTTGTAGTCCCGCAAGAGAAAAGGCGTAAGCATAGTACCCTAGGAACGAAGGAACATCGTATTTAAACCTAAACTCAAGGTCTGGGAAGGGCTTGTTGCTTTTAGCATATACTCTTCTCATGTCTTCTACTCCGGCAAAGAAATCCTCTTCGGTTTCTTTGGCAGTCATCCCCTCGCCTATACATCCAAATGGACAATTGTCGCTCGAAATAAAAGCTGAATATGATCCATCCTTCCCCCTTTCCAATGTGACAGTAACAATCCTTTTCATTTTATACCTGCGTCTTTTAAAATGTTAAACAAGGTCTTTCTTTTCACTTCTTCAGACTTATGATGGCTGGTCTGGAATTCTCTTGCCGTAATGGGGCTATACCAGGTTGGATGTCTTCCATTTGCATCTATCATGTAGCAACCAGCCTTTCTCAGTCTCTTTTCCAATTCACTGTACTTCATCGCAAAGATAGTAGTTTTAATATCAAATCCAAAATTATTCTTTGCTAAAGCATTGTTTTCCGCACAAACCGACCCCCCTGAAACTTAAAATGTGGTGGAAAGAAAACTTATGGTTAATCATAAAGATTATCCTTATGATATAAGGACGTGAATATGAACGAGTTACACTAATAAACAAGAACACCCCGCAGATGGCGAGGTGTGGCGAAATGCGTTAAAGCGCCGCTGCGATCGAAGCCAGCGATTTGAGTTTATCAATAAAAGATTTGTCCCTGCGGGCGCTTTGAAGGTTGTAATCTGTCTGCATGCGAAGCAGTGGAACTGCGGGTATTCCCAAAAGCGCTTCTATCATCAAGGCATACTCTGCTGTCATATTCCTTTTACCGTTGATAATCTCGTTCAACTGACTTGGAGGGACATCCATCTTCAACGCCAACTGACGCTGGGATATACCGCGGCTTTCCAACTCATCACGGAGTACTAAACCAGGATGAACAGGTTCATACGGTGCCAGATTATTGGCAACCATGTTCGGATCAATCGTATTTAATTCTTTCATTTTCATTTATTTATAATGGTTGGAAAGACTTACAATATTACATATCGTCGCTTTGGTTTTCCCGTTCTCTATAATTTCTTCAAACTCAATCCTATACTGTTTATTAATCCTGATGGATGACAAGCCTTCTTTGTCTCCCTTTAGTTTTTCATAATGCAATGACGAGTATTTCATCAAACTTAACACATCATCCTGTGAGCACATTAATTTGATAATACGTGCATACTTTGAGATGATATGTGGTTGATATCTATGGCTCTTGTCGTAACATCGTCCACTAACATACAGATCTTTCAAATACTCTTTCTCAAAAACCACAAGCATATTCTCTCTTTGCAAAGGTATAAATAATAATTGAACATTCACAAATTTGTGAACAAATTGTTTGGCAATTCTTAACTGCAGCCGCTTCAAATCTATATAGAATAATCTAGCCAGACACCCCTGAAACATAAAATGTGGCGAAAATAAATCTTATGGTTGACCATAAAGAAAACCCTTATGATATAATGCAGTGGCAGGTAGCTGATTAGACGAATAAATAAAAACACCCCGCGGTGGGCGGGGTGTGGTGAAAATCGATCTGGCAGGAGAACTACCTCAGCAGATCTTCCAGCTGGATGCTGCCGGCGGTTTTGTCGTCGCGGTATTTGACGATGACGGGGCAGTAGAGGTGCACGCCGGCTTCGGCGGCGGGGCCCTTGGCGATGGGTTTGCTGCCGCTGACTACAACTGCGTTCCGGGGCACGACGATGCGCCCTTCGGCGTTGCGACGGATGAACTCCCCGTTGACCGCATCGTAAATAGCTGTAGATGAGGTGATTATCACTCCGCTGGCGATTACTGCGCCCTCCTGAACGATCGTGCCTTCGTAGATACCGCAATTGCCTCCCACGAATGCTCCGTCCTCGATGATAGTCGGGGTTGCGCCGGCAGGTTCCAGCACTCCGCCTATCTGCGTTGAGGCCGACACATGCACATTCTTCCCCACCTGGGCACAGGAACCGATGGTCACGTGGGAATCCACCATCGTGCCGCTGTCTACATAGGCGCCTACATTCACGTAGGCCGGAGGCATGATGATGCTGCCAGGCGCCATGTAGGCCCCGCGGCGCACGGCACTCCCTCCCGGAACCACCCGCACGCCGTCCGCCGGGGTGAACCTCCGCACTGGGAAGGTGTCCTTATCCAGGAATCCACCGCCCATTTCCACTATCTTGCCAAGTTTGAATCCGGCAAGAATAACCTCCTTCACCCAGGAATTCACCACCCAGGTGCCATCCTTCTTTTCCGCGACGCGGAGTTCGCCCTTCTCCAGGGCATCCATCACTTCGTTGAAGCGTTCGAGGGTAATTTCGCTCATAACAGGTTCAGGTCTTTAAGTGTCTGTGCCATAATCTTTTCCGTCTCTGCCAGCGCCGGCACCAAAGGCAGGCGCAGGGAGTTTTCCATCAGCCCCAGCTGAGCCATTGCGGCCTTTCCGGGGATGGGGTTGGGCTCGATGAAGAGGTTCTTGAACAGGGCGCCCATGGCCTTGTCCATCGCGGCGGCCTCTTCGAACTTGCCGTCCAGCAGGGCGTGGGTGAACTCCGCCATCAGGGCGGGGGCGACGTTGGAGGCAACGCTCACCACGCCGGCGGCACCCTTCTTCATCAGCTCGAAAGTGTCGTCGTCGTTTCCGCTCAGCACCGCGAATCCTTCCGGCGCGCCCTTCAAGATCTCCTCTATCTGGGGAATCTTGCCGGAAGCCTCCTTCACCGCCACTATGTTTGGAACGTCCGTGGCGAGCTTTAGGGTGGTTTCCGCCTCGATGTTGGAACCGGTGCGGCCGGGCACATTGTAAAGGATTATGGGTTTGTCGGTCTCGCCGGCGATGGTCTTGAAATACTCATACATCCCCCTCTGGGGCGGTTTGTTGTAGTAGGGGGCCACCACCAGGAAGGCATCTGCCTCATTCAAAAGGCGGATGTTGGCGATGGTGCCCGTGACGCTGTTGGTGCCTACGCCAACCACCACCGGCAGGCCGCCGGCATTCTCGCGGGCGCAGTGGTAGACGTCCAGTTTCTCCTGGTCGGAAAGGGTGGGAGTCTCTCCCGTAGTGCCCAGCGGCACCAGGAAATCTATTCCTCCCTCCACCTGCCTCCGGACGCATCTGCCGAAGCAGTCGAGATCTACTTTTCCATTCTTGAACGGGGTGAAGAGCGCCGTTCCGCAACCTTTGAACTTTAGCATATGATAAGATCTTTGAATTCGTGTACGCCGTTGAGGCCTTCGGTCATTTCTGCGGCCACCACCGCCCCTTCTGCAAGGCCCTCGCGGGAGAAGGCTTCGTGGGTGAACTCCAGCCTGTCCACGCCGGAGCGGAATTCCACAGTATGGATGCCCGGCACCTCGCCTTCCCGGAAGGCTTCGATGTCCGGCTTCACCCCGAGGGCGTTTTCTACCAGCGCTCCAAGGCTCTTGGCCGTTCCGCTGGGGGCGTCCAGCTTGTGTATATGATGGGTTTCGCTGATGTGCGGGGTGTAGCCGTGGCCTTTCAGTATCTTCGCCGTCTTTTCCACCGCGGCGAACAGGGCGTTCACACCGAGGGAGAAGTTGGAGGCATAGATCATCGGGGTGCCCTGCTTCTCGAACTCTGCTATCACCTCCGCCTGAATATCGTTCCAGCCGGTGGTGCCTACGACGGCGGCCTTGAAGTTGGCCGCGATGAACTTGTAATTGGCTTTGAAGGCATCGGGCGTGGTGAAATCTATGCACACGCACTCCTTTGCCAGGGCCTGGGGCGTTGCGCAAATATCCTCGCTCGCCATCGCCAATTCGATGCCGTGCTCCTTGAGCTTCTGCTCCACCATATGGCCCATACGGCCGTATCCGCTGATTATTGCTTTCATACTCTTACAAAACTACTGCATTTTTCGGTTAATGCAATGAAATCCTCCACGCTGAGTCTTTCGGCGCGCAGGTCGAAGACCGGATCTGCAACAAACTCTGCAAAACCGGGTTTTTCCGGGTCCAGCATCGGCTTCAGCGCATTGCGCAGCGTCTTTCGCCGCTGATTGAAGGCCGTTTTGACGACGGTCTTGAACAGTTTTGAATCTACGCCCAGATCTATGCGCCCGTTGCGCCGCAATCTGATAACGGCGGACCTGACTTTGGGCGGCGGCGCAAAAGCCCCCGGCTCCACCGTAAACAGATACTCGATATCGTACCAGGCCTGCAGCAGCACGCTCAGAATCCCGTAAGTCTTGCTTCCGGGTCCTTCGGCGATGCGCTCCGCCACTTCTTTCTGGATCATGCACACCACCTCCGGCACGCGGTCGCGATCGTCCAGTATCTTGAAAAAGATCTGCGAGGAGATATTATAGGGAAAGTTGCCGATTATGCGGTAGGGGCCGTCGAAAAGGTGGTGGATGTTCATCTTGAGGTAGTCCCCCAGGAACAGCCGGCCTTGCATCCCGTTGAAGTGGGTCAACAGATAGTTCACAGACTCGTCGTCCAGTTCTATCATCTTCAGGTCGATGTCTTCGCGCTTCAGCAGATACTGCGTGAGGACGCCCATCCCCGGACCTATCTCCAGGACCCCTCCGCGTAGGCTATCGCCGGGCTCCAGCGCGGCCACGATTCGCTGCGCTATCCCCTGGTCCACCAGGAAATGCTGTCCGAGTGCTTTCTTTGCCCTGACTTCCATACTATTCTTTTTTACGTGCAAGCACCATTCCGGCCACGGAGCCCAGTGCGAGCAGGATCAGCAGTATCGAGCAGGTCCGGGACAGGGCCGCTCCGCGGGCGTAGGATGCCGGCTCAAAGCGCATCTCCAGAGTATGCTTGCCGGCAGGTACCACCGCGCTGCGGAGCACCTCGTCGCTCAGGCTCATCTCCAGTTCCGAACCATCCTCCAGGCGCAAAACCCATCCGGCGGGATACCATACTTCGCTGAAAACCAGCTTCTTATCCTGCGTGGCGGAATATTCGTAGCGCAGGCAGTTTGGCGCATAGGATGTCAGCCGCACGAAGTCTCCGGAGCCATCTTCCTCGCTGCCGGACTCCTCGAACCAGGCATTCCCCTTCGCAAACGGGTAACGCAGTGGCGCCGCTCCGCCATCGATAATAATATAGCGGCAGTTCAGTTTCGCCAGCCCTTCCAGATACGGCATCGCCTCCTCCGCTTCAGCCAGCGTAGAAACACCCCGCAGGGCCCCCGTCAGTTGCTGTATCTCTTTTTGCAGATGACTTTCGATGTATTCCTGATAGATCTGCAATTTTGCAGGGGAGTATCCTCCTATGTTCTTGTGCCAGAAGGAAGGATGCGAGTCGTTGAATACGTTCACGGTCAGGTCCAGCACGCGGTACGACGGGTCGGTGTCCGCCAGGATGGCCTTATCTGCCGGCCTCTGGTTGAACTGGGTCATGAAGTTCCTGGGAGTGACAAAATCGTCGGCCCGCAGGTAGCGCTTGCCCACTGCAAACATGTTGAAAAGCACCAGGGCGCAGACACAGAGGGCGGCGGTGACGCGCTTGCCGAGTACCTCCTGCTTCGCTGCCCAAAGCAGAAGACCCGCTGAGCCCAGGATAAGCCAGAACGAGGCGAGTGCATCTTTCCTGAGCAGGCTGATGCGGTCGGCCACAAGGGCGTCCGCCAAGGCCCCCTGCATCCCTGCATCGGATGCGCCGGTAAAGCTCCCCGCCAGGCCGGGGAACAGCCAGAACAGGAAGCAGATGCCGCCGGTGAGCGCGAAGGCGAGAAGCCCCTTTCGCCGGAGGGTATCGAAGCCTATCTCTCCGCGTACCAGGCTGTTAAGGAAGATGAATCCCAGCAGCGGCATCGTGATCTGCAGCACGCAAAGGGCCATCGAGACCGTGCGGAATTTATTATACAGGGGAAGATACTTGAAGCAGAGGCGAGTGAACCACATGAAGTGGTGCCCCAGCGCCAGGAAAACGGCAAACAGGGTAACCGCCAGCAGCCACCAGCGCTCCTTCCCCTTGTAGCAGAATAGCCCGAGGAGAAAGAGGAAGATGGTGATGCCGCCGATGAACATAGGCCCGGCGGTGAATGGCTGGGGTCCCCAATAGAGAGGCAGTTGCCTGCTGATCTGCTTGAGGTTCGGCTGGCCGGCGCGCTTCAGGAGTTTGTAGGTTTCAGACTTCGGCCCGAGCGCCCCGGCAGATGCCCCGCCATTGAAATTGGGGATCATCAGGTTCGGCAGTTCCTCCCAACCATAACTCCAGGCAGTAGCGTAATCCAGGTCAAGACCCTTGGTTTCTCCCGACGTTGACCCGCCACGCATGGAGTAGGGGGTGTATTCGAAGGTGGGCAGAAGTTTGGATGCGTTCGTCCCTATCCCTGCGAGCCCGAGCACAAGTAGCAGCGCCGAGATGGCGAAGAATCGCCCGATTGCCGCCCTGCGTTCCTTATTTGTCAGCAGCCAGATGAACACCGTGACCACGTAGAAGAGGATGATCAGCGCAAGGTAGTAGGATATCTGCGGATGGTTGGCCTTGACCTGAAAACTAACGGTCAGCCCGAACAGGGCAGCTCCCAGAAGGGCTTGCGGCAGTTTTTTGGCCACAGCGGATTTATACGCGAACACCAGCGCCGCCAGCACCCAGGGCATCAGGGCGATTGCCTGCATCTTGGTATTGTGCCCTACCTGTATTATCTGGAAATTGAAAGAACAGAAGGTGATGGCGATGGCTCCGCCTGCAGCAATCAGGGGATTTACCCCGAAAGCAAGCATCAGCAGGAAGCCTCCCAGAAGCGACACGAACAGCCAGTTCGCAGGGCGCTTCCCCGCCATGAGGCCCTTGTAGAGAGGCCAGGTCCAATCGCCTTCGGTAGAAGATTCGATGGTGGTTGTGGGCATGCCCCCGAACATGGATTCCGTCCAGGCTGTCTTGTCGTCGGGATGCTCCTTGTTCCACTGAAGCATCTCCTGAGCCATTCCGCGCCATCCGGAGATGTCGGACTGATTGACTATCTTTCCGCTCAGTACCTGGGGCACGAACCCGTACGCCAGCACCAGGAAACCAATGATTATCCCTATGTAGATTATCAGTTTCTTTTTCATATTCTACAAATTTAACAAAGAAAACGATATCTTTACATACAAAGATTCTCAGTCTTGCGCTATTATCTGTTAGAATGGACTTTGAACCACATATTGCATTCGTAACCACCATCTGCCGTCGTTATCTGGAAAATAATGACGATGTGGCAGACGCGGTACAGGACACTTTCGTACAGGCGGCGACCTCCTTCGGCCGTTTCCGTCACCGCGGCGAAGGGTCTTTCCGGGCCTGGCTCGCAAAGATAGCCATGACGGTGTCGGTGCGTATCCTGCGAAAAAAGGGACGCTTGTCCAATCTGGACTGTGCGGACGAACCCTCTTCGAGCGAAGAATCGGCCCCGGATTATATGAAAGTGCCGCCCGAAGAGCTGTACAACATGATACAGAGCCTTCCGGAGGGTTGTCGTACGGTGTTGAACCTGCACGCTTTTGAAAATAAAACCCATAAGGAAATCGGCAATATGCTTGGGATAGACGAAGGGACATCGGCATCGCAGTATCATCATGCCAAATTGCTGCTGGCCAAAAAAATAACCGAGTATTTAAGGAGGATGAACCATGAATAAAGACTGGGTGGAGTGTCTCGCAGACGCCCACAGACAATACACAACAAAAATCAGCGAGCTTGAAATGAAAACGCTTGTTTCCGGAATAAAACGCTCCGTGCGCAGACGCCGTACAGGCAGGGCCCTTGCCTTCGCTTTCCCGGTGCTGGCAATGGTGTTCCTATTCACTTTTTCTACTCCGCCTTCCATATTCGAACTGTACCCGGAGCCGGAAAGAGAAGGCAGCGAATTATTAATCGGAGGAGGTCCCGGTTCAAAGGAGGAAAAACCGGTTCATTCCGACAGTGCCTCTGTAAAACCCCGGTATCTGATGTCGGGAGAAGAGAAAGTCGCAGTGACCCTGGATACAATCCGCTGCCGTTATGGTATGAAAGTGACTGTCCCGCGCGGGTGCAAGGCCGAGTATATCGATAGGGGAGGTTTCTGGATGCCCAATGAATCGATGGGTGGTAGCTGGAGTCCCTGTTTTTGGGCAGAGATTGCCATCGCAAGCCGCAACGAGGAGTGCATATTCCTTTTTGACCATACCTATTTCTACAATCCCCGAAGAATAGCAACCGAACGAAAAACAGGGAATAAATTCGGGATGCGCCGTGAGATTCTGTGGGTTTTCCGAGGCATAAAAAAACGGAAGACGCGCAGCGAAAAGGATTTCCCGGCAGACTTCCGTTATAAAGAATACCTTTCGGAACTCCCTGCCTCCATGTTCGGTGCGGATACTGTCTACACCTATAAAGTGCCTGCAGGCCGTACGACTTTCTGTTACAGCTTCCCCGGTGATACGGCACACATTGGTATGAAAAGGCCGAAGTCCCGTCTTGAATCCATGCATCAGGAAAGATTCCCGATACTCAGGCGCTATTTCTTCATAAAAGAAGGGCATATCACCTACAGCGTACTTGCAATGATGACCGAGCGTGCCGACGCGCATCTTCCACGATACGAAAAAATGCTGGCTAAGGTCATTCATTACGATCCTACCCTTCAATATGAAGATTTATCCTGGTATCTGACGCCAGAAGCCGAAGCGATTTATCGCCACAGGCAGGATTCGATCCGCGCAGAGGCGAAAAAGATTCAAGACCGCATTAAGGCGTTGAAAGGGTTAAAGTAGTTCTGCAGGTCCGGTGAGGTAGATGCTGCTGAAAGATGCAGGTCCGTCGGGGATGAAGTCGACGGTCAGGATGTCTCCGCGGCGTGCCTGGAGGCGGATACTGACGCGGCCTGCCTTTTCCCCATCGCTGCATGAATACCAGACTGCAATCGCGGCAGCCGTGATACCCGTTCCGCAGGCCAGCGTTTCGCCTTCCACGCCCTTCTCGAAAGTGCGTATCTTAAGGCTGCCGTCCGGAAGCCGCTGCACGAAGTTGATGTTCGCTCCTTCCGGAGCAAAGGCCTCGTTCCAGCGCAGCGTCTTCCCCTCTGTGGCCACGTCTATCGCATCCACATCCTCCACAAATTTCACGAAATGCCTCGTTCCCGTATTCAGGAAATATCCGCCCAGTACTTCGCTAACCCCCTCTACGTCAATCATTTTCAGTTTCACCGTCCATGCTGCGGAAGCGGTTGTGGACAACCCTTGGCGGGCGTGTCCACCCTCGGACACGGGCAGGGGGAGGGGCCCATCGTAGATGGGAGGGGCCGTAGTGAGCGAAGCGAACGAAGTCCCGCCAGAGGTTGTACCACAACCGCTTTCTGGGCGGGAAAGGATTTCTGCGGAGTGCAGGCCGTCGGGGGCGAGGAAGGTGTAGTGGTCGGGGGTGGAAGGAGCGATGCCGAGCCAGTCGGCGAAGGCCACTATGCAGCGCCCGCCATTGCCACACATCATCCCGCCGCTGCCGTCGGGATTATAGAATTCCATCCGGAAATCCGCATCCCCATTATCCAGTATCATCAACCCATCTGTCCGGTACTCGCGACACAACTCAGCGATGCGCTCCGGCCGGCGGAACTCACTCACATCGACGCCCCGGCCATCCAGAACGACAAAGTCATTCCCGGCACCCGACATCTTGTATAGTTTCACATCGCTCATAGAACCTTCTTAATTTCCGCTGCCAGCAGCTGAACTCCGGCCTCCATACGCTCCTTCGCCAAATAGGAGAAGTTCAAACGCATTGTATTGCGATGGCTTCCGTCCGGGAAGAAGAAGGATCCGGCCACGTAGGCCACGCCGGCGGCCAGGGCGGAATCGTACATCGCCACCGTATCGATCCCCTCGGGCAAAGTCACCCACAGGAACAGGCCTCCGTCCGGATGCGTCCAGCTCACCCCGTCGGGCATGTACTTCTCGAGCAGGGAAACCATATAATCCCGCTTGTCGCGGTAGAGGGAGATGCTCCGCTCCAGGTTGCGGTCCAGGGCGCCGCTGCCCATGAACTCGGTGGCCAGATACTGGTCGAATACCGGCGGGCAGAGGTCCAGGGCTTGTTTGCAGACGAAGATCTGCTCCAGCAACTCCGGCTCCGCGATTATCCATCCCATACGGAATCCGGGGGCGAATATCTTGGAGAAGCTGCCGAGGTGCAGGGTCCTTTCGGGCGCGAGGGAGTAGATGGTGGGTACGTCGCTGCCGCTGTACCGCAGTTCGCGGTAGGGGCTGTCTTCCACTATCAGCAGGTTCTCGCGGCGGGCGAATTCCACCAGCGCCTGCCTCTCTTCCAGGGTCATCGTCACTCCCGACGGATTGCAGAAATCAGGCACGATGTAGATCAGTTTTGCCTTACCGTTGGACGACAGACTGCCTCTGGAGGACGTGTCCACCCCCGGAGAGAGCACCCCAAAAAGCCGGAGCTTTTCGGGGGCCCCGCTTTTCGGGCAGGGGGAGGGGCCCATCGTAGATGGGAGGGGCCGGAGCGAGCAAAGCGAGCGGAGTTCCGACAGAGGCAGTCTGTCGTCCAGCGGCTGGACGCAAGCTCTATAAGCTCTAAACGACTGCAACGCGCCGAGGTAGGCAGGATAGGTGGTAAGAACCACATCTCCGGGATTCAGAAACACCCGCGCGCAAACATCGATACCCTGCTGGCTGGAAGTGGTTATCTGCACACGCTCCAGCGGAACATCATAGCGCTGCGAAATAATCTCCCGCAACTCCGTAACCCCCTGGGTGCCACCATATTGCAGCGCCCGTGCACCATACTTCTCCACGACCATCCGCGTCAGCCCCTCCATCTCCGCAAGCGGAAAAGTAGAGGCATCCGGATATCCCCCGGCGAACGAATAAATCGACGCAAGGTCCACCTTGCGGAAGATCTCACGCACGGGCGAACGGAGGAACGACGGCACGTCGTCGGAGAAGAATCTGGCGTAATCCATCAATGGCTGCTATTTATACTGAACAGTCTTTGCAAAGATATCCATCTTGAATTCCTTGCCATTTGCGTCCTTGCCGTCAATCAAGACAGAATATCCGCCATCCTGTTTCTTGATGGTCTGGGTGCCGGAGGCAGGCTCTACAGAATAGTCTTTTCCATCAGGATACTCTACATAGAGGCACATCCAGTCGCCGTAGCCGCCGTTGCCCTCGTCGAAACCGTATTTCAGGGTCTTTTGCAAGGCAATACCGTCATCGATCAACGCAGAAGCGGTAGTTTTACGGTCTGAGGTGAGAATGAATTGGAACCACAGGCCACGCTGGGAATCATCGACGGTAGCTTCCACATTCTCATACTTTACTCCGTTTACAGTAACGGTGTTGTTGGAAGCACTATCTTCCTTTTCACATGCTGCAAGCATCAGGCAGCCGGCCAATACAAGGGCCAAAATACGGGTAATAGCTTTCATAACTTTATGGTTTATAATTATTTACGTGTAATCTTCGCTCCCAGGGCATTCAGGCGGCCGTCGATATCCTCGTATCCGCGGTCTATCTGCTCGATATTGTTGATTTCAGACACGCCCTTCGCGCTCATCGCCGCCAGCAGCATTGCGATACCCGCACGGATATCCGGCGAGGTCATACGGTTGGCGCGGAGCTGGAACTTATGGTCGTGCCCTATCACCACAGCGCGGTGCGGGTCGCACAGGATTATCTGCGCGCCCATATCTATCAGCTTGTCGGTGAAGAACAGGCGGCTCTCGAACATCTTCTGATGGATGAGAACGCTGCCCTTGCACTGGGTGGCCACCACCAGCAGCACGCTCAGCAGGTCCGGGGTCAGGCCCGGCCAGGGGGCGTCCGCGATGGTCATGATGGATCCGTCGATGAACGACTCTATCTCGTAGCTCTCCTGCGCAGGAACGTAGATATCGTCCCCCCTCTGCTCCAACTTGACGCCGATGCGGCGGAAGGCCTCCGGGATGATGCCCAGGTCGGGGTAGGACACGTTCTTGATGGTGAGCTCGCTCTGGGTGATGGCGGCCAGGCCGATGAAGGATCCTACCTCGATCATATCCGGCAGGATGCGGTGGTTGGCCCCGTGCAGTTTCTTGACTCCGTGGATGGTGAGGAGGTTGCTGCCTATGCCCTCGATGTTGGCGCCCATCGCGTTCAGCATCTTGCAGAGCTGCTGCAGATAGGGCTCGCAGGCCGCGTTGTAGATGGTGGTGTCGCCTTCTGCCAGGGATGCAGCCATCACGATGTTGGCGGTGCCGGTGACGGATGCCTCATCCAGCAGCATATAGGAGCCTTTGAGGCCCTTGGGGGCGGTGAGATGATAGGCGCGGCGGTCTTTGTCGTATTCGTAGGATGCGCCCAGCTTCACGAAGCCCTCGATGTGGGTATCCACGCGCCGGCGTCCGATCTTGTCGCCGCCGGGTTTGGGGAAGTAGGTCTCGCCGAAGCGGCTGAGCATAGGGCCGGAGATCATCACCGAACCGCGCAGCGAGGCGCACTTCTTCACGAATTCCGCACTTTCTACGTATTCGCGCTGGATGGCGTCCGCCTGGAAGGTGTACTCGCCTTTCTCGTGCCGCGTCACCTTCACCCCCATCTCCTTCAGGAGGTCGATGAGGTTCTTGATGTCCAGGATTTCCGGCACGTTGCTGATGCGCATAGGTTTATCGGTCAGCAGCACTGCGCTGAGGATCTGCAATGCTTCGTTCTTGGCACCTTGGGGAGTGATTGCTCCGCTGAGGCGATGCCCGCCTTCGACAATGAATGTTCCCATGTTATATGTGGTCTACTTCCGGATGGAGGTCAATATCGTATTTTTCTTTGACTTTTGCAATTATTTGATTTTCAAGTGCTAGGATGTCTTCCGGGGAGGCGCTGCCGCTGGCGTTCACTATCACCAGAGGCTGCTTCTCATACACCTGCGCTCCGCCCAGAATCTTGCCACGGAATCCGCATTGGTCTATCAGCCATGCAGCAGGAACCTTGACGGTTCCGTCCGGCAGGTCATAGTGCGGAATGTCTGCGTGGGCGTTCTGCGGACGGGCAATGCCGGTATCCGGGCCACCTTTTTCGGGGCACGGAACCGGCCCTTTGCCCGTCGCGGATGGCGGACATTCCGCCGCAACGATGCGTTCGAAATGTTCTCGGGAGATGACGGGGTTCTTGAAGAAGGAGCCGGCGCTGCCGATCTGCGCGGGATCGGGGAGTTTGGCGTTGCGTATGCCGATGATGGCGTTGCGCACGTCCATAGGCGTAAGCGCCTGAAGATCACGCCCTTCCAGTGCCGCCCTCACTCCGCCGTAATCCAGTTTCGGGGAATACTTGCGCGTCACCCTGAACAGCACCGAGGTGATGATGTAGCGCCCGCGCTCGTGTTTGAAACGGGAATCGCGATAGCCGTATGCGCACTCGCCAACCTTGAAGACGGTCTTGGTCCAGTCTTTCGTATCCAGGCAGACGACTCCGGAGATTACGTCCTTCGCCTCTACCCCGTACGCTCCTATATTCTGGACGGCCGCGGCACCGACCTCGCCCGGGATCAGGGAGAGATTCTCCATCCCCCAGAGGCCGTTACCCGCCACGTTCGCGATCAGGTCGTCGAAAACCACGCCCGAGCCCACCGTCAGCAGCACCTCGTCCAGCCCCATGTCCACATACTTTATGAACTTTATGTTGGAATGCAGGATGGTTCCGGGGAAGTCCTTGGTAAACAGCAGGTTGCTGCCGGCGCCCATATGGAATACTGGCTGAGGCAGGGCCTTCAGGTCCAGACTCTGCAACTCCTCTACGTTGTCGTACTCTATATACAACGCCGCCTTCACCTTCATCCGGAAGGTGTTCTGGTTCGACAGGTCGTAGTTCTCTATTCTTTTCATTCTATCAAAGTGTATCGTATGCCTTGATGGCTTCGGAAATGCGGTTTTCTACATCCCGGAGGCTATACAGCCCGTCGGCATTCGCCTTCAGTCCGCTTAGTTTGATCTTGACGGCGACGGGAGGCTGCTGATATGAGAGAACGGTATCGTTCCTCAGTTGGTCTGCAGATGCGTAAAGCATAAGGATGTCGGCATATCCCACGCCGTCGTAGCCCACAAAGGTCTCGAAAATGAGCTTGCAGCCGATGGGAGTGATCTTTTCGATGGAATTCGGCAGATCGGCGCGTTCAGCGTTCAGGGCCGCCAGAACGCTGCCCACGTTGGAATCATGCCCGCAGAGGAAGGTGAAGACGCGTTTCTTGTTCTGAATCTCGTCGAGAATCACCTGAAGGAGGGGATGGGCCACATTGACGGCCACGGAAGGTGCCGAGAAGAGGACCTCCTGATACCATTCCTTGATGGAGGTGAGGCTCACCCAGTCGTCGAATGTAAGCGTATGGCCGAATGCCGCTTTATTGAGGTCGGGCTCTTCATAATACTGCAGGGAGAGAGCATCCGAAACCGTGCAGGCCATCTTGAGCCCGCCGCTCATGGAAGGTTCTGCGTTGAGGGAGAAACTAACCGACGAGGGGAACTGGCTGAAGGATGACGTGTCCGGGTATGCCGGGGAGTTCTTGATGTCTATCACGTTTTCCATCAGCGCATATTCTTTTGCAATACCGGCATTGAGATCTCCGAATTTGCTCTGGATTTCGGTCTGTGCCTTGGCAATGAAGCCGTCAGATATCTTGGTAATCTGTGGATTGAACACCGGGTCCATCTTGTCGAACTGGACATTCATTTCAACCCTGGGGGATTTCCCGGGAAGAAGTGCGTTTGCAAAACTGTTGGCCGTAGCCTGGCAGCGCTGCTTGCCGTTGGCATAGAAGCGGAAAGCATAATTGTCGGGGGAGTATTTGGACAGGAAATCCTTCTTTGTCAGCCATTCTTTGAAAAAACCGCCCATGATGGTCTCCAGTCTTTCTCCCTTGGCCGTAAGCGTGCTGGGAGATCCCGTCCAGGCAAACCATTGATAATCGTTGTTCGTCAGCCGGGTAAGTACGGAACTCTTGCTCACGAGGGGAGAGCGGATGTTGTGCCGGCTCAGAACCACCATTTGGTCGAGGGTGTATTTCCCGTCAAAACCATCCGGTCTCGAAATCCACTCCGTATCAGGCTGTAGTTCCGGGATATTCTGTTCCGGCTGACAGGCAAATAATATAAGAACCGATACTCCAAGAATAAAAAACTTGGATAAGCTCATTTTTGTTCCCATTTTCTCCATTATTTCGTAACAAACTTCATTTTTTTTAACCTTTGTTCCGAAAATCAGTCATTTTCGGGAACAAACAACAAATCTGCAAAGAATTCCGGGCGGTGATAGTCCGGTTTTTCGGTGGCGATGGACGCCCAGGTCACGAAGTGGGGTACGGTGAGGCCGTCGCCGCACTTGTAGAAGTTCGCCCGGGCCTGGAGGCCGCGAAGGCTCTCCAACCCACTCTTCCACAGTGCCTTCACCGGGATAAACACCTTCAGCGTCCAGGGCCCCTTGGCCTGCCTCTCGTCGAAGGGGACGAATCCGCAGGATGCATCGGCCTGCACCAGCTCATAAACGCTTGCCGGTGCAGGCTCGGGGTCGAAGCGCCCGGTCCTCCACGACACGCAGAGGTTCCCTATCGCGTTCCACTCGAAATTATAGTAGTGGGGATCATCGGCCGAAGGCTTGAAGAAGAACTCCACGCAGGAATCCTCGTAAACCTCGCCCCCGGGCATGCCCTGCTTGGCGCGTATGGTCTGCTCGTCCACGGTCCATTCCAGATGGATTCCGGCATCGTCGTATCCGATGCGGAACTCCACCGAGGGTTTGTATGGCCACGCAGGCCAGTTGAGGCAATCGAGCCGCTGCGGCTCCGACAATCCGCCGAAAGGAACCCTAAGCATCTGTCTTTACGGTTGAGGCCAGGCAGAGCTCGTCCATCTGCACCTGGTCGATGAGCGAAGGTGCGTCTATCATCACGTCGCGGCCCTGGTTGTTCTTGGGGAAGGCGATGTAGTCGCGTATGGTCTCCTGCCCGCCGAAGAGGGCGCAGGTGCGGTCGAATCCGAACGCAAGGCCTCCGTGAGGCGGGGCGCCGAACTTGAAGGCGTTGATTATGAAGCCGAACTTGTAGTCGGCCTCTTCCTTGCTTATGCCGAGCACCTCGAACATGCGCTCCTGCACTGCCGCCTCGTGGATACGGATGGATCCGCCGCCGAGTTCGGTGCCGTTAAGCACGAAGTCGTAGGCATTTGCGCAGACGCGCTCGAGGTCTTCTTTCTTGTCGGAATAGAACCAGTCCAGGTGCTCAGGTTTGGGGGCGGTGAAGGGGTGATGCATCGCATAGAAGCGGCCGTCCTCCTCGCTCCATTCGAGCAGAGGGAAGTCCACGATCCAGAGGGGTGCGAACACGTGAGGATCGCGAAGCCCTAGACGGTTGCCCATCTCCACGCGCAGTACGCCGAGCTGGGTCTGGGTCTTGCGCTTCTCGCCACAGAGCACCAGCACCAGGTCGCCGACACCGGCACCCACGGCGGCTGCGATGCCGCGAAGATCCTCCTCGGAGAAGAACTTGTCTACGGAAGATTTCAACGTTCCGTCCGGGTTTAACTTGATGTAAACCAGGCCCTTGGCACCCACCTGCGGGCGCTTCACCCATTCGGTAAGCTCGTCTATCTGTTTGCGTGTGTATTCCGCGGCACCGGGAACAGCGATCGCGCCCACATAAGGCACTCCGTCGAACACTCCGAAGCCGTGCCCCTGTGCAAGGGAGGTGATTTCGTGTATGGTCATCCCGAAACGCACGTCCGGCTTGTCGGAACCGTAATTGTCCATCGCATCGTACCAACTCATCCGGGGGAGAGGGTTGGGGATGTCCACGTCCAGCACGTTCTTGAAGAGCGTGCGCATCATCCCTTCGAACATGTTCAGCACGTCCTCCTGCTCCACGAAGCTCATCTCGCAGTCGATCTGCGTGAACTCGGGCTGGCGGTCGGCGCGCAGGTCCTCATCGCGGAAGCAGCGCACGATCTGGAAGTAGCGGTCGTAGCCTGCCACCATCAGCAGTTGCTTGAAGGTCTGGGGGCTCTGCGGGAGGGCATAGAACTGCCCCGGGTTCATGCGGGAAGGCACCACGAAGTCGCGGGCCCCCTCGGGGGTAGACTTAATCAGGTAAGGGGTCTCAATTTCCAGGAATCCCTTGGAATCCAGATAGTTGCGCACCTCGTGCGCGATGCGGTGCCTCAGCTCCAGGGCCTTCTTCAAGGGGTTCCTGCGAAGGTCGAGGTAGCGGTACTTGGCACGCAGGTCCTCGCCGCCGTCGCTCTGGTCCTCGATGGTAAAGGGAGGAGTCAGGCTCTTGTTGAGGATATTTATGGTGCTCACGCGGATCTCTATGTCGCCGGTGGGCATCTTGGCATTCTTGCTGGAACGCTCCACTACCTCGCCCTTCACCTGGATCACGAATTCGCGTCCCAGGCCGGTCGCGGTTTCCACCAGTTCGGCAGGGGCATCCGCCTCCACCACCAGCTGAGTGATCCCGTAGCGGTCCCTTAAATCTATGAATGTCATTCCGCCGAGTTTACGTGAGCGCTGCACCCACCCGGCGAGGGTCACAGCCTTTCCAACATCACTAATGCGGAGTTCTCCGCAGGTATTCGTTCTGTACATTGTATGTTTAATTAATCTGTTTCACAAGTTTTCCCGCCAACTCCACGAAGGCCACCCCGTCGGGGCGGGTGGAGAGGGCGGCGGGGGTGCCGTCGTCGCCGTTCTCGCGTATGCTCTGCACCAGGGGGATGCGCCCGAGAAGCGGGATGCCGAGGCTCTTGGCCATCTTCGCACCGCCGTCGCGGCCGAAGATGTAGTATTTCTCTTCCGGATGCTCTTCCGGGGTGAACCAGGCCATGTTTTCAATCAGGCCATAGACCGGTTTGGCGATGGTTTCCAGGCGGAACATGTTCACGCCTTTCTCCACATCCGCCAGCGCCACCGTCTGGGGCGTGGTCACGATCACAGCGCCCTCGATGCCGATTTCCTGCACCAGTGAGATGTGGATGTCGCCCGTGCCGGGGGGCATGTCTATCAGCAGATAGTCCAGCGGCCCCCAGTTAGTCTGGAGCACCAGCTGCTTGAGGGCGTTGGATGCCATCGGGCCGCGCCAGACGAGGGCCTGCCCCTTCTCGGCGAAGTAGCCGATGCTCATCCACTTAACCCCGTATTTTTCTACGGGGATGATATAGTCCTTGCCGTTGATGTTCTCCGCCTCCGGGCGGTATCCTTCCGTTCCCGTCATCACGGGGATGGAGGGGCCGTACACATCGGCGTCGGCAAGCCCGACCTTGTACCCCAGCCTCGCCAGGGCCACCGCCAGGTTCACCGCGACGGTGGACTTGCCCACGCCGCCCTTTCCGGAAGCCACGCCGATTATGTGCTTCACGCTCAGCAGGGTTTCCTTGGTGAACTCGGTGCCTTTCTTCGGGGCCGGAGCCTCTATTTCAACCTCCTTTACCTCGGATTTCACCCCCTGCCCAAGATGGCGTATGAGAGTTGCCCGGGTAGCCCCGAGGATGTATTTCTTAAGCGGATCGCGCTGCTTGGGGAAGCCCAGGGTGACGACCACCGAGCCGTCCCCGATTTCTATCCCCTGCACCATCCCGAGGTCCACGATGTCGCGGTCCTCCTTGGCAGGATGATGAACCTCGCGCAGGTATTCCTTTATCTCTTCAGCGGTCATTTTGCAAATTCAAGTTCCTTGATGATATTGTGGGCCTCGCCCCATTTCTCCACCATCCAGAGCACGTAGCGGATGTCTACGTTGATGCAGCGCTGGAGGTCGGGTTCGAACATCACGTCGCTAGACATACTCTCCCAGTTGCCGTCGAAGGCCAGGCCGATGAGGTTGCCGTCAGCGTCGAGCACGGGGCTGCCGGAGTTGCCTCCGGTGATGTCGTTGTTGGAGAGGAAGCAGGTGTGCAGCTGCCCGTCCTTATCGGCATAGCGGCCGAAGTCCTTGTTCACGATGAGGTCGTGCACCTTGGCAGGCACGCGGAACTCGTAATCATCCGGAGTCTCCTTCTCGAGAATGCCGTTGGCAGTGCACCAGTACCAGTAGCTCACGCCGTCCTTGGGTGAGTAGGGCTTCACGGTGCCATAGGTCAGGCGCATTGTGAAGTTGGCGTCCGGATAGCTGGCTTTGCCCTTGTTCCAGGCGAGCAGCGCGGCGGTAAAGGCCTTGGTGGCTTTCTGATATTCCTCCACCCCTTTGATGTCATTCATTGCAACTGCCACAGAGTTGCGCAAGGCCTCCCTCAGGTCCTTGGGCCCTTCGGTGTTGCCCTCTTCGAACAGCCAGTCTATGTATTTGTCGGAATTCTCCTTGGTCAGGTCCCAGTCTTTGACCTGGATCTTGTCTTCGGGGCGCACCTTGTCGAGGTAGAACGCCATAACGGCCTTTGCAATCTTGCGGTCAACCTCCTTGTTGTAGTCTTTTTCGCTGAAGCGACGGTTGCCGGAGACCTTCGACAGAAGTTCGATATTCCCGATTGTTTCGGTAAGGAGCATAATGTTCCGGTACAATACTTTCCTGTTCTGGATATAATTGTCGATGGTTCCGATGGCGGAGCCCCAGGCTTCGCGGCGGGATTTCTTCTTGTCGATCCACTTGGTGAGGGCCTCTTCCTTGGCGGTTTCGCGGCCGATGATGTTCAGTTTCTTGAAGGCCAGGTCCTCGCCCTGCCACTTCTTCCAGCCGTTGGCGCTGCTGGCGAACTTGTCGGCATACTGCAGGCGCACCACCGGGTCTGCCATCATCTCATCCCACATAACTTTCTGGCGCACGGTGCGGGCTTCCACGCGGAGGTTATTGATCTCCACCATATCCTGCAGCTCGGCTGCTGTCTGGAAGCGCTGGGTGTGTCCGGGATAGCCCATAATGAATGTGAAATTCCCTTCCTGAACGCCCTTGAGGGAGATCTTGAGGGATTTGACCGGGGTGTAGGGCTTGTTGTCCTCGGAGTATTTTGCCGGCTCGTTGTCGGAGTTGGCATAGATGCGGAAGAGCGAGAAGTCGCAGGTGTGGCGGGGCCACATCCAGTTGTCGGTCTCTCCGCCGAACTTTCCCATCGATGCCGGGGGTGCGCCAACGAAGCGCACATCCTCAAACACCTGGTAAACAATCAGATACCAGACATTGTTATCGTAGAAGGATGTTACTCTTGCGGTGCATCCGGGGTTTGCCTTGACTGCGGCCTCCTCAATCTCTTTGCGCTGGGCCTTGAATGCATCCCCTTCGAGCTTGGACAGATTGTCGGTCACGTCCTTCATATATTTCATGAATGTGACCTTGAGGCCGGGAACGGGGATTTCCTCGTCCAGGCTCTTGGCAAAGAAACCATCCTCCAGATAGTTCTTTTCGGGGGTGGAGAGGCGCTGGATGCTGCTGTAGCCGCAGTGGTGGTTGGTGGAAACCAGGCCCTGCTGCGAGATCACCTCGCCGGTGCATCCGCCGCCGAACTGCACGATGGCGTCCTTCAGCGAAGCGTGATTGATGTTGTAGATGTCGTCGGCGGTCAGGCGGCAGCCGATGTTGCGCATTGCATCTTCGTTGAACTTCTGCAGCATGGGCAGGAGCCACATGCCTTCGTCTGCCCAGGCGGAAAGGGCACCGAGGATGCAGGCAAGGGATAGGAATATCTTCTTCATATTTGCGTGATTTCTATAAATCCTACAAATATAATAAAGAATTGCCGATATTAAAAGAGGCTTGGCTCCAGTGCTGCGGGGTGGAAGGATTTGCGATGTTCGGGGGTGTAGCCGAGGCGGCGGATGGCCTCGATATGTTCGGGGGTAGGATAGCCCATATTCCGCTCCCAGCCATAGCCCGGATACTCCAGCGCGAGAGCCTTCATGCGGTCGTCCCGGTAGGTTTTTGCGAGCACGGATGCTGCCGCGATGGAGGCGTATGTGGCATCCCCGTGAATCACGGTTTTATAGGCGTCCCGGCCGTAGCCTTCGAAGGGCCGGAACTTGTTTCCGTCGATGAGCAGGAAGTCCGGTTTTACGGATAGTCCGAGCACTGCCCGCTGCATGCCGGTAACAGATGCCCAGAGTATGTTGAGGCGGTCGATTTCCTCTGCCTGCACGGCCTTCACCTTCCATGCAACCGCCTCACGCTCAATCACTTCGCGAAGCTCGTAACGCGCCTTTTCGCTCATCTGCTTGGAGTCGTTCAGAAGGGGGTGACGGAAGTCCGGAGGGAGGATTACGGCCGCCGCATAGACCGGCCCGGCGAGGGGCCCGCGGCCCGCTTCATCGCAGCCCGCTTCGAGGCGTCCTTCCTGGAGGAAAGGGAGTAAGTGAGGAACCTGTGGCATCAGCCACAAAGTTAGTCATTTTTGGCGGACTGGCGCTCGTACATGCCGAGCATCTGCTTCTGCACGTCGATAGTCTGCTGCAGGGCACTGTTAAGCTCTTTCTGCCTCTTGATTTCTTCGTTTTTCTCAGCGAGCCTGCCTTCGTATTCTTCAACGGTCTGCCGCAGTATTTCCTTATGTTTGGTTTCTTCTTTCAGCAGATCGCCGCAGTACTCCGGAAACAAGGCTTCCATTACTTCCAATAGAGATATTCCGGTTGCCCTGCAGAATTTGAGCACACTTCCGGTAACGATTTCTGTTTTGCCATTCTCCAGATTGACGAGGGTTCCCCTGGCGACCCCCATCATTTCTGCCATTTCAGACTGAGAAACCCCCATTTGTTTCTGGATTCTCTTGAAGTATGAATCTTCTGCCATTGCGCCAAATAATTGTTTTAGGCAAAAGTATCTCTCATAATAATGCGTAAAAATACAGCGCCGCAGCACAAATGTACATTACCACTGTACAAACAACCCCCGCAAACATAAAATTTCAGTTTTTACCCACGCTTCGTACCTACCGCACCGTTGCAAATAATGTACAAGGATGTTATGTTTGCAGCACAAAAATGAACGCTTATGAAGACAATTGCCACCGCTTATTCAGAGTTCGCCCGCATGATGCTGGACGACCGCATTTACGAAGACGAAACCGTCACCTTCACCGACATCTGCACCGCCCTGGGGGCTTCCCCTTCCGACCTTAACGAAAAACTTGTCGAAGAAATGGGGATGAATGGCCCGGAAATTTTGCAATCCTTTCAAAAGTTATTAACTTTGTAGGCTATCCCGCATACGCGCGAAAATTTTAATAACTCAATACAATGAAAGATTACTCAACCAAAGACATCCGCAACGTGGTTCTTCTGGGCGGTTCCAAGTCCGGTAAGACCACTCTCTCCGAAGCCATGCTCTTCGAAGGCAAGGTCATCGACCGCCGTGGCACAGTCGAAGACAAGAACACCGTCTCCGACAACACCGAGTTCGAGCAGACCAACCAGAAGTCCGTTTTCGCTTCTGCCCTTTATGCCGAGTTCAAGAACACCAAGTTCAACATCATCGACGCTCCCGGTTCCGACGATTTCATCGGCGGCGCAGTCGAGGCATTCAAGGTCTGTGAGACCGGTATCCTCCTCGTGAACGGCACCCAGGGTGTCGAGGTGGGCACCGAGATCTTCGCCCGCCAGGCAGCAAAATACAATGTTCCCCTGCTTCTCGCAGTCAACCAGCTCGACCACGAAAAGGCCAACTGGGACCAGACCCACGACAGCATCAAGTCCGCATTCGGAAGCAAGGCAGCGTTCGTGCAGTTCCCTGTGAACCCCGGCGCAGGCTTCGAGGGCTTCATCG
Source organism: uncultured Bacteroidia bacterium (assembly GCA_902768365.1). Taxonomy (GTDB): domain Bacteria; phylum Bacteroidota; class Bacteroidia; order Bacteroidales; family UBA932; genus Cryptobacteroides. The sequence continues at coordinate 32,877 of CACXKV010000008.1, read as the reverse complement.
ACGTGGTGGACATGAAGTACTATCACGCACAGGATGCCAATGGCAAGTTCGAGGTCGTCGATATCCCCGCACAGTATGCCGACGAGGCCGAGGAACTCCGCATGGCCCTCATGGAGAAGGCTGCAGAGTCCGACGATGAACTCATGATGAAGTATCTGGACGAGCTCACCCTCAGCGAGGAAGAGTTCGCCACCGGTCTCAAGCTCGGCATCGCCAAGGGAGAGATCATGCCCGTCTTCTGCCTCTCCGCAAAGAAGAATATCGGTGTCAACAAGCTGATGGACTTCTGCGTCAAGGCAACCCATAGCCCCGAAGGCACCTCCAACAAGACCATCTCCGGCAAGGAAGTTGCCTGCAAGGAGGCCGCACCCGTCAGCATCTTCATCTTCAAGACCAGCGTCGAGCAGCACCTCGGTGACGTTTCCTACTTCAAGGTGATGAGCGGTGTGCTCAAGGAAGGCGCAGACCTTACCAACCCCGAGAACGGCAACAGCGAGCGTCTTTCCGCCATATATGCCGTGGCAGGTTCCAAGAAAGAGAAGGTTCCCGTGCTCCGCGCAGGCGACATTGGTTGCGTCATGAAGCTGAAGGCCGGCAAGACCGACGTTACCCTGGCAGAGAGCGGATGCGAGGCTTACGAGCACATTCAGTTCCCCGAGCCCAAGTACCGCTGCGCCATCAAGCCCGTCGACAAGAACGACGAGGCCAAGATGGGCGACGCCCTCAACAAGATCGCCGCACAGGATCCTACCGCTATCGTGGAGTACTCCAAGGAGCTCCGCCAGACCATTCTCAGCGGCCAGGGCGAGCAGCACATCAACTTTGTTAAGTGGCGCCTGAACAACGAGTTCAAGCTAAACGTCGAGCTCTATGCTCCGAAGGTGCCTTATCGCGAGACCATCACCAAGGTCGCAACCGCACAGTACCGTCACAAGAAGCAGTCCGGCGGTGCCGGCCAGTTCGGTGAGGTTCACCTCCTCGTCTGCCCTGCAGAGGGAGAGCTCAACACCAAGTTCGTCATCAACGGCAAAGAGCAGCAGCTCAACATCAAGACTCAGGATATTACCGAGCTCGAATGGGGCGGCAAGCTTGAGTTCTACAACTGCGTCGTCGGCGGCGCCATCGACCTTGGCTTCATGCCCGCAATCCTCAAGGGTATCAAGGAGCGTATGGTGGAAGGCCCTCTCACCGGTTCCTACGCCCGCGACATCCGCGTCTTCGTTTACGACGGTAAGATGCACCCCGTGGACTCCAAGGAAATCGCCTTCATCATCGCAGGCCGCAACGCCTTCCGTGAGGCATTCCGCAATGCAGGTCCGAAAATCCTCGAGCCTATCTACAATGTGGATATCTTCACCCCCAGCGACTATGTAGGCCCTTGCATGAGCGACCTTAACACCCGCCGTGGCATGATCATGAACCAGGATGTGGAAGGCAACTTCACCGTTCTCCACGCCCGTGTTCCGCTCGCAGAGCTCTACCGCTACTCCACCACCCTGAGCTCGCTCACCGGCGGTTCCGCAACCTTCACCATGAAGTTCGCGGAATATGTGCCTGTGCCTGCCGAAGTGCAGACCAAGCTTCTTGCCGACTACGCTGCCCAGGAGCAGGAGGAAGACTAAAATGCAAGTCCTCAAATTCGGTGGCAGTTCGGTTGCGAACGCTACCAACATTTCGAGAGTTCTCGACATCGTATCCAAGGCTGCCCGGAGAGACCGGGTGGCCTTGGTCTGTTCTGCCATCTCCGGATGCACAGATTCCCTTCTTGGTCTGGCTCGCACGGAGCGTGGCAGCGCTGAGCGCCAGGTGATGCTCGAAAGCCTGAAAACCAGGCACTTGGATATTATCCGGAGGCTCTTTACCGGCGCCGAGCGCGAAGCGGTTTCAGGGAAAATCGAGACCCTTTTCGGCAAACTCGCCGTCGCCCCTGAAGATGAGATGGTTACCTTCGGAGAACTCTTCTCCACTACAATAATCGTGGAAAAACTCCGCTGCGAGGGCTTCCGCACCAAATGGCTGGATTCCCGCATCCTCGTAATAAAGGATAACCCCACTCTTACCTACAATAACATATCCACCGCAGTGGCCCTCGAGCCCGAGGTGGAGATCTTCGTCGCACCTGGTTTCATCGCCAGTGAATACGAGGGAAAGGTGACAACCCTGGGGCGTGGCGGGTCGGATTTCAGCGCGGCTCTTTATGCCGCTGCCCTCAAGGCCAATCGCTTGGAAATCTGGACGGACGTGCCCGGCATAATGACCGCCAACCCCAAAGTGGTCCCGGCCGCCCGCACCATCCCCGAAATGCCCTATCAGGCCGCCCTGGATATGGCTACCCACGGTGCCAAGGTGCTCTATGCACCCACCGTGCAGCCCGCGATGGAGGCTGGCATCGCCATCCACATCCTCAATACTTTCGAGCCCGAGAACCCCGGCACGGTGGTGTCCGCCATGCCTGAACCCGAGCTTGGCGAGTGGATGGGTGTGACCAGCACCGACGATACCCTGCAAGGGGAATCCCTTATCTGCCTTGTGAGCACCGGCCGCATCAATGGCGAGGCCGCCTGTGCGAGGGTGGAAGACAGCCTCAAGAAGGCCGGGATCAAGACTTTGGCCTGCTCGTCGGACGGCACCAATATCTACGCGACAGTCCGTCTTGCGGTGGCCCGGGAGGCCCTGAATGCCATTCACCGGGAGTTTTTCGAGATGGCGCCGCGCACCACGCTGAACCTGTATATCGCCGGAAAGGGTGCCGTCGGCACGGCTCTGGTGGATCTTATCCGGAATTCCGGAGAGCGTATTGCGGAGCGTACGGGCAAAGTGCTCCACATTGAGGCTGCCAGTAACGAGCATTCTTTCGCTGCACAGGTTCGGACTACCGCTCCGCGCGGGAGCATCTTCGTGGATGTGACCGACAGCGAGGATATCTGGAGGGAGTATGAAGGCCTGTTGCGGGAGGGAATCAACATCGTGAGTTCCAACCGCCGGGCGCTGGCAGTGCCCTTCGTGGAGTACGCTGCAATGCACGCCGCCGCCCAGGAAAACGGGGTGTTCCTCCGTTATGAGACAACCGTCGGCTCTGCCCTCCCTGCCGTGGAAAGCATCGCCGCAGGAGCCAATACCGGCGACGAACTCATCTCTATCGAGGCGGTAGTCAGCTGCACGCTGAACCGCATCCTCTCCGAATACACCCTCACCCCCTGCACTTTCGCGCAGATAGTGCGTAAGGCGCAGGCGGAAGGCCTCACCGAGAGCGATCCGCGCATCGACCTCAGCGGCCGGGAAGCTCTTCGCAAATTGCTGATCCTCGCCCGCGAGGCTGGGGTGCCGCTGGAGGCGGAAGATGTTGAGATAGAGCCGGTTATCGGCCCGGAATATGCCGGTCTGACGCTGGAAGAATTCTACTCGAAACTGGAAGCCGACGAGCCTAGGTTTGCCGCTTTAGAGTCCGCTGCCGATGCCGCGCATCAGCGCCAGCGCTTCGTGGCCTCTCTGGTGAAGGACCCTTCCGGTCCCCACGGCTACAAAGCCGCCATCCGTGTGCAGAACGTTGATGCCAGCCATCCCGCCTATCGCATCAAAGGCACCGAGAACGCCATCATCATCCGCAGCGCATACCATCCCTACCCGCTGCTGATCCAAGGCGCCGGCGAAGGCGCCATCCTCGCCGCCTCCAGCGTGCTGAACGATATTTTGAGGTAAGCCTCTTTTAGAACCTGATTCCTACGCCTGCATTGAGGTAGCTCGTGTGCGCGTAGGGGTTAATTGTATATGAGGCGGTCACCGGAACGGCTGCGCCGGCGATGTCGAGGTCGCGGGTGTAGCGGAGTTCGAGGTGGATCACGGCGAAGTCGCGGGTGTAGTTGGTGTAGGCGCCCTTCAGCACGCTGGATCCGCAGAAGAGCGATAGCTTGCCGCCGTTATCGAATCTGTGAAAGGCCTCCAGTTCCAGATAAGACGAAAACGTGTTCCTCCCGAGGCTCCCGTCGGCTTGCGGCAGCCAGCTGCCGAATACGAAAGTGAACCATCTTGCTGCAATCGGCAGTTTTTCAGGCTCATAGCATACTATCCCTTCCAGCACGTGGGTGGAACTTGCCTTTTTGAAATCGAAGTAGTCTTCCGGCTGGGGGAAGGCGAAACCGTGATAGAAATAGTCCGCAAAATGCAGGCTGCAGTCTCCGAACGAGTACGACAGGTCCCAGTCTATCTCCTTGTATGAATTGTCGATTGCGAGGAAGCCGAAACTCTGCAGGGTCCAGGCTCCGTAGTGGAAATTGACGTAAGGGGAAATCTGCGCGCCGCAGACTTTATCCCCGCGCCAGATGTAGGCGGAATAGAGTTCCACCGAGCCGTCTATGCTGAATTTCTGCGCCGGAAGCGCCTGGCATACAAGCAGCGCGCCAGCCGCGACAATACACTTTATCACCTTTGAAAACATGGTGCAAAGATACCACAAAAACGCTATATTTGCACAAACAGCAGTTTAGATATGAAAGTCGCTCTCGTAGGTGCCACGGGTCTGGTGGGCACAAGAATGCTCCAGGTGCTGGAGGAAAGGAATTTTCCGGTAGATGAACTCATTCCCGTCGCGTCCGAGAAGTCGATAGGGCGCAAGGTGGCCTTCAAGGGCCGCGAGTGGACGGTGGTGAGCGCCGACGAGGCCATCGCCGCCAGGCCGCAACTTGCGCTTTTCAGCGCCGGGGGCGAGACTTCGCATCAGCTTGCACCCCGCTTCGCGGAGGTCGGCTGCCGGGTGGTGGACAACTCCTCCTACTGGCGTATGGACCCTGCCAAGAAACTGGTCGTGCCCGAGATCAATGGCGACGTTCTCACCGCCGACGACTACATAATCGCCAACCCCAACTGCTCCACCATCCAGATGGTCCTGCCTCTCGCGCCCATACATAAAGAGCTGGGTATCAAGAGGATAGTGGTGTCGACCTACCAGAGTGTAACCGGCACCGGCTATAAGGCCATCGCCCAGATGAACACAGAACGCTCAGGTGGAAAATGGGGCGAGTACCCCGCCGTCTACCCTTACCCTATCGACCAGAACATCCTCCCGCACATCGACTCCTTCCTGGAGAACGGCTATACCAAGGAAGAGATGAAGATGATGAACGAGACTAAGAAGATCCTTAGGGACGAGAGCATCGCCGTCACTGCTACCACTGTGCGCGTGCCGGTGCAGGGCGGGCATTCCGAAAGCATCAACGTTGAAACCCGCAAGCCCTTTACCCTGGAGCAGGTCCGCACACTTATGGCTTCCGAGCCGGGCGTCACCGTGCAGGACGATCCCGCGCACAACGTCTATCCTATGCCTCTCTATGCCTGGGGGAAGGACGATGTGTTCGTGGGGCGCATTCGCGAGGATTTCAGCCAGCCGAACACCTTCAATTTCTGGTGCGTCAGCGACAATATCCGCAAGGGCGCTGCCACCAACGCCGTGCAGATCGCCCAGCTCCTGCTGGACCTCCACCTCATCTAAGCGCCCTGCTGAAAATCAGCAAGTTACTAAAAATCGTCTGGTGCTTTTTCACCAGACGATTTTAGGTAAGTTGTTGATAATCAATGGTAGGCTATGCCAGGTCGAAGAAACGGACGTAATTGCGGACGGCGGTTTCCAGATCGGCCGTCAGCACGTGTTCGTCGTCGCGGTGCGCGTGGCGGATGCTGCCGGGGCCGCAGATAATCTTGCGGCGGAAGTTTGTAAGATGCGGAGCGTCGCTGCCGAAAGCAGCCGGCCCGGCGGGGAATCCGGCAAAGGTAGTGTAGTCCGCGGGGATGTCGCCTCCGATATGGGTGACTTCTATGTGGGGCTGGGAGGCGACATCTCGCATCATCCATTCATGTACAATGCCGTCCGAAGCGAAGGTGGTGCGGAAATAAAGGCGGCACCTCAGTTCCGGGCTAAGTATGTTCTGGGGATTGTCACTGGCCAGCTTCCCTATATTGTATGTAGTGTCCCCAAGCACGTCGTCGAAGGGGAAGTGCTTGGTCCGCAGCGCATTCACAAAATCCACGAACTTCTCTACCGCGCTGCTGCCGAACTGAGGATAGCCCGAATGGAATGCCTCGCCCTTGAACACCAGTTCGTAGGCCTTGGTGCCCTTGGAGGCGGATATCATCTTGTTCTCTGTCGGTTCGCCGATTACCAGCAGGTCGGCCTTGAAGGGGAGTTTGGCAAAGGCTTTGGCGCCCCAGGAACCGGTTTCCTCGCCGCTTAGAAGCAGCAGCCCGAAGCCCTCGCGCCCGGCAGCTGCCAGTTCGCAGCATGCTGTGTATAAAGCGATTATCTGCCCTTTGGCATCGCAGCTGCCACGACCAGAAATAACGGTCTCTCCCACGGTGGGGGCAATGTATGGCGGCACAGTGTCCATGTGGGTGCAGTACACCACGCGCGGCACACCCCAGCTGAATAGCAGGTTCAGGGTGCCATCGCCCACTTCGAAGGTCTCTACCTTGGGAGCCTTCAGGCGCTTGGCGAGGAATTCGGCCAACGGCCTTTCCTTTCCGGAAGTGGAATCGAATCCGAGTATGTCTTCGAACAGATTGTAGTCTATCATTTTATTTGAATTCACTGTATTCCGGGAGGGCAATCTCGGAAAGGATTTCCTGCATCTTGCGGTCGTCGCGGGGGCAAACGAGGAGAATCTTGTCGGTATCGATAACCATGAAATTGTCGAGGTTGCTCACCACTGTGAGTTTCCCCGGCGCAGTGCTGGCAAGCACGGAACGGGACACGTCGCGCACCAGGCTCTTTCCCTCGATGGAAACCGCGTTGTAGTGGTCGGCCGGATCGCATGAGGCCTCATATAGGGTGCTCCAGCTGCCTATATCGCTCCAGACGAACTTGGCGGGAAGGACCCAGACGATGTCGGATTTTTCCATCAGCGCATAGTCTATGGAGATGCGCATGCTGTCGGAATATGCCTTCTCCACAAAGGCTTCCCGGTCTTTGAGCTGCGTCTTGTCCCATCCTTTCCACACATTGTAGATTTCGGGGCAGCACTTGCGGATTTCGTCCAGCACGACGCCCACTTTCCATACGAAGATACCGCTGTTCCACAGGAATTCGCCGCTGTCCACGAACACCTTGGCCAGTTCGGCGTCGGGCTTCTCGGTGAAGGTCTTGGCGGGAACCGGATCCCCCGGCGTCCACGCGTCCTTGCCACCCGACACCTGCACATAACCGAAGTTGGTGTCCGGGCGTGAGGGCACTATTCCGAGGGTGAGCAGCACGTCGTGCGAGGCGGCATAGTCCAGTGCGCGCACCATGTTGCGGTCGAACATGGCATTGTCGGAGATATCGTGGTCTGCAGGCACTGCCACCATGACTGCTTCGGGGTCTATGTCGCGGAGCAGATGTGCGGTGTATGCTATGGTGGGAGCGGTGTTCCTTCCATAAGGCTCGAGCACTATGTTCTTTTCCGGCAGCTCCGGAAGATGCTCCATGACCATCTCCTTATACGCTCCAAGAGTGGCGACGTAGATATTCTGCACGGGGATGGTGCGTGCCATCCTTTCGAAAGTATAGCGGATGAAACTCTTTTCCTGGTTCCAAACGCGGAGGAACTGCTTGGGCTTGTATTCGCGGCTGAGAGGCCAGAATCTGGACCCGATGCCTCCGGCGAGGATAACGCAATATCTATGGTCAGTCATAAATTGGTATAAAAGCTTGTGGGTAGTATTGAATGTATGTGGTATCTGAATCCAAAATCACTGTTATAATGTCAAAACTCACTTCCGCATCCGCAAATCGCCGTCCGCCGGAGTGCAGATAGCTGAGTGCAGCCTGCACCAGATGCTTCTGCTTGGCGGCCGTGACGTTCGCCAGCGGATCCACCGCGGCGGGAGCCTTCCGTGTTTTCACCTCCACAAAATGCAGGCCCGCTTCATCGGCGCTTATGATATCTATCTCGCACCTTCCGCCCCTCCAGTTCCTTTCGAGCACCGTGTGCCCGTGCGATGCCAGCCAGAGGCAGGCCGCATCCTCTCCCTTCTTCCCTACGGCATCCATCACTCAAACTCCACTATCGTTACTCCTGTGCCGCCGTGGCGTATGTCTTCATCGGCCACGGAGGCCACTCCGGGCACTGTCCGCAAATACTTCTGTATCTCCTCGCGCAGCACCCCCGTGCCTTTGCCGTGGATGATGCGTACGCTGTGCACTCCCAGCATCTGGGCGTCGTCGCAGTAGTGCATCACTGCTTCCAGAGCCTCCTGCAGCCGGGCTCCGCGAAGGTCGATCTCCGGTTTGAACGAGAGTTTGCGGGTGGTGATGCTCTCGTCTACACGCTGCAGCGGCTTGCTGAAGACCTTGCGGGAAATCTCCTTGAATTCGTTGGAAGAGATGCGCTCCACGGCTTCCGGGGCCATGGTGCTGCTGATGCTGCCGATGATGAGCGTAACCGCCTTGGAAGATACCCTGGACACTTCTCCAACCATGCCGGATGCCTTCACCTTCACTTTTTCTCCCACTTTCAGCGGGCCTTCTTTCTGCACCGGGGAAGGGGTTGAGGGCTTGTCTTTACGCCCTTGCTTCTTCTGGAGTTTCTCCAGCTTGCGGTCTATGTATTCATCCTTTGTTTTCTTCTGCTCGAGCGCTCCCAGGAAGCCCTGCAACCCGGCACGGGCTGCTTTTGTGCGCTCCTTGTCCGCCTGGCTCTCCTTGATTTCGCGAATGGTGCGCTCCACCTGTCTGCCTGCGCCCTTCACAATGTCCTCCGCCTCCTTCTTCGCGCTCTCGAGAATCTTCTTTTTCTGCTCGCGTATATCTTCCAGCTCCTTCTGGTATGTGGCGGTGAGGCCCTCCAGCTCTTTGTCGGTAGACTTCACCTTCTGCAGTTTCTCGTCCAGGGCCTTGCGCCTGCGGACTATCTTGCGAAGGTTGCGCTCTATGCCCACGAATTCTTCCCCGGCCCTGGTTTCGGCGTCGTGGACTATGGTTTCCGGAAGCCCCATCTTGCGGGCCAGCTCAAAGGCGAAGGAGTTGCCCGGAAGCCCGGTCTCCAGCACGAACAGCGGCTCGATCTTGGCTGCATCGAAGAGCATGGCCCCGTTGATTACCCCGGTATCGGCGCCGGAAGCATATAGTTTGAGATTGGTGTAGTGGGTGGTGATGACTCCGTAGGCCCCGCGCCTGTCCAGTTCCGCGAGTATAGCCTCCGCGATGGCTCCTCCGGCCGCGGGCTCCGTGCCCGATCCGAACTCATCTATAAGTATGAGCGTGCGCGCGTCCGCATACGAGAGCATCTCCTTCATGTCCGAGAGGAAAGAGGAATAGGTGGAGAGGTCGTTCTCGAGGGACTGGTCGTCCCCGATGCTGACCGCAATGCGCTCGAACACAGGCATTTCCGAACTTTCGGAGGTGGGGATCAGCATGCCCCACTGGAACATGTACTGCAGCAGGCCCACGGTTTTGAGGCAGACGGATTTGCCGCCTGCGTTGGGGCCGGAAATCAGCAGGATGTGCTTCTCGGGATTCAGGACTACGGTCTGCGGCACTATGCTGCGGCCTTCTTTTTCCAGGGCCTTTTCCAGCAGGGGATGGCGGGCCTTCCGCAGGTTCAGCACCCCGTCGTCCGCTATCACGGGCATGCCGGCCCTCAGGTCCAGGGCGGTGCGCGCCTTGGCCATCAGGAAATCTATCTCTCCGACAAAAGCCGCACTGCCCATGAGCTCCGGCACGTATGGACGGAGGAACTCAGTAAATTCCAGCAGGATGCGCTCGATCTCGCGGGTCTCGGCAAAGTGCAGTTCCGCAATCTCGTTCTCCAGCTCTATCAGCTCGGCCGGCTCTATGAAGGAGGTCTTGCCGCTGGCGGACTCTCCGTAAACAAAGCCGTTCATCTTGCGTTTGGAGGATGTGGCCACGGGAATCAGGTACTTCCCTTCGCGCACGGTGACTCCGGCGTCGGAATCCGCCAGCCCGGCAGCCTGTGCCTGCGAAAGGATGGCGGCGGCCTTCTTGGAGATGGCTCCCTCCTTGTTCCGGAGGGATTTGCGTATGTCAAACAGGGTATCCGAAGCGGAATCCTTCACATCCCCGTACTTGTCCAGGATCTGCTCTATGCGGCGCTGCACTTCGGGAAAGACGCTCACGCTGCGGGCCAGGCCCTTTAGATTGGGGTAGATGCCGTCCTTGATGCTGGAGAAAAAGTGCACGATGCGGCGGGTGGTGTCCAGCAGGGTCTTGAGCTTCCCGAGGCTGAGCACGTCTATGCGCGTCCCTTCCTTCCCCAGGGGCTCCAGGAAGTGGATTGCATCGATGTATCCGGTGGTGGGGAACCCCTCCTCGAACATCAGCACCAGGCGCATCTCGTCTGTGAGCAGTAGCCTTCGGCGGATGATGTCGGCCGAGGTGCTGAAGGCTTCTTCCATCACCTTGCCGCTGGCGTAGTCGGTGCTGCAGCGGTCGGCGATCATTGCCCGGATGCGGTCGAATCCCAGCTTGGATTCCAGTTTACGTACACTCTCTTCCACGGCTTAGCTTTCTTTCTTGGGAGGATCCAGCAGGAGTTTGAGCTGGTTGCGGCTGTCCACACGGGTGATGACACCGTCCCGCACAAAGGAGATGGTGCCGCGCTGCTCGCTCACCACGATCACATCGGCATCGCTGCGCTCGCTGATGCCCACGGCCGCCTTGTGGCGCATCCCATACTTGGAAGGGATGTCCGTGCGCTCTGTGATGGGAAGGGTGCAGCGGGCCGCCAGGATGCGGTTGCCGCCTATGATCACGGCCCCGTCGTGCAGGGGGGAGTTCTTGAAGAATATGTTCTCTATGAGGCTGCTGCGTATGTCTGCGTCGAGAGTGTCCCCGGAGTCCATGATGTCTTGCAGCGGGTTCTTGTGGCGCAGCACTATCAGGGCGCCGGTCTTCTGCTCGGCCATCTCGAAGCAGGCCCGGGAAAGTTCCTTGGCGGATTCGTCGTCGAGGGCGTTGGCGTTCCTGCCGAACAGGCGCTCGAGCAGCCCGCTGCGCTCTCCGGTGATGCCGGTGGAGCGGCCCATACGGCTGAGGAACTGGCGGATTTCCGGCTGGAAGATTACGATAAGCGCTATGGCTCCGACGTCGATTATGGTGTCCAGCAGGGCGGAGAGCAGCTTCATGTTCATCGCAACCGCGACGATGCGGATGACGAAGAGCATCAGGATGGCGATGAAGATGTTCACGGCACTCGAACCCCTCAGCCAGCGGAAGGCTACGTAAAGGATTAGTGCAACGACTATTATGTCTATTATATCTGCGAAACCCAGGTGCAGGAACCCGAGAATGTCCAATATCATCATATCAGCACAAAGATAGCAAAAACTTTTATTCCTTTGTTATTTGGAAAATAAATCGTATATTTGCAGCCCCCAAAAAAGGGGTTACTTTGTTAAAGTATTAATAAACAATTAGTTAACAAACCAATGCCTGGATTAATTGGAAAGAAAATCGGAATGACTTCCGTTTTCGGTGCTGATGGAAAGAACCTTCCATGCACCGTCATCGAGGCTGGTCCGTGCGTTGTCACGCAAATCCGCACTATCGAAACCGACGGTTACGAAGCAGTGCAGCTTGCCTATGACGAAACAACAGAAAAGCACGCCAGCAAGGCCCTCCAGGGTCACTTTGCAAAGGCAGGGGTTGCTCCTATGCGCAAGCTCGTCGAATTCCCGGCGGACTTCCAGGGAGAGCTCAAGCTTGGCGACACGCTCACCGTTGCCGACATCTTCACCGAGGATGTTGCATTCGTGGACGTAGTCGGTACTTCCAAAGGTAAGGGTTTCCAGGGCGTTGTGCACCGCCACGGCTTCGCCGGTGTGGGTGGAAAGACCCATGGTCAGCACAACCGTCTGCGTCACCCCGGTTCAATGGGCGCATCTTCATGGCCTTCACGCGTATTCCCCGGAATGCGTATGGCAGGGCACATGGGTCAGGATCGCGTAAAGGTGTTCAACCTCCAGATCCTCAAGGTCATCCCTGAGAACAATCTTATCGTTGTCAAAGGTTCCGTACCCGGGGCCAAGGGTTCTTACTTAATTTTGGAGGCGTAATTATGAAACTTCCTGTTTATAAAATCGACGGAACTGAGTCCGGAAAGAAGATCGACCTCGCAGAGGACGTCTTCGGCATCCAGCCCAATGATCACGCCATCTATCTCGACGTAGTGCAGTACCTCGCCAACCAGCGTCATGGCAACGCCAAGACCAAGGACCGCAGCGAGATTGCTCATAGCACCAAGAAACTCGGACGCCAGAAAGGCGGCGGTGGCGCACGTCACGGTTCGCTCAAGGCCAATATCTTCGTAGGCGGTGGCCGCGTATTCGGCCCCGTGCCCCGTTTCTATCACAGCAAGCTCAACAAGAAGGTTAAGTCCCTCGCTCGTTGCTCCGCCCTCAGCTACAAGGCTCAGGATAAGGCAATCGTGGTTGTAGAGCCCTTCGTGATGGACGCTCCCAAGACCAAGGAATTCGCACAGATCCTCACCAACCTCAAGGCCGGTGACCGGGGTGTGCTCTTTGTTCTTCCTGCGAACTCCGACAATATCTTCCTTTCATCCCGTAACCTTCCTTATGCAGATGTCATCACCGTTGATGAAATCAACACCTACGCAATCGTCAAGGCCAACACTCTCGTGATGGTGGACGGCGTTCAGGACATCCTCGCAGAAAGGAAAAAATAATTTGAGCGATGGGAATCATTATTAAGCCAATAGTAACAGAGAAGCTGACGGCTCAGGGCGACAATTTGAACCGTTACGGCTTTGTGGTAGACCGCAAGGCGAACAAGCTTCAGATCAAAGACGCAGTGGAGAAGCTCTATGGCGTATCCGTTGCCGATGTCAATACCGTCAATTATCACGGCAAGCGCAAGAGCCGCTACACCAAGGCTGGCCTTCTTCGCGGCCGCATGAATCACTTCAAGAAGGCTTATGTCACTCTTGCAGGTGAGGATAAGATTGACTTCTACGCAAACATCTAATAGGAGGGACAGAAAATGGCAGTAAGAAAATACAAACCGGTAACTCCCGGTCAGAGGAACAAGGTCATCAGCACTTTCGCTGAGATCACTACCAAGAAGCCTTGCAAGGCCCTTCTGGAACCCATCAAGAGCACTGGCGGCCGTAACAATACGGGCCAGATGACAGTTCGCTACATCGGTGGCGGTCACAAGAGAATGTACCGCGTCATCGACTTCTTCCGTACCAAGGACGAATGCACCGCAACGGTAAAGACCATCGAATACGATCCTAACCGCAGCGCACGCATCGCTCTCGTCGAGTACGAAGACGGAGTCAAGAAATACATCATCGCTCCGGACGGCATCAAGGTAGGTCAGGTAATCGCATCTGGAAGCGGAGTCGCTCCCGAGATCGGTAACTGCCTTCCTCTCTCCGAGATTCCTGTAGGTACCCTCGTGCACAACATCGAGCTCCGTCCCGGTCAGGGCGCCGCAATGGCCCGCTCCGCCGGTGCATCCGCACAGCTCGCTGCCCGCGAAGGCAACCACGCTATTCTCCGTCTCCCTTCCGGTGAGACCCGCATGGTGCTCGTTTCCTGCCGCGCAACGGTCGGAACCGTCTCCAACACGGATCACAACCTGGAGAGCCACGGCAAGGCCGGACGCCGCCGCTGGATGGGCAAGCGCCCTCACAACCGCGGTGTTGTCATGAACCCTCACGATCACCCTATGGGAGGTGGTGAAGGCCGTGCATCCGGTGGACATCCTCGTTCCCGTAAGGGTCTGCCTGCAAAGGGCTACAAGACCCGCAACCCGAAGGCCGTGTCCAACAAGTTCATCATTGAAAGAAGAAAGAAGTAACAGGTAAAACTTAGAGAATATGAGTCGTTCATTAAGAAAAGGTCCATACATTCAGGAAGCCCTCGAAAAGAGGATCCTTGCCATGAATGATGGCAGCAAAAAGAAAGAGGTGGTCAAGACCTGGTCACGTGCCAGCATGATCTCCCCGGACTTCATCGGCCATACTATCGCCGTTCACAACGGAAACAAGTTCATCCCTGTTTACGTCACTGAACAGATGGTGGGTCACAAACTCGGTGAGTTCGCACCTACTCGTACATTCAAGGGTCACTCCGGTAACAATAAGTAATTATGGGAAATCGTAAACACCTTATGGCCGAAAAGCTCAAGGAAGCAAAGAAGGTCACCGCAGTAGCCAAGTTGAATGATGTTCCTACTTCTCCCCGCAAGATGCGTCTTGTGGCCGACACCGTCCGCGGCATCGAGGTCAACCGCGCCATCGATCTGCTTCACTTCTCCAAGAGGGAAGCCAGCATCAGGCTCGAGAAACTTCTCCGCAGCGCAGTCGCCAACTGGGAGGCCAAGAATCCGGATCAGGCCAAAGAGCTTGACAACGGTAATGTTTATGTAAAGACCATTATGGTTGACGAAGGACGCACGCTCAAGCGCATCCGCCCCTGCCCTCAGGGCCGTGCCGGTCGCATCCGCAAGCGCTCCAATCACGTTACCGTGGTTCTTGATGTCAAAAAAGCTCAGGAGGAGAAATAATTATGGGACAGAAAACTAATCCTATCAGCAACAGAATCGGTATCACCCGTGGTTGGGATTCCAACTGGTGTGGTGGTAACTACGCAGAGAAGATCGCCGAAGACTTCGAGATCCGCAAGTACCTGGGCAACCGTCTTGCAAAAGCCGGCCTCAGCAGGATCGTCATCGAGCGTACCCTCAAGCTCATCACTGTCACCATCTATGCAGCCCGTCCCGGTTTCATCATCGGCAAAGGCGGCACCGAGGTCGACAAACTCAAGGAAGAGCTGAAGAAGGTCACCAGCAAAGAGGTGCAGATCAACATCTATGAGGTGAAGCGCCCCGAGGTTGATGCCCGCATCGTGTCCGACTCCATTGCCCGTCAGATCGAAGGCCGTGTATCCTACAGGCGCGCCATCAAGATGGCCATCGCCAATGCAATGCGCGTTGGTGCCGAGGGTATCAAGGTTCAGATCGCAGGCCGCGTGGGTGGTGCTGAAATCGCCCGCAGCGAAATGTTCAAAGAGGGAAGGACCCCTCTGCACACCTTCCGTGCCGATATCGACTATGCTCTTGCAGTTGCCCGCACCCAGATGGGTACCATGGGTATCAAGGTCTGGATCTGCAACGGTGAGAAGTATGGCAGGCAGGATCTGACCCCCGCCGCTCTTGCAGCAGCCAATGCACAGGCCGCCGGCCAGCGCAGTGGCGGACGCGGAGAGCGCCGTGGTGGACGTCGCGACGGAGACCGTCGTGGCGGACGCAGGGAAGCGAAGTAATCCCCGAGTTCATAATGAAAGGCCCGATGCAGAGCGTCGGGCCTTTTTTATTATCTTTGTGTCCGTATGGATGTCCGCGAGAAAATAGGCCTTCTGCCCCACAGCCCCGGCGTGTACCGCTACTACAACGCCGACGGGGAAGTTATCTATGTGGGCAAGGCAAAGGACCTGCACAAGCGCGTTGCCCAGTACTTCGTGCCTCCGGAAAGGCTTAACACCAAGACCCGCATCCTGGTCAGCAAGATTGCGGACCTTCAGTACAGCGTAGTGGACACCGAAGCCGACGCCTTGCTTCTCGAGAACAATCTGATCAAGCAGTACAAACCCCGCTACAACATCCTCCTGAAGGACTCCAAGACCTATCCCTGGATATGCGTCACATCCGAGCCCTATCCCAGGGTGTTCCTTACCCGCCGCCTCGAGAAGAACGGTTCCCGCTATTTCGGGCCCTACAGCACAGTGATGCACGCGCGCTACCTGCTGGAGTTCTTCGAAAAGACCTACCCTCTCCGCAATTGCCGGCACAAGATAGATTCCGAGACCATCCTCCGGAAGAAGATACGTCCCTGCCTGGAATTCCACATAGGCCGCTGCAAAGGCTGCTGCATAGGCGCGGTATCCACCGACGAGTATCAAGGCTGGGTGGAGGAGATAGTAACCCTTCTCAAGGGCGGAGTCGGGGCGATAGTGAAGGAGTATGAGGGGCGGATGCACACTGCATCGGACGCCCTCGATTTCGAGCAGGCCCAGGTCTGGAAAAACCGCATCGACGCCCTTCAGGCCCATTATTCCCGCAGCATCGTGAGCTCCGTCCGGGATCTGGAAGCGGATGTGTTCGCCCTGGTATTCGACGGGCCTGATGCGTTCGGCAGCTTCCTCCGTATCCGTGGCGGTGCCATAGTGCAGAGCCTGAACCTCGGTTTCAGGATGAATATCGAAGAGGAGCAGGCAGCGGTGCTCAGCGAATTCATCGCAGAGATAGAAAGTAAATTCGGCACCCTATCCAGGGAGCTGGTGGTGCCCTTCCTCCCGGACGTGCCGATGCCGGAAGTGAAATACACCGTGCCGGTGAAGGGAGACAAGCTCTCCCTGCTGGAGCTGGCGGCGAAGAATGCGCGTGAGTATCACTTCAATACCCTCAAACAGCGAGAGCACACCGATCCGGACGAATTCCGCCGGAGCGTTCTGGAAGAACTCCGCAAGGCCCTGGGAATGGACGAACTGCCGGTGCATATGGAGTGTTTCGACAACTCCAACATCCAGGGCACCAATCCGGTTGCGAGCTGTGTGGTGTTCCGGGACGGACGTCCGTCCAAGAAGGATTACCGCAAGTTCAAAATCAAGACGGTGGTCGGCGCCAACGACTATGCCTCCATGAAGGAGGTTGTGAACCGCCGCTATTCCCGCATGCTGGAAGAAGCACCGGAGGATCTGCCGCAGTTGATAGTGATCGATGGTGGAAAAGGCCAGCTGGAGTTCGCCTGGCAGGCCCTGGCGGAGCTCGGCCTCACCGACAAGCTGACCGTGGTAGGCCTTGCAAAGAGGCTGGAGGAAGTAATACGCGTGGGGGATCCGTATCCTCTGTTCATAGACCGCAACTCCCAAGCGCTGAAGCTGCTGCAGCATATCCGGGACGAGGCGCACCGCTTCGGCATCACCTTCCACCGCTCGCTCCGGAGCAAGGCTGCCATCCAGTCTGCCCTGACTTCCATAAAAGGTGTGGGCAAGCAGACCGAAGAACGCCTGCTGCTTCACTACGGATCCGTTGCGCGGATTGCTGCTGCAGATCCGGAAGATTTGGCTAAATTTGTGGGCCCGAAACTTGCCGGGCGGATTTTAAACGAGCTTACCAATGAACGAAAAGACATTCAATAAGGTTTTCAATGCCTTCCTGCTCACGGGGATGATAATCTGCGTGACGGTGGCGTGCATACTCAACCTCCAGAAACCCGACGCCAGGGTGGCGCTGACCATCCTTTCGGCGGTGGGTGCCATCATGGGGGTGATCAGCGTGGTGCTGAGTGCCAACGGCAACATACTCACCTTCGTGTTCGGATTGGTGGACGTGCTAATCTATTCATATACGCTTCTGGACCAGAATGTGCCTATGACCCTCGGGCTGCACGTTTTCTATTTCCTGCCCATGGAGTTCATAGGTTTCTACCAGTGGCGCAGGCGCGGAGCTACGGCCAAGCAGGCCGTAAAGGCCCGCAGGCTACCTGCCAGAGGATGGCTCAACGTGGCGGTCCTCTTCGCGGCAGTGTACGCTGCGGTGCTTGCCATCGCATGGCTGATCGCCCGTTATCAGGGCGACATAGTCTGGGCTAAGATGGCTTTCGACAGCGCCGTGACCACCGCAAACATAGTGGCGCTTGTGCTGATGGCGATGGCTTATCTGGACCAGTGGTACCTGTGGACTCTGGTCAATATCACATCCATTATCCTGTGGATCATAGTGCTCGGTTCCGGAGAGGGTTCCAGCTACACCGTGGTGCAGCTGATCAAGTACAGCTTCTACCTCCTGAACGGCTTGAATGCCATACGTATCTGGCTGAAACTCAGCGAGAAAGAGCTGGTTTTGGAAGAATCAAAATAATTAGTATCTTTGTAGTCGCTTTTGTAATAGAATGTACTAATAATAAATCTAAATAACCAGATCATGACTAACGAAGAAATCGTAAAGAAAGTGAAGGCTATCATCGTCGACAAACTCGGCGTAGAGCCCTCCGAGGTTACTGAGACCGCTAACTTCACCAACGACCTTGGTGCAGATTCCCTTGATACCGTAGAGCTCCTTATGGAGTTCGAGAAGGAGTTTGGTGTAAAGATTCCCGATGAGGAAACCAGCACAATCTCCACCGTTGCAGACGCAATCGCAAAGGTTGCCGAGAAGCTTGGCGTTACCGAGTAATCTCAACCAAATACAATAAAGAAGGCTGCCAGTCGGCAGCCTTCTTTTATTTTATCGTCTCTGAAAGGACCTTGTCCAGGCCGGCTCCGCGGAGAGCGTCTCCGCGCCGGACTATCTTGCCGTCCGGGCCGAAAAGGATCAGGTGTGGAATTCCCTCGATGCCGTAGATGTCGGTAGGCACCTGCCCGGCGTTGACTATCTGGTTCCAGACCACTCCGTGCTCGGCGGCTGCCTTGGCGCTGTCTTCGGGCTTGTCCCATACGGCAACGCTCAGCACATCGAACTTGTCCCCTTTATATTTCTCGTACGCGGCCTTGATATTGGGAATCTCGCGCTTGCAGGGGCCGCACCAGCTTGCCCAGAAGTCCACGAGGATGTACTTGCCCTTGCCCACGTAGTCGGAGAGTTTGGCAACGCTGCCGTCCGGCTGCACTGCTTCGAAATCGGTGAACATTGCGCCCTCTTCGGTGCTTGTGACCAGGGTGGCCTTGGTCTGCCCGGAGGTATTGTCTTGTTTCGCGGAAGCCTTTTTGTTCCCGCAGGCAGTCAGGGCCAGAACGACCGCGGCTGCCAGGATAATGTATTTCTTCATATAGCTGAGATTATTCGTTCGGAATGGAATAGGTGAAGCTGAAGCTGGGACGCAGGGTGGCGTCGGCCGTGGTGGGCCCGTAGAGCTTGCAGTAATAGTAGCGGTCGCGGTCCAGGGTGGGAGTGGTTTTGGAGCTGGAGGTGGAACTCCCGTACATCTGCGCCAGCATGGCGTAATTGTAGTAGTTGGAGTATCCGTATCCGCCATAGCCTCCGTATCCGTATCCGCCGTAGCCTCCGTACATGCCACCCATCATGCTCTGGTATGCCAGATAGTTGTAGTAGTCGCTCATTTCGCTGTTGCCGGCCGTCACCGTGGTCACAACGTCGTTGTGCTGGATGAGGAGCCAGATGTCGTAGCTCCCATCGTTGAATTTGCTGTCATCCTCCACGCCGAGGAGCCTCTGGAGATGATAGGTGATGTCCGGGGTGAAGCTCATCTGGTAGCGGTGGATGTTGCCCTGGTCTTCATTGCTGTCCGATGCATCTGTGAGGCCCATGTAGGTGAAATCGGTGTCTGAAGTCTTGATGCGGCAGGTAGGGCTCAGTATCTGGGGCACCTTGTGCATGGTCTCGAAATCGGGATCCGGAGCAACGTAGTGCAAGGAAATGCTGGCCTTGTTGATGACGGCTTTCTTCGGGTCGTGCCCGTTGGCGGTGATGGCCGCTACTGCCTTATCCCTCAGCACCTTGGCCGAAACAACCGGTTTCACGCCGCCGCCACCCTCTACGTAAATATAGTCAGTGGCGTCGCCCGTAAGGGCCGTGGAGGCATCCCCAGTCACATTGGCGCAGTACTGCGGGAAACTGCCGGTGGTAGTGCTGGTGAGCAGCGAATCGATATCGTAGAAATCCGTGGGCGAGAAGTAGAAGTAGAGGACGGAATCTTTCTTCACGTCCTTCCCGTCGATCTTCCAGGTGGAGTTATAGCGGAGGGTGGCATAGCTGCCCTTCATGTAGCCGTAGTCGCTGTCGTACTCGAGCTGGAGCTTGAAAATGTTGAAGCGACCGCCGCGCCCCACAGGGTTGCCGGTGGAGATGTAGATGCCGGGGAAGCGCTTGGTATACAGCGACATATCCTTGCTTTCCTCCTCTGTGATGGTGAGGAACTTCTCCCCGAATTCCTTGGTGAAGTTGAAGCTCAGCGAATCCCCGTCGCCGATGATGGGGATGGTGGTTGTGACCACTTCGCTTCCGTGGGCGGGCTTGGAGCTGCAGTAAGTCTGGTAGTTCGATTTCAGCGGCTCGCTGAGTTCATACACATACACGCTCTGCAGGATGCTGGACTGGTTGAGGTCGCACACGGAGCTGGAGTCCGCGATGGCCGAGAAATGGAAACTCTTGAACACGGGGTTGGTGCCGAGGTCGAGGGATTCCACGAACATGGGGACAAGGGTGACGCAGCTGCTGCGGGTGCTGAGCCCGAATTCGTCGTCGTTTCGTATCGAACCTATGGTGATGCGCGAAGAGGAATAGGCCGACAGGCTGTCGGACAGTTTCATCTGCACGGGGATTTCCACGGGGGAGGGGGTGATTACCTTGTATGTGTGGTTGACGGGCAGCATGCTGCCGCCAAGTTCATTATCTACTCCTACGCATCCGATGCAGCAGAGCAATGTGGCTGCAGCGGCAAAGATCCATCTGGGTTTCATCTTCTACAACTTGTCATATAGGGCGTTGTAATCGTCGATATAGCTGCCGTCTTCTATGCTGCCTGCCTTGTATGGCAACACGGGAACCTTGAGCGCCTTGCAGTACTTGACCAGCTTCGGGTCCAGGTCCGGAGAGGCCAGTATGATACCGTCCGAATACTTGGCTGCCGTTTCAGCAAGTTTTATGCCATCCGGTTTCCCGGAGATGGGAAGGTCTTCCGTACGCAGGCTTCCGGCCAGGGCCTTGGCTGCGAAATTGTCCGGGAAGGAGACCTCGGGGATATCGTTGTAGAGGGAGAGGACCACCTTGCTCGAAGAGAAGATGGGATCGTCCCGGAACACTTTCTTCAGATATACCGGCACCAGGTGCGAAATCCAGCCCTGGCAGTGGATGATATCCGGGGCCCAGCGGAGCTTCTTGACTGTTTCCAGCACGCCCTTGGCGAAGAAGATGGCGCGCTCGTCGTTGTCGGAGAAGAAGCGCCCTTCGGCATCGGCATACACGGCCTTGCGGCGGAAATAGTCTTCGTTGTCGATGAAGTATACCTGGATGCGGGCGGCGGGGATGGATGCGACTTTGATGACAAGCGGATGGTCCACGTCCCCGATTACGATGTTGATGCCGGAGAGGCGGATGACTTCGTGAAGCTGGTTCTTGCGCTCGTTGATGCAGCCGAAACGCGGCATAAAGGAGCGGATCTCCTTTTTGCGCTCCTGGATTCCCTGCGGCAGGAAGCGCCCAACCGTAGAAATCTCGCTCTCAGGAAGATATGGAAATATCTCCGAGTTGACGAACAGGATTTTTTTAGTTGTTTCAGCCATACCGACAAAAAAATCGATTTTAACAAAGGTACGAAAATTTTTCGAAATAACCATAATTCACTATCTTTGATGCAATTTCCGAGACTATGCCCAAAGGAGAAAAGAAAAAGATAAAAAGGCGGTTGACGGGAGCCTACCTGTCCTCGGTGATCAGCATCAGCCTGGTCCTGCTGCTTATCGGCACCGCCGCCGCGCTTATCCTGAATGCCGGCCGGGTAAGCAATTACTTCAAGGAGAATATCCAGATATCCCTGCTTTGCGGCCAGGGCGTAACCGAGGCGCAGGCGGCCTCCTGCGCATCCCGCATCGATTCCCTGCCCTTCGTCCGCAGCACCGAGCTCATAGGCAAGGCCCAGGGCGAAACGGAGCTGAAGGAGATGCTCGGGGAGGACTTCCTGTCCGTATTCGAAACGGCCCCCATTCCCGTCTCCATCAACGTCGGCCTGAAGGCAGATTATGTGTCTGCCGACAGCCTTTCGCGCATCATACCGGTGCTGCAGGCCTTCCCCGAGGTGGAAGAAGTGGAGAGCAGGCAGAGCCTGGTGGAAGCCCTCAACCGCAACCTTTCCGGCATCTCGGCCGTGATGGGGGTCTTCATCCTCCTGCTGCTTTTCATCTCCTTCATACTGATAGGCAATACCGTGCGCCTGAGCCTGTATGCGCGGCGCTTCACCATACACACCATGCGCCTGGTGGGTGCCACGCGCGCGTTCATCCGCCGCCCCTTCATGCTTTCCGCCCTGGTGCAGGGGCTGGTGTCCGGCCTGATCACCTGCGGGGCCCTCTACGGGGTGCTGGTGCTGGTGCGGAGGTCCTTCCCCCAGATTTCCGGCTTGTTCACCACGGATATACTGCTGATGGTCGGAGGCACCGTGCTCGCGTGCGGCGTGCTCATCTGCCTGCTGGCCACTTTCTTTACAGTAAACAAACTCGCCCTGGCGAGCGAAGATTCCTTATACTACTAGAAAATGGACAATAAACCTGCTATTACC
Organism: uncultured Bacteroidia bacterium; assembly: GCA_902768365.1. Taxonomy (GTDB): domain Bacteria; phylum Bacteroidota; class Bacteroidia; order Bacteroidales; family UBA932; genus Cryptobacteroides. The sequence continues at coordinate 10,636 of CACXKV010000008.1, read as the reverse complement.
CGAAAGGGTCTCAAACTGCTTCTCGCCGGCCTGCTGGTCATGGTGGCGGGATTCATCCTGATGATGGGCGGCGGACCGGAAGATCCGCAGACATTCAATTATTCGATGTTCGATTTCCGCCGTCTGGTGGCGGCTCCGGTAGTGATCGTGGCCGGGATAATAGTCGAGATAATAGCCATAGTGAGGAGGGATAAGGAATGAGCTGGCTGGAAGCATTGATACTCGGCCTGGTGCAGGGCCTTACCGAATTCCTGCCCGTGAGCAGCAGCGGCCATCTGGCCATCGGCCGTGAACTCCTTGGAGTCGAGGCTTCCGGGGACCTCGTGTTCGAAGTCACCGTGCATGCCGCCACGGTGCTCAGCACCATAGTGGTTTTCCGCAAGGAGATACTGAAACTCCTGCAAGGGCTCTTCAAGTTCAAGATGAACGACGAAACCGATTACATCCTCAAGATACTCGTGTCCATGATCCCTGTGTTCGTGGTGGGCATGTTCTTCAAGGATTATGTCGAGAACCTGTTCGAATCGATGATGGTAGTGGGGCTGGCGCTGATAGTGACGGCTATGCTTCTCTTCTTCTCGGATTTCGCATCCAAGAAGGCACAGGCCGAAAACGGTGCCCGCAACGGCATACGGTGGTGGCAGGCGCTGGTAGTCGGCATCGGACAGGCCTGCGCGGTCATTCCCGGGCTTTCCCGCTCCGGCACCACCATCTCCACCGGTCTTATCTGCGGCGTGAAGCGCGATGTGATGGCCCAGTTCTCCTTCCTGATGGTTCTCGTGCCCATACTCGGGGAAGCCTTCCTGGATGTTGTGGGCGGGGACATGTCGGCTTCTTCCATAGGCCTGCTGCCGCTTGCGGTTGGCTTCCTCGCCGCATTCCTCTCAGGGCTCTTCGCCTGCAGTGTGATGATTGCGCTGGTGCGCCGCGCCCGCCTCAGCTGGTTTGCCCTCTACTGCGCCATAGTAGGCGTGCTGGTTCTCATCTTTGCATAAATGGAGAGGTCGAAGACTTATTTTGTCGCAGATGTGCACCTCGGGCTCAAGGCCAATGACCCGGCCGGGCGCGAGGAGCGCTTCGTGCAGTGGCTCAAGAGCATACGCAAGCCCGATACAAAGGCTCTCTGGCTGCTCGGGGATATCTGGGATTTCTGGTATGAATACAGGGATGTGATTCCACGCGAAGCCGCCCGTGTGACCGCGCAGATACTGAATCTGGTGGACGACGGGATCGAGGTGTACTACATCCCCGGCAACCACGATATCTGGCTTTATTCTTTCTGGCAGGATATGGGGGTGAAGGTGCTGCCCCAGACTCAGGAGCTGGAACTCGGGGGCAAGCGTTTCCTGCTTGGCCACGGAGATGGCCTGGGCGGCGCCAAGTGGGGATACAGGCTGATGCTGCGCATCTTCCACAGCCGTGTCTGCCAGGTGCTTTTCAATCAGCTGCATCCATGGCTGGCCTACCGCTTCGGCACGGACTGGAGCAATTCCAACCGCCGCAAGCACGGGGGCTACAAGTTCAAGGGCGAGGCCGAGCCGCTGTACCGCTTCTGCGCAGACAAGACGGCGGATTATTTCATTTTCGGGCACTTCCACGACGCGGTGGACATGGCCCTTCCTTCCGGCGGACGCCTGATAGTACTTAAGGATTGGATTGCGGGTGGAGTGCATTACGCCTGCTTCGACGGAGGAGCCCTCGAGCTCTGCTAGTCCTCCTTCAGCATCTCCTTGGCCTCCTGAAGGCCTTTTTTCATGAGGGAAGACTCTTCCTCGCTGCGCTTGCGCCGCCGCTCGCGCGACTCTACCGTGCTCTGCAGGTAGTCCCGCTTGATAACCGTCTTCTTGGGATATTCAAAGAAAATCGCAAAGTAGAATGAATCCCAGTGCCCCTTGTTCCATATCTGCACCAATTCCTCCAGCTTGGCATCCTCACCGGTGGGGTCGTAGCGCTTCTTGAGGTTCTGCCCGAACATCTTGGCTATGAACTGCCAGAAGTTGGCGGAGAAGGAGCTGCGGTATTGCTTGATTATCTCGAAGGGGGGGATTCCGCATTCGCGGTCCACCAGACGCATCAGCATAACTCCCTGGCTGATAGTCATTTTCTTGATATCCCCAGCGAAGATGGTGAACAGTTCCATCATCACGTCGTGGGTGTAGGCGTTGCGCTGGCTTTTTTTGGTGACGTCGGCCGCGATGACGCTGTCCACCTGGCGCATCATCTTCTTGCCGGCCAGGGCGAAGGGATAGACCTTGTTGAAGTTGTAGACTGTCTTGTACTGCCGCCTCCAGTCGCCTTTTTTGAGTCTCGTGCCTTTAGGGAAGCACCAGACGGGCTCAAGCTCGTCCACGAAGGTGGTGTCTCCCTGCTCGTCCACTATGTAGTACATCGGGTATCTCTCCAGCTGTTTCTTCTTCTGGGAGAAGGCCGGGGAGCATGCCAGGATGCAGAGTAATATCAGCACTGTTTTTTTCACGGTCGCAAAGATAGCAAAATTTTTTTTGTCCGGATTTGTAAGTTGCTGAAAAAACGTCAGTTGACTATTTGCTTTTTGTGTCGAAAATGCTCGATTTTTTTGCAAAATCCCTTGCGCGTAAAGAAATTTTTTGTAACTTTGCATCCCAAAAATCCGGCCTGTAATAGCGTAAGGCGCTGATTATCAAGGATTTGGCATGAAAATTTATTATTTTTAAAATAACAGTAAAATGTTACAACCTAAGAGAACAAAGTACAGAAGGGAACAGAAGAACCGCATGAAGGGTATGGCCCAGCGCGGCAATCAGCTCGCATTCGGTTCCTTCGGTCTCAAGAACCTCGAGAACTGCTGGCTCACCGCTCAGCAGATTGAGGCTGCCCGTCAGGCCATCACCCGTCACATGAACCGTGAAGGCCAGCTGTGGATCAGGGTATTCCCCGTGAAGCCTGTCACCAAGAAACCTCTTGATACCCGTATGGGTAAAGGTAAGGGCGATCCCTACGGATTCGTCGCTCCTATCACTCCCGGCCGTATCATCTTCGAGGCAGAGGGTGTTTCCCTCGCAATCGCGAAAGAGGCTATGCGTCTCGGTGCAAACAAGCTTCCTGTGGCAACCAAATTCATCGTCCGCAGGGATTATGTGGAATAATTTAATGGAGAAGACAAGAGTATGAAAGCAGCAGAAGCACGCGAAATGTCTGTAGCAGACCTGCGCGACCGCATCCAGATCGAGAAGGGAAATCTCGACACCATGAAGATCAACCACGCCATTTCTCCATTGGAGGATACTTCCAAATTCAAGAAACTCCGCAAGGATATCGCTCTTATGATCACGATCCTCGCTGAAAAAGAAAAAATGAACTAAATCAAGCAGACTTATGGAAAGAAATCTTCGTAAGGAAAGACAAGGCGTCGTGGTCAGCAACAAGATGGACAAGACCGTCGTAGTTGCCGTTGAACGCAAAGAGAAGCATCCTTTATACGGAAAGTTCGTTAAAAAGACCACAAAGTTCGTTGCTCACGACGAGAAGAACGAGTGCGGTGAAGGCGATACCGTCCTCATCATGGAAACCCGTCCTCTCAGCAAGACCAAGAACTGGAGAGTTGAAAAAATCGTTGAAAAAGCCAAGTAGTTATGATACAGCAGGAAACACGTTTACAGGTGGCCGACAACAGCGGTGCTAAGGAAGTCCTTTGCATCCGTGTGCTTGGCGGAACTCACCACCGTTATGCCACTGTGGGCGATACCATCGTCGTTGCAGTGAAGAGTGCGATTCCTGGCGGTGACGCCAAGAAGGGTACAGTCTCCAGGGCTGTAGTCGTACGCACCAAGAAAGAAATCCGCCGCGCCGACGGAAGTTACATCCGTTTCGACGACAACGCATGCGTTCTCCTGAACAATGCCGGCGAACTTCGCGGAACCCGTATCTTCGGCCCTGTGGCCCGAGAGCTCCGCGAGAACTATATGAAACTCGTTTCTCTGGCACCGGAGGTCCTTTAATAATTAAGAAGTATGAAAAAGTTCAAGATAAAGAAAGGCGACACCGTGTATGTAAATTCCGGTAACGACAAGGGAAAGACCGGTAAGGTTCTTTCCGTCCTCACAGAGAAAGACCGTGTCATCGTCGAGGGAGTCAACCTCGTGAGCAAGCACACGAAGCCCAATTCCAAGCAGCCCCAGGGTGGTATCATCAAGCAGGAGGCCGCTATCCACATTTCCAACGTCAATCTTCTCGATCCCAGCTCCACCGCCGCAAAGGCAGTTCCTACCCGCGTAGGTTACAAAGTAGTGGACGGCAAGAAGGTTCGCGTAGCTAAAAAATCAGGACAGGAGATTAAGTAATTATGGCAAAGAAAGCAACAGCAGATCAGCAGAAGGCCCCCAAGGGTTACGTTCCTGCTCTGAAGAAAGCCTATAAGGAGGAGATTGTCGACAAGCTCGTCAAGCAGTTCTCCTACAATACCCCTATGGAAGCTCCCCGCCTCGTCAAGATCACCATCAACGAAGGCGTAGGCGATGCCACCCAGGACAAGAAACTTGTCGAGGATGCCGCCGAAGAGCTCTCCCTCATCACCGGCCAGAAGGCTGTCATCACCATCTCCCGCAAGGATATCTCCAACTTCAAGCTCCGTAAAGGAATGCCCGTTGGCTGCAAGGTTACCCTTCGCGACGTTAAGATGTATGAGTTCCTTGAGAAGCTCATCCGTGTCACCCTCCCCCGTATCCGTGACTTCAACGGCATAGCCGAGAACATGGACGGCCGCGGAAACTACACCCTCGGCATCAAGGAGCAGATCATCTTCCCCGAGATCGACATCGACAAGAACCCCCGTATCCACGGAATGGAGATCACTTTTGTTACTACAGCCAAGTCCGACGAGGAGTGCAAGGCCCTTCTCGCCGCATTCGGTCTGCCTTTCAAGAAACATAACAACTAAGAGATATGGCAAAAGAATCAATGAAAGCCCGCGAAGTAAAGCGCGCAAAGCTGGTTGCCAAATACGCCGAAAAGAGGAAGGCTCTCAAAGAGGCCGGAGACTGGGCTGCTCTCGACAAGCTCCCCAAGAACGCCAGCCCCGTGCGTCTTCACAATCGTTGCTCTCTTACCGGTCGTCCCAAAGGATATATGAGGGCATTCGGCCTCAGCCGTATCCAGTTCCGTGAGATGGCCAGCAACGGTCTTATCCCGGGTGTAAAGAAGGCAAGTTGGTAGAATATTAAAAGATTAACGATATGACTGATCCCATCGCAGATTTCCTCACCAGGATTCGCAATGCATATCTTGCAGGCAAGAAGGTCGTGGAGATTCCCTCTTCCAAGATGAAGGAAGCTCTCACCAAGATCCTGTGCGAGAAAGGATACATCCTCAGCTACAAGGTAGTTGAAGGGACTCCGTACAACACCATCAAGATCGCTCTGAAGTATCACCCCGAGACCAAGATGCCCGCTATCAAGAAGATTGAGCGCGTGAGCACCCCCGGCCTGAGGCAGTACACCGACGTGGAGAACATGCCCCGCGTGCTGAACGGTCTTGGCATCGCTGTTATTTCCACTTCCAAGGGCCTTGTCACCGACAAGGAGGCCAAGGAGCTCGGCGTAGGCGGCGAAGTTATTTGCTACGTATATTAATAAATAAAGAACAGAACAAATGTCACGAATTGGTAAATTACCTGTAAACCTTCCGGCCGGAGTGAGCGTGCAGCTCCTCGACGGCAACGTTGTGAAGGTTAAAGGACCTCTTGGTGAGTTGAGCCAGAAAGTAGATCCGGACATCACCGTCACCATTGAGGACAACGAGATCAAGTTCACCCGTCCGACAGACCAGCCCCGTCACCGCAGCATGCACGGTCTCTACCGCGCCCTGGTGCACAACATGGTCGTTGGCGTAAGTGAAGGATTCACTATCAAGCAGGAGCTCGTAGGCGTTGGCTACCGTGTAGCCGTGCAGGGTCAGCTTCTCATCTTCAGTCTCGGTTACTCTCACGAGATTCACCTCATGCTCCCCGCAGAAGTGAAGGCCGAGGTTCCCGAAATCAAGAAGGGTGAGACCCCCAAGCTCTGGCTCAAGAGCTGCGACAAGCAGCTTGTCGGCCAGGTTGCCGCCAAGATCCGCTCATTCCGCAAGCCCGAACCTTACAAGGGCAAGGGTATCAAGTTCGTTGGTGAACAGCTTCGTCGCAAGGCGGGCAAGACCGCTGCTGCTAAATAAAGGAGGACAGAATTATGGCATTAAGTAGAATAGCAAGAAGAAAAAGGATTCACTACCGTATCCGCAAGCACGTCAACGGCACCGCAGAGCGCCCGCGTCTTGTAGTCTTCAGAAGCAACAAGCAGATCTATGCTCAGGTGATCGACGATGAGGCCGGCAAGACCCTTGCCGCAGCCGCATCCAACGACAAGCTCCTTGCAGCAGAATGCAAGGGCAAGACCGGCATCGAGGCCGCAGCAATCGTCGGAAAGGCAGTTGCAGAGCGCGCTCTCGCAGCAGGTGTGACCACCGTATCTTTCGACCGCGGAGGATATCTCTTCCACGGACGTGTTAAAAGTTTGGCAGATGCCGCACGTGAAGGCGGTCTCATATTCTAATACAGAAGACTATGGCAAATACAAATGTTAAAAGAGTTAAGACGTCTGACCTCGAATTGAAGGACAGGCTCGTTGCCATCCAGCGTGTGACCAAGGTCACTAAGGGTGGTCGTCACTTCCGCTTTGCCGCTATCGTAGTCGTAGGTGACGAGAATGGCGTTGTAGGCTATGGTCTTGGTAAAGCCAACGAAGTTACCGCTGCTATCGCAAAGGGCGTGGAAGATGCAAAGAAGAACCTGGTGAAGGTTCCTGTCATCAACACCACCATCCCTCACGAGCAGGTTTCCCGCTTCGGCGGTGCTGAGGTGTTCATGAAGCCCGCAGCTCCCGGTACCGGTGTAAAGGCCGGCGGTGCAATGCGTGCCGTGTTCGAGAGCGCAGGCATCCAGAACGTGCTTGCAAAGAGCAAGGGCTCATCCAACCCTCACAACCTCGTGAAGGCAACCGTTACCGCTCTCACCGAAATGCGCGACGCATATACCGTCGCCGGTCTGCGCGGAATCCCCATGAACAAAGTATTTAAAGGCTAGGAGGAAGTAATTATGGCAAAACTCAGAATTACCCAGACTATCAGCTCCAACGGCGAAACCAAGCGCCAGAAGGAGAATCTCCGCAGCCTCGGCATACGCCGCATCCGCCACACCGTGGAGGTTGAGGACAATCCTATTACCCGCGGGATGCTTGCCAAGGTGGCACATCTCGTAAAATACGAAGTAATCGACTAAAGGAGGAACAGACCATGAAACTTGAAAATCTTACACCTGCAAAGGGTTCTGTAAAGAACGCAAAGAAAAGATTGGGCCGTGGCCAGGGTTCCGGCAAAGGTGGCACCGCCACCCGTGGCACCAAGGGTGCCCAGGCACGTGCCGGTTACGAGCACAAGATTGGTTTCGAAGGTGGCCAGATGCCTATTCAGAGGCGCCTGCCCAAGTTCGGATTCACCAATCCTACCCGCATTGAGTATACCGCTGTGAACGTCAGCACCATCAACGCGATCGCCGAGGCCTCCAAGGCCAAGGAAATCACCGTCGAGGATCTCAAGGATGCCGGACTCGCCGGCAAGACCGACCTCATCAAGGTGCTCGGCAATGGTGAAATCACCGTCGCTGTGACCGTCAAGGCAGATGCTTTCAGCAAATCCGCAATCGCCAAAATAGAAGCTGCCGGCGGAAAGGCAGTTGTCAATGAATAGCAATGAAGAAGTTTATCGAGACAATCAAGAACATCTTCAAGATTGAAGAGCTGCGCAAGCGCCTCGGCTACACCCTGGCTCTGATCCTGGTGTACCGCCTCGGGTGCTTCATCGTGCTCCCCGGCATCGATGCCACCATGCTCGCCAAACTGCAGAACACCGCTTCCACCGGCCTCGTAGGCCTGTTGAACATGTTCAGTGGCGGTGCATTCGGCAATGCTTCAATCTTTGCGCTCGGTGTGATGCCGTACATCTCGGCATCCATCGTAGTCCAGCTTCTTGGTGTGTTTGTGCCCTACTTCCGCAAGCTCCAGATGGAGGGTGAAAGCGGGCGCAAGAAGATGAATCAGCTCACCAGGTATCTCACCATCCTGATCATCTGCATCCAGGGGCCTGCCTACGTAGCCGCCCTCCACAACCAGATTCCCGGTCAGGCATTCATCGCCGTGAACCGTCTCGGCTGGAGCAACTTCGCATACAACCTCGTTTCCACCATCATCCTGATGGCCGGTTCGATGTTCGTGATGTGGCTCGGCGAGCGTATCACCGACCGTGGCATCGGTAACGGTATCTCCCTCATCATTATGATAGGTATCGTGGCCCGTCTGCCTTTCGCAATCGCGGCCGAGGTCGGCGAGAAGCTCACCACCACCAACGGTGGCCTTCTCCTTCTTATTGTTGAGTTCCTCATCTGGTTCTTCGTCATCATCGCAGCCATCGCACTGGTGCAGGCAGTCCGCCGCGTTCCCGTGCAGTATGCAAAGCGAGTGATCGGCAACCGTCAGTACGGCGGCGTGCGTCAGTACATCCCTCTGAAGATCAATGCTGCCGGCGTTATGCCTATCATCTTCGCACAGGCCCTCATGCTCTTCCCTCTCATCTTCTCGAGGTGGGATGCAACCCGTGGTCTTGCTGCGACCCTCGGTAACTATACCGGATTCTGGTACAACTTCATCTTTGCGATCCTTATCATCATCTTCACATATTTCTACACCGCCGTCACCGTGAACCCCACTATGATGGCAGAGGATATGAAGAGGAATGGTGGTTTCATACCCGGTGTGAAGCCCGGAAAGAAGACTGTGGAATATCTCGACGCCATCATGTCGAAGGTAACCCTCCCCGGTTCCATCTTCCTGGCAATCATATCCATTTTGCCCGCATTCGGCAGGCGCTTCGGCATCAACGACCAGTTCGCGAGCTTCTACGGAGGCACTTCGCTGCTGATCCTTGTCGGTGTTGTCCTGGATACCCTGCAGCAGATTGAAAGTTATCTGCTGATGCGTCACTACGACGGCCTCATGAAGACCGGCCGCCTTACCGGACGCTCGGGCATGTAGTTCTTTGAAAAATCAGAAGTGAGATGGTAAGACCTAAGACAGAGGAAGAGATTGCGCTCCTTCGCGAGAATGCCATTATAGTCAGCAAGACTCTGGCGGAAGTCGGTAAGACGGTCGCCCCCGGTGTGACAACCAAAGAGTTGAACAGGGTGGCCGAGACTTTCATCCGCGACAATGGCGCGATTCCCTCCTTCCTCGGTTTCGAGGGCTTCCCCGCAGCTATCTGCACTTCGGTGAACGATGTGGTCGTGCACGGTTTTCCGTCCGACTATGTCCTCAAGGAGGGCGACATCGTCACCGCAGATATCGGCACGCTGTACAAGGGCTATAACGGAGATTCCGCATACACCTTCCCCGTGGGGGAGGTGAGTGCGGCAACCCGTAAGCTCCTCGACGTGACCAAGGCCTCGCTCTTCAAGGGCATAGAGGCAGCTGTGGCGGGCAACAGGGTCGGCGACATCGGATACGCGGTGCAATCTTACGTCGAGTCGTTCGGATTTTCCATCGTCCGCGAGCTGGAAGGCCACGGAATAGGAAAGCAGATGCACGAGGCTCCCGGCGTTCCCAATTTCGGGCGTCAGGGCCACGGGCCCAAGCTGGTGGACGGAATGACTATCTGTATTGAGCCCATGGTGAATGCCGGCGGGCGCAGTGTGTATCTCAACCGCAATGGTTGGGCGGTGCACACGGCCGACCGCAGCAACGCCGCTCATTACGAACTGACGATTGTTATCCGTCGCGGTCATGCTGAGCTGCTGTCAACCTTCGATTTTATCGAGAAAGATCCCAAGATCAATTTTTAACGTTAATATATCAATGTCAAAACAAGTAGCAATAGAACAAGATGGAAAGGTTATAGAGACCCTTCCAAACGCGATGTTCAAGGTCGAGCTTGAGAACGGTCACGTGCTTCTCTGCAACATTTCGGGGAAGATGCGTATGAACTTTATCCACATACTTCTGGGCGACAAGGTGCGCGTTGAAATATCACCGTACGATTTGACCAAGGGAAGAATATCTTTCAGATACAAATAAAAACATAACGATATGAAAGTCAAAACATCCATCAAGAAGCGCAGTGAAGATTGCAAGATCGTGAAGCGTAAAGGCCGTCTTTACGTCATCTGCAAGAAGAACCCCAAGTTCAAGATGCGCCAGGGATAATCAATTGTCTAACAATTAAGTACAAGTATAATTATGGCAAGAATAGCCGGTGTTGATTTACCAAACAACAAAAGAGGTGATGTAGGCCTCACCTACATCTACGGTATCGGCCGCAGCACAGCTTCCAGGATCCTGGAAAAGTGCGGCATCGATCCTACTATCAAGGTTGGCGACTGGGATGATGCACAGACCGCAGCAATCCGTGCCGAAGTCGGTGAGCTCAAGATCGAAGGTGAACTCCGTTCCACCGTTCAGATGAACATCAAGCGACTCATGGATATCGGTTGCTACCGTGGTATCCGTCATCGTGTCGGCCTCCCTGTCCGCGGGCAGAGCACCAAGAACAACGCCCGTACCCGCAAGGGTAAGAAGAAGAC
>CACXKV010000007.1:0-129729 GCA_902768365.1 uncultured Bacteroidia bacterium | reverse complement strand
AAGATTCAACCATGCCTTTAAATTATAACTAAATGTGTCACCTTCAGCATTTTTGTGGCGAATTGCTTCTGGAAGGATGTCATTCCAATGAGCATCAATGCACTTAAGAACATTCTCTCCTTTTGAACCTATTTCTGAATCTTCACTAAAGACTTCAATGGCATTTACACCGCCATTACGACCTGCTTCTAGGTAAAAAATGCTATCTGTTATTTCACCTTTTCTGATGCTTTCTCCCGCATCTGTATCCAAATGAACTGAATAATTGTCGGATTGGACATCAATCTCAAAGCCGTTATAAGACTCATTAGTCAATTCCTTGACATTTCCATGTTTGCTTAACAAGAACGTACGGCCGCTCGTACTGCGGAAAGTTTCTGCCATTTCTATAGCCTGAATGACAGAACTCTTACCGCTACTATTTAATCCTGTAAGCAGAGTGAGTTCTTTCAACTCAATATTAGTATCGTCAAACGATTTAAAGCCGTTCAACCTTACTTTATGTATCATATTGTATAATTCTTAATCAAATCATTAATTACTTCATAACGTTTCCGCACGGAAGTAGGTTTCCAACTGTCACGAGAAATATAGATATTGAACTTCTCTTCATCCAACAGTTTATTATACTCTTCCATAAATTGGCTATTGCTACGAAGTCTATTAAAATCGTTGTCGTCCATGACGGCAAGCGTGCTGCACCACAGTTCAAACAGTGCCTTATTGATAGGTGAACGCCGCTTATCTCCATAACTCTTGCGGAAGGCATGTGAACCAAATAGGCTCTTCGCCCTTCTCATAGATAATTTGAAGATTTCTTCCAAATTATCTATTCTATCTTTTTGTATAGAATTTAGGTCCAAATCCTCCATCTTTTCGAGCCTTAATATTTCCCTGTCGGAAAACTCTGGATAGCTATTTAAGATTACCATGGTATCACCAAGGAACTTATCCATGTTTCCATTTTTAGGATAAGAGTCTGCATCTCTTAGAATAAAAGCTATACCTCTAAGCACCACCTCGTAAGACTCCATTCTGTTAGAGCGTACAGAACTTGTTGTCGCTTTTATAAATACAGTTGAAGTCGCAAGGTTTTTCAGCAGCTCTGTAGCTTTGCCTGCATACAAGGCATTTCTAATCTCTTGAGGCTTCAGGCCCTCTCCACCGGTATTGATTCGTTTGAAGATGTTACGTTTGACTTCCTCTGGTGTGCCCGGATTAATGATGGTAAAAGTAAACTCTGTTTCGTTAATGCGATTCTGCATAATGATAGGAAGTTCATTAAATGTCATTCCCTCATATTGAATCAGGAACTCAAGCCCATGGAGGCGCATACCATCACCAAGCCCTTTCGTGTTCGTGGGCTTAAAATCTTCTTTCAGGACAAAATCACGAATGGCAGAAAGCCTCTGAAGACCATCAACAACGGTTAATTTCCCTTCTTCGTCTCCAGACACATAAAACATTGTGATGGGAATCTTCAACAACAATGATTCTATCAAACGCGACTTCGTTTCCCTGCTCCACACCTCTTCACGCTGAAAGTCTGGGTGCATAATAATGGTACCCTGCTTAAACCTACGGATAATGGCATCCATCATCATTGGTTTCTTGTCAATGGAAATGTCCTCAGGGTTAAAAGGGTAACTCTTCAAATCGAAGTCTTCTTCTTCAGACTCGTATAGTGCATTCGTCTCTATATAATCCGACATAACTCTATTTTAGTATCAACTTGCAAAACAACACTTTTTTGGCAATCTAGAAGTTATTTACAGTTTCAATGACTTATAGCCCCTAATCTATTTCCTTCTATACCCCACCTCAATATCCATCTTCGGGCCATTCAAGATGGCGACAGCCATGATATCATGAACTGGTATCACTACACACAAGTGTTTCTTGATGCTCTTCACTAATAGGTGAATAGGGGACAGGGGACAGTTCATGTCATATTCTGATTTAAAAGAATTACGCATCAATTGTGGCTACCTCAACAATATTTGTAGAGGAATCTATCCTTGCCGATTCTACATCAACCGCAACAACAGTTTCGTTATCAGGTCCAATACTCACTTTACCTTTCTCCGCTAACTTCTTTACGATGTTTTCCACGATATCTTTTGAAATATTCAGATTGGAACATATTTCTTCCTTCTTAATCTTCTTCTTCGACATAATAAGGAGCGTAACATCCATATCCCTATTCTCAAGGTTCTGATTTTCAAAAGAACCTCCCTGGAATAAATGACGTTGCATTGCTTGGTTATTCTCACGTACTATCTGATATGTTGAATCATACATTTTATCAAACAGTTTTTCCAAACACGCAACTTTCTCTTCAATTCTCACAGCCAATTGAGAGGCAGAATCATTCTGATTCTTTCCCCACCAGAAAAATATTGCAGAGAAAACTATCGATACGACGGCTAGTACGACTGAAACAATAGCCAAGATAAAACCTGTGATATCAAAGGTGGTAATTAACTGTTCCATGATGCCTCTGGGATTGATTTCATCCAATTATACTCTTGATCATTAAAACCAACAGCGGCCCAATTTTTATTAAGCTGAACAACAAATAATTTGTCGTTGGAGTCAATGAACTGCATGAGATAGTCTCGCACTTCAGCAGTTGTTTTTGAAGTAACTATGAACCAAACTGAACCTGTCTGATGCCACCATGTACCAAAGGACTTCAATTCCTTAATAAGGTCATCGTAGTTTCGATCCGGTTTCTTTAAATCGTATGAAACACAATATACCATAACTCTCTATTCGATATTTGTGATTATAAGTTATATTAATTTCTGTTCTCATATTTGCGGCCTTGCCGTTTATCTAACTCAGCCGGTGGCGGAGTTTACGGAGCCACGGGCTGTACCGCTTTTCCTTAGCGGAAGGCTCTTTTGCGTGTGCTTGCACCGCAAATGTGCCAGGAGCGGTTGCTCATCGGCCATCGGCCACCTTGTCTTATTATTACCTTATTTTATTCTCGCTCGCTCATCGGCCCCTTCAACCCCTCTTCTTACCTACTTCTACCCTCGTTCTACCCTAAAGCTTACCACTACGTTATTTAGGTGAAAGGTTATTCTTTCAGCTTTTTTATGGCTGCTGTTAACATCTTGACTAACCCCACGCAGTCCGAATGAAAAAATGACAGGGGACAGGTTCACGTCATGTTTTTGCGAACTGAGTTATTCCCCTACTTATTCCCGTCAGACGCTCCAGCTTCACGTAAGTGCGGTGGGAGCTATTATATTGTTTCATTATACTTTTGACAATCTCTTTGAAAGCATCATTTCTAAGGTCGTCCATCAACTTTGAGCCTTCCGCATCTACAGAGTTAATCATGTCAAGGAGCTTGCGAGCGTAAGATCTCTCTGAATCATTGTACGGTTTTATCTTTTTTCCAAATAATCACATTCTGAAGGAACCATCCAATTGAGGTCAATCTATTAGCTATATCAAACGACAGAAGAACAATGTTGTCCTTTCTTTTAAACGTATCAATAATAATCCATAGAGAACCATCTTCGGCTGTGTGTTCCCTTATCTTTCTAAATATATCGGTAAGATCATTTAAATAATCTTCATACTTCTGACCAAATCCAATTTGACCTACCACTCCATAATCCTTCATGTCGTAGTAAGGAGGAGATGTAATAGTCGTCTGAAAAACAACATCCTCTCCTATCAGATTATTTAAATCTCTAGAATCACCGTTAATAATCATACAAGCAGATGCTACTTCTTGTTACGCTATTGCTTTAGCCTCCCCAACAACTCCTCTCCCAGCCTCGTCTTCCTCTCGATATGATCCAACACTTCTTTAACGAACGGATTCCCATCGAAATCCCCTCTAACGTGCTGGAAGTCGTTTTCCTTGTCCTGGCGCTCGCCGTCGGCGCCGAAGCCGGTCATGGCGGAGAGGGAGAATTCCTTGCGGGCGTCTTCGTACACCTCGTGGTCGAGGGAGACCACGGCATCCTGCCAGTCACGCACGATGGCCGCAGCTTCTGCCTTGGTCATTGCGGCAGGGTCCACTCCAAAGTATTCCTGAATCTTGCCGTAGGCCCAGGTCCACTCGTAAGTATAGTAGTTCGAGTGCATCTCGCGAAAGCGCCCGTTGATTGCCTCGATGCTGTCCACCTTGCCGGACTCGATGTCGTCCATCAGCCTCACCACCTCGCTGCGGGGGGCGATCAGGCCGCTGATATCCACCCACAGCCCGTTCCCAACCTCAGTATCGGGCTTAAGCATGGCCTGGAGTTCCGCATCCGAGGCGCCGGCAGGCAGGTTCTCGAGCCGCTTGATCAGCGAGTTGCCGAGGAACTTCTTGATGCCAATGTTATAATAGCGTATGCCTTTCTTGAGGGCGCTGTTCGTGATCTTGGTGCTGTGGAACGAGTACAGGTCCGACAGTTCCCCGGAGGCATAGCGCAGGTTGTCCAGGGTCTTGAGGCCCTTGAACATCTTCTGGATGGTGAAGGGGCTCAGGAGGTTGTAGTTGATGCAGTCCAGCTTGTGCGGGTCCTTACGGGCATCGCGGCGGGGCCATTTCTGCGCATCGCGTATGGTACCCACGCTGCGGAGGTTCACTCCGGGGGCGAGGAAGGTGGTGTTGTTCTTCTCGATCAGGTACGAGAAGGGCAGGTTTGTGGTATCTGAATGCGTCACGTGACGCCCCATCACCAGCGAGAACGGCCCAACGCGTGCCGGCCATAGTATGTATGAATCCGATGCGGTGCGGGCGCCTCTCTCCAACACACCCTGGTGGATAGGCCCGAGCTTGTACATGTGGTTGCTCTGGTTCGAGCCGCTGCCGGCGTTCATGAACGAGAACATGCCCGCAATAAGCAGGGTGGACTTATGATGCGTCACGGTGAAGGGCCCGGCGAAGATGGCGCAGGCCTCTCCGTTCTCTCCCTGGCAGTTGCTGAAGAAGAGCGAGTCGGAGGCGGAATACCCGTGCCCGAGTTTGCAGGCCTGGCCCACGAAGCAGCGGGTCAGGAGGGCATTGCTCTCGATCTGGCTGCCGGAGCTGAAGATGAAGTGCTCGGCACGCACTCCGCTGCCCACTATCACCGGTGCGAACTCATTGGAGTTGATGCTGCCGTCGTGCAGGCGCATGGCTCCGTTGATATCTGCGCAGTCCCCCACCGACACATCGGTGATTACCCCGCAGTTGCAGATGCGCACGTTCTTCCCGACTCTGCCGACGGTGGAGCGTCTGCTGTCCGCATAGGCCCTTGCGAGGGCGGAGATCTTGCCGTTCAGGCTGCCGCGATGGCGGTACATTGCCATGATGTATGCGGTGTGCGCGCTCAGATTGTCGGTCATCACAACCTCTCGGCCGCCGGTCTCGTTGAGCACCGACACTTCCACTCCGTTTCCGAAGGAAGATTCTCCCTCGACCGCCAGCACGTCCACGTTGTCCACCAGGGAATCGTCGCCAATCTCATAGTTGGCTATGTATTCTCCGGTCTTGCGGATAAGCACACGGTCCCCCAGCGTAACGTTGTGCAGGAATGCATTGCGGACGCCGTTTCGTAGGGATATGCCGCCGGGGAAGGAGTGGTAGCCCTCGAAAGAGCCCAGCCTAATGCTGCCCGAGAAGGTGACGTTGACTATCCTGTCGGTATACGATTGTTCGCCCCAGGCTACCAGCACATTGCTCCAATCATCACACACGCAGCCATTTGCAACAAGTGTTGATATTTCTACAGTGCTTAAATTACGATAATCCATTACAACTATTGAAATGCTTTATCAAGCATGTTAACTAAAGAACAATCAATCTTACGATTTCCCAAGGACCTTGCTAACCGCGCTCTGTTTTTTAATTGACTTGGAGAGTCTTGTAACCAATTCTGTAATACGGACCTTTATTTCCTCTCCAACATTCTCACTTTCCTTTAATCCTTCAAGTTCACTTATTAGTGGTTTAAGTATCTTTTGATCTTCCGTTTCAAGATAATCAAGAACACTGAGCACATTATCTAAGTCCTCTTCATTGTTGATCTTAGCTTTCATTAAGCGTACAACCTCTTTCTTTTGAGTGGAGGTGCCTTGCTTTAAAACAAGAATCAAGAAATCAGCGTTGTCTTTGTATGAGTCCGCGCTTTCCTTATTGAAAGAAGTTATAGCAAATCTTGATAGGGCCGAAGGAAGCTGATTAATACTCTTGCTATCCAAAGATGCAACGTACTCTGAAACACACTCTGAGATGTAAGCGTCGGACTTCATTAGCCTGGTTATTAGTACCTCTATTCGTTTATCCATCGACCTATCAACTAAAGAATGAATACTATTCTTGATAGCATCATCATTTAGCTTTGATCTAGCATCATTCCGAGAGGATAGTACTAATTCAAGTATGGCCAAATCGCCCTCTGTCTCATAATCAGCAGCGCCTATCAAAACATTTGCAAGTGACGCAATAGAAACGCCAGACTTATGAGCTAAGATAGCCTTCTCAAATACTATCCTTCTGTTCTTAATCAGTAGTTCGCTGATGGCAGGATTAACATTTACACTGCCTCCTGATACTCGCAAAATATTGAAACAAAAGTCAATAAAAGGCGTCGTCTCCCCTTCTTCTACTTCACTGAGGATTGAAATCTTTTTGTCATATTGAGAATATCCTGGATAAACTGGACTAGGAATACCTCTTTCATTGAACACTAATTCATATAATAGTGATGGCTCCTTTTTAAGCGTATTTATTTGTACTGAAGCCAAGACTCTATTAACACTATCAACAAGCTGCAGGTAATCATCCTTACTCTTTCCTCGTGTACTTCCGAATAAATGAATAAACCTGTCAAATAATGAAGAAAGGGTAGCTACTTTAACTGCCTTATTATCGTTAATACACCATGCTATATTAGCAATCTTTATTTCCGAATCAATTGACGATAAAGACTCTATCTGCTTGCGTACGAAACTATCTCCAAACAATAATTCCTTTTGTGTGGAAGTATACTGGACATCCTTATCAATATCCCTTTCATTATAATAACTCTCCAAAGAAGTAGCAATATCTTTGCAATCCTTTTCAGAAAGAAAGAATTTGTAATAAGCTCTTAATACATTATTATAATGAGTGTCTTTTTTCGTCTTCTCTGAATTCAAATAAGAAACGATTGCACTCCGAAGGGAAGAGAAGCCAGCGCTACTCATTTGACTGCCCAAGTAGCATATAGCGTTCGGCTCTCCTGTGACTAACAATGCATCTTTATAATACTGCTCGAACAAGTCATCAATAGTGCTGAATGTAGATTCCTTAACAATACCAGCATCATACAATACACCAAGTAGATCTATCCATTGTGTGATTTGGGACTTCGCCTCAGATTGAACATCCATTCTAATGGAGTTAAAAACAAAATCAACCAGAGTCGACTCCCGATCTGGATAAGATCTTACATACTCAATAATTCCATTAGTGTCAAAAGTACGAACGGCTGCCTGAACATCAATAGACAAATCGCTAAAAATAGAAGCAGTATTAGTGAGAATACTTTGAAGGACATCTATGGGTGTCCGTTTAAAAACAATGCCAGCAATGCGCATAAAAGATTTCAAGCGAAGGTCCTCTTCTGAATCTGGATTATAGTTAGAGATAACACTTAAATCCTTTGTCGCTCTACTGTAATACTTGGGATACTCCTCTTGAAGAATTAATGCAGCGCAAATTGCCGTTTCATAATCTTTAGCAAACTTATCCTCATAAAGAGCCAGGCTACTACTAAGGTTATTTAGTAGTTGAATAATCCTTCGCGGGTTATCTGCGAATTCTTTAGCTACAATAGCCAATGTATCACTGGAATACCCCAACTTGTTTTCTTTATTGATTTCTTGTGCAAAATGCTGAAGTTCGATCTCTTGATGAAGCTTGATACGCAGTGTTACATTAAATACTTTTCTTAAAAACTCCTCCTTGTCTTTATCAACATCCTCCATATTCAATCTACGGAAAAGATGTTTCTTTAATGCTTCATCATCAATAGGAACAATAAAAACAAGATTATACTCCTCGTTGCTTAAGAACGTCTTTATATCCGCAAGTAACTGATAGGCCATCTCGCTGGAGCAGCGGTCAATATTGTCAATGACTATAATCAATTTTTCAAGACCGACGACAGACTTCTCTCCAACTTTTACATAATCACCAATAGTGCAAGCTACATTTTGAAACCAATGCCTACGCTTCAAACTCTTATGCATCATTTCCTTGAAACAGGCCTCAAACTGTTCAGGAGCAAATAAAGCGGGTTTACTATAGGATAGTTTCAATTCATAAAAACATCCGTTTAGAAGCGCAATGAGGAATGAGCCCAATGTTCCAATTGTTGGCACTGCCACCTTCCACTCAAATCCAACTTTAGGTATTAAAAACAGAATGATGCTTATAATGATTATTACACCAACCATTATGACCAATCCCTTTGCACTTAACTTCGTTTTAGGTTCAGCTTCTGCTATCTCAGATTGATAGAAACGGTCCATCTCCGGGGTCGGTTGCATATTAAGTTCCTGCTGTACTTTCAAAAGGAACATTCTGCGGAAAGAATCATTCGCATACTTCCAAGCGTCATAGGTAATAAACTTGATATCCTTATGCTTATTCTCAATAGATTCTTGTGCCGTTTTTATGATAGAAGACTTCCCTGTACCCCAACCACCAAACACACCGATAGTGAAAGCCTTGTCCTTTGGTGTATTCTCTATCACCTTGACAAGATTCTCCGCATAAACACCCGTTTTCAGCAGGTCATTTGTAGAGTTAAGAACTCTTTCGGTATCTTGGATAAATGGTTTCATCGAAAAGAAAATATGTATCAGGCTTTATGCAACCCCATTATATACATACAACTTATAAAGCCTCTCCTTAGAAATCTTGGGGGAATCCACTTTTACCTTACGTATTCCCGATACCGTAAGAAGATTGTTCGAGTAACGGTTCAAATACTCTACGTTCGATATCGATTCCAACGATTTATTTGAAGACATTGATGTCAGGGTACGACGAAGGAAACTGTATTCTGCCTTGGAAAGAAGGCTTTTTGCCACGCTCAATTTGGCATTTGAATACCTTACCTCTAGTTCACCTTCCTGAAAAATGATAATCCCCACACTGATCTGTTCCGATATCTCGGGACGGATCATCGCATACACAACGCTATATTCTATTGTATTCATATCAAACTATATTCACTATACTCTTAAAATTGACCCAAGTTTCATTGACCCAGGTATTTTCAAAGACCTCATCGAGTTTCTTATTAATTACAGACACGTCAACACCCCATTCAATTGGTATCTCTCCCAGCAAATCTTGCTGAAGTCTCTTACATTTACCCACTGCATTCATAAAGCAGACATGCATTTGATTGACAATTGAATTAATGTCATCAGACCTTAATCTGCAGAACAAATCTGAAGAAAGTATTGAATCCGCTTCATTCAACTGATAAATATGATTATTAAGAATACCTGAATTGAAGATTCCGCCATAATCTATGGAAACAACGTTGTCTCCATTAGTATCATACAACAAATTGTAGTTGTTGCACGTCCTGTCTTCGTTGGCAAGCCATAAGTCAAATAATGCAATCTTCAAAAACTGGTGCAAAGTAATAATAGAAACTTTAACTGAATAGCAATTGATTTCATTCAGATCAAAAACACCCTCCATTTTTCGACTACCAAAAAGAGGAGCAACCGGATCATGTGATAGTCCCTTATCATCCCAGATAATAGGATCATTTGAAATCAACGAACTGGCGGGAGTTGTAATCCCCCATACTTTTGCAAACGTATCACCGACTAATTCATTCGCCAACTTATTTGCAGCATATCCAGGTTGTTTATACTTGGCAATATAATGATACCCATCTGAACAAAGAACCAAAACAGGCCTATCCCCGGTCTGATATACCTTCAATATCTCACCTGAAGCATCTACTTTATTCATACCAATACCGAGCATTATTCGCTCATTTTACTATTCTTAGAACCTCCTCTATCTCCGCTTTAATATTAGCGAAAATGTCCTTTAAATCATCATCTGACATGGCCGTCAAATCCTTTGCCAGCTGCGTTTTGTTAAGCTTTGATATCCTTTTATGACCGCCATATTCGTCGGTTTCGATGGTTTCTGTATAATACTTCTCATAATCGAAATCGTCAGGCAATATCAAGATGTTCTCAACACCAATTTTGTAATGACTGGCGCTATCATTATACTTCATCGCTCCAGCATATAGGTTTCCATTCTGCATATCCGGTTTGTTTGTATCACAATCATACAGTAGGTAAACCTTATTTGATAGCAGGAACTGAGGGTTCGCCACTAAAAAGCTATATGCTGAATTCAATGCCTTGCAGCCAGTGTTTTCTGCCTTACCCTTTTCCACATTCCTTCCAATCCACTTAACTGAAATAGCATTTCTGTCAAAACCGAACACGTCAAGCGCACGGTCAAAATACATCTCATCTGTCTCGCCTTCAAGAAGGATATTGATTTTGTCTGCAGAAAGGAAAGGTTTGATATTGAAGGCGTCTTCAATCGTAACGGCCTCAGTCCAATTGTAATACTCCGGCTTGTCCAGAATAATGGTTCCACCTTTAGGATCCTTTTGCATAACAATGACCTTATCTTCAGAACGGGTATTATTGTGTACAATGAATGGAGAGTGAGTAGCTACTATCACCTGAGATGTCTGTTTTCCTTCTGAATTGGTAAACAGAGTCTTAATGAAAGCCAATATCTTCTGCTGCCATTTCGGATGCAAACTCAGTTCCGGCTCATCAACCAAAACAGGGGCTCCGGACATGGTTCCAAGATTGCGAAGAAGAAAACCGCCTCTAAAGACAATCTGTTTCTCACCCGAACTCAACTGACTGATTTCCATCTGCTTTCCATTCTCTTCAAACATCACTCGCTTACTACTACCATTATTATCGATGCATTTAAAGCGTTTGCTTTCAAAAATCAAATCAAAGGCTTCTGTAAATCGCCTAACCCTTCGATGAAGCACATTATCCGGAGGAGCCTGTCCCTTATGTCTGTCAACCCACTGCGCTAGTTCAGAATTATCCAAATTGTCTATATCTACCAGCAGCTGCTTGATTTCAGTAGCAAGATTAACAGAAGAGCGTTCAGAATGAATAAACTCTTTATCGATGTTGCTTGAAGATATATGCCTGACTTCAGATGGCGAGAAGTTGATTTCAACATCCGAGAAGATGGATTTGTACACCTTCATATCCAACATAAAGAGATATGCATACTTCTCAATAATAGTTCCATCTTTATCTTTATACTTGACAAATGCAGTCCCACCAGGCCGACCTTGTTCATGAATAAAAGTAACAGTGTTTCCAGAAAAACTATTCTTCATTTCCCTCGCAAAATCGGGGTTGGACCAGAGTCCTTTCAACTCTTCTATCGAAAACTCTACCTCAACCCTGACATTATATCCGTCGTTAGCCACCATCAGGCTCGGATTATAATTGTTCAAGAAGTTCAGAAGATAAGATTTCCCACATCCGTTTTCTCCGGCTAGGATTACAGTATCCACAGTATTCCCTCCTGCATCTGTAAAATCAAATGCAGCATTGCCAAGAATAGGATGATTCTTAAACTCTACCTTGCGAAACTTCATGCCTCAATCAATACTATTTCTTTACCGGAGGAGTCCCTGCACCTTTACCGGCTATCGGTTTAGGCGGATTTGATGGTGCTGAAGAAGGCTTTGAAGGCTTTGAAGGAGCTTTTCCAGGTGTTAATCCTTCCTTAATCAATACTTTCATATGGTATCAAATAACAAATCCAATTCCATAAACAACTATAAAACAAACGCCGATGATAGTCAATGCAAAAACAACCCAGTTTAAAAGTGAAAGAAAACAGGATCTCTTATCATATCTCTTTTGGAGTTTCTTCGCATCATATTCTCTTTTCCCTTTCCACTTATCAACAGTACCTATATTCCTTTCCATAACCCGCACCGACTCATAGTGTGAAATATAATTGAGTACTATTGCCAAGCCGAAGCAAATCATTACTAAAATAATAATCCACTTGCATTGCAGGGGCTTTTCATTCGCAGTCAAATAAACAAAAATACCTATTGATAGAGCAAGTCCTCCGGAAGCAATATCAAAAGTACGTTCTTCACGTAAGTCCTCACTGGCTGAACGAATGTTCTCCAACCGGTCGTACTCTTTATCGTAATAATCAAAATCCTTATTATCCATAATTGACACTTCTTCGCCTCCTCGGCCCCAGAATGGGTATGAACCCGGGGCGAGGTGCTGATAACACAGTTCTGCCGGCTGGTTTCCGGGCGAGGCCTTTCCTATCCAGGAAAGAGGCTCTTGAACTATCGTTGGTTATCAGTCGTTATAAAATCATACAAATATACAAAATAAATGCATTCGCCAAGCCGACGAATGCATTTATTTGCTTAATCTCTTTTGAAAATGTCTCTGGTATACACCTTGTTACGCACATCATCCAGCACAGAGTCATACCGGTTGGCGATAATCGCATCGGATCTTCGCTTGAACTCCGCAAGGTCGTTAACCACTTCGCTTCCGAAGAAAGTGGCGCCGTCGTCCAGCGTTGGCTCGTAAACTATCACCTTCGCGCCCTTCGCCTTGATTCGCTTCATGATGCCCTGGATGGCGGACTGCCGGAAATTGTCGGAACCCGTCTTCATGGTGAGGCGGTAAACCCCCACCGTCACCTCGTGTTCCTCGCTGGAACTCCAAGTATTGTTCGCCCCGTAATAGCTGTAGTAACCGGCCTTGCGCAGCACCTGGTCGGCAATGTAATCCTTGCGCGTGCGGTTGCTTTCCACAATGGCCCCTATCAGGTTCTCCGGCACATCGTTGTAGTTGGCCAGCAGCTGCTTGGTATCTTTCGGGAGGCAGTATCCGCCGTAGCCGAAAGACGGATTGTTGTAGTGCGTTCCGATGCGAGGATCCAGGCACACCCCCTCGATGATCGCGCGGGTGTCCAGGCCCTTCATCTCTGCATAGGTATCCAGCTCGTTGAAGTAGCTCACTCGGAGCGCCAGGTAGGTGTTTGCGAACAGCTTCACCGCCTCCGCCTCGGTGCTTCCCATCAGAAGCACCGGCGGGTCGTTCAGGGCCGCTTCCTTCAGCAGGGAAGCGAAGCGCTCAGCGGATTCCTTCGCTGCGCTCGGAATGACACCTTTTTCATCATTATAACCGACGATAATTCGCGAGGGATAAAGGTTATCATAAAGCGCCTTCGACTCCCTAAGGAACTCCGGCGAAAACAACACACAAAGACCCTTAAACTTTTCTTCAAGCAACTTCGTATAACCAACTGGAACAGTGGATTTTATAACCACAACAGCAGAAGGATTCACATCAGCCACAAGGCGCAACACTTCCTCCACGTGGGAAGTATCGAAAAAGTTCTTCTGAGGGTCGTAATTCGTAGGGGTCGCAACCACCACAAAATCCGCCTCGCGGTAGGCAGAAGCGCCGTCCAAAGTAGCCTTCAAATGAAGCTCCTTTTCAGCAAAAAAGCGCTCAAGATACTCATCTTTAATCGGGCACTTGCGGGCATTAATCATTTCCACTTTTTCCGGCACCACATCCACCAGCGTCACCTCGTGGCGCTGGGCAAGGAGAGTGCCTACACTGAGGCCCACGTAGCCTGAACCTGCAACAGAAATCTTCATACTTGCAAATATAACAAAAAATCCCCACCCCGCCTCTCTTGCCAAATACAAGAAGAATTGCTAAATTTGCATGATTATACAATAAATAAGGTATGAAAAGAATACTGATTGCCCTTATGGTTTCGCTGGTGCTGCCCGTCGCAGTCCTGGCCCAGAATGCCACAATGATTTCCATGGCCCAGGCCGAGCTCAACAAACGCGGCCTCAACGAGACCGAGGTGCGTGCCCGCCTCATGGAAAACGGCATAGATGTAGATAATATCCAGCCCGCTGATTATCCCGCCTATCAGTCCCGGGTAATCGAGATCCTGGACCAGATGCAGGCCGAGAAGAACGGAGATACAACTCCCGCTGCTCCTACAGCCACAACCAGCACTCTGACAGAAGCTACAGCCGTCACTCCTAGCTCCACCACAAAAGAGAAGGATGCCGAGGTCGCACTGGAGGACGCCCTATCCAAGGCCGGGGATATGACCAGCGACATCTACGGCCACTCCCTCTTCACCGACAAGAACCTGGAGGTCTTCCGCACCACCGACGGTGCCCAGGCCCCGGACACCTACATCCTCGGCGAAGGCGATGAAGTGCACATCAGCATCTTCGGCTCCTCCCAGACCGAAATCCACCAGCGCATCGGTGCCGACGGCTCCATCCAGCCTGCCGGCTCCACCAAGATATTCCTGAAGGGCCTCACCCTGGAGCAGGGCCGCAAGGCTATCCAGAACAAGCTCAGCCAGTTCTTCTCCTTCCGCCCGGACCAGATCGCGGTCACCCTCTCCACCGCCCGCACGGTCACCGTGAGCATCTACGGCGAGGTGGGTGTGCAGGGAGGCTTCACCATGAGCGCCCTCAACACCGCATTCAACGCCCTGGCAGCTGCCGGCGGCCCCAACCCGGTTGGTTCCGTGCGTAACATCAAGATCTCCCGCGGGGGCAAGGCTTCGCAGCTGGACCTCTACAAATACATGTCCGGCGAGGCCGGAACCGAGATTTCGGACATCCGCAACGGGGATGTCATCTTCGTGCCTATCGCCCAGAAGGTGGTTTCCATCGAGGGTGCGGTCAACCGCCCCATGCGCTACGAGATGATTGAGGGCGAGACCCTGTCCGACCTCATCAACTATGCCGGCGGCCTCAGTTGGAACGCCTATCCCAACTTCGTGCAGATTGAGCGCGTGGGCGACGGCGGAGCGGTCCAGTATCTGGAATACAATCTTGCCGACGTCACTTCCGGTTCCAAGAAGGTTGCCCTCCGCGCAGGTGACGTGGTCCGCATCAAGGTCACCAACCAGCCTGTGGAGGAATTCATCACCGTGAACGGCGCCGTCTACTATCCCGGCGACTTCAACCTTGAGGGCAAGATGACCGTCGCCCAGGCCATCGAGAAGGCCGGCGGCCTGAAGCCCAGCGTCTTCCCTGTGGCATACATCTTCCGCAAGGACCTCAACAATCCCGACAAGCTCGAGTACATCAAGGTAGACCTCGCTTCCGACGGTGCCACCCAGCTCCAGCGCGGGGATGCCTTGAATGTCTACGATAACACCACCTACACCAACATAGGCGAGGTCCGAGTGAGCGGAGCGGTCAAGATCCCGTTCACCACAGCCTTCGATCCCACCCTGGGCATCCACGACCTGCTCACCATGGCGGGCGGATTCACCGACGGTGCGGCCTTCGACCGAGTAGAGGTCTTCCGCCTCAACATCTCCAAGAAGGATGAGGTCAAGCTTGAGCTCCTCACCGTGGAGGTGGATGCCAACTACAACCCTGTGAATGGGGACTTCCAGTTGCAGCCCTACGATAACATCGTGGTGCGTCTCACCCCGAACTTCACCACCGGCCGTTCCGTAGAGGTGAACGGGCGCGTGAGGTATCCCGGTGTGTATGTGCTCACCGACTATAAGACCCAGCTCTCCCAGATTATCGAGATGGCCGGTGGCCTTTCGGACGATGCGGATCCTTTCGCACACATCTTCCGTACCTTCAACAACCGCGGCAGCATAGGCTTTGACTTCCGCGAGATTGATAAGAACAAGGGTTCGCTCACTGCTGATCCTATCCTGATGGACGGCGATGTGATTAACATCGTGCGTCAGGAGAACACCGTGACCATCCGCGAAACCGGCACCCGCATGGCCCAGTATGTGCCTGCGGAGTTCCTGATGGATCAGAAGACGATTGTCTACCAGGGTGCCCACAGTGCCGCCTGGTATGTGCGCCGCTATGCCGGAGGCTTCCAGAAGGCTACCGACCGCAACAGCGTGACCGTGACTCTCCCGAACAACCAGACCATTGCTACCAAGAGTTTCCTTGGTATACGCAAGTATCCTACAGTGGAGCCCGGTGCGGTTATTACCATGCAGGTAGACCCCAAGAAGCTGGAGAAGATCGAGAAGCCTAAGGAGAAGGTTGACTGGGGAGTTGAGATGCAGAAGACACTCAGCACCCTCACCTCGGCATTGTCTATCTACTTCCTCGTCGACCGTTTAAAGTAAGCCTGCCATGGACGAAAACAACAACTTCAATCAGCCCTACGAGGAAGAGGAAGGTCTGGACATCATGGGCCTTGTGCGCCAGCTTTGGGACGGGCGCAAGACCGTAATCCTCTGCACACTGGTGTTCATAGTGCTGGGCTTTGTTGCGGCTCTGACCATGAAGCGCACCTACACGGTGCAGTCGCTTATGGTGCCGCAGATGAATTCCAAGAGCAATTCATCGCTTAGCAGCCTGGCCGCCCTGGCGGGCGTGGACATGGGTATGGACCTGAGTTCGAAGGACCTCTCCCCTCTGGTTTATCCCCAGATTGTGAACAGCGTGCCTTTCCGCCGCGAGCTGCTTTACACACCCCTGCATTATGCGAAGGTGGATACTGCGGTGAGCACATACACTTATTATAAGGATATCGTGAAGCCAACCTTCATGTCGAAGGTGAAGAAGTATACGATTGGCCTGCCTTTTGTTCTTTTGAATGCCATCCGCGGGGAGAAGCCCGAGATGGTGCTGCCTTCTTCAAGCGCCGGGGATGATGGTCCCAAGCCGGTACTGCTCACTAAGGATGAGGTGAAGATCATGAAGGTGATTTCGCAGAATGTGAACCTTACCGTGGATAAGAAAGAAGGCACCTTGTCGCTTTCGGTCACGGGTTCAGAGCCTATCCAGACCGCTGAATTGGCGCTTAAGGCTCAGGAGTTGCTGCAGACCGAGATCACGCGTTTCCGCACAGAGAAGTCCCAGAAGGACCTGGATTATATTCAGGATCGTTTCAATGAGTCCAAGAAGGAGGCTGAGTCTTTGCAGGCATCGCTTGCTGCGGTGAGCGACAGGTCGCAGAGCATGATTGGTTCCCGCGAGCGCATTCAGCGTGAGCGTATCCAGGCCCGCTACAATGTGGCTAATGCCGTGTATACCGATCTGGCCAAGCAGCTGGAACAGGCCAAGCTTCAGGTTAAGAGGGACACTCCGGTGCTCACTGTCATCCAGCCCGTCACCGTTCCCTCCAAACCTTCGAACAGCCGTTCCAAGACCCTGATAGTCTGGACCTTCCTCGGCTTTGTGCTCGGTTGCGGCTGGGTCCTCGCCCGCGGCTACCTCCCCAAACTCAAGGAGCAATTCGCCGCCAAGCCGGAAGAGTAAGCTAGTCGCTAAACTGTTAGGAGCAGTTCGCCGCCAAGCCGGAAGAGGCTTAGAGCTGGCGTTTCGCATAAGAAAGCAGGCATTCTTAGGAACGCCTGCTTTCTTTATTTCTTTATAAACCCCTTCTCCCTTCTCCCTTCTCCCTTCTCCCTTCTCCCTTCTCCCTTCTCCCTTCTCCCTTCTCCCTTCACACCACCAACCATTCATCCATTTGCTACGCCATCCCCTCTTTTCGCCCCCATCCCCTCCCCAACAATAACCCTCTGGAGCAAAAAATACCCTGAACGTAACCAACCCCCATGCAGCAAGCCATATTTGGATCAAAACAGCCCTGAAACGTAGCCAACCCCCACCAAAAGACAGCTGTTGGGCACGAAACTGCCGTAATTCGCTCCCAACCCCATGCAGCACGCCATATCAGGAGCAAAACAGCCACGAAACGTAGCCAACCCCCACCAAAAGACAGCTGTTGGGCACGAAACTGCCGTAATTCGCTCCCAACACCCATGCAGCAAGCCATGTCAGGAGCAAAACAGCCCCGAAACGTAGCCACCCTCCATCAAAAGACAGCTGTTGGGCACGAAACTTCCGTTATTCGCTCCCAACACCCATGCAGCACACCACGCTGGGAGCAAAAATCACCCAGAGCGTAGCCAACCCCCACCAAAAGACAGCTGTTGGGCACGAAACTGCCGTAATTCGCTCCCAACACCCATGCAGCACACCACGCTGGGAGCAATAAAGCCCCAGAGCGTAGCCATCCCCGTCTTTTAAGTTGGGGTTGGGAGCGGAAACTGCCCATAATGTAGCAGGTGGCAAATATCAAAAAAGGAACTGCCGCGAAACGAACTGGAGACGTGACGAAATGATTGGAAAACAATCGATTTGTAGGTACAAAGTGTAGGTGCGACCTCTCATTATTCTCTTTTAGTAAGCCAAACATATATTTTCAAAATTGTTTGCCCATATTATTTGGCGAACTCAAAAAACCTTTCAATATTGCGCCCAACGGTTTGCCAATCGCCCTGGCTTCTGGATGGGTTTTCATAGGACACAATGGCGATCATAATAATTGAATAGGTATGAGACAATATTACCATTTTAGTTCCGATGGACTGAAAAAAGATGTGCTCTACGCCTCTGTGGAAGAGTTCATCGCCGGTGTGAACCGGATTGCAGTTTGCTATGAAATGAGCAGAGCCTCTGCCCGTCAAGTGATTATCATTGCTTACTGCCTGATGGACAATCACTTCCATTTCATCCTTCAGGGCACTAAAGAAGACTGCGAACATTATGTCGCAAACTATAAGCGCCTGACCTCAATCTGGATTGTCAAGCACAGGGGTCGGCCAATTGCAGAAGAAATAAAAACAGATGGTTGGATAATCCGGCCGGATCAACTAGGAAACAAAATCGTGTATCTCCTCCGTAATCCTGTGGCCGCAAAAATGCGCTGCGTACCTCACGGATACCGCTGGTCTTCCGCAAATCTGATGTTCAGCGACAGCTCAACAATTCTGGCAAGCGCCAAAAGAGTATCCGACTTCAGTCTGCGAGAAATGCGTCGGAAAATCAATTCCCATATTCCTTTGCCTCCGGAATGGTTTGTGCTGGCGGATGGGCAGATATGGCCTGGGAATTATGTTGATGTGGAACTGGCTGAAGCTCAGTATCAGACGATCGCGAATTTCATGTATTTGCTGAATGACAGGAAAGTGGACCAGGAATCAGAGGCCGAGTATGTGAGTTATTCTGTGCCGGATGCGGATGTGCGCTTCCGAGCTGTGGAGTTGTGTATGGAGTATTTCCGTAAGGAGCGGATCTCGATTTGTTCGGGTCCGGAGCGTTTGACTGTGGCGAAAGTTCTCAGGAAGGAGATGGGGTGTGGAGCTAAGCAGCTTGGAAGGGTACTCCGTCTTTCGTCGACTGACCTTCAGCAATTGGTTTAGGCAATTAGCTTGGAAACATAATCAGCCCAAAACGTAGCCGACGCCCTTTAAACAAAGGGCATCGGCTTCACAATTCCAGTCATTTGTAGCCAACCCCCATGTAGCAGGCGGAGTTGGGAGCGAAAATGGCCTGAAGCGTAGCCAACCCAGCCTTTCGGGTTGGGATTGGGAGCGGAAAGCGCCCAAAGTGTAGTAGAAGGCCAGGCCGCAGGTGGCAGCTACTTTATAAGCCCTAGCAAATACTGCCCGTACTGGTTCTTGGCCATGGGCTGGGCAACGGCGGCTAAATCGGAAGCAGATATCCACCCGGCCCTGTAGGCAATCTCCTCAAGGCAGGCGATCTTGCAGCCGGTGCGCTTCTCCAGCGTCTCGATAAATATAGATGCATCCGCCAGGGAATCATGTGTGCCGGTATCCAGCCAGGCAAAGCCGCGGCCCATCACCTGCACGCGCAGCCGGTCATCCTCCAGGAAGGCCTGGTTCACGGAAGTAATCTCCAACTCGCCGCGGGCAGAAGGCCGCACCGCAGCCGCCACATCCACAACCTTGTTGGGATAGAAATACAGCCCCGTCACTGCATAATTGCTCTTCGGATGCGCAGGCTTCTCCTCGATACTCAGGCACTTGCCGGACGCGTCGAACTCCGCCACGCCGTAACGCTCGGGGTCGCTCACCCAGTAGCCAAACACCGTCGCAAGGCCCCGGTCCGCATCCGCCACCGCCTGCTGCAGCATCTGCTCCAGCCCGGCCCCGTAGAAGATATTATCCCCCAGCACCAGGCAGACCGTATCGTCCCCAATGAACTCGCGGCCGATGATGAACGCCTGGGCGAGGCCGTCCGGAGAGGGCTGCTCCGCATACTCGAAGCGCACTCCGAACCCGGAGCCATCCCCCAGCAGGCGCTTGAATGCCGGCAGGTCCTGGGGTGTGGAGATGATCAGTATCTCCCGTATCCCCGCCAGCATCAGCACGCTCAGCGGGTAGTAGATCATCGGTTTGTCGTAGATGGGCAGGAGCTGCTTGCTCACGCCTTTCGTGATGGGATAAAGCCGGGTGCCGGATCCCCCGGCGAGCACTATTCCTTTCATATGCTACCTCCTGAGATAATGGCTCAAAGGCATGCCGGTGCGACGGACGTGGTCTACCTTGCCGTCGGGATGCCGTATATCTACACTGAAATCTATCGTATACTCGCTCACGTTGAAGGAGAGGGCTGCGCCGATGGCGTCCCAGGTGGACACGCCGGCGCTGAGGCTCACTTCCCCGTTAAGCGTGTAGGAGCTCGAGCCTTTGTAGAAGGTCACGTTCTCGCAGTTGCCTTCGGCGAAGGGCTTGCCGTTCCGGTAGACCTTGGCATGGATGCCGCTCATCTCACGGGTGTCCCCGGTGTTGCCGATGGTGGCGGTTACCGAGCCTTTCAGCGAGCGGAAGCTCGTCGGCCAGACGGAACTGATCTTGTAGGACTTCACGCTGAAGCCGGTGAAATACTGGGCCTGGGCGCCCAGGCAACATAGGAGCAGCACGGCTGCAAGGAGTATCTTCTTTATCATATCTTCTGTAGATAACTCATTGGTATATTGGAGATTGCAACCACGGCTACGCCTTCGATGGCAACGAGCAGCTTGCGGTCGCGTTTGATGCGCTTGACGAAGCCGGTGGCGCCTTTATAGATGCCGTCGGTGACGCGCACGCGGGAGCCTTCCTCGAAGTGGGGCATGATGTCGCCGAAGTACTCGATGTCCTTGCCGTTGCCGGTGGAGGTGATGAAGATGAAGGCTTTCATCTGCGCTTCGGGGATGGAAGCCGGGGTTGCGACCAGGTTGCCCCTGGCATCTTTGTATTTGTTCTTGTAGATCATGAAATCCTGGTCGTGAGTGCTCTTGTAGGCGGTGAGGGCCGCTTCGCTGCAGCAGACAAAGAGGAGTTGGGGTATGATCTCTACATCCTTATACTTCCTCTGTCCCCTGTCTTCGAACTCCACGGTGCGCATGGCCATGTAGGTCTTGAAGTTCTGCTTCTCGAAATCCTCCTTGATCTTCATGACCTTCCGCTTGAATGCACGTATGGCGTACCAGTGTATATCGCTGTCGTTCTGCATTTTACTTTATCTGGAACCAGGTGGTGCGCCATTGGGGGCCGTCACCGAAGGGTGGCAGGAGGGCGATGGGGGTGAGGTTCATGCCGCCGGCCTTCAGAATGGGTTCTTGTGTCAGCCGGGCGGAGGCGATCTCTTCCCGACTCAACTTCAGCGGATTCTGCTTCTCGAAGGAGTCGGCATGGTCGCAGGCAAACACCAGGGGGCCGGCGCTGAAGGTCACGTAGCGCTTGGTGAAACCGTTGTACCAGTTGGAGAAGTTATACTCCTTCTTGCCGGCGTTGCGGTATTCCCATGCCTTTTCGAGAGTGCGGATCTCGTAGGGGAACTTCAAGGTCAGGCGGTCGCCGGCCTTCCAGCTGCGTTTAATGCGGATGTAGCCGTTTTTGACGCTGGCTTTGACGGCCTTGCCGTTGACCGAGGCTTCAAAGGTGGAAGCCCATTCGGGGAGGTGGATGGCCAGGGTGAAAGATGCCTTGGCTTCGCTGGATTCCTTCGCTTCGCTCGGAATGACAGTGGGGTTCGGAATGACAGTGAATTCTGCCACCCCCGTGCGGGCGTAATCCGACACCTGCTCAACGCGAACATTCTTTCCACGTACCTCGCCCTCGAACACACCCTCGGAAATCACATTCACATACAGCCCGTCGCGGCGGACATCATACACATAGCACGGCAGGTCCTCGAGGGCGACCATACCGCTGCTCCAGCAGCAGGCCCAGTCCCCGCGGGGAGTGAGTTCACCATTGGTGCGCACGTAGTATTCCCACCTCAAACCGTCCTCGGCGCGGGCGGCCATCAAGGCATTATATGCGGTCTTCTCTATCTCGGAAGCGAACTTGCCATCGCCGCTAATCCGCAGCAGCTCCCAGTTGAAGTTCAGCCACTGCATCACGGAGCAGGTCTCCGTACACTCGTAGGGCGCCCACTCGGCCGGGCGGTTGAACAGTTCCCAGCAGAAGTTGATGCCGCCCCAGGGGCCTCCGAGGGTGGTCAGATGCCATTTGCAGATGCTTTCCCAGGCGTTGGTGCAGGCCGCCAGCAGAGGTTCGGAGCTGGACTTCCCTCCGGGCAGGACCCCGTCCGCATAGAGCTGGTAGGCCTTCGCCATCCCGGTGAGGCAGCGCAGCATCTCGTAAATCTTGCCGTTGCCTATCAGCGCAACGTCGTATCCCTTCCCCGCCAGCGTAATCAGCTGAAGGCAGGGTGTGTCGTCCAGTTCGAAGATGCAGCGCTCGATCATCTCCCGGACCTTGGGCTCCGGCCGCAGGGCATACAGGTCGCAGAGGGGATCCAGTATTCCGCAGCCGGCCATTCCACTGTGCTGCCCGGTCTGGGCGATCTTGATTCCCTGCTCGAACACGGTCCAGTGCAGGAATTCCACTATCCGCAGCGCGCAGTCGGCGTACTTGGGGTCCCCGGTGGCCACCGTTGTCTCGGTGAAACCCTTGATCAGGTAGGCCATGATCCAGGTATCCCAGTCCACCTTCATCGCATCCGGGCCCGGCCGATGATAATAGCGTTTATCCTCGCGGTAGCAGCCCAGATATCCGTCCTTCTCCTGGCGGGAGATGAGGTAGTCTGCGACGGATGTGAGCTTGCCCAGCAGGGCCGGGTCGCCGGTGCGCTCGTAGGCCTTGGAGGCCGCGTAGAGCCATTTTCCGGCGTGCTCCCCCTGCCATCCGCCCTTGCCCTGGGCTATCTTTTCCGGGGAGAAGAGATTGATGGCGTAGCTGTCGGGGCCGGTGATGTACTGGGCGAGGCGGCCGTCGTAGCCCGCGTCGATCGCGTGGCCCAGTATGCCGCCGACC
Source organism: uncultured Bacteroidia bacterium (assembly GCA_902768365.1). Taxonomy (GTDB): domain Bacteria; phylum Bacteroidota; class Bacteroidia; order Bacteroidales; family UBA932; genus Cryptobacteroides. The sequence goes on along the minus strand of CACXKV010000007.1, from coordinate 106,514 downwards.
ACTACAGATAGTATCAGATTGAGTATCATGCTATTGCAGCCTGCGGTTTACTTCGTCCCAGTTGATGATCTGCCAGAGGCCGGCGATGTAGGCCGGACGGGCGTTGCGGTAATCGATATAATAGGCGTGCTCCCACACGTCGAAGGTGAGCAGCGGCTTGAGGCCCTTGGTGACGGGGTTGCCGGCGTTGCCTTCCTGGGTGATGACGAGTTTGCTGTCCGTGTCGAGGCTGAGCCAGACCCAGCCGGAGCCGAAGAGCCCGGCGCCCTTGGCGGCGAATTCCTTCTGGAAGGCCTCGAAGCTGCCGAACTGCGCGTCGATAAGCTCCGCGATCTTGCCGACGGGGGCGTTGCCTTCGCGAGGCGCGCGGAACTGCAGGAAATACATGTTGTGATTGAGGATCTGCCCGGCATTATTGAAGATGCCGCCTTCGGCCGTGCGGACTATCTCATCGAGGGGCTTGCCCTCGAAAGGAGTGCCGGCGATGGCCGCGTTCAGGTTGTTCACATAGGTCTGGAGATGCTTTCCGTGGTGGAATGCTATGGTCTCTGCGCTGATCGCGGGTGCAAGCGCGTCGGGTGCGTAAGGGAGGGTGATGAGTTCGAACATAGTATTATTGTTTAAAAGTCATATTGTACTGAGAAGCCTCTGATGTGCAGGTTCTTGACCTTGGCGATGCGCACGGCGTCATAGGCGGAGAATGCGCTCAGGGCGACGGCTCCGGCCAGGCAGAAGATTGTGCCTGCGGTCACCGTCTTAGTGGCCTGGACCACCTGGCTGCCGGTGCCGAGGCCGCTGTCATAGACCTTGTAATCGTTTTTGAGAGATGATACAGTAGCGAACAGCAGCGCGGCATCGCCTGCCATATAAATAAGCCCGGTGCCCCACTCCCCTTCCAGAATCTGCCCGAGACCTGGGATTATGAAGGATGCCACACCCATCAGTGCCGGGTTGTATGCGTCCCCAGGCTGCGGCTGATAGTCGCGGGGGTTGTATTTATCGCGGAGGCTGTAGTAATTGTTGGTTCCAAGAGCGTATTCGGTGCCATCCTCGGTGAGCTTCATCTTCTCCCCGTTCTCGAAGTAGATGGTGGCCACCTTGCTGGTTTCGATGAACTGCATAGGGCCGGTCGGGTCCTCATAAAGGCGGTAGCTGATCTGCGACGGGCTGAAGATCACCGCCGTTGCCAGGATATTCTCCCCCTTCTTGGTGTGGATGATATCCTGCGCACAGGCCTCCCTGCCCGCCAGAGCAAGCACAGCCAATAGGATGAACAGCAACTTTTTCATATAATTATCCACAATAACAAAGATAGCAAACTTATAGAATTTAAGTTTAGGTAAACCAAAAGATTTTTCTTATGGTCCTTTAAAAACATACAATCGTAAGCAGAAACAGAAATTAAGGCGATTGTTTGCCGATATTCTTTGGATATTCTGATCATTGAGTATACTATTACGGCCCTTAAATAATTGTAATTATGGAACCGTTATTAAGACAAAGTAGATATGTCGATCCAATGATCGACGTCGCATTCAAGCAACTTCTCGGACAGGAGAAGAACAAACACCTTACGAAAGGGCTCCTTGAACATGTTTTCAATTTAGAAATCGAGGAACTGGCTTTCGTAAATGTAGAGCACCCCGGACAAACCCTTGAAGACAGAAATGCCATCTTCGACATCCAGTGCAGGTCCAAACAGATTGGGGACTTCATCGTAGAAATGCAGGTTCGGGAACAAAAGCATTTCAGCAAACGCGCATTGTTCTACAGCACTTTCCCAATAACCGCACAAGCCCCAAAAGGGAGCTGGGACTATGACTTCAAACCGGTTTTCTTTCTGGGTATGCTTAATTACAAAATGCAAGAAACGGATGGTTACATCCATAGGTATTCCATTCGGGAAGATAACACTGGAGCCCTTTTGACCAATGCACTTCAGTTCGTTTTCATGGAGGTCGGGCCGTTCAGTAAACCATGGAAAGACTGTAAATCATTTGAAGACAGATTCTTGTATTATTTCAAGAATCTTCCTAATTTTGCGGAGAAACCAGATACGGGCAGCGACAGTTACTTCGAGGAACTGGTGGCTGCAGCAGAACTCAGCAATATGACTAAAGCAGAAAGAGAAGCATACAATCGCCGTCTGAAAATTCAACGCGACAACTACGCGGCGGATGAATTTGCCCGCGAAAAGGCCCAGGAGGAACTGGCAAAAAAACTTGCCGAAGGACTAGAAAAGGGCCTTGCAGAAGGTCGTGCAGAAGGTCGTGCAGAAGGTCGTGCAGAAGCCAATAGAACAATCGCGGCAAAACTACTGGCAAAAGGATTGAGCATCTCCGAGATTGCAGAAATCACTGGCCTTAGCGAAGACGAGATTTCTGCCCTCTAACAAAAAGTAATCTACCAAATAACAAAAAAGAAGCCGGCCCCGAGGGGTCGGCTTCGATTATGAGAAGATCTCAGAAATTACTCTGCGAACTTGGGACCGGCAGCCCAGAGGTAGTAACCGGTGCCAGCCGTGGCATTCCATGCACCATTCTTGTTAACCCATGCATTGAGGGCCTCCACGATGTTGGTGTAGTTCTTGTTGTCGTAGCTGACCTGTCCGTTGATAACTCCGGAATTATCGAAGGAAAGAACATTGAGAATATTTGCAGTGTTCTTTGTCTTCGTGCTGGCAGTACCCATGTCACGATCGCAGGAAGAATCGAGATAGTATGCCTCCTGGAGTGCAAGATAACGCGCTGCGTTATCCTCATAGCTACCGATGATAGCACCAAGCCTTGCTTCAGTTCCATCAACAGGATCTCCGGTCTCAGGACCGATCTTTCCAGTATTCACCACATTGTAGATGCGTCCACGCAGGTAGCGACCTACGATACCACCGCAGTATACCCCCTTATGGCTATTCACCTTGTACTGGACGGCACCGTTGTTAATGCAGTTGTAGATGAAGAGTCCGAGATTATTGCCATTGGCACCACCGGTGGAGAAAGTAAATCCGACCATACCGCCGGCGACCTCGCCGCCATCCTTATCGGTACGGCAGCCAAGGATAGTACCATTGTTGACGCAGTTGAAAATCTTCCAGTAATATGTGGCAAGACCGACATTCTGGTTATAACTGGCCTTCCAGTAATCCTTTGCACCTGCGCAATAGGCAACCATACCGCCAACCCAAATCATTGCGGTGACTTTACCATTGTTGATGCACCTGTTGATTTCAGGCTGTCCCCAACCTGTGCAGTCTGCCATGACAGCAGTGATACCTGCAGCCTTGTAGCCTGTGGGAGCGGAAACATCACCATCGTTAACACAGTCCGTCACGATTGCAACGCTCGGGTTCTGACAAGCAAGCTGAACACCGCAGATACCACCGACGACGCCCTGCGTGGCAGTAACGGCACCCTTGTTATGGCACTTGGTGATGAAGAACTTCTGGGCAGATGAGTGTCCATAGCTGGTACCCATTGCATAACCGCAGATACCGCCGACGATACTCTCACCATGTACCGTGCCTTCATTGACAGTGTTCGTCAGGTTCTGAGAGCAATGTGAATAACCGACGATACCACCGACAAGCGTTTCAGCAGCAGTTCCCTTAACAGCACCGGTATTCTTACTATTGTCGATTGTAGACCAGAAAAGTGTACCGACCAAACCACCAACCTTGTTCAGGCCGGTGACGGCACCCTGGTTTTCACTCTCGGTAAGAAGGACATTCTGGGTAGCGCCCGCTATACCACCGGTACCTTTGATATCGGATCCGGCATTACCATAGACGAGCTTGTTGGAGGAGTTGTAAGTCATGTAGAAGAAGACACCGTTGTCTGCGGTTCCGGTGACAGTGCCCTTATTCACGCACTTGTCAATATCCGTAAAGTAGGCATGGCCGAAAAGACCTCCGACACTAACGCCGCCGGTAACAGCAGCAGTGGACTCAACATTGGTAACAGTAATCTTGTCGGCTGCTGTACCGCGAGTGTATCCGGCAAGGGCACCGACATAATTTCCAGTGGTGGTCACGGTTCCATCGATCTTGAGATCCTGCACAGAGGAGCCCTCTCCGAGGAGTCCGAAGAATGCCACATAATTGCTGGTGTAGCACTTGTCGGTGGTTCCGTCAAGCGCGAGGGTAACCTTGTGGTTATTGCCGAGGAACTTGCCCTCGAACGGGAACTGAACGTCAGCGGAGACATAGTAACCTACAGGAGTCTCAACCTTTGCAAGATCCGTTGCGAGTTTGATGTACTTGCCAGAGAAGGGGTTACCAAGATTCACAGCAGAGCTGAAAGCCGTGAACTCAGCCTCGTTGTTGATAACATAAGGATTGGTCTCGGAACCTTCACCGTTCAAACCGGCAGAAAGTTTATCACCGATGACACCCATGTCGATAAGGTCGTTGATCTTCACCTCATTGTCTTTAGTGGAGGTGAGGGTCTGGAAACCACCATTACCCTTAAGGGCGGTCATCTGGAGCCCGCTTTCAAGGGTGCCGGGAATAACGGGGATAAAATACTCGCCATCAACACCGCCGACTGCCACGGTAACGGACTTGGAAGTGCCTGAAGTAGCGAAGTTCAGAGTATCTGCGCCGAAGCCGATTTCATAGTCACCGACCATGGGGTTCTTTGCATTGATCTGGAGAATCTCAACGACGTTTCCGGAATTGACTTTCACCTTGAGTACGCCTGTCGCGTTGCGCATCTGGAACTTTCCGTCCTTGCTCTGTGCAACGCAGATATTGGCACTGCTGAAAAGTCCGTCGGGATCAGTCTTCAGATTGACTTTGATCTTGCCTGCAGAGAAGCTCTTGACGGCATTCACAGGATAAACTGCATAATAGAGGGTATCAGCCATGTTCACCTCTGCGGTAAACTCAGCCTGTCCGATTCCTTCCTCAGGAACTTCGACATCTTGATTGAAAGTACCGGTCGAGTTATAGACGCGGATCTTATCTCCGGCAGCCCAAGTGGTTTTGCCGTTGACAAGGGCGGTCTTGGTAGCGTCGAAAGTGAATGTAAGAGTGGTGACCTCACCTGTTCCATTCTCCTGGACGGGAGCGTTCATCTCTTCCACTGCGCAGGAGGCAGCTGCAAAAATGCCGGCAGCCGCAAGAAGGAATAAATATATCTTTTTCATATTATCTTTCATTTAAGCTGTTAGACATTTTACCAATTCCATGTACCATTGTTGTAATCTTCGAGTCCGCCGGATGCGGCAGTCTTGGGAATGTAGACGCCGAACTTGGTTCCGACAGCCTTCATCTCAGTGGCGTTGAATGCATTTCCATCAGTCTTGGAGATATTGAATGCCCTGTAGGTGAAGGATCCCCACCAAGCATCGGTAACCTCAACGACAGAAGTGCTGACATTGCCGGGACGGGAAGGACGGCCGCTCTGGCCATCGTTCTTGGTAGTGAGGGTAACCCAGCCTTCCGGACGATACTGATATCCGCTGAGAACCACGATGAGTGTTCCGATAGGAAGTTGAGCCTTAGGGAGGATATGGGTAGCCGCGAATTTTCTGGTAGTTGCATCGTAGTTGCCCTTGAACACAGAGGAGGTGAGATAGCTGCCATTCTGGGAATTGTAGAAGCCCCAATGCAGTACAGTGAGAGGTACGGCGACATAGTCTTCGAACTTCTTGCCTGCAGCCTCGATGAGAGCCTTTGCATCAGCCTCAGCCACATTCAGCACGTAAGGAGGATACTGGGTAGCGGCAGTGACTGCGTAAGGAGTCTTGACAGCATTTGCATAAGCCTCCTGCATTGCAGGGATGCAATCATCTTCATACTTCAGGTTGGGGATGAAAGGAGTAGCAGCCTTAAGAGGATCCTTGCCCGTGATGTACTGAGTCATCATGTAGGCGGCTGCAAGGCGTCCGATGTTCACGCTGAGGTTGCTCTCGTCCACGAGAACGTTCTCCTCGACATAGCTGGTACGGATGTTCTGGATGAGGGTTCCGACAGGAATGACAGCCTCGAATTCAGAATTTGCAGAAATGGTGGTTGCAACTTCTGCGATTGCAGTATACATAGCCATCTGGTCGCTGCCATAGTTCTTGAATCCATCTGCAGTGGCGCCGGTCTTGTAAGCCCAGCCCATGTTCCAGAAGAGAGGAGTGTATTCGCAGTACTTGCGGATGAACTTGACGAGTCCGTCGATTGCACTTCCATCGTAGTCACCTGCATGCTCAAATGAAGGCTGGAGCACGATGGCATCCCAGTCGTCGGGAGTGAGGGCATCTACCGCGAGTGTATCCACGGCGATGAAGTTCTTTCCATCCACAGTAGCGTGTGCGGTGACCTTCTCGGTGCCGGTCGCGGCTGCTTCGATTTCCGCAAGAGTCAGGCCGTCGCAAGGGACGTTGACCAGGCGGATCTTGGTAAAGCCGAGGCTCTGCAGGACCTTGTACATATAGACATAAGTGCTATCGGTACGGCTGTCGCCGATTGCGAGGACGTTTATGAGCTCGGGATCGACATTGGCGGCCTTCTGGGTGAAGGTGAGGGTGGCCTTTACGTTGGGATCTGCCTTACAGGCAAAAACGATGCTGCCTTCACGGGCAGCGCCAGTGCCGTTCAACTTAACGGTAACCTCGCCCTTATCCTTGTCGAAGGATGCCCAGTCCGCACTGGGGGTAGCGGTATAATCGTCGTTGGTGGTGACGGTGAGAGGGAAGGTCATACCGCGGGGGTTGACGGTCCTGGAGGTCACGGAAATCTGCATCGTAGGAACAGCAGCTTCCTGATTGACTGTCACATCGTAGGACTTAGCGGCGAGCGCGATGGTCACCTGACCGGAACGTGCTGTTGCCACAGGGTTGGCCTTGTAGGCGAGCACGACCTTGTAGGTCTTCATCTCAGCCTTGGTCTCAGCCTTGGTCTCTTTGTAGGAGAGCCAGGAAGCAGCATCACCGACAACGGTTACCTTGATGGAAGGATAGTTCGCATCAACCGGCACGGTTACGGTGCCTTCACCATTGTCTACGGAGAAAGCGGTCTTACCGACCGTCATCTCGACAGGGTCATTCGGATTGGGAATGTCGCCGAGTTCCTGCGGCTGGCAGGAAGCAAACAACATCATCGCGAATGCCGAAAGCAGAAAAATACTTTTTCTCATAGATGATTGTTATTTAAGTGGTTGATAATTAGTTAAGTTTCTTTTCTACATATCCATAAGCCTCGAACTCCCAAAGATCGATAAAGCCGTCGGTCGACCTGTGCGAGTTACGGAAGACGATTGCAATATAGCGTCCAGCCTTCTTCTCGAAAGGCTTGAAGCTCTGCACCGCATCATCCTGGGTGAGGCTTGCCAGAAGCACGGCATCGCCGTAGTTCTTCTGCCAGTTTTCGTCGTCCGGGTTAGGCTTTTTGTCGGTCACATAGACACTGATGGCCTTGATGAACCTTCTGGTAGAACCTTCCGGATCGGGATCCTCATAGAAGATGAAGTCGGTAAAGGTAATGGCATCATCCCCCGATTTCTTGGTATCGATTACCAGGATCTTGGGGAAGATCTTCTTATACTCGGATGCATTGGAACTGTACCAGCGGCTGCTGGCGCTGTCTTTGATGCCATCGATAACATACTGAGGGTAGAAAGCGTCACGGATCTGGTTCGCAGTCACCGTAACCGTAGCTACCTTGGTATCGAAGTTTTCGGTGATGGGTTTTGTGGACTTTACCCAGTTGCCGGTCCATACCGTATCGATTCCTTCAGTCGGAGTGTAAGCAGACTGATACTCGAAATACCTGCTTCCGTCAGCATTAGGGAGATGTATCTCATACTCATCGGCCTTCAACACCCCCTGCTCCACAGTTTTACCATCCTTGGTAATATAGCGGAATTTTGTCTTGACGGTTTCGTCGGTAGGGTCCCTCATGACGATGACAGCTTCGTCGCCCACGATCCTTGCAGACTCAACCGCACGCTCCGCATGGGAAACGAGCCAGTTGTCCGCGAAAGGAGAAGTGGTGATCTCGACGGCCAGCGAACTGTTGCCGTCGGCATCGTAGTTGATCACCTCGAAGGTATAGGACCTGTCCTCCAGATTGTTGATAACGGTTTCTACCGAACCTTCGTAGTAAGCGTAGTTGAACTCCAGCGAATCCCTGCGGTTGTCCCAGAACAATTTGGCCGTACGCAACGACGGGTCCATGGGCACGTCCCACTTCAAGACAATCCTCTGATACCCGGAAACGGCTGTCAGATTGAGGGGTTTTGCCGGATAAATGTATCCACCGTCAACAAAGAACTGCTTGTATACCGTATCCTGTTTGCCACAGGAAGCGAGAAGCAAAACAAATGCAAAAAAACAGTAAACTAACTTTTTCATAGCATCGATCGTTAACGGTAAGACTCAAGCACACGTCCGAATGGTGTCACTTCTCCGGTCTGGACCTGACGGTTCGAGATACCGTGGCCCAGTTCGAACGTTGCGAATGTATTTGCAAACACGACACGCAGGTACCGCACCTCATCGTAGCAACGAGGATACTTGTCTTTGTCGAACTCGAAGTCGTTGCCTGTGTTGAACATAGACCTGTCGTCGGGTGTTATCTCCCCAACAAGGCCGCTCGGCAGATAGCCGGAAGGCTTAATCTGTGTGAATTTGCCGAGGCAGAACCAGGTTTCATCGAAGCCGTTAGGGTTGTCTTCGGTAGGCTCTACCAGCTTGCCGGTAGGAGACATGCTTCCCCAGAACTCGTAATCTCGCACAGCGCCGTCCTTGAATGGATTGTAGTCGATACGGGGAAGAGTCGTGATTCTGGCAAGCTTTGCCTTCACACCCAGATCTATCGTGAGCCAGGTAGGTGAAGGACCGTCCTTTTCACTGGCGAAGAAGTGAGGAGTGGCAGACTGTCCGGAACCATCCCAGAGGGAAGATATCGGATAGTAGGATGCATTCTCGCTCCTGCAGGTATCGTCTTCAAGGTCAGCGTTGGTGAACTTGGAAGCGTCCAGCTTGATTTCTTCGATAGGGGTCAGCACGGCAGTGGTGGTATCGGACACGTTCCCCCAGTAGTCCCGGAGGTAGAGCCCGAAAATGGCCTCCTTGGGTTCGATTCCGCGACGGGACAGCACGATGTCTTCGCTGGAAGTGAAAAGGGTTGTCACCTCGACCCACTTGATATCCTTCGAAGGTTTATTGAAATCAGCCGGATCGTCACACCTCAGTATACATATTGCGATGTTAGTCTTGTATATGTTGTTCTGGATGTGGATCTTGATGCCACCTGAAGACTCTTCCATCGAAGGCTTGACTCCCACGATCGCAGGTGTCAGAGGGGTCACGTTCACACTGACCGGCTCCGAGCATTCCTCGTTCACGTTGAAGGAATATATATTAATGGTATGTTCCTTCGTATCGGGGAATCCGGCAACAGTAAGGCTATCCACATAGCGGGATATCTTGGAGCTTACCTCGACGCCGTTACGGTCGTACACGGCCATGACGCCTTTGAGGTTCGGGTCGTCAGGGATGGTCACCTTTATGATAGCTCCTCCACTGATGCTCCTGACGCTCTTGACTGTGACCGGAGTCGGTTTCGGCACGTTCGGATGCTGGTCGATACGGCCTCCGAGCTCACCGGAACAGGACGCTGCCAGAACAGTGCCTGCAATCAGAAACAATTTGAAAAGATTGTTCATATATGATACTGTTTTTATTACCAACCAAGATTCTGAACAAGATTCGGATTACGCTCCAGATAGTAAGTGTAGATGGGCCAGAAGTAATCCTTGAGGCCGAACACCTGGGTAGCGATCTGCTTCTTCACATAGTAGTCTTCCGGATTGGAAGCGGTCACGGTGTATCCGTAGATACCCTTCTTGTACTCTGCGGGAGCCTCTTTCCAGCGGCGGATGTCCCAGAACCTCTGGCTCTCGAAGCACAGTTCGATCAAACGTTCGCGATGTATGATGTTCCTCATACCGTATTTGGTCGAATAATAACCGGGGCTGTTGCTGAAATTGTCCCACGATGTCTTTACATCGGGAATGCCCGCACGCTCGCGGATGGCATCCAGATACTTGAACAGGTCTGCACGGTGCTCGCCATTGGGTCCTTCAGCCTCGTTAATCGCCTCTGCATAGAGCAGATAGAGGTCCGTCAGGCGGATGATAGGCCACTGGAACCAATGGGATACGAACGTATTCGCAGCTGTGAAGTTGCACTGATAAGGATACATCTTCTTGGCGAAGTATCCGGTAACAGGGCCAACCTCACCGCCGGACTTACCCTGAGGTCCGCCGCTGCGGCACTGCAGATACCTCATCTTATCCGACTGGATATCGTTGAAATTGGAGATTTCCCCATACCATGTGCCACCGTCGAAAGCGAGGAACGAGTAGTAACGCGGTTCCCTGCCAACATTCTGGCGGACAGTAGGATATCCTTCGTAGAGATAGAACCTGTGGTCCAGAGGAGGGCTGACTACTTCCTGGGTATTAACTCCGGCCCAGGCAAGGTCGTTGTTGATAGGCAGGCCGTTGTTTGTATAGAACTGGTCTACGATCTTCAACGGCACGCCGATGAAGCGGTATCCGCCTGTGGTATGGTCGTAAGTAGTCAGGTTCGGCATGGTCCACTGCTCGAAGGCAAGGTAGGAGCCATTGGCGTCGTACTGGGTGTTAGCCCATACGACTTCGCCGGGATCCTGGGCAGTCTGACGCTGGTTGAATGCATTGCGCAGGGACAGGGTCCTCTTCAGGGAATCGGTAACGCGGAAAGAGATGTTGTCCATTCCATACAGATGTATGTTGGCCTCTTCGCAGATATCGATAGCATCTTTACATGCCTGCACGGCATATTCCCAACGCTCGAGTTTTTCATCATCGGTCTTTTCGGGGAAGAGCATCCGGCCCTTATTGTCTATAAGGGCGGATTCCTCTTCATTGCCATTGAACAGAGGGCTGGCTGCAAATACGGCGACCTTTGCCTTGAGGGCCTTGCATGCAGTCCTGGTGATCCTGCCGTACATGTCTGAAGATTCAGGCACGAGAGGCAGATCGGGAGCCGCCTGGTCCAGCAGGCGAAGGATGAAATTAAAGCAGGTATCAATGTTCTCCCTGTACACACGCACGGTCTCGACGTCGGAATCGATTGGAAGGCTTTCCCTGATAATCGGCACCGGGCCCCACTTGCGGACCAGGTTGAAATGATAATATGCCTTGAGGAATGTAGCCTCGGCTTTCCACTGATTCTTTTCTTCCGTGGTCATGTCCGGCACATTATCGACATTATCGACAAGGATATCGCAGCAACGTATTCCCTGATACATATTGGCCCAGTCATTTGCATATACCTTCGATGCCGACTGGAATCCTCTTGCTATGTTGAAGAACGTATTGGGCACACGGGTCGTCTGCCAAGAAGATGTGACACGGCCGACAAGGTCCCAGAGCTCATCTCCCGTAAGCATGGCGGAATCGCTCATCACGTTGCCGTCGATGGGCATGTAGGAGTAGCACGTTGCAAGATAATCTATTGCAGAAGACCTCAGATTGAATGCCATGTCCAGGGATGCGATTCCATCGTCAGGCACGACATTGAGGTATTTATCACATGATGTCATGGAAGTGACGCCAAGCGCGATTACCAATATTGACAGTATAGTATTCAGCTTTTTCATACTCTTTTCCTTTATTACTTGAATGTAACGTGGACACCTATATTGAAGGTACGCTGGATAGGATAGTTGAGTCCGGAACTGGCGAGTTCAGGATCCCAAAGCTTGAAGCGGCTCCAGCAGAGCAGGTTGTTGCCCTGGAAGTAAATACGCAGATTGTCGATGCGCGCACGCTGGACCAACTTGTAAGGAACAGTGTAACCGAACTCCAACTGCTTGAGACGGAGGAAGGCGCCGTCGCGCATCCACCAGGTGCTCACTGCAGAGTTGTTGGTATTGGAGTATGCGCTGTAGCGGGGCCAGAGGGCGTAGATGTCGCGGTTGTCCTCGCTCCAGTGGCTGTCGGCATATGCCTTGAGCAACTGGGTGTTGTTCACGAACGGGGCGGTACCTGCGATATTCTTGCTGGGATTGTAGTTGGTGGATGCATCGATCCAGAACGATTCATTTGCAAGTCCCTGGAAGAATACGGAGAAGTCGAAACCGCGGTATCCCATGGAATAACCGAAACCGTAGATGATTTCCGGTGAGATCGGGAGTCCGATAGGCACACGGTCGGCCTCGGTGATGACGCCGTCTCCGTTCACATCGGTGTACTTGATGTCGCCGCCGCCGTACTGGCTACCGAAAGACTGCTGGGAAGGCGAGTTGGCCGCTTCTTCGTCGTCGATGAAGAGGCGCTCAGCAATGTATCCCCAGGTCTGCTTCAAGGAATAGCCCGCATGCTGACGGTACGATTCAGGATAGGTGGGCTCTTCGTAAACCAGATACTTACTTGAGGAATAGGTGAAGTTTCCGCGGGCGGATGTCCAGAAATCCTTGTTCCAAACCTGCTTGTAGTCGGCCTGGATGTCGATACCGTGGGCCGCAGCCTCACCGATGTTGGCAGAAATGCCGGCCTGCAGACCCATGGTCTCAGGAACATCGGCACGGGTCATGAAGATATCGGTACGGTGCTCGGTGAAGTACTCGGCTATGATGTCCAGTTTCTTGAACAGGCCGAGCTCCACCGCGTAATTGGTCTTGTACGACTTTTCCCAAGTGATACTCTCGTTGGCATAACGGGAGACGTTGATACCGTTATAGTTAACCTGTCCCCTCGTCTCGCCGAACTGCGCACCCCTGGCGGAGCTATTCATCGAAACTTCCGACAGATAATAGAAACGGTTGGCCGTGGATCCGATATTGTCGTTACCAACAAGACCATAGGATGCACGCAGTTTCAAATTATGCACATACTTCGTGAGAGGCTGGAAGAACTTCTCGTTCGAAATTACCCACGCAGCACCGGCTGAAGGGAAGAAACCCCAGCGGTGGCTCTTGTGGAAACGCTCGGAACCATTGTAACCGAAGTTGAACTCGGCGAAGTATTTCTTGTCCCAGCCGTATGTGAAACGACCGGAAAGACCGGCGTTGCGGGAAGGGAGGGACAGCTGCAGGGAACCTGCATTCGCCGTCAGCTGCTCGCGTGCGGTGAGAACCAGAAGGCCGGTCACATCGCTGCGGCCGAACTCGCGGGCATAGTTCAAACGGCTTTCCGAATACATCGTGTTCTGGATAGTCTTCGAACCTTCGCCGTAGGAAAGATATTCCGTTCCGGTTTCATTAATACGCTGGATGGTGTATTCCCCTGTGTAGGAATCGTAGGTGTCCAGCATGTACCAGTAGGGAGAGAATGAACGGTAAACCTCCCAGTACGAAAGCCTGGTAAGGTTGAACAGCGTCATGAACTTGAGTCCCTTGGTGATGAAGTCCAGATCCTGGTTCAACTCCACGGCCGCAATCATCTGCGAACGCTGGGTATCCTTATAGCCTCGCACCAGATCGGCATAGGGGTTTGAATAGGAACCGCCCGTGTAGTTACCGAACATGATGTGGCGGATACCCACATGCTGATCGTCCTGAGGATAATATGCCGGGAAGAGCACGGGATCGGAGTGGACAACCTGCTTGTAGACCGCGTCACCACCGTTGAGAGGGCCGTTGTAATCGGTGAAGTTACCGGTCAGGCGGACCGCTAGCTTGGTGGTGGGAGTGATATTGATATCTACGTTGGAACGGAGGGTGTACGTCTTCTGGTCGATATTGTTGTTGAAGGAGTTGCGCTTGTCAACCTTGAGGATACCCGTATCTTCCGTAAAGCCTCCGGCCACATAGTATGTAGCGACACGTCCACCACCTCGGGCAGATACGTTGGCACGGTAGCTGGTCGAGAACTTCTTGAAGAGCATGTCGTACCAGTCGTTGGCCGGATAGATAATGCGGTTGGCGTTGGGCTTGCCTGTCTGCTCGATCTTGTCGTAGCTGTACATCAGGTCTCCGAGAGGGTCGCGGGTGGAAATGGCCTCGTTGTACGCCTTCATGTAGGTGACGGGATCTGCCAGCTCAATGTTGCGTGTAGGCTGCGACATCGACGTTTCCACACGGGCGAAAATCTTCGCCGGGCCTTCCTGGCCACGCTTGGTGGTGACATAGATAACGCCGTTTGCACCGCGGGCGCCGTAGAGGGCGGTTGCGGTAGCATCCTTCATGATCGAGAAGCTGGCGATATCGTCCGGCTGGAGACGGGCAAGGTCGGTGGTGGTCAGCTCGATATTGTCGATAAGGATCAGCGGGCTGGTGTTGGCACCGAAAGTGGTGATGCCTCGCACAAAGAAGTCCGCATTGTCCTGACCGGGCTCACCAGAACGCTGATAGGCTATGATACCCGCAACATTACCCGCAAGAGCGGTGGTGAGGTTGGAGGACGGCACCTTCAGCGTGGCCACGTCGATGGTGGAGATGGAACCGATGACGCTTTCTTTCTTCTGGGTACCGAAAGCGACGATGGTAGTTCCCTCCAGTTCATTGGCCTGGTCCTTCAGCTTGAACATGAAGTTCTTCTGGTCGTTCACAGGCACGATCAAGGTTTCCTTGCCGGCGAACTCGACTTTGAGTTTGTCGGTAGGCTTGACATTGTTGATTTCGAACGAACCGTCAAGGTCGGCAATTGCGCCTCGGGTGGTGCCTTCGATCGACACCGTGGCTCCCGGGAGCGGTTGCCCTGTTTCGTCTTCAAACACCACACCCTGCACCTTACGGCTTTGGGCCGTCAGCGCTAGAGGCAGCATCAGGAGAAGAAAGACAGTAGAGAGGAATCTCTTGGTCATAAACTAAAACTAACTTAATTTGTTTGTTAATCAGTTTTTGTGCATTTTTGCAAATATGCGGACTAATATAAGCATTTTTTAACAATGAACGCGCGTGTTACACTCTTTTTTATCGTGGCTTCTTTCATCATTATAGGATGTTCTTTAAAAGATGAGTATACAACTTTGAAAAATGATCAAATTGCGGGGGAATTCGCCGTTATTGAGCAAAAATCGCCGAGTCTTTCAATAGAACTCTCAGACGAAGCCACCGCCGCAATGGAGCGCGGGGAGTTTGCCGTTCCGCAGGGTTATACCCTCGAGCGGGCCTTTCCCGAAGACCCCGAATTCGAGGCGCGTCACCGAGCCTTTGGCCTGCATCGCATATACAATGTAACTATCGATGAATCAATATCTTCCACCAAGGCAAGCGAAGACCTTCTATGCATCCCCGGTATCCTGCATGCAGAGCCTTACCTTGAGGCGGAGCCGGACGCCATTTCGTTTAACGACCCCTATGCTTACCGCCAGTGGCACCTCTTCAACGACGGCAGCCTGAACGCCAAATTCGCTGCAGGAGCAGATCTCAATGTCACACCCGTCTGGAGTGAGTTCACCGGAGGCGCCAGCAATGTTATAGTAGGGGTTGTGGATACCGGAGTCCAGGCAGATCATCCGGACCTTGCGGGAGTGGTTCTCCCGGCCGGGTCGAACGGTAGCAAATCCTTCCTGAATTCGACCTCTTCCAACCCTTACAATATAACGCCCCAGCGCCATGGAACCCATGTTGCAGGTGTCATCGCCGCCATCAACAACAACGGCAGGGGCGTCTGCGGCATCGCCGGAGGCAAAAACGGAGCTGGAGGAGTGAGAATCCTGGACTGTCAGGCAATCGCCGCAACGGAAGGCGACGGCGGCAACACCAACAGCGCCATCGTTTGGGCGGCGGACCACGGGGCGGTGATCCTCAACAACAGCTGGAACTTCAAATACGACAACGAGTCTTCGGTTCCCACCACCACTTCCATCACCACCCGGCTGGCGATAGACTACTTCATCAGCACCGCCGGCACCGACGGCAAGGGCAACCAGACCGGGCCGATGAAGGGCGGAGTGGTGTTCTTCTCTGCAGGCAACGACAGCCGCACCAAGTCGCAGCCGTCGATGTATGACGGCAACCTTTCCATAGGCGCCATTGGCCCTGCGGGAGAATCTTCCTACTACACCAACTACGGCGACTGGGTGGACCTTTGCGCCCCAGGAGGCAGCGCCAGCGGCTACAGCAACACCACCGACCCCCAGATATACAGCACCATGGTCGGCAGCGGCTACTATCAGATGCAGGGCACTTCCCAGGCTTCGCCCTGTGCGGCCGGGGTGGCTGCGCTGATAGTATCCTACTTCGGAGGGCCCGGATTCACCCCCGACCGGCTCAAGGAGATCCTGATCAACGGTGCTAATACCGACATTCCGCTGGGGCACAGCAGGAACATAGGCCCCATGGTGGATGCCTACGGGTCTTTTCTCTATGCCAGCAATGCGCCGATGCCGAGCGCGGTGACTGATATCAAGGCGGTTCAGACGCCCGAAAACGAAGTGGAGGTCAGCTGGACCATGAACAAATACGGCAAGCAGAACGTCTACCAGAACCTGCTTCTGATGAGCACGGACGCTTCTTTGCTGGCCGATCCAGACCCCTTCTCACTCCCTTCTTCCGTAACCGTACGCAGGATCAGCGGCAGGAGCAAGACCCCGGGAGAGAAGGTAACCGAAGTATTCAAGGGACTCAGCTTCGGAAAGGATTATTACTTCACCGTAGTCAGCTATACTGCAAGGCGTTACGTCACCTCCGACAATACCGTGGTCCACATCCGCCCGCGCAAGAACACGGCTCCTGTAGTCAGTTCGGATTACAGTATGCCAGTAAGCCTGAACCATCACTCCACGAAGCTTTACACCTTCAATTATTCCGATCCTGACGGGGATGATCTGACCCTCACCTTCAGTCCCGGATCCACGGCTGCTGAGTGGAAGGATGACGGCGCCGGCACCCTGACCCTGAGTATCGACGGAAACGGTGCTCCAGCCGGTTCCTACGTGGCCACCGCTGATTTCAGCGACGGTATCGCCACCGAAAGACAGGCAGTTTTATATATTATCCTGCCCAATACAAATCCGCTTATCCAGCAGGAAGGATCCCTCCCTGAATTCATAAAATACAAGGACGTCGCAAATGTGTTGCTTAAGTGCAGCGATGCCGAAGGAGATGAACTCAACGCCACCTTTGTGCCCGGCTCCGCCGCTGCGCAGTTGAGCCAGGAAGGGCCCGGCCTTTACCGGCTTACGGTACGCGGCGATTCCGCTCCGGCAGGCCAGTATACGGCTTCCATCAGCATAAGCGACGGCTTCGGAGGCAGTGCTTCACAGAGCATAACTTACTATCTTACAGGGAATCATGCCGCCGAGGCCATAAACGGCGCAGCCGAGATGATGATATCTTCCGGCACCACGGAAACCCTTGATTTAAAAGACTATTTCCAGGATTCCGATGGAGATGAACTTCTCTTTACCCTGCTTTCCGTCGAAGAGCCGATAAGTGCCAGCCTGGAAGGCTCCATGCTCAGCTTCAGTGCTTCGAAGCCGGGCGTAGGCAGCATACGCGTCAGCGCCACCGACGGGATTGACGCTCCAGCCGAGGCATCTTTCCGCGTGAGCGCACACTCCCCCGGTGTGAAAGTTGCGGAAGCTTATCCGGATGTGGTCAGCGACAAACTCAACATCCAGGCCACGTCTACATCCCAGCTGAAGGTGCAGATCTACAGCTCCACCGGCCGTTGCGTCTATTCGGCCAGCATCAAACCGGACCCCTACAAGCCCTACGAAGTCAACGTTTCTGAGCTTGCTCCAGGCAGATACACCATCGTCCTGAGCAGCAGCAAAGGCAGTGTCAAAAAAACAATAGTCAAGATATGAGAAAGATATCCATCCTGGCTGCGCTCCTGCTCGTGAGCGCCAGCCTTTTTGCAAAAGTCACCCTTCCTCCCGTAATTGGGGATAACATGGTCCTCCAGCAAAACACCTCCGCCGCTCTCTTCGGAAAGGCAGAGCCCGGGAAGACGGTCACCGTCAAGACCTCCTGGAACAAGAAGAAAGTCAGCACCGTATCCGATGCCCAGACGGGGCGCTGGCTAGTGCGAGTGGAAACCCCTTCCGCCGGTGGCCCCTATGAGATTACCATCTCCGACGGGGAGAAGATCACCCTGAAGGACGTGCTGATAGGCGAGGTCTGGTTCGCATCCGGCCAGTCCAACATGGAGATGCCTGTCAAGGGATATGGCTCACAGCCCGCAAAAGACGGCACCAAGTACATTATCGGCGCCCGCGCGTCGCGTCCCATACGCTACTGCCATATCAAGAGGCAGTCTTCCGTAAGCGTGATGGACGAGTGCGAAGGCAAGTGGGAGAAGCACACTCCCAATGCCGTGGCAAACGCCAGTGCGACCGCATATTTCTTTGCCGAAACCCTGCAGGGAGCACTTGACATCCCCGTGGGCATTATTGAAAGTTCCTGGGGCGGCAGCACCATCGAGGCATGGGTCAGCCAGGAGGTCATCAGCAAGGACTATCCCGAGTTCGACCTGGGCCACCTCGACGGCAGTAAACCAGTGAAACACAAGTATCATCAGCCCTGCCTCCTCTTCAACGGACAGGTCGCTCCACTGATCCCCTTCACCTTTAAGGGAATGATATGGTATCAGGGAGAATCCAACCGGGACCGTCCTGATCAGTATGTAAAGTTACAGCGCTCCTATGTGCAGATGATGAGGGACTGCTTCCAGGTGCCGGAGGCTCCGTTTTACTGCGTACAGATAGCCCCTTACCCCTACGATAACGAGCGCAAGACGCATAGCGGCTACTTCTGCGAAGCGCAGCAGAAATCCGTCGAAGGCATCAAGAATGCCGGCTACGTGACCACCGTCGACATCGGCGAATACGGCACCATCCATCCCTGCCGCAAGCAGGAGGTTGGCCAGCGCCTGGCGCTCCTCGCCCTGCATAACGACTACGGCATGGACGCCATCGACGCGGTAGCGCCCAAATACAAGATTGTGGAATTCCGCGAAGGCAAGGGCTATGTGAGGATGGATGTCGGCGGTCTGGGCCTCTCCCCCATGGGCACCGATCTCTCCGGATTCGAGATTGCCGGTCCTGACCGCAAGTTCGTGCCCGCGAAGGCCCGCCGCGATTCCAAGAAAGGCGATGTGGTAGTGGTCTGGAGCAGCGATGTCCCCGAACCGGTTGCAATCCGCTATTGCTGGCGCAACTGGAGTGTCGGCAATCTCTACAACAACTTCGGCATCCCTGCCGGCCCGTTCAGGACTGACGATTGGCCAATAAATCCGGCTGACTGGGAATAGTCAGCCGGATTTATTGCCCGTTGGGCCTCTCAACCCCCTGCACCCCCTGTCAGGGGGATTTTTTCGCTTCGCGGCGGGCAGAAGCCCGCTTGCCGCCAAGGCGGGAATTACTTCTTGCGGGGAGTGGCGAGGGGACTCACCGGATGGTCAATATAGAGTTTCATGAAGAAACCGCCGACTACCGAGCGGGCCTGCATGGCATTGAAGGTAGGCTGGTCGGTGTTTACCCAGTCGCCGAGCGGCACGCGGTCGGGCGTCTCATTATAATAACGGTATACGGGCAGGAGAAACTCGCGGAAGCCGTCCACGCTGCCGGCCATGGCGCCGGTCCAGAGTTGCCAGTCGGTCTTTGAATACTGGCGGCGGCTGTCGAGAGGCAGGCCATAGGGATTGAACTGCTTCTTGTAGAACTCGAGCTCCGTGGCCACGACTTCATCTCCAAAAACATTGAGCCCCAGCACCTTATCCCACACAAGATTGTACTTCTGGCTCCAGGTTCCCTCACCGTCGAAAGTGAGGCGGTAGTGGTCTTCTTCGAAAGCCTTATCCTTCCATATGGATGCCATGTTTTCAGCGAAAGCCTGGAAGGCCTTTGCCTCATCCACCTTGCCCAGGGACCTGGCCATCTTGGCATAGGCCGCCACTCCGAGTATGGACTTGGCACTCAAGTTCACATTGTGCGCCAGCTTGCCGGCAAAATCGTCGGTGCAGAGCTGGTTTTCGGGATCCTGCCCGTTCTGAAGGGCATAGAGAGCCCATTTGGTCAGGGTAGCCCAGTGCTTCTGCGCGAAACTTGCATCCGGGCTCTGCTTGAGGATGGCGGCGGTGAGCAGCAGCATGTTGCCGCTCTCTTCCAGGGGCATCCAGTTTCCGTAGTGCTGCCCGTAGGCATCGGGATACACACCCACATCGTGAGGTGCCCATACCTTGTTCCAGTTGCTGCTCTCGGCATAGTCGAAGATGAAGTTCACCAGCGCCTTGGCAAGCTCGGTATTGTAGCGGAGGAACAGGGGGATGGAGGGATAGGTCACGTCCACGGTGCCTGCGCAGCCGTTGGAGAAGTTCTCCTTGGAGATGAGATAGAGAGAGCCGTTCCAGCCGGATACCAGCTTATGGGCGGCGACGCACTGCCTGTACGCCAGGGCGCAGAGGTCGGCATATTCCTTGCCGCCGGACTGGGTAGCCTCCTGTATCATGCTGTTGTCGAAGGCATTCAGCCTGTCGCCCAGCTTTGACCACTCCTTGGCCGCCTTCTGCATCTCCTTGGTGATGGTATTCTTGCCATCCGCATTCCAGTAAGGGCGCAGGTTCTGCCCGAGGAACTTGACGGAGTAGACGTCGTCGTATGCGAGCATCAGCACCTCCTCGGTCTCCTTCTTGATCTTCTTCATGTCGAAGCACCAGGCGATGGCCACGTCATCGTCCACGAAGTTGCCGGAAGTGAAGGCCTTCCCCTTTCCGAACATCCTGGCGTCTATCTTGCCGGAAGATGCGAAAGACATCCTGGCGGCCTCTGCCTTCACCAGGGCCAGCGTACCCTTTCCCGACACGGGAGCCATGTAGAAATGGCCCCAGTCGATGCGCACGTCGTCTCCCCTCTTCTCGAGCACCTTCTGGTCCACGGTGCCCACACGGAGGAATTTAACTCCGTCGGCGGAGCCGTTCTCAAGCATCACAGGCACCACATCCAGATCCACCGCGATGCGCGGAGAAACCTCGAAATAGAATTCAACCGAATGCTTCTTCTTGTCGATGGGTTCGGCGGTGAAACTCACGTAGTTGACCGGGCGGCTCATAAGCGAAAGATCGTCCGGAAGCAGCGGAGCCACGAAGCGCATCTTCACCTGCACAGGGCCGCAGTCGAAACTGTAGATAGTGCTGGTGGGCAGCACATTAACACCCGTCTGCACGGCAGGATTCTGGAAAACTGCCCTGCCCTGACGGTTATACAACGGGTCATCCGGCTGGTCTTTTGGCTTGCGGCCGAACATGGGGTCGGGGATCTGCTCTTCGCTGCCAAGAAGCCTGTATGCCACTCCATCCACACGCACTGCAGCAATCATGGGCTGCTTGCGTCCGCTCCAATGCCGGGTCATGTCTGCGTTCGCCTGGTCGGCGAAGCTCCAGACAGAGAAGTAAGGGTCAACCGTTACAAGCGGATAAACCGGTGCACGGAGGTCGTTCTGGTAGTTCAGGGGTGCCGCCGCCCTCAGAGAAAGCGAGAGCAGGAGTGCGGCAAGGCCGAAGATGATCCTTTTCATACTATAGGTCTATTTCGATGATGTAATCTATGCTGCAGTCGATTCCGGAGGGCACGGTGACGGTGAAGTCCTTCTTGCCTTTCTTGAACTTGAGAGGCGTGCCGGTGGCAAACTCCTTCACCTTCTTAGCCTTGAGCTTGAAGGGCAGGGTGATGACGCCGCCTTCCGGGGCTTCCATTACATGGAGATAGATGCGGCCTTCCTTGTGGGTGAGCACGCCCCAGGGCTGGGGCTTCAGCATGGTAGCACGGGTGCCGAAGATGGTTTCACCGTTGGCACTCAGCCACTTACCCATCTCCGCCAGGCGGACCACACTCTCTTCAGGGATGCATCCGTCCGGCTGGGGGCCTACGTTCAGAAGCAGGTTGGCGTTGCGGCCGGAGGTTGCAAGGAGGATGCGGATGAGTTCGGGAACGGACTTCCAGTTCTCGTCCTTGATATCATATCCCCAGCTCTTGTTCAGGGTCTTGCAGGTCTCGAGTGCCAGATCCGTGCTCACGTGGCTGGTGCGGCCGTAACCGGCCTGATTCTCACCGGGAATATCGCGTTCGAATATCTGGATATCCTCCCCGGGAATGGGCACACGGTGATGGTTGTTGCCCACCAGGCAGGAAGGCTGCAGACTATGGATGAGGCTGTAGATGCGCTCGTATCCCCAGTCGAAATCTATCTTGATCTGCTCGCCGGGCTCGGGTTTCTTGATCTTTGCCCAGTCGCCGTCGAACCAGATGCAGCCGATGGGGCCGTAGTTGGTGAGAAGCTCGGTAATCTGCGCGCACATGAAGTCCAGGTACTTCGCATACATCTCCTTCTCCTTATCGGTATGGGCGATGGCAGGATCGCGGGGATAGTCGTCGCGACCCCAGTCCAGCAGGGAATAATAGAAATTCAGCTTGATGCCCTGGCGGTGGCAGGCGTCGGCAAGTTCCTTGAGCACATCCCTCTTGAAGGGAGATGCGTCGATGATATCATAGTCCGAAGCCTTGGTGTCGAACATCGAGAATCCGTCGTGGTGGCGGGAGGTGATGGTGATGTACTTTGCGCCGGAGGCCTTGATCTGGGCCACCCAGCGGTCGGCATCGAACTTCGAAGGATAGAATCCACCCGGAAGCTTGGAGTACTCCTTGTAGGGAATCTTGTCGACGTTCATCACCCATTCGCCGCGGGCGAGCATAGAATACACGCCCCAGTGGATGAAAACGCCGAATTTGTCGTCGCGGAACTGCTCCTTGGCAGCAGCCGCCTCCGCGGTGGGCACATAGCCCTGGATACCTTCTTTAATGTCGGCGGGGGCTGTGGCCAGCACCGATGCCATAACTAGGCTGAGAATTGTTGCAATCATATTATTTCTTTGTGAATGTCATTCCGGTAGTGATATTATTGTCGGGATTGGCCTGATAGACCTTGTTCCAGGTGGAAGCAAAATTGCTTGCCGAAAGATCCTCTGTCTTGGACAGCACGCAGCTGATGGCAATGATATAGTAATTGGTGGTGCCGTTTTTCAGCGCCTGCTTGTTCTCGGAATTGAACGTGATCTTGGTCTTGTCGTTGGAGACGCTCCCCCACCACCATACGTAGTTGGCAGTCGATGTGATCGGGCAAGGGATGAAGTTATAGGTACCGCTCACAAAACCTGTCCCAAGGCCGGGAAGGAATGCGATGTAGTCATAACTCTCGTCTTTCTCGGTTTTGGAGTTGTATTGGGTAACGGGGCTGGTCAGGGCCTGGCCCTTGGTGCCGTCGAAATATAGGCCAAGTTTGATAGCTCCTGTGCCGGGATCCTGCACGAGCCTTGCCGGCAGCACTGCATCCTGGTATAAGCCGCTGATATTTAAATTATTGGGGGTCTTCCCCGATGCAGTAACGGTAATATCTACCGTGCCGTTCGAAATAGTTGGCTTGCCTTGTTCGAAGATCTTGGCATTGAGAGTATAAGTGCCCAGATATGGAGTCACATCAGCCACGTTGTCGTTCTTTATGTTGAAGTCCTTGGTTGCGGGCTCGCTGGCAGCACCCCAGGAATCCACGCCGACCACGCTCACCGTATAATCACCCTCGTCAAGGTTGTCGAACGTTACGCTGTAGCTGTCTTTCATCATCGAAGTCTGGGGCGAACGGTAGAAGTCGGACATTATCTTCTTGGTCGCAACCGTGCTGCCGCCCTTCTTGATGGAAACATCATAATGATGCACGAACTCATCATCGCTGCCGGCAGCGAAAGTCACGGTGCCATTGTCGTAGTTTACGGAAGACAATACCGGAGCGGTGTTGGCAGCCGAGAGTGCCGTATGGTTATATCTATCAAGATGAGACTTGTCGCTAACCGGAGCCTTGAAATACAGGGGCTTGCCGATGACCGCATTCCGGTAGAAGTCCATCCTGGTGGCCTTCATGTTTCCGGAGGCGTCCAACTGTATGAGGATGCCTTCCGAAAACTCCCCTGCATCGTTCAGCACCGTGGCGCTCTTCTTGTTTTCATATTCCCCACCCTCGAATGCCATGTAGCTGACGGATGCGCATCCGAAAGAAGTGAACGCACCCTGCCAGACACTGCGGGGGTCGTTAAGCGGGAAGTGAAGGTGCCCGCTGAAGGTGACGACCTGGGGATATCCCTCGAGTATGGATGTCAGCGAGGTGGTATACCAATAATTTCCAAGATCGCTGCCATACACGGTATTGTATATCATAGGATGCGTAACCACCATGACATAGCGGCCGGGATCCGCCTCGGTGATAGCCTTGAGCTTGGAGTTGAGCCAGGTAAGAGCCTGGGCGTCGTACACCACGGGGCTGGAACCATTCGGAGTCACGCAGAGGATGTGGTAATTCCCCACTATGCAGTGCCTGCACTCGAAGTTCTTCCTGGCGGTCTGGTCCTGGTCGGTAAGGAAATAATCATCTCCCAGAATAGTATGGAAAGCGGCATTCTGTGCCACTGTGCTGGAAGACCACGCATAGCCTGTGTTCATGTCGTGATTGCCCACAGTATAGATCATGGGCACTTTCTTGGGATCGAAAACCTGCTCGTACAAAGTCTTGAGCGTACTGATCTGCCCGGTATTGGCCGTATTTACTAGGTCTCCCGCAATCATCACGGCATCCAGCCCGTTGGCATCCTGCTCCGCAGCACGGTTCTTCAGCTGGGTCATGGCAGAGGTGAACTTTGCCTCCGAGCCATATTCATTTCCTATGTGGGTATCGCTGACCGCCCCCAGAGAAAGCACTATGTTGTCTTCGTCAAAAAGAACCGTTTTGTCTACGCTGATAAGGGGAATGGTATAAACAGTGCCGTCGGCGAGGGTGAACACGACGTTTCCTCCAACCACTTCAACGCTATGGAAAAGAGAATCGCCGTCCTTACCATCGGCACCGTCCTTACCATCTTTACCATCGGTGCCGTCCTTGCCATCAGTGCCGTCCTTACCGTTCTTGCCTTCAGCGCCATTATAAATCTTTATGGGATCTCCGCTGGTAAAATATACTATCCACCCGCTGGCACCGTCTTCAGAGAAAGCCTCCACCTTTGTAACGTAGACTTTCGCAGACAGCCCCTCCTGGTTTTTCTGTACTATGTCCACGAGGGTTTTCAATGCCTCGATATCGCTTTTAGCACGGGAGAGTTCCTGCTCAACCTTTTCGATACGGGAACGGAGTTCGCTGTCGTCGTATTCCGAACACCCTGCCACCAGCAGAACCGTGGCCAGAATAAGAAAACTCATGAATCTTTTCATAGAATCAGTGTTATTGTCAATAATCCGTTAAAGTTAGCAATTTTTCTAATAAAAAAATCCTTATCTTTGAAATATGAAAACACGCTTAACAGTAACCGCAGCTCTTATCTGCCTTGCATTCAACCTTTACGCTCAGAAAACGCAATACGTGAATCCCTTCATCGGCACTGCCGGCATGGGGCACACCTTCCCTGGGGCCTGCGTGCCCTTCGGGGGCGTGCAGCTCAGCCCGGACACCGACATGATTCCCCACAACATCAAAGGCAAATACCAGCCTCGCACCTATGAATACTGCGCCGGCTACCAGTACGACGACAGCACCATAGTCGGCTTCAGCCACACCCACTTCAGCGGCACGGGCCACTCGGACCTCGGAGACATACTCATCATGCCCGGCACGGGCGAAGTGCAGCTCGTTCCCGGCACTGCCGAGGATCCCGACAGCGGCTACCGCCAGCGCTTCAGCCACAGCACCGAATCCGCCGGCGCGGGGCATTACGAAGTCACCCTGGCAGACTCCGGCATCAAGGCGGAACTCACTGCCACCCAGCGTGTCGGCGTGCACCGCTACACCTTCCCTTCCGCCGGAGGCCATCTAGTGCTGGACCTCGACCACGGCATCTACAACTACGATGGCAAGACCCTTTGGGCGGAGGTTCGCGTGGTCTCCCCCACCCTAATCACCGGCTACCGCATCACCAACGGCTGGGCGCGCACGAACTACACCTACTTTGCTATCAGTTTCAGCCAGCCCGTCGTGGAATACGGCTACAAGGACAAAGCCCCCATATATTATAAAGGAGGATACAGCAAGTTCCCCCAGTACCACAATTTCCCGGAGATGGCCGGCCGCAAGCTGGCGGCATGGTTCAAGTTCGACACTGCCGCCAACCCCGAACTCACCGTGAAGGTCGGCATCTCCGCCACCGGCACCACAGGTGCGCTCAAGAACCTGAAGGCGGAGGCCGAAGGCAAGAGTTTCGACCGCATACTCGCCGAGGCCGAGGCCGCTTGGGAGAAGGAACTTTCATGCATCGACATACAGGGCAGCGAGGAGGAGAAGACCATGTTCTACACCTCCCTCTACCACACCATGATCAACCCGTCCGTCTACCAGGATGTGGACGGGCTCTACCGCGGGCTGGACCACGAACTCCATCAGGCAGAAGGCTTCACCAACTACACCGTCTTTTCCCTCTGGGACACCTACCGGGCGGAGCACCCCTTCCTGGCGCTTCTCAAGCCCGCACAGGCGGAGGATATGATAGCATCTATGCTCGCCCACTACGAGCAGAGCCCCCACGGCATGCTTCCCATCTGGAGCCACATGGCGAACGAGAACTGGTGCATGACCGGATACCACAGCGTGAGCGTGCTCTCTGATGCAATAGCCAAGGGCTTGAAGATCAATTCAGAAGAGGCCCTGAAGGCGATGGTTTCCACCTCCACCGTGCCGTGGTACAGCGGCCTCGGAGAGTACATGAAGCTGGGCTATGTGCCGCTGGACAAGACCTCCACCGCTGCAAGCAACACCCTGGAATATGCCTACGACGACTGGACCATCGCGGCGGCCGCGCAACGCCTCGGCAACACCCCGGTTGCTGAGCAGTACCTCAAGCGTGCCGCCTACTGGAAGAACGTTTTCGACACCGGCCTCGGCCTTGCACGCCCCCGCTACACCGACGGTAGCTTCAAACCCGAGTTCGACATCAAACAGACTGTGGGCCAGGGATTTATCGAAGGCAACAGCCTCAACTACTCCTTCCACGTTCCCCAGGATGTGAACGGCCTCAAGAAGATTATGGGAGGAGACAAGAAGTTCATCGCCAACCTCGACGACCTCTTCGGCAGCGACCTCCCAGAGTATTGCTATGCCGACAATGAAGATGTTACGGCTGAGTGCCTGCTCGGCGGATACGTTCACGGCAACGAGCCCAGCCACCATATCCCTTATCTTTATGCCTGGACTTCCCAGCCCTGGAAGACCCAGTACTGGCTCCGCGAGATAATAGACCGTTTCTACAAGCCTGAGATCCGCGGCCTCGGCGGCAACGATGACTGCGGGCAGATGAGTGCCTGGTATATCTTCTCCGTTCTCGGTTTCTATCCCGTATGCCCCGGCACCGACCAGTACGTGATCGGAGCACCTTATCTCCCCTACGCAAAACTACATCTCGCCAACGGAAAGACTCTCGAGATCAAAGCTCCCGGAGTCAGCGACCGCAACCGTTATGTGAAGAGCGTGAAGATTAACGGAAAGCCTTACGACAAACTTTATATCACCCACTCCGACCTGCTCCAGGGAGGCAGCGTCGAGTTCGTAATGAGCAAGAATCCCAATAAGCGCCGCGGCATCGCAGCCGACACAAAACCCTACTCACTATGAGAAGATTACTTTCATTTCTGGCAATAGCACTGGCTATCAGTGCCAACGGGAAGGAACGCCTTATTCAGTATGTCAACCCCTTCATAGGCACCGACGGATTCGGCAACGTCTATCCTGGGGCCCAGATTCCCTTCGGAGGAATACAAATCAGCCCTGACACAGACGATTACGACTATGATGTGGCCGCCGGCTACAAGTATAACAAGCCCACAATCATGGGCTTCAGCCTCACCCACCTGAGCGGCACAGGCATCCCCGATCTGGGAGACTTCCTCTTCGTCCCCGGCACCGGAGCTTTGAAATCTGCTACAGGCACGGCAGAGGATCCGGACAGCGGCTACAGGTCCCGTTTCAGCCACGAAAGGGAGGCTGCCTCCCCCGGCTATTACACTGTTGAACTGACCGATTACGGGGTGACTGCCGAGATGACCGCAGCCGCCCGCAGCGGCATACTCCGTTTCACTTATCCCGAGAGCAAGGAGTCTTTTATTATGGTTGATCTGGACCATACCCTCCGCTGGAAGTGCGAGTGGTCCACCGTCCGCCTGCTGGACGACCACACCATCATAGGAAGCAAGATAGTGGCAGGATGGAACCCCAGCCGCCAGGTCTATTTTGCCGCGCGCTTCTCGGAGCCTATAAAGGATTTCGTCATCCTTCAGGAAGGTAAACCGGTGATTTACAACACCAAGCGCTTCCGCAGTTCGCTCGAAGCCTGGGGCCGCGGCCTTCAGGCCTGCATCAAATTCCCTACCCGCGCCGGCCAGCAGGTCAGCGTCAAGGTTGCGGTATCCGCCGTAGGCACCGACGGAGCGCTTAAGAATCTCTCCGAGCTTGATGGCAAGGGCTTCGAGGCCGTGCGCGCCGAGGCGGAGAATCTTTGGGAGAAGGAACTGGGCAAGTACGAGCTGGATCCTTCCTGCGACCTTCGCACAAAACAGACCTTCTACACCAGCGTTTACCGCACGGCCCAGCACCCCTTCCTCTTCCAGGATGTTGACGGCCTTTTCCGTGCCCACGACGGCACAGTGGAGCTTGCAAAAGGTTTCACCAACTACACCACTTTCTCGCTCTGGGACACCTACAGGGCCTTCCATCCCCTCCTGAACCTTGTGAACAAACCCCTCCAGGCGGACCTTGCCAACTCCATGCTTGAGCACTACGACAAGAGCACCGAGCACATGCTCCCCATCTGGAGTTTCTACGGTGGCGAGACCTGGTGCATGATAGGCTATCACTCCTGCTCAGTGCTGGCAGACATGATGATGAAGGGAGTGAAGGGTTTCGACTACGAGCGTGCCTTCCAGGCGATGAAGACCACCGCCACCAACCCCCACTACGACTGCATCCCGGAATACACCGAGCTCGGCTACGTGCCCTTCGACAAGGAGAAGGAATCCGTTTCCAAGACCCTGGAGTATGCCTACGACGACTGGTGCATAGCACAGGCCGCCAAACTTCTGGGGCACGAGGAAGACTATGAGTTCTTCCTCAAGCGCTCCGGGAACTGGAAGAATCTGGTGGATCCCGAGACTCTCTACACCCGCGGGCGCGACTCCGAGGGCAACTGGCGCACGCCTTTCGCCCCCATCGCCTACCAGGGCCCGGGCAGCGTGAACGGCTGGGGAGATATCACAGAAGGCTTCACCATGCAGTACACCTGGACCGTCCCCCATGCATTCGACGAGTACATGCATATTGCAGGCAAAAAGTTCCTCAGGGACCGTCTGGACAGCATTTTCAAGCTGGAGATGAGCGACGATATCCCCGGCGCCCACGACATCTGGGGCCGCATAGGCGGATACTGGCACGGCAACGAACCCTGCCATCATGTGCTCTACCTTTATAATAAGCTGGGCAAACCCCGCGAATGCCAGAAATGGGTGCGCTACGTGGCCGACCACTTCTACGGCAACACGCCCGACGCCCTCAGCGGCAACGACGACTGCGGGCAGATGAGCGCATGGTACCTGTTCAACTGCATGGGATTCTACCCCGTATGCCCCGGCAGCAACGAATACGAACTGGGCTCTCCCTGCGTGCCCGGAGTGAAAGTGCGTCTTTCCGACGGAGGCACCCTTACCGTGCGCACAAAGAACTGGAGCCCCGAGCATGTGTACGTCAAAGCCGTATACCTTAATGGTAAAAAACTGAAAGGAACCACCCTCCGCTACGAAGACATTCGCGACGGTGCGGAGTTGGTGTTTATAATGGGATAGAAATGCCTATATAATATAGGTAACGCTCCGTACCGCCTTTCTGCATCTCTATGGAGTATGCATGTTTTTCCTTTTTGCCGAGGATTTTCCCACCGTTGACAAGGTACGAATACGATGGGATTCCGGTAGATAAGGATAAATACATGTCCTTCACGAAGAAAAAGCGGATGGTTTCTTTAAAAACCTTTCCGTTTTCATCAGGAGCCTCCGCATAGCACTGGAGCACGCAAAGGCTGTCGCAATCATAGATGGCGGATACATCACTGATTGTGGGTGAATCCACCGTATTCAAAGATTCCCTCATGGCTTCATCCACGCATGCGGGCAGATTCTTCACGGCTACCCGGTAAAGGGAACTGTGCCGCTCACAGGCACTGAACAGCATTAAAAGAAGCGCGACTTTCAACAATACTTTCATATTGCAAATTTAGTCATAATAATTAAAAAAAGGACCGGCTCCCAGAGGAACCGGTCCTTTAAGAATAGAATCAACTATTAATAGCCAGGATTCTGGGGGATTTCCTTATCCTTGTTGGACTGGATAATCTGCGTAGGAATAGGCAACAGATAGTTGTAAGGCTTGATGTTCGGGATGTGACGGGTCAGACCCATCTTATCGACATAGGTCTCACGGCCGCGATTGTCATTCTCGTAACCATATCCATACTTGCGGGTACGTTCGTACAGCACGTTGGATGTGGTCCCGTTGTTGACGGGGTAGCAATCCGAGATGTACTTGTCGGCCTGCTTGTTGTTGGACAGACGGCTGAGGGTAATCCAGCGCTGCTCCTCACCGAAGAGTTCGCGGATACGCTCGTCGAGAATGTAGTCGATGTTGACATCAGCAGCAGCAACGTCAGCCGCACCTGCACGTCCACGGACGACATTTATATCGGCAGCGGCACCAGGTTTGTTGTTCTGGGCCAGACGGGCCTCTGCACGAAGCAGATAGGTCTCGGCGATACGGATCAGATACCAGTCAGTATCATTATAGAGGTTGGATGCATCTTCAGCATACGGGTGTTTGTCGTCGGAGAACTTCCAGAAGCGGGGGGTGATGTTCACAGTATCAGCAGCTGTTACGGTGTACAGACCGGCAGCAACACGAGCCTTGACAGCAGCCTTGACTACAGACCACTTCTTACCGGAAGGAGTGTAGTAGTCGCGCTGGATCATGACCTCGGAGCCACGGATATCGTTCGGGTCATTCCAAACGGAACCGTTGATGTCGCCGTAAGGACGGGTGACATATTCTGTTGCATAGAGTCCCAGACCAATGCCGCTACCATTACTAGCGACACCACGGCATGCGAGGGAGTCCATCCTGGTAGAGAAGGTATAGGCGAGTTTACGGCCTTGAGCTTCTCCATCAACGCTTGCGGGAGGATTGCCGGCAAGTTTGATTTGCTGCCAACGTTCATACTGGGGATCGGCCGGATCCTCTGTAGGAGTAACGGGCTCGAAGCAAACAGCATCTTCGGTGAAGACATAGTATGTCTTGCCGTCTGAGCCTTTACGTGTGCCATTCTTGCCTCCCATAGGAACCCAAGGGGCCCATGTGCATTCGAGCACGGGGAAGTGAGTACGGAACCAGGAGTCTCCGGAGGCGCCGAGAGGATAACCGTCAACACCCTTTGTGTAGTTGAGCTGGGCGACCCAGATTGCTTCCTTATTGTCGGCAGCGTTGGGATTGGCATCGGGAGCCATTTTTCCATTAGTCTTGACAGATGTGCGGAACAGATCCCAGTAAGCGCCCCGAGGAGCAGCGAGTGAGTTGCCATAGCGGTCTTCTGCCTGATCTGCGCGGTTACCGAAACGGGTTTTCATTATCTGATATGCACCGTCGGTGCCGTCGATTACTCGGGTAGCTGCATCCTCTGCCTTCTTGAATTCACCAAGTGCGAGATATGTCTCAGCAAGATAGTGAGCAGCAGCCGCCTTGGTTACGGTACCCTGAATTCGTGGAGTCTTGGGAAGATTCTGCTCTGCCCATTCGAAGTCAGCAGCAATTTTCTGCCAAGCTTCCTCACGGCTGATCATCTCATAGTCGTAGCGGGCTTCGGTGGTCATATGTTCAGAGTACACGATGTTACCGAACATACCTGCAAGGATGCGATATGCATATGCACGGAGGAAAACGCCTTCTGCACGGAGTTCGTTCTTGCGGGTATCAGTGGAGTACTGGATTTCAGGATGCATGTCAATCTCGTCAACAACCGTGTTGGCACGGTTGGCGAGCTTGTACATATAGTCTCCCCAGTGGCGGGCATATCCGCTGTCGGGGTTGAGGGAAGGCCAGTTGGCGAACTGATTGCTTCCACCAGTAGGCACAACGGTATCCAGCCCAAGGCCATTTACCATCCAGTTGTGCTCGGATCCGCCACGCTGGTTGCCGAATACCATATACTGAACGTTTGAGTATGCGGCGGCAAGGCCGATCTCCATTGCACGTTCAGACTGATAGAAACCATTGGCGTCATTCTGGTAGGAATGCTCCTCGAGGAATAAATCGTCGTTGCAGGCGGTAAATACAAATATTCCGAGTGCAAGTACTGCAAATATTTTATTGAGTTTCATAATTCCTTCCATATTAAATTAGAAAGTGAGATTAACGCCGCAGGTAACGGTCTTGAAGGCACCGCTGCTACCATAGCGGCTGGAGGATGCACCGGCTGCGATAGTTCCGGCGTTCTCGGGATCGATACCGGACCAGTTTGTGATAGTGAAGAGGTCGGTTGCCGCTACGTAAACGCGTGCTGCACTGAGGCCGACTTTCTTGATGAGTTTCTGGTCGATATTATAAGAGAAGACGAGGTCTTTGAGCTTCAGGAACGAGCGTTGGTTCCAGAACTGATAGTCTATACCACCTGACCCTGTGTTGTTATAGCCGTAACGGGGGAACACCTTGGAAGGATTCTCTTCGGTCCAAGGCTTCACGCGTGCAAGCTGTGCGCCGCTGCCCATATTGGTTCCGAATGCGTAAGGGTCGAGCCACAGGAAGTGGGTCTTGTCGCCCTGTGCCCAACGGAAGTTGAAGTAGAGGCTGAAGTTCTTGTAACTCAGTGTGTTGGCGAAATTCAGGGTGAAGAGAGGATCGGGGGAACCAACGAAGTGACGGTCGTCGGTATTGATGACGCCATCATTATTCCAGTCTTCGATCTTTATGTCACCTGGTTTTGCGCTTCCCTGAAGCATGACACCTTTATCATTGACGTAGTTGTTGATTTCCTCCTGGCTCTGGAAGATGCTCACGCTATAGTCGTAAGCGGAACCGATAGGATGACCAACCTGAAGTGCGTAGTAACCTTCACGGCCATAAGAAACGGCATTTGCCACGTCGTCAGCTTCGTTTCCGTTGTAGTCTGGTCCGAAGAGGGTAACGAGTTTGTTGGCATTGCTGTCGAACACGAAGTTGCTCTCCCAACGGAAACTGTCCTTACCGTTGCCGTTTACGTTGACGGTGTTGAGGACGATCTCAATACCCTTATTGGTAACCTTACCAACGTTGTCGTTAACATTGGTATAGCCGGAGAAATAAGGAGCCGAACGGCTGACAAGCATGTTGATGGTGGCTCCGGAATAAACATCCACGCTACCGTTGATGCGGTTCTCCATGACGGAGAAGTCGATACCGAGGTTGAGTTTCTCGACGGTTGCCCAGGTGAGGTCCGGGTTAGGAACGTTGGACATGGCCATACCGAGGTTGGAAGCGTTGCCGAGCCAGGTCATGGTATTGTTACCATTGTTCGAGGTAAGTTTCTCCACGACAGGGAGGGTTGCACCTGCAGTGACGGAACGGGAACCGTTCTGGCCCCATGAGAGGCGCAACTTCAGGAAATTGATGGCATCAATACTCTTGATGAACTCCTCGTTGCTGAGAACCCATGCTGCGGAAGCGCCGAAGAAGTTGCCCCACTTGTTTCCGACAGAAAAGGCAGAAAAACCGTCACGACGGAAATTGAAGGTAGCATAGTACTTGTTGGCAAAGTTGTAATTTGCGCGGAACAGGTAACCAACTGCCTGGGAATCAACACGACGGCGGTAAGCACCGGCATAGGAGTTTGCAGTCTCAAGGTTGTATTGCTTGAGGGTGGTAGGAGTATCGAATCCGGAGAAGGGCAGATATAGCGAGTTGCTGACAGTCTTTTCACGGGTATAACCTGCGGTGAAATCGAAATGATTCTGGTCGATATCCTTGGTATAGGTAAGGATTTGGTCTATGTTCCACGCATTGTAATTCGATGAAGAAGAACTACCGGTTACGTCTGGATTGAACTTGCCAGGATTCATCATCTGGGCAACATCCTCGGTGTTTACATACATCTCAGGATTGTTGAACACATCTCCGTAACCTGCGTTGCGCTGACCCTGGAAGGTCACCCTGTAGCTGAGTCCCTTGACGAAGGGGAAATCGATCTGGGCATAAGCGACACCGTTGAGGTTGATGCTCTTGCTGCTGCGGTTGGTATAAGCGTAGGAGTCATCCTTTGTTGTGCCAAGGTAAGGGCTACCAGTGTTGCCGTCAGGAGCAGAGTTGTACCAGTCTGTGAAGCCGTCCTGACGAGCGTACACATAGGAAAGAGGAGAATACCACATTGCATAACGGATGCTCGCGGGCTGTCCCCAGCTGTTGGATGCGAGGAGGTTGCCCTTGAACCCGACGGTGAGCCAGTCGGCAAGGTTAAAATCGAGTTTCGCCATGGCGCCGGACTTCTCGTAGTCGTCGCCCTTGACGATACCCTGCTGGCGGGTGTAGTCGCCGGAAACATAGTAACTCACCTTGTTGGAACGTCCGGAAATAGAGACGTCGTATTTCTGACCGACACCCTTGCGGGAGATTTCGTCAAGCCAGTTTACCCATTTGCCATCATCCCATGCCTCTTTTTCACGTGCGGAGAGCAAGTTGCTGTCACCTGCTGCGGCTTCAAGGTCTGCATAGTCGCTCCAGCTCTTGCCTGCAAATGCGGCATTGCCTGCGCCCTGTTTGCTGTAGAAGCGGTTCTTGAGGAAGGTTTCCTTATCGGTCACCAATTCAGGCATGCGGCTCCAGTAGGAACGGCTCCAACTGGAGTTGAATGCTACCTGAGGCTTCTCGCTCTTAGCGCGCTTGGTAGTGATGATGATAACACCGTTAGCAGCACGGGAACCGTAGATGGCTGCAGCGGAAGCATCCTTCAGCACGTCGATGCTCTCGATGTCTGCGGTGTTGATGGAGTTGATAGATCCATAGGAAAGCACACCGTCGATGACGAGCAGAGGCTGGTTGACAGCCTGGGCTGAGTTGGAAATAGCGCCTCCTGTAGGAATCGCATTCTTACCACGGATAGTCATGGTCTGGGTGTTGTCACCTGAAGCGCTGGTGGTAGGAGCATAGTTCAAACCTGCCACCTTGCTGGACAGGGCTGCGAGGGCGTTAGGGTTAGGGAGCAACGCAACATTTGCGTCATTTCCATAGTTTACACTCGCGATAGCGCCGGATACGTCACGCTTGCGCGCGGTACCGTAACCAACGACCACTACGTCGTCGAGGAAGAGGGCATCCTCTTCGAGGACTACGTTGAGATTGTTGCGGTTACCGACTGCAACTTCTGCAGTCTTGTAACCGATGGAAGAGATAACCAGGGTGGCCTTGCTATCGGCTTTGATAGCAAAATTACCATCCAGGTCCGTTACAACGCCAGTTGTAGTGCCCTTGATCTGGACACCTGCGCCGACTACGGGTTCGCCTTTCGCGTCTGCCACCTTACCGGTGATAGCATTCTGGGCGAAAGCCTGCACACCGATTGTGAGGAGTGCAAGCGTTACCATAATGAAACGTTTTACCATAAACAGTTGTTAAATAATAAGGTATAGTGTTGTGTTATGTGCTTTCAATACTATATTTTATCGTTCAAATATCAGTATTTTTCTTCAAATAAACAAGCTTTACACAGTAAAAACACCAAAAAACTTACTTGACTGACAATGCTACAGTCTTCAAATCAGCGTCGTCGGATGACGGTCCGACCATGAGGGTGAAGTCGCCCGGCTCGACCTCCCAACACTCCGACGCTCCCCAGCATGCAAGCATCTCCGGCGTTATATCAAACTGAATCACAGCATTTTCGCCCGGTTTCAGAAATACCTTCCTCACATCCTTCAGTTCCTTTACCGGACGCGTGACGGACCCGTATTCGTCCCGTATATACAGCTGCACAACCTCCGCTCCGGCCACATCGCCGGAATTTTTCAATTCTACGCTCAATTCCAAATTTTCATCCGTTCCGATCTCCGTTTTGGAGAGAACAGGATCCCCGAACTCGAAATTCGTGTAGCTGAGCCCGAATCCGAAAGGATAAAGAGGGCCCTGCTCTGCAAGTGCGAACTGACGCGAGTACTGCGAGTGCTTGTGGTTGTAGACGCATTGTATCTGGCCCGCGTTTCGAGGAATGGTCACGGGCAGTTTTCCGGAAGGATTCACGAGGCCGAAAAGCACCTCGGCGATTGCCTGACCGCCCATCTGTCCAGGCTCCCAGGCTTCTACAATTGCATTTACGGAAGGATTTTCCGCCGCCCAATGTACACCAAGGGCCCGGCCGCTCATGAGAATGAGCACGGTCGGGCGACCGCTCGCCGCGACCGCTTCCAGCAGTTCCTGCTGGCGGCCGGGCAGGTCTATGTTGTCCCTGTCGCAGTTCTCTCCGCAGGTGCGGCCAAATGCGGAATAGCGTTGGGAATTGTCGCCCAGCACAAGTATGTTTACTTCAGCCTGGCGGGCTTTCGCGGCCGCCTGGCGTATGCCGGCGTCATCCACGGCCGTCACGCGCCCACGGAACGTCATCGTATCTATCCTTGCTCCCGGGCATACGGCCTTCAGGCCTTCCAGAACGGTTATCACATCATCGTCATCCTGTGGCACCACCCAGTCGCCCAATATCGTCTGGCTATCGATATTCGGTCCGCACAAAAAGATGCGTTGGGGCGCGATGGCCTTCGGAGAAGCAATGCTGGTACCGGCGTCCCCCTGTGGGACACGGACCAGCCCTTTGCTTCTCGCGGTAAGCAGCGGGAGGGTGCCATCATTTTTCAGGAGGACCAACCCTTCGCGGGCGGCCTCCAGTGAGGTCTGCCGGTGTTCAGGGATGGCCGCAAAACCGCGCTCCGAAGGGAGCTCAGGAATGGGATTCTCGAAAAGACCGAGCGCGAACTTCGCCTCCAATATCTTTCCCGCAGCCTCATTGATGCGCCTTTCGGGAATACGTCCGCTCTTCACGCCATCCAGCACCGACTCGAAATAGCCATCACCCTGCATATGCATATCGATTCCTGACTCGACGGAGACCTTGAAAGCCTCGTCTTCGCTGGGCACCAGATGATGCATGCTGTGCAGGCGCTCGATATCCATCCAGTCGCTCACGATAAAACCGTCGAAACCAAGTTCATCGCGGAGCAAATCCTCTATCAGCCAGCGGTTTGCATGGCAAGGCACGCCGTTAAGCTCGTTATGCGCAGTCATGACAGTGGCAACCCCGGCCTCCTTCACAGCCACTACGAACGGAGGCAGATGCAGTTCCCGCATCTTGCGCTCACTCATGTCCATGGGAGATGCATTCAGACCGCCGAAAGGCTCGCCTCCGCCTATAAGATGCTTGGCACAGGCCATGACCTTACCTTCTGAATAGTTCCGGTTGCGGCCCTGGAGCCCCCATATCATGTATTTTCCCATCTGGCCAACCAGCCAGGGATCCTCTCCGAAGGTCTCCCCCATTCTGCCCCAGCGTGCGTCGCGGGCCACATCGAGGTTGGGAGAAAAAGTCCATACCATGGCGGTCTTGCGCATCTCGATGGCTGTTTGCGCACCAATTTCCTCCATAATCTCAGGATGGAAGGTAGACGCAAGGTTGATATTGCTGGGATACACCGTGCAACCGGCACGAAGGCCGTTGCCATGGATGGCATCTATGCCAAAAAGCAGAGGAATCCCAAGGCGGGATTCACTGGCAAGCACCTGAAGCTGATGAGCCTCCTCTCCGGTGAGAACATGCATGAAAGACCCCACCTTACCCTCGCGCACACGCTCGGCGAGATTGGGATTCCCCATATTCTCGTCGGAGGCATCTATATTCTTATAAGGTGACCCCTGATCCGGCGGCACGTAGCAGGGACCGACGTATTGGCACATCTGACCGATTTTTTCCTCGAGCGTCATCTCTTTGAGAAGAAGCCTCACACGCTTTTCCGGAGAAAGGGATGCATCGTGCCAATCGCCTGAAGAGCAGGCGCTTGCAAGCACGATACAGGCTATCAAAAGGTATCTTTTCATTACAGCTGGATTATCAGTTTTAAGCTATCGCCTATTGGAGTCCTGACCGCAGGCAGCTTGAGGGTATTTTCTTCCCAGGTCCAGTCTTTGGTCT
This sequence comes from uncultured Bacteroidia bacterium, assembly GCA_902768365.1. GTDB lineage: Bacteria > Bacteroidota > Bacteroidia > Bacteroidales > UBA932 > Cryptobacteroides. The sequence continues at coordinate 68,337 of CACXKV010000007.1, read as the reverse complement.
TCACACCATTCACCAGGACCTTCCGGGGTTTGGAAGTGCAGCGGACCTCGAAGGCATAGTTACGGGCTTCGGGGATGCCTTTGTAGCTGCCTTTGACGGGATTCACGGTAATATCCGCGGTCTTTCCCTCCTGGCTGCACTCGAAAAGCGTAGATGAAATGGCTCCGTTCTCATATTCATAACTCTCGCCGTCGTCTTCATACATGGTGAAGCTGCTGTCGCCGTGAGGGTATACTTTTATTATAAAGTCCGTCTGGGGTTTGCTGCCGATGAACTCCACTTCCGGCTGGGTGGGCACTATGGCGCCGTTGCGCACGAAGAACTGCCCTGCTCGGTTGTAGGGAAGCTCGCGAGTGACCACCTCTCCCTTGCTATTCACAAGTTCGTCCGTCCAGACGTTGATCCACTCGCCTGCGGGGAGGTAAATATCGTTGCTATAGGCGCTTACGCAATACTGATGGCCAAACATATACTGCAGGGCCATGTCGTCGCAGTTGCGGTCGTCAGGGAATTCAAGAGGCATCGAACGCACCATGGGCATTCCGGTGAGGGCCCCCTCCAGTGCGTTGGAATAGATGTAAGGAATGAACTGGTAGCGGAGGTTGACATAGAACTTGTACATCTCCTTCTCCACCCCGGAATAATAGAAGGGCTGCATCATGCTGAACCAGCTGTTCACCTGCACCCAGGGGAGGAAAATGCCGAAGTGTAGGCCCTGCATCTCCTGCTCGCGGGGAACGCTCATCACATCGCAGCTCAGGTTCATGAATCCGCTCATGCCAAGGTTGTGCTGGTCGTAAAGAGCGATCAGGCCGCCGCCATTATCGCCGCTGTTGGCGGCAGTCCAGTGCTGGGTACCGGCCCATCCGCCGCAGTAATGATGCCAGCTGCGCTTGCCGGTATGTTTGCGGGTCATGGAGGCCACCTGCTTCACAAGAAGGACCTGGTTCAGGTTATGCATCTCCTTGTCGGTCAGGCCGTTATAGTATTTCCAGGAAGGGTGCTCGTCGATGGTGCGGGCGGGGTCAAGCTTGAATCCGTCCACTCCCATGTCCATGAAGTTGGTCAGATGGTCCGGCCAGTGTTCCAGCCCGGACTGGGCACGCCCTTCACGCTCGGCGATCAGGTCTTCTTCTATGATACTGTGGTCATATTCCTCGCATAGCCAAAGGCCGAGGTGGATGCCCATGCTCCTGAGCTTGCCCACGAACAGGCGGGGATAGAACTTTTTGGGCATCTTATCCTGCAGCCAGTAGGGCTCGGGCGAGAACTTGTCGTAATTCCACCTCTTCTGGGTAGAAAAGTCGTAGCGTTTCTCCATCCACTGAGGCTCAAGCCAGAAGAGGTCCACAGGCACTCCCATCTGACGGAAATTGGCAGCATCGGAGAGGATAGCCCACTGGTCTTCACGCATATTCGGGCCAAATGCAAAGCCATAGGCCCACTTGGGGAGCACGTAGGTACGGCCGGTGATCTGTGTATAGAGATCCAGGATGGAGGGCATGTCGGTACCCAGCATCAGGTAGAAGTCTGCCACATCGGCAGTATTGTAGATATTGAAGCGTTCGGGATCGGTGTACCCTACATCGAAATGGCATTTGCGGGTGGTATTGTTGAAGATTCCCCATCCGCGGGAACTCATCATGAAGGGCATGGGGATCTCGGTATGCTGGTAGGCAGTCCACATCCTGAGCATCTCCCCGCGGTGCTGGATATGCTCGCGGGAGGTGCTGCCGCCGCCGTAGAAGCGCTCGCCGTCCTCCATGCTGATGGAAATGATGCTGGAATGGTCGGGATCCCCGGCTTCAGCCGTGTCACGCTTATTCTTGCTGTTGGTATCGTCACCAATTATGCCGTCGTTCTTGGCAACCACAAGGCTGCCGAACTTGTCTATAACCGCTTCTGCAAGGGCTTTGACCTCGGGGCTGCCGGGCCTCCGGAAAAGGATATCCTTCACTATCACCTTGCCGGATGCATCTTTCAGGGTGACGGCACCGTTGGGAAGGGCTACGCTCAGAGTACCCTTGGCGGTCTTGAAACTGATGGTTTCGTTAAGACCTGTGGTATGGACTTTCACCTCCCCCCAGTCGGTTTTCACCACCCCATAACGGTTGAGCAGGGCCTCCGGGAAACTGTCCTGAGTGGAAACACTGATACGGAAGATATCATCCTTGCAGAACTCCACGGCCATAGTGAGGCCATTATCGAGTTTGATCTTATGCACGGGTTTTGCCGCCAGAGTGATTGCGGCACATGCAGCCATGGCGAGAATCAAAAAGAATCTTTTCATTATGTGTGTATTATTCAGCCGGTTTGATGTCTGTGCCTCCGGAATTTCTGATGACGTTGAGAAGCCTGCGCTTGTTCAAGTCCACTTCGCCAGTCATAAATTGGGGCAGATTATACGAGAATATGAGTTTCTTATAGTATTCCACGGGATTTCTCTGCGGAAGCAGGAAGGGTTTCGTGGCATTGCCATTTTCGTCTATGTGAGAGAAGTAGAGCTTCGTGTAGAGCCCGTCATCCCTGCGGGAACTGAATACCATCCAGCGGCTGTTCGAACTCCATGTGTGGAAACTGTCCACACTATCGGAGTTGACGGCATCCATCGGTGCGACCTTTCCGGTGGCTAGGTCTAAGAGCCACAGGTCGGCATCCTGATGCCAGATGGAGAAATTGCCGTATTCATGAAGGGTGAAGCAAAGATACTTTCCGTCCGGAGAAACCCTGGGGAACGAAGCGCTTTTTCCCATTGCAGGGGCGTCGAATACCGTTTCCAGGGCATCCCCGAAGGTTCTGGTAGCGGCATCGAAGGCTATTCGCTTGATGGCGTATTTCGCGTGATTGAACTGCTCCGGCATAGGAGATACAGCCTCGGCGCTACAGAAATACAACCATTTTCCGTCTGGGGAGAAGGACGGGAAAGTCTCGAAATAATCTTTAGATTTGGTAAAAGGCGACCAAACTATTTCGTGCGTGTCGGTATCATACACCACAACATCCGAATCCTCATCGTAGACCTCTATACGGTTGGGATCCCCGGCATGGAATACCTGCATGGTTTTGTTGGTGGAAAAAGCCACCAATTTGCCATCTGGATGCCAGAAGGGATATACCAGGGCGCTAATCGTGGAATCGGTCTTGGTATTAAGTTTCTCGATGAGGTCGCCATCGCGAAGTATAGTGCCGCCAAAAGCAGCTCGAACATGAAACACGAACTTGTCAGGATTCCCCCACGAAGTAGTATGGCAGTTCATGCAGTTGCCTCCCGTAAGGGTATTTTCCATGATGGCACTTTCTCGGAAAGACGCCAGTTCCCTCTGGTAGATGCCCATTGTTTGCCATGCCTGATAGCCGGGAGGAATAAGCCTATAACTTACATATGGGTCGATTTCGTCTTTACTCACGTAGATACTGAATGGCTCATACTCCTGCCACTGCCCGTCCTTCTTAACTTGCACTGAAACGGAAATGCTGTCGGCGGCAAGCAATTTCTTCCATTGCCTGCATCTGAATTTTGCGAGATTGCCGCACATGCGCACTTTCTGCCCGTTTGCAAACACGCGGGCGGGTTCTTTGCCGATATATTCGAAATTGAGCGGGGCAATTGCCATTGGGATGGTCACACCGGTATAATCCGGTCTTATGACTGGCTTTCCGGCAATTACCGGAAGTGATTCCGGAGACTGGCGGCAAGAAGAGAACGCCAGCAAAACCATCAACGTTATAATTATTCTTCTCATATCTGAACAGCTGTCAAGTAATACCAGAAAGATCCGCGGAAACGTGCCGGAGCCTTACCTCCGTTCTGCAACGATGCCTGCTTGAAGCCTTCGAATCTCCTGAATGTATTGGGTGTAACGCCGTGCGACAAACACCATTCTTCACTCAAACTGTCGATGTTTCCTACATTTCGGAGATACTCGCTTTGGAACAAAACCGCCTCCTGCACAGGAACCGGAAGCTCAGTAAGACAAGGCGTGCCGTAGAAAGCGTCTACGAGCTGACAGACTGAATTCATGTCCTTGGCAAGCATCAGGTAGCTCAGAGCATATTGCATTGCCTGCTTGTCGGACGGATTGTGCTCAAGAATATAATACAATTCTGTCATCGGATCAGTATATAGCGCCAGCCCGCTTTCCGGGAAGTTATTGCGCCTGCAACCCAAGACAGGATCGGATTCCAGTTCAGCATCGTTCCAGAGGAAATGACGCTGTTGCTTCGCCCATTTGCGATAATGCGGAGCTTTTTCCAGGATGGTCAGGTATTTGTCTGCAACATCGTATGAACCCCGCAGTATATCTATTACCGCATTCATCTTTACCATCGGAGGGCAAAGCCCGTTCAGAGATAACAGAGTATTGAATGCGACAGCCTGTGCCGCAGAAAAATTGCCCATAGCAAACATGATGTGCGCATGAGAAACATCAACGCCGCGGTCTTTATGCGTCATAACAAGAGATATGGGGCCTCTCTGGTCATATTTGAAAAGGTCGTCGCATAGTTTTCCCTCATATGACAGAGCCATATTAAGATAATTGGCCGTGATAGGCATCCATTCGTGCTTTTTGCAACAGTCTATCAGATCGCTCCAGCGTTCATTCACCGTATAATACTCATATTCGCAGATGGTGGCAACGCGTTTATCGCAGAATCTGCCTGCAATTCCGAGGCTTAGCGGCAAGACAGCCACAAATGCGAGGCTGGATGCTATCAGGATTGTTTTCTTTTTTTGAGACAGCAAATCTAGGACTTCGGCAGCAACAATCACCACCGGCACAGCAATCCACGGTGCCCAGTGAACAGATGGCATGGTAGCATCGAGGTCATAGAACAAAGTTGGAGTCAGTGCGGCTTTCCAGGTTGGAACCCAGGCAAGTTCATATGATAAAAACGCGCACGCGAACGCGCACAACAAATAAACGATGGAGGAAACCCTACCCTTGAAGCAATCGATTGCAAATGCCGTCAAAGCGAAAACTATTGCCGCAGGCCCGGCAGCAAAATATAATATAACGGTAATCAGCACTCCCCAGGACAGCCTTCGGGCCTTGATCTTTGCATAAACTGCCATAGCGGCAAGGCAGAGCATCCAGGAAATCAGGGCATCGAAGTGCATGGAATTCTCGCATATTGATGCTCCCATCAGCAATGCGGGAATTATGCAAAGCGGCGCAATTCTCCAGTCGGAAGCAGATCGACGGACTGCCAGCCAGGTGATGTATGCTGAAACTACAAGTAGAGAAACTGTGAGAATACAGGCAATTGCAGGATTCCAGAAAAACTGAACTATAAAGCGGGCGATGAGGGTAGACAGGCCGCCAACTTTAAAAAGCACTCCGCCGATGTATGCCTTCTCGAAAAGGAACAGTTGCTGCTGTTCGCGATACGATAGTATATAGGGAAAATCGGTTATCATTCTGCCCCAAAGTTACCAAATTATTTTTGCTTTTTTGTCCGCTTGCTATTAAATTTGTAGGAAGTATGAATCTACGTAGAACTCTTCTTTTATCCTTTGCAGCAATTCTCCTGCTGTCCCCCACGGCCGTAGCCAGGGACTGGCTCGCCACTGATTTCGGTGCCAAAGCCGACGGCATCACCCTGAACACCAGCGCTTTGCAGGCCGCCATCGACCATATCTCCGCTCGCGGCGGCGGGCGCCTCATCCTCTCCGGAGGGGATTTTCTCTGCGGCTCGATTTATCTCAAGTCCGGAGTGGACCTCCACATCAGCGCAGGTGCAAGGCTTCTGGGCTCCCCCAACCCCTGGGATTACGTGCGGGATCCCGTTGCCCGCTGGACGGCCCTGCTTTTGGCAGTGGACCAGCACGACATCGCCCTCACCGGATCCGGCACCGTGGACTGCCAGGGCTTCGAGGTGGGCACCAAGATAGTGGAATACGTGCACAAGGGCATAGTGGAAGACAAACTCGGCCTGGACCGCGTCAGCGCGGAGATACGTCCGGAGAACATCCACTTCTTCCGCTGCAACGGGGTCACGGTGCAGGATGTTTCCATCAATAACCCCGCATCCTGGAACCAGCAGTACGACCAGTGCCGTAATCTCCTGATAGAGAGGGTGAAGGTGGATTCCAAATGCTACTGGAACAACGACGGGCTGGACGTGGTAGACTGCTCTGACGTGGTCATCCGCGACTGCGACTTCGACGCATCCGACGACGTGTTCTGCTTCAAGAGCCACGTTCCGAATGGAGTCAGCGACAATGTGCTGGTGGAGAACTGCCGCGGCCGCTCCAGCGCCAATGGCATAAAGTTCGGCACCGTCACCCGGGGCACCTTCCGCAACTTCACCTTCCGCAATATCGAAATCTACGACACCTACCGCTCTGCCATAACCATCGCCAGCGTGGACGGTGCAACCATCGAGAATATCACCGTCGATGGCCTACGCAGCATCAACACCGGCAATCCCATCTTCCTCCGCACCGGAAACCGCCGCGAGGGAGAGGCCCCCTGCATGCGCAATATCATCATCAGGAATATGTATGCCGAGGTTCCCTTCGGCAAGCCGGACGCCGGCTATATGTATGAGGGCCCTGTGGAGGATCTCCCACGCAATATCTGCCCCAGCGGCATCCAGGGCATCCCCGACATACGTATAGAGAATGTCCTTCTGGAGAATGTGGAAATCCACTACCCTGGCAAGGCCGATCCCGAATATGCTTTCTGCGGCAGTTCAAAGGCTGAGCTCGAGGCCATTCCGGAACTCGAGAAAAGCTATCCGGAATACTCCAACTGGAAAGAGCTTCCCGCATGGGGCTTCTATATCCGCCACGCCGACAACGTCACCTTCAAGAACGTCAAGCTGGTGGTGGAAGATGAGGACTACCGCCCTGCAGTTGTTGCCGACGATGTTAACGGGCTGGACCTCAAGGGTCTGACGGTGGTTCAGAAGAGCGCACCAAAGGGCAAGAAACAGACCGTATTCAACAAAGTGAGAATCTACAAACTAAAATAAGACAAGATGAAGGTTTTTAAAAGAATTGCTTTGATCCTCATGGCCGCCTCCATTTCAATCATGGCGGGCGCGAAGGATTATCTTGCCACCGATTTTGGAGCGAAAGCGGATGGTGAGACCCTCAACACAGCCCCGCTGCAGGCTGCCATCGACTACATCTCCACCCATGGAGGCGGACGCCTCATCCTCAAGGGTGGCGATTTCGTTTCCGGCACCATCTACATCAAGAACGATGTCACCCTCCATATCGAAGAGGGCGCGCGCCTGCTGGGTTCCCTCAACCCCTGGGACTATGTGCGTGATCCCGATGCGAACTGGACCTCTTTCGTCTTCAGCATCAAGCAGAAGAACGTAGGCATCACCGGAAAGGGCGAGATCAACTGCCGCGGATTCCTGGTTGCCACCAAGGGTGTCGACTACTGCCATCTCGGCCTGATTGACGACCCCCTCAAACTGGATCGCCTGCAGGAAGCCAAGCGCCCCGAAAACCTCCACTTCTACAAGTGCGAGAACATCACCGTCACCGGCATCACCCTGCGTGATCCCGCATCCTGGAACCAGCAGTACGACAAGTGCCGCAACATCTATGTGGACGGCCTCAAAGTGGACGCCAAATCCTACTGGAACAATGATGGAATCGACATCGTGGACTGCTCCGACGTAGTTATCCGCAACTGCGACTTCGACGCGGCAGACGATGTCTACTGCTTCAAGAGCCACAGCAAGGACGGCCTCTCCGAGAACATCCTCGTTGAGAACTGCCGCGGCCGTTCGAGCGCCAACGGCATCAAGTTCGGCACTTACACCCTCGGCAAGTTCAAGCACTTCCGCTTCAAGAACATCTACATCTACGACACCTACCGCTCCGCCATCACCATCGCGACCGTTGACGGCGCGCAGATAGAGGACATCGAGATCGACGGCGTGAAGAGCATCCATACCGGCAACCCCATCTTCATCCGCACCGGTTCCCGCCGCCCCGGCGACAATCCTTACATGAAGGATATAGTCATCAAGAACGTGTACGCAGAAGTTCCTTTCGACAAACCCGATGCAGGCTACATGTATGAGGGCCCCGTGGAGGATCTCCCCCGTAACGTCTGCCCCAGCGGCATCCAGGGCATCCCCGGTATGCCTATACAGAACATCACCCTCGAGAATATCGAGATTGTGTATCCCGGCAAGGCCGATAAGGATTACGCATACCGCGGCTGCACCAAGGCCGAACTCGAGGCCATTCCCGAACTGGAAAAGAGCTATCCCGAGTTCTCCAACTGGAAGGAACTCCCTGCATGGGGCTTCTACATCCGTCATGCCGAAGGCGTCACCTTCAAGAACGTGAAGGTCAGCGTGGCAGGCGAGGACTATCGTCCTGCAATCGTCGCCGACGATGTGATCGGGCTCAATTTCCAGGGAGTCAAGATCGACCAGCCCTCTGCCGACAAGAAAAAGAAGCAGATCGTCACCAACAACGTCAAGAAATTCAAGAATAAGAAATAATGAAAAAGATCATAGCAATAGCGGCAGCCGCTCTTATCACTCTCAGCGGATTTGCACAGGGCAAGGAATATCTTGCTTCGTATTTCGGAATCAAGAGCAACGGTATCATCGATAATACCACCAGTATCCAGAAGGCTATCGACTACATCGCCGAGCATGGCGGCGGCACCCTTACCTTCTCCGTGGGGCGTTACGTTACCGGTGCTGTTTATCTCAAGAGCAACGTAAACATCCGCCTGGATGCCGCGGCCGACATCATCGGCGTAGACAATATCTATGGCTACAAGGGCGAGAAGGCCATTTTCAATGCCGTCGGCGTTGAGAACGTGAGGATTTTCGCCACCCGCGGAAACGGCGTCATCGACGGCCGTGCAGACCTGGTGATGAAGAGCTACAACGACCAGAAGGCCAAGGGCTACATTACCGATGCCACCCCTGTTCCTACCCTCCTTTACTTCAAGGATTGCAAGAACATCAAACTCGTGAAGTTCCTGTATCGCAATCCTGCCACCCCCGGCAAGTTCTATGAGGCCGTGAACAGCGATGTCAAGGTTGATGGTTGCTTCACCGATACCCGCGACTAAATGAAAAGAGTCATTATACTTGCAGCGCTGCTCCTGGCGGCGCTGCAATTGTCTGGCGCAGAATGGCAGGCAAAGTGGATCTCGCGGGCGTATTCCCCATGCGCTGCAAATACCTGGATAGCTTTCCAAAAGAAGGTCGAACTGGGCAGCGTGCCGGCCGAGCTTCCCGCAAAGATCGCCGCCGACAGCAAATACTGGCTCTGGGTCAACGGCGAGATGGTAGTGGTGGAAGGCGGACTCAAGCGAGGCCCCGCTCCGGGCGACGGCTACTATGACACAGTGGACATCGCCCCCTACCTGAAGTCCGGTGAGAACGTGATTTCGGTGCTTGTATGGTACTTCGGCCGAAACGGCTTCAGCCATATGGGCAGCGGCAACTGCGCCCTTCTCTTCGAAGCTATTGGCGGAGGAGTAAAGATACTTTCGGATTCCAGCTGGGATGCCTGCGTCCACTTCGCTTACGGCACTGCATCGGGCAAAGCGCCAAATTACCGCCTTAGCGAAAGCAACGTGCGCTATGATGCCCGCAAGTTCAACCCCGATTGGTTCAAGGGCGTGTCCAAAAAGATGGGCAGCGCTTTCGAAATCGCCATCGAGCCCGGCCGTCCGCCTTTCGGCAAGCTGGTTCCCCGCCCGATTCCCCTTTGGAAGGATTATGGGCTGCGCGACTATGCTGAGGTCCGCCGCAGCGGCGACACCCTTATATGCCATCTCCCCTACAATGCCCAGTTCTCGCCCTATATGGAGCTTGAAGCCCCTGCCGGCAAAACTGTGCTGATGGTTACAGACCACGATGCCGTGGGCACGGAGAAGTGCCTTCACGGCGAGTACATCACCAAGGGCGGAAAACAGGCTTACGAGCATCTGCCATGGCTGAACGGAGAGTACATGTACTATATTGTGCCTGAGGGAGTCACCATCAGCAAAGTGCAATTCCGCGAGACAGGCTACGACACTGCCTTTTCCGGCTATTTCCGTTGCGACGATCCCCTGCTGAACGAGTTCTGGCAGAAGGCACAGCGCACTCTTTACATCTGCATGCGCGACACATGGATGGACTGTCCCGACCGCGAGCGTGCACAGTGGATTGGTGACGAGGTGCATGAGCAGGCCGAGGCTTTTTATGCCCTTAGCCCTTCATCATGGTCGCTTGCGCGCAAGGGTTTTCTGGAATTTGTCAACTGGGCCGCTCCCGACGGAGGTCTTTACGCCCCCGTGCCCTGCTCCAACTGGTTCAGAGAGCTTGCCCAGCAGAGCCTTGCGGCCGCCGGCTGGTACGGCTTCCACGACTACTGGTTCTATAGCGGGGACAATTCCTTCATAGACGAAGTATACCCTACCCTGAAGAGATATCTGCACCAGACCTGGCAGGTGGACGACAACGACCTGCCTGTAGAGCGCACCAACGGCTGGAACTGGGCCGATGCAGGAAGGGATATCGACAAAACGGCCATACTTCCTTCCTGGTACTGCCTGGCCCTCAGGGGTGAGCAGGCCTTTGCCGGAGAGAATGGGGATATCGACACTGCCGGAGCCGATGAAAGCGCTATCGACAGGCTCAAGGAGTCTTTCAACCGTTTCTACTGGACTGGCAGCTGCTACAAGACCCCGGGTTACGATGGTCCGGCGGATGACCGTGCACAGGCATTGGCTGTAGTTGCCGGACTGGCAGGCCCCGAGAAATACGATGCCATAATAAAGGTCCTAGACGAACGCCGTGAGGCAGAGACCTACTTCATGCGCTACATCATCGATGCATACTTCATCATGGGTCATCCGGAGAAGGCTCTGCAGAGGCTTCGCGAGTATATCCCCCAGGTCATGAAGGATGACTACAGCACGCTTTGGGAGCATCGTGGGCACAATGGCACAAGCAACCACGCCTGGACTGGCCACGGTATCATCCATATGAGCCAGCGTCTGGCAGGAATCGAGCCTCTCAAGCCTGGTTTCAGGGAGTTTTCGGTGCGTCCGCAGATGGCTTCGCTGAAGCATATCGAGTGCGGCGTGGAAACTGCCTATGGCATGATAGAGGTGGTGCTGGACCGCAAGGGACGCCGCATCAACGCTGCCATCACCGTCCCTGAAGGCACCACGGCAGTCATCACCGACTACCGCGGCCGCCAGCTTCGCTTGTCTGTCGGTCAGCATAAAGTAGTTCTTTAATACGGAGGTCTGCCAGGCACTGCCCCTGGCGGACGTGTCCACCCCCGGACACGGGCAGGGGGAGGGGCCCATCGCAGATGGGAGGGGCCGGAGTGAACGAAGTGAACGGAGTTCCGCCAGGGGCAGTGCCTGGCAGACTAAGTATCAACGAGTTATGCAAAATCGTCTGGTGAATTTTCACCAGACGATTTTATGTAAGTGGCTGAAAACCAACTAGTAGAGAACGACAGGGCCGATGAGGCCAGAGGGCTTCAGCGGGGTATTGCGGCGAAGTACGAAGCGCTGGGCATTGCGATTCTCGGTGAGAGTCTGCATATAGTTACTCATAAGAGTCGTAACCTTCACCTCGATGGTATTGTCGCCGGCCTTGAGAAGGCCTGTGACATCCAGCACTGCGTCACCATACCAATGCAGGCCTGCAGGCTTGCCATTGATAGTAACTTCGGCGATATAGCCAACCTTGCCAAGATTCAGATACCTTGGCAGGGAACCCGCAGGGATGTTCACATTGGCGGTGTAGGTCGCAACCCCCATGAAGTTCTTGTAGGCCTCGGTATCCTTCAGGTCAACCAGCTCTGCCATAGTGGTCCCGGGAACATCCGGGACCTCGGGATTCACGAAACTGACAGCCCAGTTCTTCAGTTCCAGGCCTTCCGTCTTCACGGGCAGAGGCTTGTACTCGGGAGCCTTTCCGCCCATCTTGTCGAACATGAAGACAAAACTCTCGGACGGGCCGAAATCGAAGTGGATCTTGCCATCGGCAGGGACTTTAAGAGTGTAGCGTTTGCCCGTCGCAGGGTCGTAGAGCCAGGCTTTGCGCCCATTGGTAACGGAGGCAGGGAAGGTGATGTCGGTGGATTTCTTTTCCAGCCTGCTGGCATTTACGAAGAGGAAGAAATCGCTGCCGTCGTCCATCTTGTACTGGTTTTGGAGCAGGAAACGGTCCGGATTGCTGATGGTAAGGGTGTGGGGAAGGTCATACTTGCTCATCACATCCATGTACCACTCCAGAAAATGATCCCCTTCCGGTTTGGGTAGAAGGATGAAGCGCCCGGTCTGCTTGAGCTCGTCGACGATTGCCTGTATGCGGGCATCCCTGGCCTTGAAATCCCTCATTCCCACAGACTTCTCGGGCAGGGTCTCGATGCAGAACACGCGGCCTCCGCCCAGCACGAACTCACGGATCTTTTCCATGGCCTCGACGGTTGTGCCACGCACTTCGACGGTAAAGAGTACACTGTACTTCTTGGGGCCGAAGCAAAGCTTTCCGTTCTTCACGGTCGAACCCTCCAGGATGCTCTCGGACACATAGTCCGCACCGCCGCCGTTCTTGTGGATTGCCTCCCACACAAGCGAAGTGTAGGGCACATTCAGTTTCACCGGGAAAGGTTCAGTCTGCACGCCCATTGTGGACCAGAGGTCCGCATTGGCAGGCAGGATGGCAATGTCGGTGTACATATCCGCATTGCGCACCAGGGCCCCGATACGGGCGCGGTAGTCGTTCAGCAGCTTCCAGTAGGGCCACCAGGTGTTCTTCTCGTTGTAGTAGCTTCCGTACTGCACCCAGCCGGGGAACGGGGCCTCCTTGGGAGAGTAGTTGAATCCGTGCCACACCGAATGGGTGATGCCGGAGATGCAGCTCATATCCGAGCCCACCTTCAGGTATTCCAGCGAGGTGGAGAACACGTTGTAGGTATTGGTCATCTCTTCGCAGCTTACCAGACGCTTGCCGGTCAGATGCGCGGCGGAAGAGACGTACTTGTCGATCATGGTATAGCCGCGGCCGCGACGGTAGTCCTCGTCGCCCATCTCCTCACCGACCACATGGCGCAGCCAGTTGGTGGTCCAGGACTCCCCTTCGGGAATATCCAGGCCCATGGATGTCTCTTCGATAAAGAAGCCACATCCATAGCCCTGGGCACGGGATTTCACGCCCTTTTCGCGGGCCCACTGCTCATAAACCTTGAAGAAGCGTTCCTCAAGCAGCTCGGCTTTGGTGAGTTCGAAATCATAGCGGGCGCGTTCCACCTGGTTCTGGAATTTTTCTCCCTTGGCACAGCCGTAGTTGAAATCTTCCACTTCGCCCAGACGGCGGAGCTTGAACATCGTGAAGGGCAGCCAGGGAAGTATCTCGTATCCGCGACGGGCCTTGAACTCATCGGCGAAATCCGAGGTCCAGTTGGCGCCTTCCAGCTCCATGCTGTCCACGAAGAATGCGCGCAGGTGCTTTGAAAGAGGGCCGAGTTTAGCCTCGATACGGTCGGACATCCTGTCCAGATACTTACGCACAGCCTCAGCGTTCATGTGATCCAGGATGGGGCCGGCAGCTCCGGGAGCGCCGTTGATCACGCTCGCGAAGGAATTGTACTTCACCATATAATAGACCTGCCAATTCCCGGCCGGAATCTTTATCCTCAACACTCCATTCTTCACCTTGTCGGTGATGTCCCTGGCCTCGGAGAGATCATTGATAGGGTCCGGAACGAGCAGCACCTGCATCAATTCCGGGGTACGGCTGGGGTTGGGGATGGACGATTTGGGATCCAGTTCCTTGTAGATATGGAACAGGGATTTGTCGTACAGCACTCCCCCGGTTGCCTTGTCGCACAGGGTGCGGACGACGGAAGCCCGTTCATCGCGCGGGAGCGATTCGGCACCGAAAGGCCATCCGGAGCCTATGATAAGGTCGCAGGTGATGCCGAGTTTGTCGGCCTCGTCGAAAGCCACCGCGAGCATGTCGATCCATTCATCGCTCAGCCATACAAGGGCCTTGCGGCCGACCGCATCCTCGGGGCGCCCCGGGAAGGAGATGGGGTTGATCTCCACACCGGCAATGCCTGCTTCTTTGAGCAGATTCAGTTCGCGGCGGATTTCGGCTTCATCCACACGGTCGCCATTCCACCACCAGCGGACATATGGCCGGTAGGCATCGGACGGATTCTGAAAAGCCTGGAATACGGATTTGGAACTGGTTGAGAATGAGGGCAGCGCCAGAATCAGGGCAGCCAGGCTCAGGAGGATCTTTTTCATTTGTCTACGTGTTTGACGGGTGCGGGTTTGTCGGAGAAGATGTTGATGCAGTCGATCACCATATTGATGTTGTCGGGCTTATTGGTCCAGTTGACAGCCACCTTGTGATCCCCCAGAGGAAGATCCCAGATGCCGCAGATCTCGCGTGTCTGTCCGTTGCCCGCGCTGGGTAGCTTGACGGTCTTGTAGAGAGAGCCGTCTACCCAGACCTCCACATTCGCCTGATAATCAGTAACGTTGTAGGGCTTGGGAAGAGTGAAATGATAAGTCAAGATGGCACCCTTGCCGTTGAAAGCATACTCTCCCATCTGCCAGGGAGTCTTCTTGATATCCTTCTTTGCAACCGGCCAGTAGCCATCGTAGCTTTGCTCCAGGCGCACTGCCTGAGGTTTCTGGGTCTTTATGGTAACAGAAGGGCCGTCTGTGCTGCCTCCCCCAAGCTCGATTACCTGGAGAGCCTGCTTGAAACTCATCTTGCAGGCGCGGTTCAGGGAGATATCCGTGTACTTGAAGTCAATATCCTCCACTTCGTAGATAGAAGTCTTCCAGTATTCCGGAATCTTGTTGAAGCCCAGCACGGTGCCGAGGATGCCGCCTGCGGATGCAGGGTTGCAGTCGGAATCGTAGCCGCAACGGGTGGAAATGTCGATGGTACGGTAGAAATTGCCGTTGCCGTAGAGCAGGCCGATTATTATATAGGCACTGTTGATGACAGCATCTATATTGAAAGCGGAATTGAATCCGCTGGGGCAGCCGATGTCGTAGCCATACTTCTCATTAGCCAGTGCCCAGGTAATGTGCCAGTTGTCCGGATACTTCTCCCACCACTTGATCACATCTGCCATACATTTGTAGTATTTACTCTGGGCAGGAATGGTCTTGAGGGCTTCCTTGACGATAAAGGGGATATCATCGGTGACGAAAGCGAGGGCATACATGGCAGCCACATACACTCCGCCGTACCATCCATCGCCGTAGTTCATGATATGGCCGATCTCGTCGGTATATTTAACGGCGCTGTTCACCATACCAGGGGCCATTATACCGGCGTAGTCTGCCTCGATCTGGAAGTCGATATCATCTGCGTGGGTATTGTTCTTCCAATGGCCGGATTCGGGGGGCATGATGCCCTGGAGAATGTTATAGCGAGCCTGAAGATTGGCATGCCAGAGAGGATATCCTGCATAGGCGAAGGCCTTTGCAAAGGATTCCACAGGGGCATCCAGGCCCTCCTTGTCGAAAACCTCGACAAAGGTGAGGTCCATGTAGATATCGTCATAAAGACCCGGGGAATGATCGTACCACCACTTTACCAGATGCTCGTTCCAGTCGATAGGATAGGCGTCCGGGATAAAATTGGAGTACTTGAACTCGGTGGGGCCGCCGTACGTGCATCCTATGACCTGCCCGGCCCAGGCTCCGCGGATCTTGTCCTGGAGGGCCTGCTTGGTCATTTTAACTTCTGCGGGAACAGCTGTCTTCTTTGCCTTGGGAGCAGCATAAACAGCATTCGCCGTCAGCAGCAGAGTGCCGGCGGCGATAAGCAATAGATTCTTTAGTTTCATTATCTGTGGAGTTTCTTCTCCACAAATATAGCAAAAAATGAAGATTAGTTCAAGACTATTTGTAAAGGAAACGCTTGATGCTCATCTTCGGAGTTTTCTCGAAGGGCTGAAGCACAACTTCCACCTTTGTTATCTGGCTGTAGGAAGGAAGGTGCCTGTTGGCGCCGCGACGCACCTGCTCGGGAATGTCCGAGATGGCTTCTTCGTCGAGGCCCGCCTTCTTGATGCCGTCCGCATCGAGATAAACAAGTGCAACCAGCTTGCCGGCGCGGTCCACAACCACGCTTTCGGCAACGAACTGACGCTGATTCACGGCAGCTTCCACTTCTTCGGGATAGATATTCTGCCCGTTAGGGCCGAGGATCATGCTCTTCGAGCGGCCGCGGATGAAGATATTGCCATTGGCGTCAATGGTTCCAAGGTCGCCGGTGTGCAGGTAGCCATCCTCAGTGAAAACTGCGGAATCGGCCTCGGGATACTTGTAGTATCCGCTGCAGACATTGGTACCCTTCGCCTGGATTTCTCCGGCGATGTTCTCGGGATCTTCGGAATCGATGCGCACATCGGCACAGTCGACTGCCTTGCCACAGGAGCCGGGGGCGTAATCAACAGGGTGTTCGTAGGCAAGTAGCGGGGCAGCCTCCGTCATGCCGTAACCAACGGTATAAGGAAGCTTGATTTTGCGGAAGCAATGTTCCACTTCGGGGTTGAGGGCCGCGCCGCCCATGACGAACTCGCGCACCTTTCCGCCGAATGCAGATTGAAGTTTTTCACCTACCTTTTTATATATTACGCCGCTGATTCCGGGGATAGCGGTAAGTACCTTCATGTACCATTTGCCGAGGACCGGCTTGATGGAAGATTTGTACACCTTCTCCATTACGAGAGGAACGGTGATGACTATATAGGGCTGCACCTCCTGCATGGCCTTCAGAAGCAGTGAAGGAGAAGGGGTCTTGCCAAGATAGTAGACGGTCACTCCGCTGATGAGCGGATAGAGGAACTCATAGGTAAGTCCGTAGATATGCCCCATGGGCAGCATTGAAACGATGTTGTCGGCATTGCTGCAGGGAATATAGCGCTGGCCGAAATCGATGGTAGCGCTGAAGCATTCGTAGCGGAGCATCACACCCTTGGGATTGCCGGTGGAGCCGGAGGTGTAGTTGATGACGTTGAGTTCAGTGTCGTTATCGGTGGGGTAGTTCACCTTGGAGGCATCGAAGCCACCGGGGAACTTGGCATTGAAACGATCGTCAAGGGTGGCATAGGCCTTGGTGAGGACATCGTCCACACCCCACAGGGGCGTAAAGTCGGCGAGGCTGATCACGTAGCGCAGCTTGGGCATCTTGCTGACATCAAGTTTCTCGAACATCTCGGGATCCGTGAAAAGGGCTATGCTGTCCGAGTGGTCGGTCAGGCGCTCCACCGCTTCGGGGAGGAAGTCTGCAAGAAGCGGCACCACAACCGCCTCATATGTGGAAATTGACAGGAAAGAAACAGCCCAGTTGGCGGAATTCTTGCCGCAGAGGGTAATCTTGTCGCCTTTCTTTATTCCCACCGCCTCGAAGGCAAGGTGGATCCTTTCGATCTTACGGGCAAGTTCTCCAAAGGTGTATTGCTGCCCGTGGTAGTCGCATACTGCAAGTCCGTCCCACCAAGTGGCCATGGATCTCTGCAGCTTGCTCAGGTAGTGTTCGGCTCTGGGAGCCTCAGGTCTTTTGTACATAATTATAGATAGAAATGATTTCTTCTTTTGAACAAAATTAAGCCCGAATCCCCTGGCCTGCAAGAAAAATGGGAAGTATGTGGCGAAATTTGCTTAGATTTGTGGCGAAATTTGATAATCAGGGGTAAAAACAATGGCAAAAAAACCTATAGTTGCACTTATCTATGACTTCGACGGCACCCTTTCCCCAGGCAATATGCAGGAATTCGGGTTCATCCAGGCCGTAGGGAAAACAAAAGAAGAATTCTGGAAGATGAGCGACGGCATTGCAGTCGGTCAGGACGCCAGCAACGTGCTTGCCTACATGAAGCTCATGTTCGACGAAGCCCGCAAGGCAGGCATACCCCTCCGCCGGAGCAAGTTCAAGGAGTTCGGCAAACATATAGAGCTTTATGAGGGCGTGAAGGAGTGGTTCGGCTTGGTGAACGAGTATGGCAGGCAGAAGGGCGTGCGGGTGGAGCACTACATCAATTCGTCCGGCCTGAAAGAGATTATCGAAGGTTCCCCGATTGCAAAGGAATTCCATCACATCTATGCCGGCACCTTTATATATAATGAGGACGGTGTAGCGGAATGGCCCGGAATTGCGGTCGATCACACCGCAAAGACCCAGTTCCTGTTCAAGATCAGCAAAGGCATCACCAGCCAGCACGATTCCAAGATGGTGAACGCCAGCATCGCAGACGACAAGAAACGCATCCCCTTCTCGCACATGATTTACTTCGGCGACGGTGAGACGGACATCCCCTGCATGAAGATAGTCGGCATGTTCGGAGGGAATCCCATCGCGGTTTATGATCCCGACTCATCCAAGAAAAAGGCCACTGCCCAGAAACTTCAGCGGCAGGGGCGCGTCAAGTTCGTCACGCCGGCAACTTATACAAAGGACTCCAGGACGTTCAAGATCGTGGCAGCCATCATAGACAAAGTAAAGGCTGAGGACGACCTTGCGAAACTTTCGTCAAAAAGCATAAAGTAATGAAAAGAACACTGATTATTGCAGCCTGCCTGTTCATCAGCTGCCTATCTCTTGCCCAGCAGAATGATGGGTACCGTTTTTCGGTGCGTCTGGGCGCAGGATTACCGGGTGCAGGCATCGAGAAGTTTGTGGATGGAATCAATCCCGGCCACTATGGGCTCCAGGGCATTTACGATGATTATTTTTCAGATACCGAGGTCATCCCTCCCATCACGGCCGAATGCCTGTATCAGGTTAACTACTGGCTGAGCTGCGGGGCCGAAGTGCTGTACAGCGCATATTCCAACAAACGGATGGACGGCATCACGGACGCGGTGAAGGCGGAGCGCAAGGGCACGAGCATAATAGTCATGCCTTCTGCCCATGTCAGCTATTACAACAAAGGCGCCCTGTCGCTGTATATGGGCGTATCGGTCGGAGCCGGAATCTACCAGGGTTTCGACAATATGAAGGAAAAGCTATCCTTCGAAGTTGAATTCGTGCCAATAGGCGTAGAATTCGGCGGCAGGGTCTTCTGCTTTGCCGAAGCCTGCCTGGGGACAGCGGTCAACTGGGCTCACGGAGGAATAGGTTTCAGGTTTTAAAGAGGAAAGGATATGAAAAAGGTATTTATCATTGCAGCTGCTGCCATCGTATTGGCAGCCTGCACATACAAAAGCGAATACTCATCCAACAGGACTCCCTCAAATCTGGCATCCCTCAATGTAGAACTCCTGAACAACTCCGGCATAGCTGCCGCGCTTACTCTAGTGGACATAGACATCCAGCATAAGGATACAATTCTGACGGCCGGGTTCGACACCCTTATCACGCCTGAGGCTTTTGCAGAGCGTTTCGGCTATTCCATCACGGAGATGGATATCCAGCGGACCGCAGACAGCACCTGGTCCTTTACCAGCACCGGCACAGGGGCTGTTTCCTTTGCCGGCACAATCGTCATGACAGGGAGGAACGAGGAGAAGTTTGCAAATCTGCGCTCAGTTTTCACCGGCTTATACGATGAGGGGAACGGTTTCACGGCAGAGTTCAGTTCCTCCAAACTTGAATTCAGCCTGAGAACCATTCCGGTGATGATGGAAGGCCTGGGTTATACCACGCAGCGCAGGCTGCTCTCCTTTGGGGATGTCTTGCTTAAGACTTACATGGATTCCCAGTTGCTGGACAGCGTGACCACGACTTTTAAAGGTGACGATATCTCTTATTGACAAATTGTCACTGGAATATAATTTGAAATCGTTTCAGCAGAAAAACTGAAACGATTTTTTGTTATGGCTAAAGAAAAACTGCAAGGCAAGATTGGCGTTACCACCGAGAATATATTTCCAGTAATCAAGCAATTCCTGTATTCAGACCACGAGATATTCCTCCGCGAACTTGTGGCAAACGCGGTTGATGCTACCCAGAAACTAAAAGTCCTGGCTTCGAACGGCGAATTCAAGGGCGAGCTCGGCGAGCTCAAGGTCGAGATCGCACTCGACGAGAAAAAGAAGACCCTCAAGGTCATAGACCGCGGCATCGGCATGACCGCAGAAGAGGTCGACAAATATATCAACCAGATAGCTTTCTCCTCCGCAGGGGAATTCCTCGAGAAATACAAGGACCAGAACATCATCGGCCATTTCGGCCTCGGTTTCTACTCCGCATTCATGGTGAGCGAGAAGGTGACCATCGAAACCCTTTCCTGGAAAGATGGTGCAAAGGCTGTAAAGTGGACATGCGACGGTTCTCCCGAGTATAACATGGAAGAATGCAAGAAGGAAGACCGCGGTACCGTCATCACCCTCTACCTCGACAAAGACAGCGACGAGTTCGCGGCAAAGGGACGCATCTCCCAGCTTCTTGGCAAATACTGCAAGTTCATGCCTGTGCCGATAGTCTTCGGCAAGAAAACCGAGTGGAAGGATGGCAAGGAGGTCGAGAAAGACGAGGACAACGTCATCAACAGCATAGAGCCGATATGGACGAAGGCCCCCTCGGAACTGAAGGAAGAAGATTACAAGAGCTTCTACAAAGCCCTGTATCCTTTTGATGAAGAGCCCATGTTCTGGATCCACCTCAACGTGGATTATCCCTTCAACCTCACCGGTGTGCTCTACTTCCCCAAGATCAAGGAGCGCATGGCCATCGACAAGAACAAGATACAGCTCTACTGCAACCAGATGTTCGTCACCGACCATGTAGACAACATAGTGCCGGACTTCCTTACCCTGCTTCACGGAGTGATCGACTCTCCGGACATCCCCCTGAACGTAAGCCGCAGCTATCTCCAGAGCGATGCCAACGTCAAGAAGATATCTACCTATATTACAAAGAAGGTGGCAGACCGCCTGGAGGAGATATTCAAAGAGCAGCGCCAGCAGTTTGAAGAAAAGTGGGACAACCTCAAGCTCTTCATCGAATATGGCATGCTCTCCGACGAAAAGTTCTGCGAACGTGCAATGTACTTCGCCCTGTTCAAGAATACCGACGGCAAGTACTTCAGCTTCGAAGACTACCGCAAGGGCATAGAAACCGAACAGACCGACAAAGACAAGAAAGTGGTATATCTCTATGCCACCAATCTGGACGCGCAGTATACCCAGATCGAGGCCGCAAAGAAACTTGGCTACGATGTGCTGCTGATGGACTGCGAGCTGGACTCCCACTTTGTCAACCTCCTGGAGCAGAAACTGAAGGATGCCCGCTTTGCCAGGGTAGATTCCGATTCGGTGTCAAATCTGATTCCAAAGGAAGACAGGGTCAAGCCCGAAATGAGCGAAGACGACAAGAAAGCCCTGGACGAACTCTTCAAGGCAGTCCTTCCCGAAGGCAACGAGTATATGATCGAGCCCGAGAATCTGGGCGAGACCTCGGCTCCTGTCCTTATCACCCGCAACGAATTCATGCGCCGCTACCGCGAGATGAGCGCCCTTGGCGGAGGCATGAACTTCTATGGTCAGATGCCTGAGTCGTTCGACATAAAGGTGAACATGGAGAACCCCCTCATTGCCCGCATATGGGAGAGCAAGGACAAGGAATCCCCTCTGCTGCATCAGGTTATCGACCTGGCGCTTCTCGGATCGGGCCTTCTCAAGGGCAAAGCGCTCGCGGATTTCATCGCCCGAAGCGAAGAATTGCTCAAATAATCCTTTGTTGAAAACTTGTGGATAATTACTCGCGTTTCTCTTGCAGGGGCGCGAGTTTTTGGTTACCTTTGTCACTTGGAAGTTAGGAACAATGTCTTTTACCGAAAATCGCATTCAGCAAGAAGGTTTAACCTTCGACGATGTACTTCTGGTTCCGGCCTGGTCCGAGGTACTGCCTAGGGAAGTTTCCCTCAAAACGCAATTTACAAAGAACATATCGTTGGATATCCCTATCGCCTCTGCGGCAATGGATACCGTCACGGAAGCCCCTATGGCCATAGCTCTTGCAAAAGAAGGCGGCATAGGGGTTCTTCATAAGAATATGACGGCCGAGCGCCAGGCGGAGGAGGTTGCCAAGACCAAAGCCGCTGGCTTCAAGGTTGCGGCAGGTGTCGGCATCACGGCAGATGCGGTGAACCGCGCCGGGCTTCTGGTGGATGCAGGCGTCGACGCAATAGTGCTCGACTCCGCCCATGGCCACAGCAAGGGCGTCGTGAGTACTCTCAAGAAGATCAAGAAGGCATTCCAGGGTATCGACGTGGTGGTTGGCAACGTTGCCACAGCAGAAGGCACGCGCGACCTCATCGAAGCCGGCGCAGATGCAGTCAAGGTGGGCATAGGCCCCGGTTCCATCTGCACCACCCGCGTGGTGGCAGGTGTGGGAGTGCCTCAGCTGACTGCAATATACGATGCTGCCGAAGCGGCCAAGCCCTATGGAGTTCCCATCATCGCCGACGGCGGTCTGCGCTATAGCGGCGATATAGTCAAGGCCCTGGCGGCAGGCGCCTCCACCGTAATGTGCGGATCCATCCTCGCCGGAGCCGACGAAACGCCCGGCGACATCATAGAAGATTTCAAGAACGGCAAAAAATTCAAGGTTTACCGCGGAATGGGCTCCATCGACGCGATGGAAGCAGGCTCCCGCGACCGTTACTTCCAGACCGGAGCAATGAAACTCGTGCCCGAAGGAATCGTGGGCAAAGTCCCCTACAAGGGTCCCGTTGGCGACATACTCTACCAGCTTATCGGAGGCCTGCGTTCTGGCATGGGCTATTGCGGTGCTCACACAATCGAAGAACTCTGGAACGCCAGATTCGTCCGCATCACCTCCAACGGAGTCATCGAGAATCATCCTCACGACCTTATAATCGCCAAACCCGCGCCTAATTACAATAAGTAGATGGAAAGGATACTTATTCTGGATTTCGGATCGCAGTACACAATGTTAATTGCACGTCGCATCCGCGAGATGAACGTGTACTGCGATATCGTTCCCTTCAATAAGATCCCGTCCATAACCCCCGACATCAAAGGCATAGTGCTTTCCGGAAGCCCGGCCAGCGTCTGTGCGGAAAATGCTCCCCAGCCCGACCTGGGCGGAGTTCCCGCCGGCATGCCGTTGCTCGGAATCTGCTACGGCGCACAGTGGCTTGCCTGGAGCAAAGGCGGGAACGTCGCCAACTCCGGCACCCGGGAGTACGGGCGTGCCATCCTGAGCGTAAAAGACGCGGAAGACGCGCTTCTGAAAGGCATTCCCTCCGAAAGCCAGGTTTGGATGAGCCATGGCGACACCATCAACTCCCTTCCTGAAGGCTACAAGGTGATAGCATCCACGGCGAGCGTGGGCAATGCAGCCTTCCGGGTGGAAGGCAAGCCCGTGTGGGGCATACAATTCCATGCCGAGGTGCATCATAGCGAGTTCGGCAGGCAGATTCTCCGCAATTTCGTCCTGGGCATCTGCGGATGCGCCGGCGACTGGACTCCGGACAGTTTCATAGAATCCACAGTAGCCGCCCTAAAGAAGCAGATAGGCACCGACAACGTGGTGCTCGGCCTCTCGGGAGGAGTGGATTCCTCGGTTGCCGCCCTGCTGCTTCACAAGGCGATAGGATCGCAGCTCCACTGCATCTTCGTCGACAGCGGGCTTCTCCGAAAGGATGAGTTCTCATCCGTGCTCGAATCCTACAAGGGCATGGGGCTCAACGTGAAGGGAGTGCAGGCGTCCGACCGCTTCTTCGGCGACCTCGCCGGCATCACCGAGCCCGAACAGAAACGCAAGGCCATTGGCAAAGACTTCGTAGAGGTCTTCAATGCAGAGGCCGCTAAGATAGAAAACGTGCGCTGGCTTGCCCAGGGCACCATATATCCCGATGTAATCGAATCTTCTGCAGTGCCCGGAGCATCGGTCACCATCAAGAGTCACCATAATGTTGGTGGACTGCCCAAGGAGATGAAACTCGGGGTGGTGGAGCCGTTGCGCCTTCTTTTCAAGGATGAAGTCCGCCGGGTTGGCAAGGCGTTGGGGCTGGTTCCCGAGATTCTCGGGCGTCACCCTTTCCCCGGCCCCGGACTGGGAATACGCGTGCTGGGAGAGGTTACCCGCGAGAAGGTAGCCATCCTGCAGGAAGCGGACGCAGTTTTCATCGGCGCCCTCAGGCGCTGGAATCTATACGACGATGTGTGGCAGGCTGCCACCATCCTCCTTCCCATCAAGAGCGTAGGCGTGATGGGAGATGAAAGGACATACGAATATACTATAGTGTTGCGTGCGGTCACGTCAGTGGACGGAATGACTGCCGACTGGGCTCAGCTCCCCTACGATTTCCTTGCGGAGGTATCCAATGCCATCATCCGCGATGTCAAGGGAGTGAACCGGGTCGTGTATGACATCTGCTCCAAACCGCCGGCAACCATTGAATGGGAATAGAAACCATCAAAAACAATAAATTATGACGAAATCACAAACTGAAGGCATCTACGATGCACGCACCCTCGGAACAGGGAAAATGCTCACTCTCGGGCTCCAGCACATGTTCGCTATGTTCGGAGCCACGGTTCTTGTCCCTGTCATCACAGGACTCTCCATGTCTGCGACTCTCCTGTTCGCGGGTCTGGGAACTCTCATCTTCCACATTTGCACCAAGTTGCGCGTTCCCGCATTCCTCGGTTCGTCCTTCGCATTCCTCGGAGGTTATGCAACCGTTGTCCAGATGGGCATGGCCGGCGGCCTCACCCAGGCACAGGCCCTCCCCTACGCCTGCATCGGCGTTTTCTGCGCAGGGCTCATCTATTTCATCCTTGCAGGTCTCTTCGCAGCATTCGGCCCTCAGAAGGTGATGCGTTTCTTCCCTCCCATCGTCACCGGCCCCATCATCATAGCCATCGGCCTGATCCTCTCCGGCTCGGCAATCAACAACTGCGGCCAGAACTGGTGGATCGCCATCCTTGCAATCGCGATCATCATCGTCTGCAACATCTGGGGCAAGGGAATGATCAAGATCATCCCTATCCTGCTGGGTGTGCTTGGTTCATATATAGTGGCAGCCTGCTTCGGCCTGTGCGACTTCAGCGCAGTCAAGGAAGCTGCCTGGATCGGCCTCCCCGTCAAATGGGAGAACACCGCCATCGCCGTGTTCAACAATCCTAACTGGAGCCTGATCATCGCCGCCATCATCGCCATCATCCCCATCTCCCTCGCAACCATGATGGAGCATATCGGCGACATGTGCGCAATCTCCTCCACCACCGGCATCAACTATCTCGAGAATCCCGGCCTGCACCGCACCCTGATGGGCGACGGTCTCGCAACCGCACTGGCTTCCCTCTTCGGAGCCCCTGCAAACACCACATACGGCGAAAACACCGGCGTGCTCAACCTCACCAAGGTCTATGACCCCCGCGTCATCCGCATCGCCGCCTGCTTCGCCATCATACTTTCTTTCTGCCCTAAGTTCTCCGCACTGATCGGCGCAATGCCCGCTGCGACCATCGGAGGTGTCTCCCTCGTTCTCTACGGTATGATTTCCGCAGTCGGTGTGCGCAACGTGGTCGAGAACCAGGTAGATTTCAAGTCCTCCCGCAACGTTCTCATAATGGCCCTCATCCTCGTGCTTGCTATCGGCATCTCCTACAGCCAGGCAGGCAGTCTGGATCTCGGCTTCACCAAGCTCTCCGGCCTCGCAGTCGGCGCCCTGGTAGGCATCATCCTGAATGCCGTCCTCCCCGGCAAGGACTATGAGTTCGGAAAGAACGCCCTCGGCGACAAGTCCGTCGATTTCGAAGTAAACAGATTGGAAAAGAATGACTGATAAACAACTGACTGAATCCATCCGGGTTGTGCCGGATTTCCCCGTGAAGGGAATCCAGTTCTTCGATGTGACCACGCTATTCAAAGATCCCAAGGCCTATAAAGAGGTTTTGGACAGGATTTGCAACATCTATAAGGACAAAGGCATAACCAAGGTTGCCGGCATAGAGTCCCGTGGATTCATTGTCGGTGCCGCGGTGGCGGCCAGGCTCGGAGCGGGATTCGTACCCGTTCGCAAGCCGGGGAAACTCCCTGCCGAGACCGTATCCGAATCATACGCCAAAGAATATGGCACGGACACCATCGAAATCCATGCAGATGCCATCGGCCCGGAAGACGTGGTGCTGATCCACGATGACATCCTTGCTACCGGCGGCACCGCATCCGCCGCAGTGAGACTGGTAAAGCAGTTCAATCCAAAGGCTGTTTTCGCCAACTTCATCATCGACATTGCCGACTGCCCCAAATCGGCGGTCATCCCCGAAGATGTGGAGGTAAGTTCCCTTCTCACCCTTACGGAAAATTAAAACCTTATTATTAACATATTTAGTTCATAAATTACATTTTATGTCCAAAAAAATCTTTGTCGCTGCAGCCATCGCAGTACTCGCATTCGCTCAAGGAGCAAATGCCCAGACCAACTTCCAGACGTTCTACGACTTCAGCCGTGAACACTTCACCACCACCCTCGAAGGTTTCTACGGAGACAACTGGGGCAACACTTTCTTCTTCGTCGATTACGACTACAATGGAGATAACAGCGCTGTAGGCGGTGGAAAGCACCTTGCCAGCGGCAGTTATTTCGAGATTGCCCGCTGCCTGAATTTCTGGCAGGATTCTTCCCTCGGCGCATTAAGCGCACATATAGAGTACAACGGCGGCATCGGCTTCCCAAGCCAGAACTTCCTCTTCGGTGCCGACTATTTCCTGCACAATTCCGACTTCAGCAACACCTTCAATTTCAAACTCCTCTACAAGACCTTCAGCAAGGGAACCGAGAGCACTCTGCCTCTGCAGTTCACCTTTGTATGGGGAATGCAGAACATCTTCGGAGTTGACGGCCTGCGTTTCAGCGGCTTCGCCGATTTCTGGGGAGAAACCACTTACGCTTTTATGGAAAGCGGTGACAAGCATGAGTTTGTTTTCATCTCCGAACCTCAGCTCTGGTACAACATCGGTAAGCATTTCGGTGTCGAGAATCTCAACATCGGAACCGAAGTCGAATTTTCCTACAATTTTGCAGGCTACGACGGATTCAAGGTCCGCCCTTGCATCGGTACCAAGTGGGTATTCTAAACTGATCTGACCTATGGCAAAATTCCTAGAAAAAGCTTTCGGGTTTGATCCGCAGCAGCACAATGTGCGCACCGAGATTCTTGCGGGTCTGACCACCTTCCTCACGATGGCCTACATCCTGGCCGTCAACCCCGGTATCTTCAGCGCCCTTCCCGGAATGCCTGCAGGTTCGGTATTCACAGCCACTGCCCTGGCAGCTATCGTCGGCACCCTGGTGATGGCTCTCTATGCCAAGAAGCCTTTCGCCCTTGCTCCTGGTATGGGCCTGAACGCGTTCTTCGTGTTCACCGTATGCCTCGGCATGGGTCATAGCTGGCAGTTTGCTCTTACCGCAGTCCTCCTCGAGGGTATCCTCTTCATCATCCTGACTGTCACCAAGGTCCGTTCCTGGCTCATCAACGCCATCCCCGGCACCCTTAAGAAGGCCATCGGCGCAGGCATAGGGCTGTTCATCGCCTTCATCGGCATGCAGAACGCCGGCATCATCATCAACAACGACGCCACCCTCGTAGGCCTCGGCCACATCACTGAGGGCAAGGCTCTGGTTGGTCTGATCGGCCTGTTCATCACCGCAGGTCTCGTGATGGCTAAGGTCCGCGGAGGCATTCTCTGGGGCATCCTGCTCACCGCCGTCATAGGTATCTTCATCAAGGATCCTGCAACTGGCGCAGCCATCACTACTCTTCCTACCAAGGTCGTGTCCATGCCCGACAGCATCGCGCCCATCTTCTGCAAATTTGAGTGGGGTCAGGTTCTCAGTTGGGATATGCTCGCAGTAGTGTTCACCTTCCTCTTCATCGACATGTTCGACACCATGGGCACCATCATCGGCGTCCATCAGGGTGCCGGCCTCATCAAGAAGGGCGGTGACGAGATCGAGGGTGTAGAGAAGATGTTCCTCGCAGACTCCATCGCTACTGTTGCAGGTGCCTGCTTCGGAACTTCCACCACCACTACCTATGTGGAAAGCGCATCCGGTGTGGGTGAAGGCGGCCGTACCGGCCTCACAGCCTTCTCCGTTGCAATATTCTTCGCTCTGGCCCTGTTCCTGAGCCCCATCTTCCTGGCGATCCCCGGCGCAGCCACCGCTCCCGCCCTCATAATCGTCGGTGTAATGATGATGCCTTCGATCAAGACCATCCACTGGGAAGACTACTGCAAGGCCATCCCTGCTTTCGTTACCATCATCATGATGCCTCTTGCATACAGCATCTCCGACGGTATTCTCCTCGGTGTGATTTCCTA
Organism: uncultured Bacteroidia bacterium; assembly: GCA_902768365.1. Lineage (GTDB taxonomy): Bacteria > Bacteroidota > Bacteroidia > Bacteroidales > UBA932 > Cryptobacteroides. Next base: position 40,056 of record CACXKV010000007.1, on the reverse strand, counting down.
TGTTCTCTGCCACGCTGTCGCCGGCAAGTTCAAGGAGATTTCCATCACGATGTGGATACTCGCAGCGCTGTTTGTCTGCAAATACATATTTATTTAATATAGTACTCTGATAGCCACCAGGCTAATGCATTTGCTCCGCTACCGCCACGCGCGGGCCAGCTCAAAAAACTTCCGCAAATGCATTAGCCTGGCGGCCATTTTTATTATCTTTGCGCTACGATGAAATTCCACCTGAATTCGGCATACCAGCCTTCCGGCGACCAGCCGGAAGCCATACGTCAGATTACCGAGGCGCTGCAGAACAACGTCCGGGACATCTGCCTGCTGGGCGTGACCGGGTCCGGCAAGACCTTCACGATGGCGAACGTCATCCAGAACCTCCAGCGGCCTGCGCTGATCCTGAGCCACAACAAGACCCTGGCGGCACAGCTCTACGGCGAGTTCAAGGCCTTCTTCCCCGAGAACGCGGTGGAATACTTCGTCTCTTACTACGATTACTATCAGCCGGAGGCCTACCTCCCCACCACCGACACCTATATAGAAAAGGACCTGAGCATCAATGACCAGATAGAGAAACTGCGTCTGAGCGCCGCAAGCGCCCTGATGTCCGGGCGGAGGGACGTGGTGGTGATATCTTCCGTATCCTGCCTCTACGGCATAGGCAACCCGGACGACTGGCGCAGCCAGACCATCACCCTCCACAAGGGCCAGACCATGAGCGAGACCAGTTTCCTCTACCAGCTTGTGGAGTGCCTCTACTCCCGCACAGAGGTGGATTTTCAGCGCGGGACCTTCCGCGTGCGCGGCGATACGGTGGATGTATTCCTGGGCGGTGCGGATGAAGCCGTGCGCATCGAGTTCTTCGGCGACGAGATAGATGCCATCAGCCTGATAGATCCCGTGACCGGAGCGCGCATAGAAGCGTTGGAGACCATCGACGTATACCCTGCCAACAACTTCGTGACCAACCGCGAGAGGGTGGTTTCCGCCGTCTCCCAGATCCAGGACGACCTGGTGAAGCAGATGGCCTACTTCGAGGAGGTGGGCAAGCCCATAGAGGCCAAGCGCCTGCAGCAGAGGGTGGAGAACGACCTGGAGATGCTCAAGGAGATGGGATACTGCCCCGGCATCGAAAACTACTCCCGCTACTTCGACGGCCGCCAGCCAGGCCAGAGGCCCTTCTGCCTGATAGATTACTTCCCCAAGGATTTCATCACCTTCATCGACGAAAGCCACGTGACGCTGCCGCAGATACGCGGGATGTACGGGGGCGACCACTCCCGCAAGAGCGTGCTGGTGGAGTACGGATTCCGCCTGCCCGCCGCGGCCGACAACCGTCCCTGCACCTTCGACGAGTTCGAGGCCATCACCGGTCAGAAGGTCTACGTGAGCGCCACCCCGGCTGAATACGAACTGGAGAAGTCCGAAGGTCTTGTGGCAGAGCAGGTTGTGCGCCCTACCGGACTGCTGGATCCTCCTATCGAGGTGCGTCCCATAGAGCATCAGGTGGATGACCTGGTGGAGGAGATACGCAAGCGCGCCGAGGTGGACGAACGGGTGCTGGTGACGACGCTTACAAAGCGTATGGCGGAGGAACTGGACGAGTACCTTCGCCGCATAGGAGTGCGCGTGCGCTATATCCATTCGGACGTGGATACCCAGGAGCGGGTGGAAATCATAGAAGACTTCAAGAACGGGCTCTTCGACGTGCTGGTTGGAGTGAACCTACTGCGCGAGGGGCTGGACCTTCCGAGCGTGTCGCTGGTGGCCATACTGGATGCCGACAAGGAAGGGTTCCTGCGCACTACCAGGGCGCTGACCCAGACTGCCGGACGCGCCGCCCGAAATGTGAACGGCCTGGTGATAATGTATGCCGACAAGATCACTCCCTCGATGGAGGAGACCATACGCGAGACCAACCGCCGCCGCAGCAAGCAGATGGAATACAACAAGTTGCACGGCATCACCCCGAAGCAGATAGAGACCCACGCAAACGTGCTCGCAAGCGAGCTGGGAGCCCTGGCAGCCTCCGGAAAGCCTCTGAACCCCCGAGTGGCGAACGGCACCACAGGCCGCGTGAGCGCCCCCAACTCCTACGACGATCCCACCTACATCCCCAACCCTTCCGACCTCGGCAGCGGCACCGTCAGCGTGGGCTTCGGGCACGATTCCAAACGCGAACCGGGCTCAGCCTATGTGGACGGCTATGTGAAGGCCGACCTGGCCGCCGTGCTGCAGGATCCCGTCATCCGCTCCATGAGCCGCGAGCAGATAGAAAAGATGATAGAGGAAGACAAGCGCCGGATGCAGCACTCCGCCGCAGAACTGGACTTTGCCGAAGCCGCCCGCTACCGCGACGAGATGTGGGCGCTGCAGCAATATTTAAAAGTCTGGAAAAGTTTATAGACAATTGCCAAAAGTTGACAAAACGAGGGCGTACCTTTGCATCGTTGAACAATTAAACGACTTGCATTATGAACGCCAACGATCTTAAAATCTTCTTCGAGAATTCCGAAATTGCAGCCCTTATCGCAGACCTTGGCCTGGAAATGGAATAAGCTTCTATTTCAGATTCTTTAGGAAAATGCGTATATTTACGCAGAAATGTACAAGTTAGGAGATTACATCCATAACGGATTACTGTTTGTCAACAATATGGTTCGGCCCCGGCACAAAAAGCTGAGCCAGCTGATGATATACGCAACCACGATTTGCCAGTCCAGGTGCAGGCACTGCTCAATCTGGCAAAAACCCCGCGAGAGTCTAAGCCTTGAGGAGATCAAAGCAATAGTGGAGAGCAGATGCGTAACGCGCAGGACGGTAGTAGGGCTGGAAGGGGGCGAGTTCGTGCTCCATCCCCAGTACAGGGAAATAATGGAATGGCTGAGGGACAATCATCCTTACTATTGGTAACGGCAACATTCCTGACCACATCATCATCTCGCGGGATTCGTTCTTCAGTTTCGCCGATTCCGTTACCACGAAAATCGTTAAAGCCTGACGCCATGGAATTCCTTCTCGGATATGGCCTATGTGATCGATGTGGCCAAAAAGTATGGCATAGACGTGCGCATCGGCATTTATGGCACCATGGATTTCTTCGACACAAAGGCAGACCTGATTAATGTCGAGGATTTCCAGGCCGGAATTCCCGCAAGCATACACGAAACGGAAGAGAACTTCGACTTTGTCGCCCTCTATGACGAGTGGCGAAAGGGAAGGCTCAAACTCCGTTGCCAGAGCATTTTCAGCAGTCTGGTGATACATAGCAACGGAGATGTCCCTGTCTGCCAGAACCTCGGAGTGAATCTTGGCAATATACGGGAAAACACTCTGGATGAGATATTCAACGGCAAGGCGGCTCACAGGCTTCAGTGCGAATACGAGCGCAACTGCAACGGCTGCTGGATCAACTTCCACCGCAAATACGACATTATACTCCTCAGGAATTTCGAGAAGTTCCTACCAAAACCAGTAATTGAATGGATCTACGGGCCATACCAATGGACCTCCGACCACCGGATAACGTATAAAAAGTATTTCAGCAAATGAGCATCATCGACACCTACAAACGTATCCGTTCCGAAAAGTATCTGAAGGAAACCTACGAGGGCAAGTATGCGTTCGTAGGCCTCGGCCAGCACAGCCTCAGCAATCTCTACCCTGTTATCCATTATCTTCAACTGCCTCTGAAGTATATCTGTGTGACCTCGGCAGGAAAAGCGGAACTGATAGGGAAAAAGTTCCCGGGTGTCACGGGCACCACCGATCTGGACGCGGTCCTCGCCGATCCTGAAGTGAAGGGAGTGTTCGTCGCGGCCAGCCCCGAAGCCCATTTCAGCATTGCCCAGAAGGTGCTGCAAAGCGGGAAGTCACTTTTCGTGGAGAAGCCTCCGGTGCGGAATTCCCGGGAACTCGAAGTCCTTATCGGGATGAAAAAAGGCATCGCGACCGCCGGCTTGCAGAAACGCTATTCCCCGGCAGTCAAGATACTCAAGAAGAAACTGTCCGGAGAAAAACTCATAAGCTACGACCTGCATTACTGCACCGGGGCATATCCCGAAGGAAATGCCCTGACAGACCTTTATATCCATCCTCTTGACCTTGTCTGCCACCTTTTCGGCAAGGCCGGAATCGCTGCCTTCGAAAAAACTTCTCCGGATTCATACCTGCTGATGCTCAGGCACAAAGACATTTGCGGCACCCTGGAACTGTCCACCGATTACAGTTGGGCTGATGCCAGAGAGAATCTAAGCATCAATACTGGAACCGGGCTTTATCGGCTCGACAAGTTGGAGCGCCTGACATTGTCCCTGAAACCTGCGGTGATTGCCGGCATCCCTCTCGAAAAGGCCGGTCTGGGGAAAGGCGGAACGCGCGTTCTGTTCGAGCAGAACAGTTTCTCCCCTATCCTGAATCAGAATCAGGTGTATACCCAGGGGTTCTTCGACGAAATCCGAGACTTCGCGTCAAGGGTGGAAGGCAGAAAAGCCGACGCCCTTTCCGAACTGGAATCCCTCCGCAACACCTATTCCCTGCTGGACAGCCTGGCATACTGATTCTTTTGGGAAAGGTCCCCTTTTATGGCCGGGACCATTCCCACTGGAAGTGTGTGTGAGGTAGAAATGCGGGAAAGGTCTCAGGCATGGAATTGGACCTTTCCCATTTCATCGTTTGTTTTGCTTTGTCCGTGGGCTTATTATTTGGGTAATTTGCTCCCTCCCCAGTCCAAATACCCTCGCCAATTGAGGAACGGTAGTCTTTGTCGTACGATTGATGAATGGCAGCAATTTGATTTTATTATCCAGAGACAAGTTGGGAACATCATCTTTAAACCAGCGGTTACTTATATCGTTGACAGATTTAAAAAATTCGGTATCCGGCATCATCCTTCTGGGTTGGCTGACCAGTTTGTTCTCCATTTCGGCCGAGTTCTGGATCCCTATGGTTTTTATAAAATATGTCTGATCATTCTCGAAAGCCTGTTCCAAATACAAGTGATCGCAAAAACTCGAGGGCACCAGTTGCCATTTTTTGTCTAGCAACCAGGGAACATCAAACAAGGCGTCTCCTGTATGCATTACAGCCAGTTTCTCCCTCTTAGACAGCGATGCCACCTTTATTACCCCGTCTGAATGATCCATGTTGAACATTGCCCGATAACCAGACCACCTGTATTCATTTACATTGCAACCATTGTCCAAAGCGTTGCGAGGTATATATGCAAGTGCATTGCGAACATACCAATCATTATCCAGAAGGATGGCTTTGACATCCACATTACGCATAGTTTCCTTTGCGCCGTATTTCCGATTCAACCACATCGAAAACATCCTTTTCACTTCTTGCCCATAGTTGTCCGCTGCTCCCTGGCTTGCGGCCAGGATGGCAATATGGCAATGATTGGAAACCACGGCATAAATCACGATTATGACATTCTTTCTTTTTGCGCATACACATATTATCTTCACCATAGAGTCATAATCATCCTCATCCCTGCACAATACCGCGGTTTCCAAACCCTCAAGACTGATATGAAACGGCCAAACATACATTATTTGTCCGTTCGGCATCATCCTTTGGACAACCCTTTTCATGTCAACTTTTGTTCTTTCCCGGCATGATGCCAGGGCCAAAAGTTATTACCTTACCTCCCTGACTCTCAAACTGTTTCTTTGCTTCTACAAGTGTCCTCACTACCATTTTAGATGACTCATCAAGGTATTTAATTATTTCCTTTCTATTCGTGCTCAAGGCAAGGTCGGCTATTGCCAACGCACGGACCATGGCCAAAACATCTTGTTCATTTCCACCCCATAGTTTTGTCATCATGGCGAAAGTCAACCTGGATATTGTATTTGGGATAGATTCAGGATTTTTGACTGACTCAATGTCGGTGTTGAAGCGGATGTCCATTTCACCGTACTGTAATACTTCAAGGATCTTTTTCATAACTTTTTTTTTCGCAATAATACAGGAATACGGTAATTAGGCCAAGAATTATGCGGAAACAATTCTTTTAATTTAAGTTTCTGCTGACGATTGTATGTTTTAAATGCACCATAAGATTTATTTTATGGTGAATTAAAAGGTAAATGTTTTAAGTTTCGATATACTGATTTCCGGGAAAGGTCCCCTTTTATGGCCGGGACCATTCCCACTGGAAGTGTGTGTGAGGTAGAAATGCGGGTAAGGTCTCAGGCATGGAATTGGACCTTTCCCACCACAGACGCAAAAGGCCGGAACCTGCCCGGGTTCCGGCCTTTTTTATTCTATACAGTAAATTAGATGCAGGTGTAACCGCCGTCAACTGCGATGTTCTGGCCGTTTACGTAAGTGCTGGCGGGAGATGCCAGGAAGAGGGCGCAGGTGTCGAGTTCGCCCTGCTTGCCGTAACGCCCGAGAGGGATGTTATTCTTGGCGATGGCCTGGAAGTAATCGGAATCCAGGGTTGCGGTGGTAAGATCGGTGTAGAAGTAGCCGGGGCAGATGCTGTTGACGGTGATGCCGTACTTGCCCCATTCTGCTGCGAGAGCGCGGGTAAGGTTGACCACACCGCCCTTTGCTGCATGGTAGGGAGCGCTTCCTACGATCAGGTTGCCCACCAGACCGTACATGGATGCGATGTTGATGATGCGGCCATAACCGGCTTTGATCATTTCTTTACCGAACTCACGTGCGCAGATGAAAGTACCGAAGAGGTCGATCTGCATCTCGTGCTTGAACTGGTCGTCGGTGATTTCTTCGGCAGGAGCGACTGCGCCGGTGCCGGCGTTGTTCATGAGGATGTCGACACGGCCGAACTTTTCGATAGTTGCAGCAACAGCAGCCTTAACCTTCTCGGTGTCGGTGATGTCGCAGGCGAAAGGCAGAACCTCGACGCCGAATTCGGCGTTGATTGCCTTTGCGTTTTCTTCAAGAAGATTCATACGGCGTGCAAGAAGCACGAGGTTTGCACCTTGGCTTGCGAATGCCTTTGCCATCTGGAGACCCAGGCCGGTGGAAGCGCCGGTAACAACTGCTACACGGCCGGTAAGATCGAAATAATTCTTCATATAAAAGAGTATGTTAAATGGTTTCTATCGTCTTACAAATATAAGAATTTATATTCTCTTAACCTTGAGAATATTACGCAAATTGGCTATTTGAGAAACTATTTTGTCTAATTCCGTATTGGACGGCACAAGCAGGCGCACGGATATATCGTAGGTGCCGCCCCTCTGGTTCTCGTTGACGTTGAATGAACGCAACGACGCCTTGAACTGCCCAATGACATTCATCACGGAGGCAATCGCAGATTGTTCCCTGTCTGCAACTATATTCAGAGTGCATTGGAAATCCCCCGAGGATGCGTTGTCCTGCCACACTACCTTCTGGATGCGGTAGGGGTACTTTTCCATAAGCTGCGCGGCATTAGGGCAGCCCATGCGATGTATTTTGATGCCGTCGGTGCGGGTCACGAAGCCGAACACATCGTCCCCGAAAACCGGGTTGCAGCACTTGGCAAGCTTGTAATCCAGGCCTCGCACATTCTTGGCATTGATTACCAGGATATCGTCGTTTCCGGAAGAATAATTCAGCACACGCTCCTTTGGCGTCTGCTCCGATTCATGAGCCGGAGCATCCGAATGCTTCTGGATGTAGGCCTTGATATCGTTCACATCTATCACCTCGCGGGCGATATCGGCCATGAACGAAATGACCGAAGAATACTGGTGAGCCTTCATGTACTCCTGCTGAAGGGCATCAGGCCACTCCAGTTTCCAGTTCTTGAGACGCCGTTCCAGGAGTTCCCGTCCGTCGGTGCCGAGCTTGCGCTCCTCGGCATCGAGTTCCTGCTTGATCTTGGTACGGGCCTTGGAACTCACCACGTAGTTCAGCCAATCCCGGTTGGGGCGCTGGTTCTTGGAGGTGATAATCTCCACGGTGTCACCGGTATGGAGTTTCTCCCGGATGGACACAGCCTTTCCTCCTATGCGGCCACCGGTGCAGTGGATACCCACATTGGTGTGGATGTTAAAAGCGAAATCCAGCACGGTAGCTCCGGCAGAAAGAATCCGGAGTTCTCCCGTGGGCGTGAAGACGAATATCTCCTTACTGGGTGGTTGCGGCAGGTCTTCCGGCTTGGCTTCGGAGGGATGCTCCAGGGCATAGCGCACGGACTTCAGCCAGCGGTCCATGTTCACCTCATGCTGCACACCTTTGTAGGCCCAGTGGGCGGCCTGCCCGTTCTCGGCCTCATAATCCATTCGCTTCGTGCGGATCTGCACTTCGAGTGCGTTCCCCTTGCTGTTCTTAACCGTGATATGGAGGCTCTCATAGCCATTGGGGCGAGGGGTGGTGAGCCAGTCGCGCAGGCGCTTGGTATCGGGTTCGTACTCCTCGGTAACATAGGAATAGACCTTCCAGCAAAGTTCTTTCTCAAGCTTTGGATCCTGCTCACAGTCTATTATGAAACGTATGGCGAAAACGTCGTACACCCCTTCGAAAGGAACCTTCTGCACCTGCATCTTACGATAGATGGAATAGGCGGTCTTGGTGCGTATCTTGAGCTTATAGACTATTCCGGCATCAGAAAGCTTCTGCTTGAGGGGCTCTATGAATTCCGCCATCAGGCGTTCGCGGTCGCGTTCGGTGGCTTTCAGCTTATTGGTAATCGCCCTGTACTGCTCCGGGTCGGCATAGCGGAAGTAGATATTCTCCAGCTCGCTTTTAATGTTGTACAGCCCCAGCTGGTGGGCCAGAGGAATGTAGAGCATGAGAGTCTCGAGGACCTTCTGGTCGCGGGAAGACTTCGGGAAGATGGCAAGGTTGCGCATCACCTCCAGGCGGTCCGCAATCTTGAGCACGGTCACGCGCGGATCGGTCGAGTACTGAACTATCAGTTTCTTATAGTTCTCGGCCTCCAGGCGGGTGTCCTTGGGCTTGATGGTAGATATCTTGTTGAGACCGTCCACCATAGTGAGCACGTCCGCGGGGAAGGCGGAAATATCGACATCCTTATGAATCCTGGTCGCTTCGTGCAGATACACTGCAGCGCTGCATTCGGCCGGGAGGCCGAGTTCGTCGCGGGCGATGGCCGCGACGGCATCGGGATGCCCTATGAAGGGCGTCCCGTCGAAGCGCTGCTCATCTTTAAGCACTTCCAGAGCAAGCGCACGTGCTCTTTCGACTATCTCTTCCATATCCTATTTTCCCCTTTGGTTAAGCGCCTTCTGGAACGCGCGGGCATTCTTCAGGTGGTCGGCATAGGTCTTTGCAAAGCGGTGCGAGCCATCGAAGGACGGGTCGGCACAGAAGAACATATAGCCCGAAGCGGTATCCGGGTTCAGCACGGCATCCAGATATTCCTTGCCAGGCACATTGATAGGCCCTGGAGGAAGGCCGGCGTACACATATGTATTATAAGGAGAATCTATCCGGAGGTCCTTCTTGAGGATGCGGCCGGTCTCGTAATTCAGCAGGAAGGCAACGGTGGGATCCGCCTGGAGTTTCATCCCCTTGTGCAGCCTGTTCAGATACACGCCTGCTATACGGGCATAGTCCGACGGCATGTTGCTCTCCCCCTTCACTATCGACGCGAGGATGGAGACTTCCAGTTTACTGAGCCCCTGTCTTTTTGCCTTGGCAATGTTGTCCGGAGTCCAGAAAGCATCCCAGGCCTTCTTCTGACGGGCAAAAATCTCGTCTATCGAGTCTGTCCAGTACATCTCGTAGGTATCCGGGATGAACAGGGAGAATGCCGTGGACGGCTTGAAGCCGTAGCGGCCGAGAAGTTCGGCGTTTTCGAGTGCGGCGGCAACCGTGGCGGAATCCACCATCATCTGACTGGAGATGCTTCTGGCGAGCGATCCTTTCAGGCGCACAGAAGGGATGCGCAGGCGCACAGGTGTCTGCCAGCCATTGTTGAGCATACGGGAGATGTAGACACTGGTCTGCCCGGGCTCCACGGCATAATGCCCCGCAGTGATGTACTCGGCCACCTTGTGCTCCTTGAATGCCCTGCGTATGCTCCCCGGACGCGCCACGACCGTATCCAGCACCGCCATCACATCCTCGGGAGTGGTGTAGGGGTACACGAAGAGTTCCGCCTTCTCGCGGACATTGGGGAGTTTGTTGTCCGACAGCCAGAACCAGACCTTTCCTCCGCCGACCACAATGATGGCGACCACTATGCCGACAGCCAGGCGGGCTGCAAATGAACTCTTCTTCTTTTTCATCTTACAGGCTTCTTCAGATAGATGACATCACCCTCCACCGGCATGTAATCTGCCGGCATGCCTGGATTCCACTTCAGCAGGAACTTCATCTTGATGCCGAATCGCTGGGAAATCTCCCAAAGCGTGAGGGGCTTGTCATCGGCAACGTACATGGGCAGCCCAAACGGGGCCTGACGCTTCTTTCCCTTGAGATATACCACCTCCCCTATCTTCAGGGGGCGCATCGCCTTTACATCGTTGAAACGCAGTATCTCCTTCTGGAACAGATTGAATTCCAGCGCAATGCTCTCATAACTGTCCTGATGCTCGGCATATACACACAGGATGCCGTTCTTCTTATAAACTTTGCGGTCGAGGCGGAAGGAATAAGTCTCCTTAGCCTGGTTGCGACGCACTGGATTCTGAACCTCCACCTGGGATTTCTCCTCTATCTTCAAGGGGGATTCCGGCACAGCTACAGACACGCTGGTGGTTGCCGTCGCAGATCCGGAAGGGGCCTTTCCGGTATCGTACTGGTAGAGTTTATATTCTTCGATTATCTTGATCAGCTTTTCCGCATACTTGGGGTCGGTAGCGTAGCCGGCTTTCTTCAAGCCGCGGGCCCATCCCTTGTAATCCGTAGGCTTGAGCTCGAAAAGGGGTTTGTAACGGTCCTGGTAGCGAAGGAAATCGCTATGGTCCCGGAATGACTCCTCTGCACTGGCATAGACCCGGAAGCATTCGTTCGGGGCATCGTCGTTCACGCGCATGGTCTTTCCCTTCCAGTTGCGGTGGCACTTGATTCCGAAATGGTTGTTGCCGTCGGCTGCCAGGCTCGACAGGCCGTAACGGGATTCCAGCATGCCCTGGGCAAGGGTGATGCTCGCCGGCACGCCGGAACGGTGCATCTCGCTCACGGCTACGGGCGCGTACTTATTTATATAATCGTTCTGTGGAGTATCAGACAAGGCTATCAGCCCCGTCAACATCGCAATTAGAATCAGGAGTACTCTCTTCATGTTCGCGAATATACGGAATTTCGAAGATATCTCCATCATTTACAGTATAGCTTTCAGGGAAAATCTCCCTGCATTCTTCCCCAAGGGCTGCGATGTCTTTAACCCTGGAAGAATAATGGCCGATCACCAGTTTCCCTACACCGGCTTCTTTTGCGCAGGCTGCTGCCTGCACTGTTGTGGAGTGGTAATACTGGGCGGCCTTGTCTGCCATTTCTGCGGGATAGGTCGCCTCGTGATACAGGATGTCCACACCTTTCACCTTTTCTGCCAGTCCTTCAAACGGGGCGGTGTCGGATACATAAGCATAGCTGCGGGGTTTCCACGGATTCCGGCGAGGGGTCACGACCTCATCGAAACGGAAGCCATAACAATCTATCTTATGGTTAAGTTCGAATGCGGTAACCCTTAGATATTTGGCCAGGGCGGAAGGCAGTTCCACTTCCGTAGCATTTTCCCGGAACGGGTCGCTTTGCGACGCGGAGGAAGTGGAACTGCCTTCCGCCTTGAGGCTATGAAAAACTATTTCAAAGCCGAGGTCCTGCCCGAAGTAAGACAGGTAGAATTTGAGAATGGGGCCAAGATTTCCCGGACCGTAGATGTGAAGGTCGCCTGTGCGATGATACAGACTCATCGTGCTGAGGATGCCGAACAGGCCGAAAACATGATCCCCATGGATATGCGAAATGAATATAGCCTCGATCTTTACGAACGAGAGGTGCTCCTGACGTATGCGCTGCTGGGTGCCCTCCCCACAGTCAATGAGAAACAAGCGCCCGTGCACGGACAGTGCCTGGGCGCTTGGATTTCTGTCGGAAAAGGGCAGGGCCGAAGCCGAGCCCAATATCGTCAGTGTGAAGTTCATCAGCGATTACTCACCTTTCTCAAGCTTCTCTTTGAGAGCGGCAAGGGCGTCGATGTCACCAAGGGTGGTCTTCTCAACAGCCTTGTTGATGTTCTTCACTGCCTTGCTGGTGCTGGCAGCCTCGGTGGCGGCAGCCTTCTCCTTGACCTCCTGATAAGTGCGGAGGTGGCTGAGGAGGATGCGGCTGGTGCTGCGGCGGAGCTCAACGACCTTGAAGGGGAGCTTGTCGCCCACAACTGCCTGCTTGCCGTCTTCCTTGACGAGTTCGCGGTTGAATGCGAAGCCTTCTGCTCCGTCGAGGGCGATGTTGGCACCCTTGTCGGTAGTGGAAGCTACGGTACCCTCAACGGTGGAACCGACGGGGAACTTGGCCTCGATCTCATCCCAAGGGTTGGGAGTGAGCTGCTTGTGGCCAAGGCTGAGCTTATGGTTGGCCTCGTCGAAGTCCAGAATCTGAACCTCGATGGTATCGCCGGGAGCAACAACCTCTGAAGGATGCTTGATCTTGGTCCAGCTGAGGTCGCTGATGTGAACGAGACCCTCTACGCCGTCCTCAAGTTCTGCGAACACACCGAAGTTGGTGACGTTGCGCACAGTTGCGGTCTGCTTGCTGCCGACGGGATATTTCTCGCGGATGCTCTCCCAAGGATTGGCGGTGAGCTGCTTCAGACCAAGGCTCATCTTGCGGGCCTCGCGGTCGATGCTGAGGATCTGTGCCTCAACCTCGTCGCCGACCTTCAGGAATTCCTGAGCGCTGTGAAGCCTGGGGCTCCAGGACATTTCGGAAACGTGCACGAGGCCTTCCACGCCGGGTTCGATCTCGATGAATGCGCCGTAGTCTGCGATGAGAACCACCTTACCGGTAACCTTGTCACCAACCTTGAGGTCGGGATTGAGGTTGTCCCAAGGATGAGGGGTGAGCTGCTTGAGACCGAGGGCGATGCGCTTCTGCTGCTCGTTGAAGTCGAGAACCACGACCTTGATCTTCTCGTCGAGGCTGACGATTTCTTCGGGGTGGTTGACACGGCCCCAGCTGAGGTCGGTGATGTGAATGAGCCCGTCTACGCCGCCGAGGTCCACGAACACACCGTAGTTGGTGATGTTCTTGACCACGCCTTCGAGAACCTGGCCTTTCTCGAGCTTGCCGATGAGCTCGGAACGCTTTGCTTCCTGCTCGGCCTCGAGGAGAACCTTATGAGAGACGACCACGTTGCGACCTTCCTGATTGATTTTGACGATCTTGAAGTCGATGGTCTGATCCACGAACTGATCGTAGTCGCGGATGGGCTTGATGTCGATCTGGCTGCCGGGGAGGAATGCCTCGATACCGAACACGTCCACGATCATACCGCCCTTGGTGCGGGTCTTGACATATCCCTTGACGATTTCGTCCTTTTCGAATGCCTCGTTGACCCTATCCCAGGATTTAAGAGTGCGTGCCTTCTTGTGAGAGAGCACGAGCTGGCCCTTCTTGTCTTCTGCGTTCTCCACATAGACTTCCACCTTGTCGCCGACTTTGAGGTCGGGATTGTAGCGGAATTCAGGGGCAGCGATGACGCCCTCGCTCTTGCCACCGATGGTGACAACAACTTCGCGCTTGTTGATTGCCGTTACCTCTCCTTCGACAACTTCACCCTCTACGATCTTGCTGAGGGTCTGGTCGTAAGCCTTGCGGATTTCCTCCTTGTCGGCAGTGTCGTAGACACCGGATCCTTCAAAGGCTTCCCAGTCAAAGTTTTCGGGAGCGATCGATGCGTTGAGCATCCCGGTTTCTTTTTTAATTTCTTCTGACATAATAAGTTAAGCTTGAACAAATTAGTTGTTTGACATTATGTTTTGTGCTTCCGCGGGACGTGCCCGCGCGTAAAAGCCTGCAAAGATAGAAAAAATCTTTATATTTGCACTCGCAGAAGTACAAAATTATGCCTGAAACCACTCATCTTTTCCTTACTCCGCAGATTGCCAGCGTCTTCGATATAGTCGCGACCTCGCTTTTCGTCATATACCTGGTCCTTCAGATCTTCCACCACAAGTTCATGTGGTATGTGTATATCCCGAGTTGCGTGGCCGCCGCAGTCACATTTTTCGACAGCGCCACCTGGGCCTTCGCAGCGCTAAACATCTACTACGTGGTAATGGGCTTCGTGGGCATCAGCAACTGGCGGAAAGACAGAGCCAATGCCTCTGAGGAGCATAAGAGTGCCGGTATTATTCTGAACAGGCTTCCCAGAAAGGTATTCCTGATAAGCCTGGCATTCACCGCCGTCGGCATTCCGGCACTGTATTTCATTCTCAAGGGGCTTAACGATCCCAACCCTTTCCTGGATGCCATCACCACCACTCTCAGCATAATCGGAACATGGTGGCTGACAAGGTCTTACATCCAGCAGTGGTGGATCTGGATCATAGCCGACGTATTTGCCATCTGGATGAACGTCAACCTCGACAAGAGCGCCTTTGTCATCCAGTTCGTGCTGTGTATAATCTCCTCGTTTATAGGGCTTTATACCTGGGGGAGAATGGGGAAGTACACTTCCAACCCGTCATAAGCCGCTTTCAGAGGCGTGGGCAGTGAGGCATCCAGTTCGGCCTGGGTGCCATGCAAGGTGCGCGCCATGTGGGTGAGATACACTCTCTCCCCATCCTGTAGCAGCAGTCTCTTGCGCCTTAACAGCATTTTGGCGGTGCGGAGCACCGTGTTCACACTGGAGTGCGTGAAAAGGCGGTAGTCCTCATCTCCCTTGTCGCCCATGCCCATGGTCGCCTCCATGATCAGGCCGGTTATGGGCCTGCCGTTTTTCACGTGGGGGTCGATCCCCGCGATGCGCGCGGCCACGCCCATAATTCCACCGGTATCGGTGGCGTATATAACCCTTACCGGCCCTTTTTCGATCAGGTAGATAAGAGCCTGCTCGGTGGCATTGATGGCATGATTCGCAGGGAGGGCGGTGATGGCGATATCGCCGCAGACGGTCGTTTCGCCTACCGACAGCGGCACGATTTCAGGAGCTTGGACACCAGCTTTGCGGGATGCCTCGGCATAATCGCTCCAGGCCTTGCTGATCCACGTCTTGCCCAGATATGCCTTGGGAACTCCAAGTTTCAGCAGGGCCTCCGGATTATAGTGGTCGGCATGGGAATGGGTGTAGAAGATGCTTTTCCTTTGCCATCCTTGAACATACTCCCGGCATTCAAGCCAGTTTCGGACACCGCCGCGGCTGCCGCAGCGGTTCCCATAGTCCGCAGGAAATTCCTTCTGTCCATACTTAAATCTTCATGCTGAGAGTGTATGATCCGCATCCGTAATCTTCAGCGGCGGTTTCGCCGGGAAGCGTGACCGTTGCCGTGGCGCCTTCGGGAACAGTAAAGTTCCAGGTCCAGGTATCACCTTCGAACTTCCAGGAACTCTTGATCAGGCCGGCGGCGCTCTTGAATTCGGCATCGATGCTGCCCAGCCTCTTGTCGGGAATGGGCTTCATGATAATATGCTTGAATCCGGGGCATGCGGAGTCGGAGGCAATTCCGGCCACGGTCTCCCATATCCACTCGCAGACGCAGCCATAGGCATAGTGGTTGAAACTGTTCATGCCCTTGGGGCCCATCCCTCTTTCGAGAGTATAGCTGTTCCAGCGCTCCCAGATGGTGGTGGCGCCATTGTCTACAGAATACAGCCAACTAGGATTCTTGCGCTGGAAAAGAAGGTTCCATGCGATATCAGCCATGCCATTCTCGGTCAGGGTGGCCATCAGGATGGATGTGCCGAGGAAACCGGTCTGCAGGCAGCCATCGTGCTGAGCGAAATTCCCGCGAAGCCTGGCGCACATGGCTTCCCGGGCTTCTCCTTCCACCAAATTGTTCTTCAGGGCAAAAAGCGCCGGGGTCTGCATGGTGTTAAGGATATCCAGCTTGAAGGTTCCATCGGCATTCAGGAACCTCTCTTTCAAATAATTACCAGCTTCTGAAACCATAGTCTCATATTTGGATGCATCCCGGCCGGTGGCCAGAGCCATATCCCGCATCATGCCGGCATCGATCAGCCAGTAAGATGCTCCAAGGTAGCTCCAATATTCGATGGTTTCGGGCTTTCTCGTACGCTTGCCATCCTGCAGGAAAGCCCCTCCGCCATTGCTCTCCAGAGGTTCGTAGCTGAGCCAGTCCGCCCATTGGTAGTTGCCATTCTCAGAAGCCACTACAGTCTGGTCGAACTTGGTTTCATTCACGTGAGACAGGTATTTCTCCATCGCATCCCAGTTTTCGTCGATGATTGCGGTATCGCCGAATTGCTTCCAGATGGTCCAGGGGACTATGACCCCGGCATCAGCCCATCCGAGACGCATCATATCGGCCCCGTATTGAGCCCTGGGGGCAACTCCGGGGAATGCTCCGGTCTCGCTCTGGCTGTCACGCATATCCCTCATCCACTTGTGGAAGAAGGCGTCGGTGTTGGCAAAGAATGATCCGGTTTCGGTGAACACCTGCGTGTCGGCGGTCCAGCCCAGGCGCTCATTGCGCTGGGGGCAGTCGGTAGGCACGGACAGGTAGTTAGACAA
The DNA here is from genome assembly GCA_902768365.1 of uncultured Bacteroidia bacterium. GTDB lineage: Bacteria > Bacteroidota > Bacteroidia > Bacteroidales > UBA932 > Cryptobacteroides. The sequence continues at coordinate 23,426 of CACXKV010000007.1, read as the reverse complement.
CTGTCCCCAATAGGTGTTGGAGATCAGTTTGTTGATCAACTCGTTCCCGGTTATTACTTTTCCTGTTTCTATGTCGGCTGAAATTGAAGACACCGGAATGGATCTTATCTTCTTTATCCTGACCACATCTGTTGCCGTCACGGAAATGAAACGGTAGCCAAAGAATGTGCAGCGAGGCATATACTCCTCCAGGCCCTTGCCGGAGAATGTGTAGTCGATGCGGAAGCAGTCGGCGGGAGTTCTGAGATTGGTGCGGTGAACGCTTCCCTCCGGGCCGTCCATCCCGCGGCTTTTCGCCCCGTTGCCATCGTTGAGCAGCTCTCCGGGAAGGCAGGTCAGCACCGTGCCCTCTTTTGCCTTGAATGCAAAGGAAGGGACAGCCGCTGCATTCTGTCCGAAATCCACTACCAGGGTCTCTCCGGGCTTGAGGGTTATGCTTTCATCGGATTTGAAGACATCTTCCTTGACGACCTTTCCGAAGGCATCTTCGCCGGCACCTTCAACGTCTTTCCAAACATATGCAACAAGCGGTTTAAGGGCCTTATCCCAGCGGTAATACACCTCGGCACCGGCACTGGGGAATATCTTGCCCTGGAATTCGGTATTAAGCTCCGGGGCAGAGAGCCTTTCCGGAGTCTTGAACCCCTGCGGCACTCTTGCGTCATAGGTTTCGCCGTCAAAAATCGCGGCATGCTTCACCGGACCTGCGATTCCCGCCTTCCAGTGCTCGGTACCCGTACCCAACAGCTCTTTGGTGCCATCGGCGAATGTGAGTTCCACTACCGAACGGAATGCGCATTTCCTGCCCTTCATTCCCTCATGGCCGGCCGGAGTCACTATCTTGTCTGCCCACCATCCGGGAGTCACGCGGGCAGAGAAGACATTATCTGCACCGGCCGCAGTCTTGACGGCGTCAGTCACATCGTAAGTGAATGAATACTTTGTTTTTTCTGCATGCGTAAACCCAGGTTTTAGAGCCTCTTCTCCAATCCTGAATCCGTTCACATAGAGCTCATAGACACCTAGTCCTGAGGTCATCCAAACAGCCTTCTTCAGTCTCTTTTCAATCTTTACATCGGCAAGGAACCAGCTTGCGCCGTCGGCGGCGAGGTGATTCTCATTCGACTTGACCCTGCCGGATGCAACCGGTGCGTCGGCAGCAGATATCCACTCGGATACCGCCCACGCTGAATCATCGAGTGCGGATGTGCGGACTCCAAGACTTTGCCCTTCCTTTTGGCAGCACGCAGTGGCTATGATGGCCACAACAAATAGTATTCTTTTCATATAAATCAGTTGTTATCAATCCTAATGCAATCAATTAAGGCCGGAATAACCGCAGCCGGAGAAGATATTTCTATCTCATTGTCTCCCTTCTTCATGGCCGCCTTGACTTCAACCTCGGCGAACCCTTCCGCAGCGGCAAGTTGTACTGTCTGTGGCACTCCGTTGACCTTCAAAACCACCTCGCAGGGTTCCGCCGATCTATAGTTGACGGACAACGTACACATTCCTCCACGCCTGCGGTAAATGCTCCGCCACTGAAGGCTGTTCTCCTCCGATCCGCCCAGGCCTTCGACCGCCGCATTGCAGGAAGCACCTTCTGCCTTCACGTACTTGGCTCCTCCGAGATTTATATCGTTGTATGCCGGGATGTATCCCCATTCTGCCTCATACACAGAGGGTTCCACTCTTTCGGCACCCTTCAGGCGGAGTATTTTCGCGTAGTGCGCAGGCACTTCCAGCCGGAGGTTCCCGCTTCTTCCCAGATCCTCCCTGCGGATGAGGTCCCGGACTTCGACGCTGCCGGAATAGCCTAAGGTTTCCAGGGGTAGCTCGAAGAGCAGGGCTTCGTCGGACGGATTGTAGAGGGCGACAGCCCTTTCCTCGCCGCGGGGAGAGCCCAGATCTTTCGCCAACACATAGCCTTCCCCCTCATGCCAGACAACCTGTGGCTGAATCCCGAGCTTGTCCTGGTTGATTGCGAGGAGCTCAGGATTAGTGATGAGTGTGCGGGTATCTTCGGGGAGATAGGCAAGGTCGAATCCCAGCATCAGGGGCGAACTCATTATGCACCAGAGTCCGAAATGGGCCTCTTCCTCGGAAAAGCTGAGGCCATTGCCGCGAAGAAGTCCCGAGGCTTTGTTTCCATATCCAACCACCAGCATGTCCATGTCGTTATACTTGCCGCCACCGGTATAGGCAGAGAGGTACATATTCTTGTCCATCACATACTTGACGGATCTCCATTCAGGGAAGATATCCCCGCTGATCCTCCATGAATCCGCCGCCTGCGGAATCCAGGTGCCAGGGTAGTGCCAGCGGCAGGCATTGATTATAACCGGGTGCACCGCCACACTGTCGATGACGCGGCGTATCTGCAGATAACGTTCCTCGGTATCCAGCTTAAGGTGGTTGCCGCCGCAGAAATCTATCTTGATGTAATCGAAGCCCCAGTCGTTGAAATATGTCTGGGCGTCCTGAATCTCATGTCCCCAGAGGCCGGCTCCCATGCCGTAGGGATCCTTGTTGTAGCCGCTGCCGCAGGTGTTGTCGCCGGCATCGCTGTAGATTCCCGCCTTCAGGCCCAGCGAGTGGATATGGTCCGTCACCTGACGAAGCCCGCCGGGAAAGCGGATGGGGTTCGGAGTCATGTTGCCATATGCGTCGCGGAAGCCGAAGTGGCCGTCATCTATATTGACGTATTTATAGCCCGAAGACGCCAGGCCGGTAGACACCAACAGATCTGCCTGCTGCATGATGAGGGTATCAGAAATATCGATCATGAAGGCGTTCCAGCTGGCCCAGCCCATCATGGGTGGCTTAACGGAAACACGAGACTCGGTGCAGGCAATTGCCAGCACAGAAGCAAGAACAAGGGCAGTCCTGCGCATATTATTGAGGTTTAAACAGTTGACGGTTGACTATGGATCTGCCGAGAGTCAGAGAATCGGCATATTCGAGATCGTCTCCGAAACCCAGCCCGCGGGCAAGGGTGGAAATCTTCGAGGCAAACTGCTCGATTTTCCGGTAGATATAGAAGGCAGTGGTCTCCCCTTCCACATCTCCGCTCAGGGCAAGGATAACCTCTACCGGATACTCTGCCTTCTGGAGGCGCTGCACAAGCGGCTCAATCGAAAGGTCTCCGGGACCAATGCCGTTGATAGGAGAAATGATCCCTCCAAGAACGTGATACACACCATGATACTGCCCGGTGGCCTCTATGCTCATCACATCTCGCACGCTCTCCACCACACAGATGATCCCGTGGTCGCGGCGGGAATCACCGCAGATGCCGCAAAGTTCGGTGTCGGAAATCATGTTGCATTCCCTGCAATAGTGCACCTTGTCGGCAAGGGCGTCGACGGCAGCAGAGAAGTGATGGATGTTCTCCGAGGGTTGTTTGAGCAGATGCAGGGCGAGCCTGAGCGCGCTGCGGGAACCGACTCCCGGCAGTGAAGAAATGGCCTCCACCGCCTCTTGCAATACTTTAGAAGGATATTCGTTCATACAATATTGCAAATATAATAAATAATTCGGTTTGGAGCCGAAAGCGACAGAGGGGGTCAGGGGGAACCTCCCCATGTAAAAAAACCTGCAAATGTAGGCAAAAACAAAAATTTTTTGCCTACATTTGCAGGCTGACTTGTCCGTAACGTCAGCTAACCCGTAAATATTAACCCTTCCAGCGCTTTTGGGGCGCCGGGAACAACATTGGAAGTGGAATGATCAGCATTTTCTACAGGCAAGGAGCTGACATTAACGTAAGCCAGCACGAAACGGATTTTGCCAAGCTGGGCAAAGAGAACGTGCTTTGGATAGATCTCCTGTCTCCCACAGGGGATGAAAAGCGCGCTACAGAGAGTTTTCTCGGGACCGAGATCCAGAGCCGGGCTACGGCCGAGGAGATCGAAAGTTCATCGCGTTTCTCAGAGAACGACAAGGCGATTTTCGCAAATACCAACTTTCTCTCCCCCGCCGATGACGAAATGGCCATCGACCCGGTATCTTTCATTCTGGTAGAAGACACACTTACAACCTTGCGCGAGATACCCCTGCGTTCCTTCACCTCACTGCAGCGCCGAATCCAGGCCAGGCCGGCGCAGTTCGGCAGCGGATGGACCGTGTTCCTCTCCATCATGGACCAGCGCGTGGACCTCGATGCCGATATCATCGAGCTGATGGCTAAAGACACTTCGCAGTTCAGCAAACGAATCAACCAGAAGGAAGATATCAACGAGGATTTCCTACTGGATATCAACCAGTTGCAGGAAAATGCAATGTTTATCCGCGAGAATATCGTGGATAAGCAGAGGCTGATTACGAATCTTCTCAAAAGCGGCCGCACTCCGGACATCTACGATGCCAAGCTGAACGTTCTGCTTCAGGATATCGGTTCGCTCATCAACCACACCAACTTCACCTTCGAGAGGCTGGAGTACCTACAGGAAACCGTCGTGGGTATCATCAACCTGGATCAGAACAATATAATGAAGATATTCACCTTCATTTCGCTGCTCTTGATGCCTGCAACGCTGGTTGCCAGCTTCTACGGCATGAACGTCAAGCTGCCCTTCGACGGCTGGCGGTGGGCCTGGGTCCTGCTGCTCGGCCTCATGGCAGGCATAGTCTTCGGTGCCTGGTTCATCTTCCACCGCAAGAAGATGCTGTAAACCCTTCACCCTGCCTAATCTTCCGCGACAGACACGAAATCTGCCCTTCCGGTGTCTGCTCATGCAAAAAACGGCTTCCAGACACGAAATATGGCCTGTATGTGTCTACCGTTGTTTTTGCGAAGTGGATAACGGGAATAAAGTATTGACTACCTGCGGCGAAAGATTGGCGCATCTGGCAATCTGGCCGTTTGAAGCGGAATAATCATTTTTCAACTTTACAGCAAGAAGTCTCTTATCATCCTCTGGCAACATCTTCGGCCCCGCAACTTTAAACTGCTTTTTGCAAATCGCCAATGAAAGACGGAGCATTTCATCATCGTTGAGATGTGGCAGTTCCCCATGCCTGGATGCAGTTTCAACTTGCCCCTCCACATTCTTCAAGATCCACATCACAAACTGCCTGGCATGATCGAAAAAAGATTCGGCGCGGATATAATCAACAAATGAAGCAGGATTCGCAACGCCATCTTTAACTAAAACATTATCTGGTACTGTTATTTCCTCCCTCGTATGGACAAAACTTCTTAATTCTCGCCCCTTCAGTTTAGATGCCGGGACTCCTTCAATGGATAATAGCAGATTAAAGTAAAGGAATCCTGAGCACCACCTGTAGTTGAAAGGATTCACGTCAAAACGGACTACAAAAGGATTTCTGATCACATACGCAAGTTCGTCGCGAAATTGTTTAAGATCATTTATAGGCACAAGCCCCGGTTTCATCCTTGGAATGATTCCACCTCGTCCAAGCCGCGAAAATACTCTCTGTAAGCGGTATTTCAAGTCCTCAAAAAACAAAAGGCAATCACTCTCCGACCCTTCCAGAATGAAATGAAGGTGATTAGACATTATTGCGAATGCAAGCAAGATACATTTGGAGGTACTTATTGCCAGCGCAATAAGATTATTAACCGTTATATAATCGGATTCCGAAGCAAAAACCACCTCATCTTCAATTGGTTTAGTAGATAAGTGGAACATCCCTCCCGCTTCATTGAATCGCTTTTCTGCATCAGTGAAATAACTATACATAGCTATTCATCGTTTAATAGTTTGTCATTTGCCTTAACTTCCAGACACGGATTCGCCGTTCTTGGTGTCTGGCATGCCTCGTTTCCTCTTCCAGACACGGATTCGCCGGTCTTGGTGTCTGATTGGCAAATATATATAGGAAAAACCCCAGCAGGGTAGTCCAAACCGGGGGTAAAAATCAAGATTTATGTTTGCCGCGATTTATTTACTTGACAAACAGCCATTTAAGGCATTTCAAACTGATTCGTCACAGGGAGGAAGAAATCAGTAGGACTACAGGCTGAACTTGACAGTCGTTTCGTAATCGTTCCAGTTCCGCAGAGCCAGAGTGATATTCTCCTGGTCATAGACATTGCTGTACTGGGTATCTTCCACGGTACCATCTTCCCAGACGAGGTCTTTCCAGTGCACCTGGGCAAGGCATTCCTGAGCTTGCTCGAAACTCAGAATTCCCTGGTGCTCAGCCAGATATGCGCCAGCTGTTTCGTATCGCCACCAGCTCTTGCTATGAGGAACCACCATCGATTTCCATCCATCCTCTTTATCGAATTCCAGAACCGCACAGTCGCCGGAGGCATCGGCTACCATATAATGATATCCCGATCCTACCACGGCATCATGGCAGATATCCAGCGATGCCGCCAGGTCGAGGGCCTCCTGGACTGTGGCGCATTTGTCGAGCCAGAGGCGCATTATGACGGTGGTCCCCACCTTGTGTTTGCCGCTTTCCTGCTGCGCTGCCTGCTTGGGAAGGGCCATGATCGAGGTGCAGAGGCCCTTTTCGTTGATGCCGTCCACCGGAGCATAGATGGATGCAAGGCAGTTCACCCGCGCCAGGAACTTGGCGGGAAGCTTCTCCAGACCGTAGCCGAAGTGGGACATATCGCTGACCGCAATAGATGCATAGCCCTTTTTGGGGCGGGATATGGTAACCATTGTGGGATTTTTGTAGAAGTCGTAGTTGCGGCCGTACCAGAAACCGCTGCCATCTGACTGCGCAGCCTGGAAACTCGTGCAGTTCATTGTTTGCATCTCTCCATTTTCGTCTGCTACCTGCGAGCTCTTGATCTTGATGGGAAGGCCTTTGCCGACACGGCCGATGACATAATCAAGGAGTTTGGCGTTGGAGTCTATGTCCTTGGAAACCAGGTCGTCCAGGTTGTAAGCGGCCTTGTATTCCATTTTCCATAAGTATTCGTTGCCGTCAACGCTTTCAACGGTCGATAGTGTGCGGATTTCGCCGCACCAGATGAAGGCGACCGCGATGCAGATTGCGAAAATGATACCGGCGGTCCAGCATAAAAACTTTTTCATTGTTCATCGTTTTGTTCAGCGACAAATATAACAAAACTCCAGCAGACACCAAATGGGCCGATTCTGTGTCTGGAGCAGCATAATTGGCCGGTCAGACACCAGAAAGGCCGATTCCGTGTCTGGAGCAGCATAATTGGCCGAGCAGGCACCAGAAAGGCTGATACTGTGTCTGGAAGGCGGATGGCCAGCGAGAAGAGAGGGCGAGTGAGGGATTACATCAGCCAGGAGGAGACATCACGGCCGTGAGCCAGGTCCCTGCGAATCTGGGTCGAAGAGATGTCCACCAGCGGAGCATTTATCAAAGTTACGTGGCAACGCACATGCTGCCGGCGGCAATACTCCCGCAAGGCCTCCAGCAGTGCTGCGGAATCAAATCCAGGCCGCGGATAGACCGCGATTTCATAGTCGGAAAGGATGCGGCGGACGCAGCGCCAGCGAGGCAGCCCGGCAAGATTGTCCGCACCCATCACCAGAGTGAAATCATTACCCGGTTCCCTGGCTTTCAATGCATCCAGAGTGCGGATAGTATAGTTCGGAGGATCCATCCCCAGTTCGATATCATCCACCTTCACCCGCAGCGACGGATGCCTGGCCACGGCCTCACATGCAGCCTCATAACGACGCCGGGCATTCAGAGCCTTGGAAGGATCTTTGAACGGATTTTGCGGGGATACTATCAGGTAGGTGCAGTCGAAACCTCCGTCCCCGGTCAAATATTCGAGGATTGCCTTATGCCCGACATGAAGGGGATCAAAAGATCCGGGATAGACCGCGACTCTCATCACGCAAAAAGCTTATTCGGCAAGAAACTCATCAACCACCCTCTCTGCATCCGCAAATGCAGTTGCCAGGTCGTCATTCACGAGCACATAGTCGAACTTGTCTTCGTAAGTCATCTCCTCCTCAGCCTTTGCCACACGTTCTTCGATTGCCTCGAGCGAATCTGTCTTGCGGGCAAGAAGCCGCTGCCTCAGCACTTCCACCGAAGGGGCCTTGATGAATACCGAAAGGGCAGCGTCTCCAAAATATTTCTTCAGATTCACCCCGCCTTTCACATCTACGTCAAAGATGATCACGTGCCCCTTCGACCAGATTCTTTCCACCTCACTTTTCAAAGTTCCGTAGTAGCGGTCGGTGTACACCTGTTCGAATTCCACGAAAGCATCCGCATCAATACGGCGCCGGAATTCTTCTGCTGTGAGGAAGTAATATTCCACCCCGTCCTTTTCGGTGCCGCGAGGCGCCCTGGAAGTGGCTGAAACTGAAAATTCCATCTCAGGATGAAGCCCAAGAATATGATTTACAACCGTGCTCTTGCCCGATCCGGAAGGGGCCGAAAAAATGACTACCTTATTGCTCATCGCCTGATTTGTTTCCACAAATTTAGCAAATTCTCAAAAATCACAACCGAATTGCCAAAAATCGAACTCCTGGCCAATGCCAAAATTTGCAGTTCAGCGGGATTCTGAGTATTTTTGTTGTCTAATTAGGAATTAACTTAAACCCAATAATGGCACAAGTAGTTATCATGCCCAAACAGGGCCAGTCTGTGGAGAGTTGCATAGTCTCCGAATTCAAGAAAAAAGTAGGTGACAGCGTAAAAGTAGGCGACATCCTTTTCGGATACGAGACCGACAAAGCCACCTTTGAAGAAGAATCACAGGTAGAGGGTACTGTCCTCGCCATTTTCTATAAGGACGGGGACGAGATTCCCGTCCTTTCTAATGTGATGGTGATCGGCCAGCCCGGCGAAAGTTTTGAAGAATTCGCTCCTAGCGCCGCGAATGGCGATGCCGGAAAAGGTGCTGCCGGAGGGACTGAACCCTCTGAAACTCATGCCACCCTCGGCTTAAATACAGGGGGCGCTGCCCCCTCAAACACCCCCGCGGCTCCCGGCCTACCGACATCGCCTATCGGCTCCGTCCCGGCCTCCGCCGTGCGCCCTGAGGGTCGCAATGAACCCGCTCCGGCATCGCCGAGAGCCCGCAAACTCGCAGAAGAAAAGGGCGTGAATCTCGATGCAGTCGCCGGCAGCGGCCCTCACGGACGGATCATCGAACGTGACGTAGAGGCAGCGGCAGCAGCGCAGGGCAAACTCAGCGGCCTTGCCAAGGCAAAGATGGCTGAAGGCGGATTCATCCCCGGCGAAGGCAGCGGCCTCGCAGGCACCGTAAAAGGCGGAGACCTCAAGACCTGGAAGCCCAACCATACCGACATAGCAGGAGAAGGAAGCGAGTTCGAAGTTGTGAAGATGAGCAACATGCGCAAGCTCATCGCAAAGAGCATGTACAATTCCCTTCAGAACTCCGCACAGCTCACCCACATGCTCGGCGCCGATGCCCGCAAGATCCAGGCTCTCCGCAAGAAAGCCAAGAAGGCCCTCGAAGAAGGAAAGATCGATGCAAACATCACCATCAACGACTTCGTCTGCTTTGCCGTCATCAAGGCCCTGCAGAAGTTCCCGAATGTCAACTCCCATTGCCTCGGCGATGCGATGCGCATCTTCAAGGCGGTCAACCTCGGCTGCGCGGTCGACACTGAACGCGGCCTGATGGTGCCGGTAATCAAGAATGCCGACGAACTCAGCATAATCGGCCTCAGCAAGGAGCTTAAGAAAGCAGCCGACGCATGCAAGAAGGGCGCATTCAACCCTGACCTGCTTGCAGCTGAAGCCGGCAGCTTCACCGTCAGCAACCTCGGCGGATACGGAGTTGAGTGGTTCACTCCCATCATCAACGTGCCGCAGAGCGCCATCCTCGGAGTAGGAACTATAGTTCCCAGGCCCAAGGACCTCGGCTCCGGCGTATACGCATTCGTGCCTTACCTGGGCCTCAGCCTCACCTACGACCACCGCGCAATCGACGGCGGCGAGGCTACCAGGTTCCTCAAGCAGGTTGCGACGGAAATCGAAACGTTGGAAGTGGAATTCTAGATTCCTTCACTTCGTTCGGAATGACAAAACAAAACAACATCAAATAAATGGAACAGATTTTTGATTTAGCGATTATCGGCGGAGGCCCGGGCGGATATGTTGCCGCTGAAAGGGCCGGAGCCGAAGGTCTGAATGTAGTACTGTTCGAGCGCAAGAGCCTCGGCGGAGTATGCCTCAACGAAGGATGCATCCCCACCAAGACCCTGCTCTACAGCGCTAAGGTTTACAATTACGCCAAGGACGGCGACCACTACGGAGTCTACACCGAGAATCCTACTTTCAAGTACGAAGAGATTGTAGCCCGCAAGAACAAGGTCGTCAAGAAACTGGTGGCCGGCGTCAAGGCCGCGATGAAAGCCAACAAGGTAACAGTCGTGGACCAGCAGGCAGTCATCGAAGGACGCGGCAAGGATGGCATCACCGTCAAGGCCGGAGAAGAATCCTACACCGCAAAGAACCTGCTCATTTGCGCCGGTTCCGAAGCCGCAGTTCCTCCGTTCCCGGGCTTGAAAGAGGCAGGCGATGTCATCGTAACGAACCGTGAGATCCTCGCCCTCGAAGAGCAGCCCAAGGAACTCGTGGTTATCGGCGGCGGCGTCATCGGAATGGAATTCGCTGCATTCTACAGCACCCTCGGCACCAAGGTGACAGTGGTGGAGATGCTTCCCAAGATCCTCGGTCCCCTGGACGACGAAATCAGCGCCATGCTCCAGAAGCAATACGAGAAGAAGGGCATACAGTTCTGCCTCAAGTGCAAGGTCACCGGAATCGAAGGCAACACTGTGGTGTATGAAGATCCCGAAGGAAAGGTCTGCCGCGTGAGCGGAGACAAGATCCTTGTGAGCGTAGGCCGCCGTGCAAATCTGCAGGGATATGGTCTCGAGAATCTCGGCGTCGAGCTCGCCCTCAACCCCGCCGGCCGTCCTTACGGCATCAAGGTGGATGAGCACATGCGCACGAATATCCCCGGCGTTTATGCCGCCGGCGACGTGACCAGATTCTCCATGCTTGCACACACCGCATCCCGCGAAGGCGAGGTTGCAGTGAACAACATCCTCGGCAAGAAGGACCACATGCGCTACAACGCCATCCCCGGAGTGGTCTACACCAATCCCGAAGTTGCCGGCACCGGCATCACCGAAGAAGAAGCCAAGAAGCAGGGAATCGACTACAAGGTGGTCAAGCTCCCCATGGCCTATTCCGGCCGTTTCGTGGCAGAAAACGAGCGCGGCGAGGGCATCTGCAAGATCATCGTCGGAGCAAAGTACCACGAGGTTCTGGGCGTCCACATGATGGGCAACCCCTGCTCCGAGATAATCAACGCAGCCTGCATCGCCATAGAGCAGGAAATGACTCTCGAACAGCTCAAAGAGGTGGTATTCCCTCATCCTACAGTATCTGAAATCATCAAAGAAACCGCATTTACAATCAAATAACAGCCATGCCTAAATCACTTTATATCGATCCCGAAGTCACCCTCCGCCCGAAAGAGCACGAGATCAAGTTCCCCAAAATCCCCGTAATGCAGTACAAGAAAACTGTAAAGGAAGAACTTAAAGAGGGCAACTTTACCAAGGAGGATCTCCTCCGCATCTACCGCGACATGTTCACCATCCGCGAGTTCGAGACCATGCTCAACCTGGTCAAGACCACGGGCGGTTACAATGGAGTGGAATACAACAACCCCGGCCCTGCCCACCTTTCCGCAGGTCAGGAAGCGGCCGCAGTAGGTATGGCCTACAACCTCGACACCGACGACTTTATCTTTGGCAGCCACCGCAGCCACGGCGAAATCCTCGCCAAGGGTCTGCGCAGCATCCAGATCCTCCCCGACAAGGAACTCAAGAAGATCATGGAAGAGTTCTGGGGCGGAGCAACCCTGGAAGTAGCCAAGAAGGGATACAAGGGCAAGGACACCAAGGAACTCGGCATCCGCTTCCTCATCTACGGCGCAATCGCCGAGATCTTCGCCCGCACCACCGGCTTCAACAAGGGCCTGGGCGGAAGCATGCACACCTTCTTCACCCCCTTCGGAATCTATCCCAACAACGCCATCGTGGGCGGCAGCGGCTCCATCGCAGTCGGCGCAGCCCTCTACAAGAAAGTCAACCGCAAGAAGGGTATCGTCGTTGCCAACCTCGGCGACGGTGCAATGGCCCGCGGCCCGGTCCTCGAAGGCATGACCTTCGCATCCATGGACCAGTTCCACACACTCTGGGAGGGCGACATGAAGGGCGGCCTGCCGGTGCTCATCAACGTGATGGACAACCAGTACGCCATGGGCGGACAGACCAATGGCGAGACCATGGGATACACCTTCCCGGCACGCCTCGGCGCAGGTTTCAACCCCGAAGCATGGCACGCAGAGCGCGTGAACGGATATGATCCCCTCGCGGTCATCGACGCATTCCGCCGCAAGAAGGCCCTCCTCGAGAAGAAGGAAGGACCGGCCCTGCTCGATGTCGTGACCTACCGCTACAGCGGCCATTCCCCGTCGGACCAGAGCTCTTACCGCACCAAGGAAGAGATCGCCGCATGGGAGGCAGAAGACTGCATCGTCGCATTCGGAAAGAAGCTGATCGAGGCCGGCGTTGCTACCCAGAAGGATCTGGACGCCATCCAGGCCAAGATGAAGGATATCATCTTCGAGATGTACAAGCTCGCCATCGACCCCGTCATCTCTCCCCGCATGGACCTCGTGAAGGAGAATGAACTTCTCGGCGACATGATGTTCTCCAACGGCAGCGTCGATTCCTTCGGCGACGCCAAGCCCGAGGTGAACCACCCGATGGAAGAGAATCCCCGCGTGAAGCAGATCGCAGGCAAGAGCCGCTTCTACCTCGACGCTGAGGGCAAGCCTGTGAGCAGCATGAAGATGTACAACTTCCGCGACGGCGTCTTCGAGGCCGTTGTGGACCGTTTCTATAAGGATTCCAGCCTCATCGCATACGGTGAGGAGAACCGTGAGTGGGGCGGCGCATTCGCCGTCTACCGCGGGCTCACCGAGGCTCTCCCCTATCACCGTCTGTTCAACAGCCCCATCGCTGAGGCGGCCATCATCGGCACCGCCATCGGTTACGCCATGTGCGGCGGCCGCGTGATCCCCGAGATCATGTACTGCGACTTCCTCGGCTGCTGCGGCGACGAGATCTTCAACCAGCTCCCGAAATGGCAGGCCATGAGCGGCAACATCCTCAAGATGCCTGTGGTAGTGCGTGTATCCGTCGGAAGCAAGTACGGCGCCCAGCACTCTCAGGACTGGACCTCTCTCTGCACCCACATCCCCGGCCTGAAGGTGGTCTTCCCCGTCACGCCTTACGATGCCAAGGGTCTGATGAACAGCGCCCTGCAGGGCACCGACCCCGTCATCTTCTTCGAGAGCCAGCGCCTCTACGGCATAGGCGAGCAGTTCCACGAGGGCGGAGTGCCGGAAGGATACTACGAGATCCCCTTCGGCGAGCCGGATGTCAAGCGCGTGGGTAAGGATGTCACCTTCCTCACCATCGGCGCAACACTCTACAGGGCACTCAAGGCAGCTGACGAACTCAAGGAGAAGTATGGCATGGAGGCGGAAGTCATCGACGCCCGCACCCTGGTGCCGTTCAACTACGAGAAGGTTATCGAGAGCGTGAAGAAGACAGGCCGCATCATCATCGCCGGCGACGCTTCCGCCCGCGGATCCTTCCTCAACGACCTTGCGGCCAACATCGCCGACCTCTGCTTCGACTACCTCGACGCAGCGCCCGTGGTGCTCGGCTCGCGCAACTGGATCACCCCTTGCCACGAACTGGAGGAAGCTTTCTTCCCTCAGCCCAGCTGGTTCCTGGACGTCATCAACGAGAAGATGGTCCCCCTGCCGGGTTACGTGCCCACCGGGAACTTCACTTCCGCCCAGCAGATTCTGCGTGCAAAGAAAGGTGTCTAGCTTATGGTTGACGTAAACGCCCATCTGCATACCCCCTACTCCTTCAGCGCCTTCACAGATGTGGAGCAGGCCCTCGACATGGCCGCCTCTGAAGGAGTCAAGATAGTGGGAATCAACGACTTCTATTCCACCGACGGATATAAGGAGTGGAATGACGGCTGTGCCAAGCGCGGCCTCACTCCCCTCTTCGGAATCGAGTTCATTTCGCTTAACGCAGAGGACCAGGCCGCCGGTCTGCGGGTGAACGACCCCAACAATCCGGGGCGCACCTACATCAGCGGCAAAGGCCTGGCCTATCCCGTTATTCTCAGCGGCGAACCCCTGAGGCAATTGCAGGCCGTGCGTGCCGAGTCCAATGCCCAGGTGGAGAAGATGTGTGCCAAGCTGAACGCCCATCTGGCGGCTGTCGGCGTTGATATCCGGCTCGACTTTGCAAAGATAGCTGCTGAGTTGACACGCGGTTCCATCCGCGAACGCCACCTGGCCAAGGCGCTGCGCCTTGCGATTGCTGGAGTTTCCGCCACTCAAGTGTATGAGAAGATTTTCGGGCAGCCGGCGAAGTCGGATGTGAACGACATAGCAGCCATAGAGAACGAGATTCGCAGCCGTTTGCTGAAGGCCGGAGGCGCTGCGTTCGTGCCGGAGGATCCCAAGGCATTCCTGCCTATGGAGACCGTGCAGCACATAATCGAGGCTGCCGGAGGCATCCCCACCTATCCTTTCCTGGCAGATGATGCCAAGGGTAACTTCACAGATTTCGAAGGCGATCTCCAGAAAGCGGCGGATACGCTGAAGAAGCGTGGATTCCGCAGCGTAGAGTTCATCACCACCCGCAACACCACCGCCGTACTGGAACAGTATGCCGGTTATTTGGAAGACGAAGGATTCATCGTCACTTTCGGCTCGGAGCACAACACTCCGGCTATGGAACCCATCAAACTGCGCACCCGCGATGCGGCAGAGCTTTCTGATAAACTTAAAGCCATTAACTACCGCGGCGCCTGTGCCATTATTGAACATCAGAAGAAATGAAAGAAATCGACCAATTGATAGAGGTCTCCCGCAGATACGGGGCCGATTCGAGATTTGTTATTGCCGGAGGTGGCAACACTTCGTTCAAGACAGCAGACCGCCTCTGGGTCAAGGCCAGCGGACATGCCCTCGCCACCATTACCGAGGATGGTTTTGCAGTGCTGGACCGCTCCAAGCTCAATCCCATGGGCACAAAGGCCTACAGTTCCGACACTGCCGAGCGTGAGGCACAGGTGAAAGAAGACCTTGCGGCCGCCTGCATTACCAAAGACCGCCGTCCTTCGGTGGAGACTTCGATGCACAATGCCATCGGTTTTGCCTTCGTGGTGCATCTGCATCCTACTTTGGTGAATGCGCTGATGTGCTCGAAGCAGGCCGAAGCCAAGTGCAAGGAGTTGTTTCCGGATGCCCTGTATATCCCATATTGCGATCCCGGCTATACCCTCTTCAAGAAGGTCTACGACCAGATCCAGGCCTACAAGGCTGCCCGCAGTGCCGAGCCTCAGGTGATCTTCCTGCAGAATCATGGCATCTTCGTGGCGGCAGATACCGTTGCTGAAATCGACAATATCTATAATCAGATTATCCGTTCCCTGGAGGCTGCGGAGGAGGGAGTTCCCTCTGAAACCGTCTCGCTTCGCTCGACCCCTCCCATCGCATGCGATGGGCCCCTCCCTCTCAGCGTGCCGAGGGTGGCAGCGGTTTCAGAGGGAACTCCCTCCTCCGCCGCTGTCGTGGAGTCCATCCCTGCAATCCGTCAGATACTGAGCCGCGGAGGCCGCGGGCTGAAGACGCTGAAGGTGACCTGCAACGAACTCACGAAGCAGTTTACCGAAAGCGAGGACGGATTCAAGAAGGTGGCGGCTCCGTTCACCCCGGACATAATAGTCTATTGCAAGAGCCACTACATCTGGCTTGAAGATGCAGATATCGCCAAGGCGGAAAAAGCCATCGAGGCCTACATCTCCAAATACGGCCACACTCCCAAGGTGCTGCTCATCAAAGGCATAGGCCTGGTGGCCGTGGGCGACAATGCCAAGAACGCAGGAATCATCACCGAGGTGTTCCTCGACGCGATGAAGGTCGCTGCCGGGGCACAGGCCTTCGGCGGAGAGCATCCCATGGAGCCCAAGTGGATCGATTTCATCGATAACTGGGAGGTGGAGAACTACCGCCGCAAGGTGTCCGCAGGGGCATCTGCAGGGCGTGCAGAAGGCAAGACCATCATCGTCACCGGAGCCGCACAGGGCTTCGGCGAGGGCATCGCCCGCGAGCTGGTAAAGGAAGGCGCCAACATTGTGGTAGCAGACCTCAACGAAGTCACCGGCGAGGCGACAGCGGCATCCTTCAACGCAATCTGCAAGAACAACCGAGTCATCTTCGTCAAGACGAACGTGGCCGACATGGACAGTCTGAACAACCTGATAGCCACCACCATAGCAAACTTCGGAGCTCTCGACGCATTCGTCAGCAACGCAGGCGTGGTGCGCGCAGGAGACCTCGAGGCGATGACTCCCGAGAACATGGAATTCGTCACCAAAATCAACTACAACGCCTACTTCTACTGCGCCAAGGTCGCCCAGCACGTGATGAAGCTCCAAACGGCAGTGGATCCCGAGTACTTTGCCGATATCATCCAGATCAACAGCAAGAGCGGTCTGGAAGGCAGCAAGGCCAACTTCGCTTATGCAGGAAGCAAGTTCGGCGGCATAGGTCTCACCCAGTCCTTCGCCCTCGAACTCGCCCCCTACCGCATCAAAGTGAACAGCATCTGCCCCGGCAACTTCCTGGACGGCCCGCTGTGGAGCGATCCGGTGAAGGGCCTCTACGTGCAGTATCTCAACGCAGGCAAGGTTCCCGGTGCCAAGACCGTGGAGGATGTCAAGGAGTACTATCTGAGCAAGGTGCCCATGCACAAGGGATGCAACCCTCTGGATGTGACCAAGGCCATACTTTATGCAATCGAACAGACTGGCGAGACCGGCCAGGCCATCCCCGTAACGGGCGGCCAGGTAATGTTGTCTTAGAAAACAAAAAACAACGATATGAAAACCAAAGCTGTACGCCTTTATGGCAAAGACGACCTGAGGCTCGAAGAATTCGAACTTCCGGCAATCAAAGAAGACGAGATCCTCGCAAAAGTGATAAGCGACGACATCTGCATGTCTTCCTACAAATCCTCGCACCAGGGTGCGGAGCACAAGCGCGTTCCCGATGACGTGGCGGAAAATCCCACAATCATCGGCCACGAATTCGCCGGAATAATCGTCGAGGTCGGCAAAAAATGGCAGAATGAGTTCAAAGCAGGCGACAAGTTTTCGATTCAGCCGGCCATCAACTATCCAGGCGGCCCTGTAGGCATTCTTTCCGCTCCCGGCTACTCCTACAAGTACTGCGGCGGAGATGCAACCTATATCATCATCCCCAATGAGGTAATGGAGCAGAAGTGCCTCTTTCCCTACTACGGCGATGCTTTCTATCCCGCCTCCCTCAGCGAGCCTATCAGCTGCGTGATCGGCGCTCTCCACGCCCATTATCACACGGCCCCCGGTTCCTATGTGCACAAGATGGAGATAAAGGAAGGGGGCAAGATGGCCCTTCTTGCCGGTGTTGGCCCTATGGGTCTGGCTATGATCAACTACGTGCTGCATCGTGAAGGGCCGGTTCCTTCTCTCTTTGTGGTCACTGATATCGACCAGAGCCGTCTGGACCGTGCCGAATCCCTCTATACCAAGGAGATGTTCGCAAAGCGCGGGATCGAGCTCCACTATGTGAACACCGGCAGCGGCGATCCTGTCGCAGACCTTAAAGAACTGTCCGGAGGCACCGGATACGACGATGTAGTGGTCATGGCTCCCGTTCCCGCCGTCATTGAGCAGGCGGACGCCATCCTCGGTTTCGATGGCTGCCTGGACTTCTTCTCCGGCCCCAAGAACGCAGACTTCAGCGCCAAGTTCAACTTCTACAACGTTCACTACGAGGCTCATCACATCGTGGGCACCAGCGGCGGAAACTCCGACGACATGCGCGAAGCCATCGACCTGATGGGCAAGGGGATGGATCCCGCAGGCCTTATCACCCATATAGGCGGCCTGAACACCGTGGTGGATACCACCCTCAACCTGCCGGCCATCCCCGGAGGCAAGAAGATGGTGTATACACAGATTACGATGCCTCTGACCGCAATAGCAGACTTCGGAAAGATCGGCAAGCCCGTTTATGATGAACTCGACCGCATCTGCAAGGCGCACAACGGCCTTTGGAACCCAGAAGCCGAGAAATACCTGCTTGCAAACGCAGACAAGCTGAACTAGTTCAAACTAGTATCCATACCTCTCCCTGTACCGGAGTATCAGAATGATGCAAAGGAACAGGGAGAGGATTTCTGCTACGTCGGTGGCGAACCAGATGCCTGTCATGCCAAAAAGCGCCGGCAGCAGGAATACCAGCCCGAGTTCGAAAACGAACATGCGGCAGAAAGAAATGAGAGCGGAAACGGGTCCGTTGCCGAGCCCGGTAAACCACCCGGAAGAAAACAAGGTAATACCCGAAAGAAGTACGCTGGGCATATAAATCCGCATAGCGAACACGGTGAGATCAGTAAGGGCACTGTCGTAACCGACAAAAAGCCTTGAAGCCGGCACCGCAAGCACTTCCGAAACGATCACCATTATGGCGCCGAGCGCAAGGAGCAGTTTGAGGCTGCGTCGCAGCAGATTGCGCAGCTCGGTTTTGTCACCTGCTCCGTAATTGAATCCGACCAGTGGCGTGACCGTGAGATTGTATCCGGAGAACACCGCAAAGAAAATATATCCGATATACAGCAGCACGGAATAGGCCGCCACCCCATTCTCTCCGTAATAAGACATCAGCTGCAGATTGTAGCACATGCTAAGCACATTGAAAGAGATGTTGCCTACAAATTCGGAAAGGCCGTTCCATGCCGAGTTCCAGATATTTTTCCATATCGGTTTTACAGGTCTGAAATGAAGCCGGCTGGAGTTCCTCTGCGAAGCAAAGAAGCAGACTGGCACAATGCTGCCGACGCAGCATGCAATCATCGATGCCGCAGCCGCTCCGGCGAGTCCCCATCCGAAGCCCGCGATGAAAAGAGCGTCGAGAATTATATTCGTGAATCCGCAGACCAGCGACAGTATGGTTCCGAGTTGGGGTTTCTCAGTCACCATATAGAACGGCTGGAGTCCCATCTGCATCATGAAAGCGGGCATACCCAAAGCGCAGATACGCCCGTAAATGACGCATTGCTGCACCATATCTCCTTCAGCTCCCAGCCAGACCGCTATCCTTTCCATTCCAAAATACAGAGGAACTGCCGAAATGACAGAGAGGCAAAATATGAACTCGACCAGCATGCTGAAAATGCGGCTCGCACCTTCTTCATCTTTTTCGCCGAGAGTTTTTGAAACCAAAGCGCTGCCTCCGGTACCTATCATCAGGCCGAACGCACCTACTACAGCCAATGCCGGCCATATCACGTTCAGGGCCGCAAATGCAGTGGTACCCACGAGATTAGACACGAACAGACCATCCACGATGCTGTAAATGCTGATGACGATCATCATCACCACGCTGGGCACCGCAGAGCGTATGAGACGCGAATAACTGTAATGGCCTTCCAGGCTGATCTGCATAAGGCCGCAAAGATAATCATAAATAAGGAACAAATTTTGCAGCAATAATCAGAACTTGAAAGTTAGTAGATAATATGAAACAACTTGACGTCAAACTCATGCATCCTGCAGAGCAGATCGCCATCATCATCGGGCGTATCTATCGCAGCGGGATGACAACCACATCGGGTGGCAATCTTTCGATCATGGATGAAAACGGGGACATGTGGATTACCCCCGCAGGTATAGATAAAGGTTCTCTCACCCCTTCAGACATTATGTGCGTAAAGGCGGACGGGACCATCGTAGGGCCGCACAAGCCCTCTTCCGAATATCCTTTCCACAGGGCTTTATACAAAATCCGTCCGAATCTTCACAGCGTGATCCACGCACATCCTCCGGGACTGGTCACCTTCAGCATCACCAAGAAGGTTCCGGACACCTCCATCCTGCCCCAGGCGCTCGGAGTGTGCGGCCCCATCGGCTTTGCTCCTTATGCTCTTCCCGGCAGCGAACTTCTGGGCGAGAAGATTGCCGGCGAGTTCGCTAAGAACCAGGATTACAAGGCGGTGATCATGGAGAACCACGGGGTGGTGCTGATGGGCGAAGACATCGCCGACGCCTACCAGAGATTGGAAACGCTGGAACTCTGCGCACGCACCATCCTGAATGCGGATACCCTTGGAACCCCCAGATACCTTACTCCGGAACAGATCCAGCATCATAATCAGGCCATCAACAACAGTTTCCCCCATTTCATGAACGTCGAGCATCCCTCCGACGAGCGTGCCATCCGCACGGAAATATGCAACATCGTGCGCCGCGCCTGTACCCAGGGTCTGATGAGTTCTTCTTACGGAACGGCCTCAATCCGCTGGAGAGGAGATGACTTTCTGATTACTCCGGCAAATGTTCAGCGCTGGGATATGGAACCAAGTGAAATCGTGCAGGTAAAAGACGGAATGATCGAGGCGGGCAAGACCGCCAGCCGCAGTGTCGCCTTGCATTACGAGATCTACAAGCGCAATCCGAAAATCAACTCCATCATCCTTACCCAGACGCCCTCGCTGATGGGATACTGCTGCACCGAAGAGAAATTCGACGTGCGCACCATTCCCGAGAGCTGGATTTTCCTTCAGGATGTTCCGAAATTCCCCTTCGGAAGCCAGTACGACAACCTCAACGAACTCGCTGAAGAATTCAAGAGCCGTCCCTGCGTGATGCTGGAGAATGATTCCGTCGTGGTGACCGGCGACAAACTGATCAACACCTTCGACCGTCTTGAGGTCGCCGACTTCAGTGCACGTTCCCTGATCATGGCAGCGCCCATAGGCAAATTGTCCCCGATCACCGACGAGGAGATCGAGGACCTGAGAGTTGCTTTCCACGTAGGGGAAGCCTAATTCAATTTGTAATACATTGCAAGGATGGCAGCAAACCATCTGGAAGGCAGCAACCTTTTTGCAAAAACAGAGAGTTTCTGAATCGGAGACGCTATGACATAATGATATGCCGGATGCCCGGATTTCACGATCCGGGCTATTTTTTTCGCAAGATACTCCGGCTTTAGGCCTGTCTGCTCATCATGCTCTATACCGGCAAGCGATGCTGCATATTTAGGATAAGCGGCATGTACCCCAGGACAATCAGAGCTTTGACGTCTCGCGGTAAAGGACGTGCAGAAATCTCCCGGTTCGATGATGACGACTTTTATTCCAGTGTCCTTCAGTTCCAGACGCAGGGCCTCGCAGTATCCTTCCATGGCAAATTTACTTGCAGAATACAAGCCCTGGAACGGCAGGCCCATCAGCCCCCCGATAGAGCTGAAACATATTATCTTGCCGGAATGCCGCTCCCGCATTTCAGGCAAAATATAATGGAGGAAACGAACCATTCCCAGCCAGTTGACATCCATCTGATTCCTGGCTTCTTCGATTGAAGCGAATTCCAGAGGTCCTCCGTATCCCATCCCGGCATTGTTTATAAACACATCGATGCAGCCTTCTGTGTCAATCACTTTCTTCACGACAGATTCAACATCCTTATCCGATGTAACATCAGCCTTGATATACTCAACCTCCGGCAGAAAATCCTCGCAATGCCTATAAGTTCCGTACACCTTGTTTCCCTCGGCTGAAAGCTGCGCTGCCATAGCCCGTCCGAAACCGGAACTGATGCCTGTAATCAATACTATCATTTTATAATCTCCAGTTTTCTGAATATTCCCGTAAGAATGTCTATAGCCTTGTCCAATTGGTCCTGCGTATGTGTAGCCATAAGGGCAAAGCGGATAATTACCGAATTCTCCGGCACTGCCGGAGGAATTACCGGAGTGACGAACACGCCTTCATCCAAGGCCATTTTGACTGCCGTGAGGCACTTTTCCATATCTCGGACAATCAATGCATTATCTCATCCTTTCGTATTCCTTTTTCGCCCTTTTTATCTGCCTGCGGAATTCTTTGCTTGTCTGGAGCTTGGCGTACGCGATGCTGGCGGCGGCACGGCTGTTATCTACGTCGCTCTGCCAGTGGGCGCCAACTATCACGCGGCTTTCTCCATATTCCCAGCCCTTGGCGTAGATGGCCTCGGCCGCATCGGGATTGATCTCCGCCAGCAGCAGGGCCATGGACCATCCCCTGATGGTATGGCCGGAAGGGTATGAGCCCTCGCCCCGGAGTTCATCCTCCTCCCAGAGAGTGAGCACATGGTCGTTGAAATATTCGAAGGGCCGCTGACGGTGGAAGTAAGCCTTGGGGCGGACGCGGATCTGCTCTATCGTCTTGATACCGTTGCACAGATACTGCCAGATCTGAGGGGTACGCTCCGGGGACAGTTTCATGCCGAAGGGCTCGCTGAAAATGGCGATGATGCTGTCCATCTGCCACATCGCATCCCTGTCGGCGATTGCAGCGCGAACCGGATCCTTGCGCATTTCCTTTCCCCAGAAGTAGCGGAGGGAATCATAGCCGAACTCCGGCGTGCCAGGCGCAGGTGGGGCCGGGAGACACTTGACCAGATCCGGCATCTCATCCATAGTGAAATACTTCTGCGGCTTGACCGTCGCGCATGATGCAAGAAGGATAATGGCAAATAACAGTACTGATCTCTTCATATTCATAACTCTATATAATCTTTTGATATGCCAGACGCTCGTCGCCCGAGGCAAGATAAATGGTTCCGCAGTAGCTGAATCCGGCTTTCTGGATGCAGTGCTGCATGATATGATTGTCCCGATGGGTGTCTATACGTATGTTCGGGCCGCCGGAAAAACAGAAAGACATGATCGCCTCGAACACACCATGCGACCCGGGTGTGCTGCCGATGCGGTGAACCACATGATAGGGTTTCTCATCATCCAGCCAGGCACCGTCGTAAATCCTGGCATAAGTCGGTTCCGGGGAAGGGATGTACGCGAAGTAGCCCTCCAGGGCCCCACCATCCTCCACCACAAAGCCATAGCCATGGGAAATGTCGTCCGCAATCACATCTTCCGAAGGATATCCGTTCACCCACTGGTTCATGTTCCCGGACGCACGCATAATTCCCTTGGCCGCCTCAAGGACTGTCATGATCGAGGGAATGTCTGCATTGCCTGCAGGGCGGACTGTCTTTCTCATCTTTACAAATATAGACATTCTTTGTATATTTGCAGACGCAGTAAAGCTTCAAAAAATGAAAAGAATAGCATTATCCATATTGATCGCCCTTGCGGCCGTCTTTTCCGCCAAGGCCCAGGACATAATCACCTGTGTCGATGGCAGCGACATCATCGCTACGGTGCTGAGTGTCAATCCGGACGGCGTGCAATTCAAGTATTTTGCCGATCCGGAAGGCCAGACATACATGCTTCCCGAGAACGCAATCCTGATGATTCGCTATGCAAA